>NZ_AP022612.1:3264753-3917704 GCF_010729895.1 Mycolicibacterium confluentis
CGCGGCGGATCTGGGCGAAGTCCGCGGCGGGCAGGTCATAGGTGTTGCCCAGCACGGCATCGCTGAACGCACCCAATGTGGCGCCGAAGCCGAAGTCTTCGGGACGTTCACTGCGGAAGGCGATGATGAACTCGGCGACGCCCGCGCCGATGTTCTCGATGTGGTGCAGCGAACCTGAGTCGATGTGGAACATCTGCCCGGCCGTGACGACGAAGCTGGAGAACCTGCTGCCGTTGTCGAGCACCGACACCAACGCGGTGCCCGCGACACAGTAGGTGAGTTCGTTGGCGTTGGCGTGCCAGTGCGGAGTGCGCATGGCCCCGGGATTCAGCACAAGCCTTTTGATCGAGAGCCGTTTCAGGATCGGCAGGTTGTCCACGGTGACCCGGCGCATCGAGCCCAGTTCGGACTCCTCGACGATCTCACCATCGTGCAGTGAGACGGAGTGTGTGGAGCGGGACAGGGCTGCAGTCATTGCGATCTCCTCGATGACCGGTGGACTCGACACCTAAACCCTCCCCCAGGTCGACCTCGGTGTCTGCGCAGTTGACCACCGTTCGCACTACCTGCTGGCATCCATAAGTGCGACAATGACTCGCCGCATCCAAGTTGACGCCGGGGAGGACGTGATGGGCGCTCTGCAGGTCGTCGTCGCCGACGACGACGTGTTGCTTCGGGAGGGCCTGGCCAGTCTGTTGAGCCGGTCCGGGTTCGACGTCATCGGCCAGGCCGGAGACGCGACCGAACTGCTGAGCCAGGTGCGCGAGGCGCAACCGCACCTGGTGCTCACCGACATTCGGATGCCACCCGACCACAACACCGAGGGTCTGGACGCCGCGCGCATCATCCGAGCGGACTACCCCGACGTCGGAATCGTCGTGCTCTCAGCGCATATCGACGTCGAGCACGCCACCGAACTCCTCGCGGGCGGGCACGGCATCGGCTATCTGCTCAAGAGTCGGGTCACCGACGTCACCGATTTCATCGACACCCTGCAGCGCGTCGCCAACGGTGGCTCGGTGGTCGATCCGGCGCTGGTGGCCGAACTCGTGTCGGCGCGCCGGCACAACGACCCACTGGCCGCGCTCAGCGAGCGCGAGCGTGAAGTGTTGTCGTTGATGGCAGAGGGCCTGTCCAATGCGGGTATCGGTCGGCGACTGTGGGTCACCGAAGGCACGGTCGAAAAGCATGTCCGCAGCATCCTGACGAAGCTGAACCTGCCGGAGACCGGCGACGATCACCGCCGGGTGCGGGCCGTGATCATGTTCCTCGACGCGCGCTGAGCCTCAACGGGACAGCACCCCCCGGATCGCGTCGGGCGACAGTGCGAACTTGGGCAGGAAACCGCGCGCCGAACTGTCCGCGATGAGATCGATCAAATCCTGTTCGTCATGCGTGGAGATCAGGATGACCGCGACACCGGAGAGCTCTTCGGCGACGTCGAAACCGCTTTCGGCACCCAGATCGACGTCCACCAACGCGACATCGGGTCGCAGTTCGGTGTTCTGGCGCACCGCCTCGGCACCGTTCTGGGCCGTGCCGACCACCGTGATGCCGCCCCGGGCCAACATCGTCACGGCGGCATCGCGAAAGGCGGCGCTGTCGTCGACGATCAGACAGCGCACGGCAGTGGTCGCCGAACTCAACATGTCCCCAGCTTCTCATCGGCGCGGGCATGCGTCATTACCGCTAACCGGAAAGATTCCGGCCGCATTTGCGCTTAGCATCGGATCGGTGAACTGGCGATCGGTGTCACAAGGCCTGTTGGCGCAACTCGTTCGGCCCAACCCACGTCCGCTGGGCTGGGGAATCGTGGTCGCCCTCGGGTTCATCATCGCCGAGACCCTGTTGGTGCTGGCGCTCAAACAGGTCGCACCCGACAACGCCTTCGGCGCACTCCTGCTGCTCGGTGTGCTGGTGATCTCGGCGGGCTGGGATGTCGGGTTGGCGGTGGCGATGTCGCTGACCAGTGCCCTGCTCTACGTCTACTTCCACCTCGAGGGTCGGGGCACCCTCGTGCCCGCGGTGCTGGTGTTCCTCACGCTGGCGCTGCTGACCAATGTCCTTGTGGGACAGGCACGTCTTCGGGCCGCCGAGGCCGAGGCGCGTCGCCGCGAGGCCGACGCGCTGGCGGCCCAGCAGGCCGCGTTGCGCCGGGTGGCGACCATGGTGGCGCGCGGCGCCGCGCCCGACGAGGTGTATCCGGTGGCGGTGAAAGAACTCGCGCAGAGTCTGGGTGTCGACCATGTGACGCTGCTGCGTTTCGAGGAGCCCGCCCACTGTGTGGTGCTGGCCAGCACGGACCGCCCCGGCGCCACCAAGTTCATTGCTGGAGAGCGCTTTTCACTGGACGGCGACAGCGTCACGGCGCGTATCCGCGCCGGTGGGGCCGCCGCACGCATCGAGGACTACCACGGCGCCGAGGGTGAACTCGCGGCTCGACTGCGCCAGATCGGCATCCGCTCGGCGGCCGGCGTGCCGCTGGTGATCGACGGCGCAGTGCGGGCGGCCCTCGTCGCCGGGTCACCGGCCAGTTGGGCGCTGCCCGCTCAGGCCGAAGCCCATATCGGCGATTTTGCCGACCTGATCTCGACCGCGATCGCCAACGCCGAGACGCGCGCCGAGTTGACCGCCTCGCGGGCCCGCATCGTGGCGGCTGCCGATCAGGCGCGCCGCGGATTCGAACGCGATCTGCACGACGGCGCGCAGCAGCGCATCGTCTCGCTGGGGCTTGCACTGCGGGCCGCCCAAGCCGGCGTGCCTGAGGATCAGGACGGCCTGCGCGGCGAACTCACCACAATCGTCGACGGGTTGGCCGGCCTGTACGCCGATCTGCAGGAACTCTCGCGCGGCATCCATCCGGCGATCCTGTCCAAGGGCGGGTTGGCGCCGGCGATCAAGACGCTGGCCCGCCGCTCCCCCGTGCCCGTCGAACTCGACGTTCGCGTCGACGGCCGACTGCCCGAACCCGTCGAGGTGGCGGCGTACTACGTGATCGCCGAATCGCTGACCAATGCGGCCAAGCACGCCGAGGCCGAGTTCGTCACGGTGGCAGCCGACCTCGACGAGGGCGTGCTGCGGTTGTCGGTGATCGACGACGGAGTGGGTGGTGCGACCCCCGGCGGCGGCTCAGGCCTGGTGGGCCTGCGCGACCGCGTCGAGGCGCTGTCCGGTCAGCTTCAGGTCAGCAGTGTGCCGGGTGAGGGCACCACGGTGACCGCGAGCATTCCGGTGGGCTAGAAGTCCGTGCCCGGTCTTGCGCTTTCCGCGCCTACTCCGTCGAGTGCAGCGATTCCACAGCAGGGACTTCTGGATACCTGGCGGAAATCACTTCGAGCAACTTTGGGTCCGTCACGCGCCGGAACCCAGAACACCTAGCCTCCGCCGGGGTCCAACACACGGAGGCCGACAAATCGATCCGGGGATAAGTGATACGACAGAGCGCTCTCCGCCAGACCAGTGAACGCCAGCTAGGTACCGGGTTGCACCGCCCCAGCATGCCGAGTGACGTGTGTTACACTTCACGACGGCGCTGCAAAGTGCCGATTCTCGCCCCGCAAGGGTGTGATTGATAGGGATCTACTTAGGCCCGTCTACCAATTGGTGGCGGGCCTTTTTGTTGCGCGTCAAACACCCATGGCAGCGTCCGGCTTCGCCGGCCTTCTCAAGTCATCTGCTACTCGCTGTCCTCCCGGTCGCGGACTGTGACCGGGATTTTCTTTCTCTCCGATCAGCAGGAGGTCATCGATGAAAACAAAGAGAATCGCATGCAACACCCGCGCGAGGCGACGGAAACCCTTGCGGGGCAGCGCCGAGGGCACCCTAGTCAATATCGGTCGAGTGTCACACGGGACCGACCAATGCGCTCGGCCGAACCACCCGGTCGGCAACCAACATCTCCGAATCGACGATGCTTTGCCCCGACGCCCCGAGATGCGCTGCCATTCCCAGAATTGGAGGCCCTACCAACCGAGACGGCAGGGGCCCTTCTTCCGGAATGTTCACGAGAACACACCACCACCGAACTGTTACCACTGCTGCGGGCCAACACAACTCGCAGGTGGCGGGACATCCTGCGACCACATCGTCCGCTTCGAAACGAGGTGGCACTGCACCGACAGTTCATGCATTGGTTGGTATGACGAAATCGTGTACAGATCGCCGCATGGCCAGTACGAACGGCGTGGCTGACCCGCCCGGGAAGCATAAACATCGACAACAGCCCACCCACACCGACGTCACACGGAAAGGGTAAGTCCCTTGGTGTGGTGGGGTTTCGGGGCTGAAGCCGACCAGGCTGGACCATGTCCGGTGTGTGATTAGGGCTTCGGGGTGGGCCATCGCGTAGTGGTCATTGAGTTACCGACCAAAGTGACTCAAGCAAAGGACACACCACGCGATGACCCAGGACCATTCTGCCCTGCTGGCCCAGCTCGATGCGCTCCGCTCCGCTGATGTCGGGGCGGTATTCGCCGAGTTGATCCGCGCCGGCCTGCAGGCGTTGATCGAGGCCGAGGCCACCGAGGCGATCGGCGCCGGCCGCTACCAACGCACCGATGGACGCAGCACTCACCGCAACGGGCATCGACCCAAGACGGTGTCGACCACCGCTGGCGACATCGAGATCCAGATCCCCAAGCTGCGGGCCGGCTCGTTCTTCCCGTCGCTGCTGGAACGGCGCCGCCGCATCGACAAAGCCCTGCACGCGGTGATCATGGAGGCCTACGTGCACGGCGTCTCCACCCGCAGCGTCGATGACCTCGTTACCGCGATGGGTGTCGGTTCGGGTGTCTCGAAGTCGGAGGTCTCGCGCATCTGCGCCGGCCTGGACCGCGAGATCGAAGCTTTCCGTACCCGCAGTCTGACCCACACGTCGTTTCCCTACGTGTTCTGTGACGCCACATTCTGCAAGGTGCGTGTCGGGGCGCATGTGGTCTCCCAAGCCCTGGTGGTGGCCACCGGGTCTCCATCGAGGGCACCCGCGAGGTGCTGGGCACCGCCGTCGGTGACAGCGAATCCTTTGAGTTCTGGCGCGAGTTCCTCGCCTCGCTCAAAGCCCGCGGCCTGAGCGGCGTGCATCTGGTGATCTCCGATGCCCACGCCGGTCTCAAGGCTGCCGTGGTCCAGCAGTTCGCCGGATCGTCGTGGCAGCGGTGCCGGGTGCACTTCATGCGCAATCTGCACGGCGTGGTGGCCGCCAAACACGCCCCCGCGGTGACCGCGGCGGTCAAGACGATCTTCGCTCACACCGACCCCGCCGACGTTGCCGCCCAGTGGGACCAGGTCGCTGACACGCTGTCGTCGAGCTTTCCGAAAGTGGCGGCGATGATGGATGAGGCCAAGACCGACGTGCTGGCGTTCACCGCGTTCCCGCGCACCCATTGGCAGAAGATCTGGTCGAACAATCCGATCGAGCGGCTCAACAAGGAGATCAAACGCCGCGCCGATGTCGTGGAGATCTTCCCCAACCCCGCGGCGTTCCTGCGCCTGGCCACCGCTGTGGTCATCGAAGCCCACGACGAATGGCAGGTCACCCGCCGCTACCTGTCAGAGGTCTCCATGGCCGAACTGCGCAAAGTCATCGCCACCAAACAGCAAGCAGCCCAACCCGTCGCCGAACCACGTCAAATCGCCTAGCATTCACCACGACTCGTTGATCACCACGCGTGCACCCACGCCGATCCGAAGTCCACCACCCCAAGGGGCACTATCCACGGAAAAGTGCTCGTCAATTCCGCAAGGCCGCTGGCTGGGATTTATTCCCAGACCTGAACCAGCAGTCGCACGCCGCTGCGGCGCTGAACGGTCGCGTCGCGGTTGATGTGCATATCTTCGACTCGAGGACGAAACGACGTTGGTGCACAAAGAAATAGGAGACGCAGGTTCACTACTGGACTCGCGTGGAACGTGGACAGAACGTGAGCACGAACCAGAGAAACCCGGGGAGGTTCGGGTGCTGCCCAGCGCCCGAACCGGGGGACTCGCGCTCTCCGGAGGCGGTTAGGTAGGACACTCATCCGTTGGCGTAGCGGGGTATCCATTCCATCACCGTCGGGGCCAACCACTTTGGATAGTTTTCTCGCACAGATGCTCTGGCTGGATGTGTAGCCTGCGCCTCGAATAGCGCTACCGCGCACTCAGTCATGATGAGAGCGGCAGCGAACCCGTCGGCGATGATCTTCAGAGTATCTTCGTCGTTGCGGATGTAGTCGGTCATCCATTTGAACCCGTGCACGAAGCTTGAACCTGCCGAGTAGAAGCTCATCGCGCCGAGCGTCAGACCATTCGGTAGCTGCTCGGAGGCGTGGGGCGGCGTGTTTTCATCGACCCACTTTGCCGACCACTCGACAGTTTTTTCGAAACTCCTCGGAGGTTTGACTATCTGGTCCTCGGGCATGCTAGAGATTGCTTCTTGTAGTTCGTTGTACTCGTCACGGTGACGCACGAAGTTCTCGTAGGCACTGGCCTGTTCGCTGCCAGTACGCCTTTCCAGAATCTGTTCTTCCAGGCTGATGAACCGTTCCTGATAGGACCGTTCTCGAATCGTATGGCCACGACTCCTCGCACGACGCACTTCGCGACTTGGATCGGCGAGTAGCCAGATTGTTTTTGCCGAGGATTCAAGTGCGGCCCGGCACAGTGATCCCGCGCCTGCAACATCTGTCCGATGTTCCTGAAAGGTTGCCGACTGTACTTGCCCAGCACCCACCAGGTTCTGTGCTGCACTCATCACAGGGAAGCGTGCTGTCGAGCTGACGAAGTGTTCACCAATTGCGTCGAGTTCCGGTGTGAACCCCAAATCGTCCAGCGCCAAACTGCTGCCCTTATCCGGCATGAAACGTCGAGGATCAGGGTTTGTACTGCCACCGTCAGGTAGCACTCGCCGAAGCAAAGCCCACTCGCCTAATGGCCACGTTCGCACAGCACGTTCCGTGACCCGTGAGACAAGTTGGATCATGCGCAGCCGGTACATCTGGTCAGCGTTCATATTTGGGATGGTAGCCAGTTGCTCCGACACTCACTCTTGGTTAATTCCCAGGTCAACATTGGTCAACGAATGAACCAAGCGGCTTCGACGGCCCGGCCATAAAGCGTTTGACTGCCTGAAGTACGCGGCGACCGAGAAGAGGGTCAAGCGAGAGACGCCGAGGCCTCAGAAAGATAGCGGTGTCAGGGGATGACGTCGTTACACAAGGGATGTGGGCCGTCGGCCATGCTTCCCGTATTTATGTAGCCGCCGCTGCTGACGCTGTACCACGCTTCCTTGCCGAGGAAGAAGGCGCTGTTGTCGTCCAGTCCGTAGCGATTCATCAACATCTGCTTGAGGTCTGTGACGTAGTCAGCGCCACCTGCCACGGCCCTGCAGGCGAACGCGGCTTGTTCGGGCGTCCAAGGGCCGCATTTCTCCGGTCGTTGTGACGAACACCCAGGGCCGTTCGGGTTGGACGGAGCCGTGGCCGACACCGTGGGAATGGATGTGGGACCCGCCAGCGGACAGACCCAGTCCATCGCAGAACGGTAGATCACGCTGGCATCGTCATAGCTAAGGCCGTTGTACTTGTCCACCAGCCTGTCCTCCACCGCCGCCTGGTCGGCACCCCGTTTATCCCAGTCGCACACCCAGGCATCGGAATCGGTGAAGGTCACCCCGGACATCAGGTCATAGCCCTTTCGCGACAGCCCCTGCTCCATAGCCTTGCTGTAGTCGGCCCAGTCCGCCCCTTCTATTTTCGGATACTCGTCATCGGGCGTGTACACCGTCGGGGTTCGACCCTCCGTAGGAGTCCCCGCCGCACTCGTCGGGGGATGCTCCGGCGCAGCAGAAGTCAGGGCCGAGGATGGTGCGGCTGCCGTCGCGGTGGTGGAACTGATCGGTGCAGCGCTCGATGAGATAGCCGAGGTATTCGATTGCGGGTCCTGCCATGGCCGCCAGAGCACCCCGCCAGCACCGAGCAGTAGCAGCAGTACTGCCGCGATCGAGATGGCGATCAGCCAGCGAGTCCCGAAGCTATTAAAGACATCCCAAGGCGCAGCACCACCGCTTTCGGCATTGATTCGCGGCCTGCGGGCTGCTGGGGCGGGGGTGGTGGGCGCTGCGGTGACTCCCAAGGTATGCGGAGCAGCGGTTTCGGTGAGGGCTCGGGAGAAGTCGGAGCAGCACTCGAACCGGTCGTCAGGATCCTTGGCCAACGCGGCGGATAGAACTGGGTCCAGAGATGCGAGTTGTGGTCGGGTGTCGCCAATGGCTGGTGATGGTGCGTTGAGGTGGCGACTGATGACGACGGCAGGGTTGGAGTTCGGGAACAACTGCGCGCCTGTTAAGAGGTGATAGGTGGTGGCGGCGAGGGCCTACTGGTCAGCTCGGCCGTCCATCGGCTCGCCCATGAGCTGCTCGGGGGCCGCGTAGGCGACCGTACCGACAGTCATGTTGGTGGTGGTGATCCCGTTGGTGTCCTCCAGTGGTCGAGCGATCCCGAAATCGGCGAGGTACACATCGGGATCGTCAGTGTCCAGGTTCGCGGCGATGATGTTGGCTGGTTTGACGTCTCGGTGCAGTAGGCCCTTCTTGTGGGCGTAGTCCAACGCGCTGGCCACTGCGGTGACGATCGGAAGGACATGGCTGAGGGGCATACCTGTCGGGTAACGGTGTGCCAGTAGGTTGGCTAGGTCAGTGCCGTCGATGTAGTCCATCGCGATCCACAGGTGCCCGTCGTGCTCGCCTCGGTCGTGGATGCCGACTACGTGGGGGTGGCGTAGTCCGGCGGCTAAGTCAGCTTCACGGATGAACCGCTCCCGAAACGAGGCGTCATTGGAGAGATCTGAGCGGAGGACTTTGAGCGCCTCTTGGCGAGGCAGGCGGGGATGCTGGACCAGGTAGACCTCGCCCATGCCGCCGGATCCCAACAACCGCAGAACCCGATACCCGGCGAAAGTGTCCCCTATCTGCAACGGCATGGCGAGATGTTAGCCGTATAGGGCTCGACATCGGGCTTAGCGCCAAGAGGATCGACACCTCAGAAGTGCCGAGAGCAGGCGGCGAATTGGGAACATGTCCGTCATAACCCACGACGTCGATCGTCATGTTGGTCATTGCCAGGCGCGCACTGAGTACCGCGCGTAGAGAAATGTGGGCAAAGGCACCTCGAAGCGCGCGCCGATCCACGCTAAAGGCGGACCGTTTCCAGTCCGCCTTTAGTGGAGAAAATCGCCCTGACGTGCGAAGACTAGAAGTCCCAGTCCTCATCTTCGGTGTTGACGGCCTTGCCGATCACGTAGCTCGACCCCGAGCCGGAGAAGAAGTCGTGGTTCTCGTCGGCGTTGGGGCTCAGCGCCGACAGGATCGCCGGGTTCACATCGGTCTCGTCGCGCGGGAACAGCGCCTCATACCCGAGGTTCATCAGCGCCTTGTTGGCGTTGTAGCGCAGGAACTTCTTGACGTCCTCGGTGAGCCCGACCTCGTCGTAGAGGTCCTGGGTGTACTCCACCTCGTTGTCGTAGAGCTCGAACAGCAACTCGTAGGTGTAATCCTTGAGCTCCTGACGCTTGGCCTCGTCCACCAGCTGCAGCCCGCGCTGGTACTTGTAGCCGATGTAGTAGCCGTGCACGGCCTCGTCGCGGATGATCAGCCGGATCATGTCGGCGGTGTTGGTCAGCTTGGCCCGGCTGCTCCAGTACATCGGGAGGTAGAAGCCCGAGTAGAACAGGAAGCTCTCCAGCAGCGTGGAGGCCACCTTGCGCTTGAGCGGCTCATCGCCCTTGTAGTACTGCAGCACGATCTCGGCCTTGCGCTGGAGGTTGGGGTTCTCCTCGGACCAGCGGAACGCCTCGTCGATCTCGACGGTGGAGCACAGCGTCGAGAAGATGTTGCTGTAGCTCTTGGCGTGCACCGACTCCATGAACGCGATGTTGGTGTAGACGGCCTCTTCGTGCGGCGTGAGCGCATCGGGGATCAGGCTGACCGCGCCCACGGTGCCCTGGATGGTGTCGAGCATCGTCAGGCCCGTGAAGACCCGCATGGTGAGCTGCTTCTCGTGATCGGTCAGGGTGCCCCAGGACGGGATGTCGTTGGACACCGGCACCTTCTCGGGCAACCAGAAGTTGCCGGTCAGGCGGTCCCAGACCTCGGCATCCTTCTCGTCTTGCACGCGGTTCCAGTTGATGGCCGAGACACGGTCGATCAGCTTCATTCCGTCGGACACCTGAACCCCTTAAATCTGCGCTGCCGGACTGGTGCCCGCAACACTACAACTGGTGGGTGAGAACACGGCGCAACACAACACTTTGTGCCCCGGCGTGTTCTCCGCGCGACCGGCTCAACGGGCCTCGAGCAGCCGGTATTCGTCCATGTCGACCGTGCGGGTGGCCAGCCAGTACTGCCACGTCATGCCGCTCCAGAGGGTGCGGTTGACGCCGTGGGAGTCCATGTACCAGCTACGGCAGCCGCCGGTGTTGAACACCGTGCGGGCCAGATCGTGCTGCAGGCGCTGGTTGTAGCGGTCGGCGGCGGCCCGGGTCGGGGCCAGCCCCTGCGCGCCGGCACGGTCGGCGGCCTCGATGGCCTGGGCGACGTAGCGGATCTGGCTTTCGATCATGAACACCACGGAGTTGTGGCCCAGCGCCGTGTTGGGGCCGAGCAGGAAGAACAGGTTGGGCATGTCGGCCACGGCGATGCCGCGCAGTGCGGACATCCCCTCGCGGTTCCACCGATCCACGAGGTCCTCACCGCCGGGGCCCTTGATGTCGACGTAGGTGTAGGAGTCGGTGACGTGGAATCCGGTCGCGAACACCACCACGTCGGCGGCGTGTTCGGTGCCGTCCGCGGTGACGATGCCGCCCGGGGTGAACCGCGAGATGCCGGACGTGATCACCTGTGTCCGGGGATCGGCGATGCCGCGATAGTAGGTGTCGGAGTTCAGGATTCGCTTGCACCCGGCGCGATAGTCGGGGGTGAGCTTGCGCTGCAGCTCCGGATCCTTGATGTGGTGGCGGATGTTCCACTTGCCCATCAGTTCGCCGATCTTGAGCAGGCGGGGCTGCTGGGTCATGGCGAATCCGACGCCCTCGTGGATCCAGTAGATGCCCGCGCGCATGGCCGCGCGCGTGCCCGGGACGCGCGCGAACACCCGTCGCAGCCACGGCGGGATCGGATTGTTGGGCCGCGGCATCACCCAGGCGGGCGTGCGTTGGTACAACTGCAGTTCGGCGACGTCCTTGACGATCTCGGGCACGATCTGGATCGCGCTGGCCCCGGTGCCGATCACCGCGACCCTCTTGCCGGTGAGGTCGACGCTGTGGTCCCACTGCGCGGAATGGAATGCGGCACCGCCGAACTGGTCGAGGCCCTCGAAGTCGGGGATCAGCGGTACGTGCAGGCCGCCGGCACCGGAGATCAGGTACTGCGTGACGAACTCCTGGCCGTCCTTGCTGAAGACGTGCCAGCGCATCTCGGCGTCGTCCCAGTGCGCCCGGTCCACGTGGGTGCCGAACCGGATGTGTGGGCGCAGCCCATATTTGGCCGTCACACCCAGCAGGTAGTCCTGGATCTCGGGCTGGAAGGACCACATGTGGGACCAGTCGGGCTTGGGCTCGAACGAGAACGAGTACATGTGCGACGGGATGTCGCACGCACACCCGGGATAGGTGTTGTCACGCCAGGTTCCGCCGATCTCGTCAGCCTTCTCCAGGATGAGGAAGTCGACGCCCTGCTTCTGCAGCGCGATGCCCATCCCCAGCCCCGAGAATCCGGAGCCGATGACGAGAGCGCGGGTGTGCACGGGCTGAGCAGCAGTCATGGATTCAGGCTACTCGTAATACCCAGGACCGCCGGTACCGGTTCTTCAGGGCGCCAGCATCGCAATCGATCGACGCAACTGCTGTTCCTCCGGCGCCGCAGGCAGCGCGCCGACGGCAGCGGGTTCGGTCGCGAACGCGTCGACCATGAGCGCCGCGAAGCGCCGCCAGGTCTCCGGCGCGGTCTCCCCCGTGGCGGCGACGACGCCGGAGTTGGCCAGCAGCATCACCACGACGTCGGCGACGGCCACGTCGGAGCGCAGGTGACCGTCGGCCTGTGCGCGCCGCATCAGCGTGCGCAGTTTCTCGACGGCCTCGCCGGTGCGCTGTTCCACGACACTGCTCGGCGGAAAGGCCGTGGTCAGCATCTCGCGCAGGCCCGCATCGCTGGCCTGCAGTTCACACAGGTCGAACACCAGGGCACGGAAGCCCTCCCACGGACGCTCAGCGGCCAGCGCACGGTCGACCGCCTCGGTGAATCGGGAGATGTTGCGTTCGAAGGTCGCCGCGGCCAGATCCGCGCGCGTCGGGAAGCGTCGGTACAGCGTCGCGACGCCGACGCCGGCGCGCCGCGCGACCTCCTCAAGAGGGGCCGAAATGCCACGACTGGCGAACAGTTCGGCGGCCGCGTCGACGATTCGGTCCCGGTTTGCGGCGGCGTCGGCCCGCAGGGTCCGCGGCCCCTTCGGTGGCCGCCCTCTCACCCCTTGCGGTGCAGCGCCGGAAATCACATGACCACTCTAGCGGAATAAGTGGAGGGAATAATCCACTTGAGCGTAACGTCTCGCACATAAGTGGTTATACCCCTCCACTTAAATCACTGCGTCCTGATGGAGCACATCAATGGCTGTACTGAACCACCCCCACACCGGTCGGCACCGGCTCGAGAAATCCCATTCGACGCTGCACGGCAACCCGTGGTGGACGCTGCTGGCGGTGTCCATCGGCGTCATCATGGTCGGCCTGGACGCGTCGGTGGTGGCGATCGCCAACCCGCACATCGCGACCGACCTGAATGCGTCGCTGTCGGATCTGCAGTGGATCACGGACTCCTACATGCTGGCCCTGGCCGCGCTGCTGATCTTCGGCGGCAAACTCGGCGACCGGTTCGGCCGGCGCCGCATGTTCTTCATCGGCGTGGTCGGATTCGCCGCCGCCTCGGTGGCCATCGGCCTGGTCGGCTCCGTCGCCGGCGTCATCGCCATGCGTGCCGTTCAGGGTGTCTTCGGCGCACTCCTGATGCCCAGCACCCTGGCCATCATCCGCAGCACCTTCCCGGCCGAGAAGCTGAATGCCGCCGTCGGCATCTGGGGCGCCGCCACGGGCGTGTCGATCGCGGCGGGGCCGATCGTCGGTGGCCTGCTGGTCGAGCACGTCAACTGGGAGTCTGTCTTCTACATCAACGCACCCATCGGGGCCGCAGCGCTGCTCATCGGGGCGCTGGCGATCCAGGAGAGCCGCAGCGGAGGCGCCCACCGTATGGACGTGGCAGGCATCGCGGCACTGTCCGGTGGACTGTCACTGATCGTGTACAGCCTGATCAAGGCACCCGAGTGGGGCTGGTTGGCCAGCCAGACGCTGGGCCTGCTGCTCGCCGGCGCCTTGGCCCTGGTGATCTTCGTGCTGGTCGAACAGCGCGCAGCCGAACCGCTGCTGCCGATGCGCCTGTTCGCCAACCGCGCAGTGTCGATCGGCACCGCCGTGGTCATCATCAACTTCTTCGCGCTGTTCGGAACGTTGTTCTTCATGACGCTCTACCTGCAGAACGTGCAGGGCATGAGCCCGGTCGAGGCGGGCCTGCGCACCCTGCCGCTGTCGGGCGCTCTGATGGTCACGGCCCCGTTGAGCGGCGCGCTGACCCAGCGCTTCGGCCCCCGACCGGCGATGACGGGTGGACTGGCCGCCGTGGCCGGGGCACTGCTGCTGCTGACCCGGCTGACCATCGACTCCGACTACGGCGCCCTCTGGCCCGCGTTCGTGCTGCTCGGTGCCGGCATCGGCCTGGTGCTCACCGCGAGTTCCGATGCGATCGTCGGCAACGCCCCCGTGGACGACGCCGGCGTGGCCGGCGGCCTGCAGAGCACCGCGGTGCAGTTGGGCGGCGTGCTGGGCACGACGATTCTGGGCTCAGTGCTCTCCAGCCGTGTCGGATCCAGCCTGAACGGTGAGCTGACCGACGCCGGCGTGCCCGCACAGGTCGCCTCGCAGGCCGAGGCCGCCAAGGAACTCATCGCACAGGGGCTGAGCCCGGCTCAACTGCCGAACGCTCCCACGATGCCCGCCGCATTGGCCGACGCACTGACCACCGGCAGCCACAACGCGTTCATGGCGGGCCTGGAGACCTCGGTGCTGGTTGCCGCCGTCGCCGCCGCGATCGGCGCGGTGCTGGCGGTGTTCACTCCGCGCGGCGCCACCGGCGAAGCTCAGGCCGTCGAAAAGGACTGAGGCTTAAGCCTTCTCATCCTCAGGGTGGTCCCTCGGGACCGCCTTGTGGATGGGCAGGTCCGGGTCGATCCGGATGCCCAGCAGCGCCGTCGTCCCAATGATGGCGCCCATCATGATGGTCGTCAGGTGCGAGATGAACTTCTCACGCGGCATCCGACGCGGACTGTCCGGGGCGGGCCCAAGCCACCAGTCCGTCGAACTCGCGGCGGTGCCGAAGGTGGCGAACGCGGCGAGTTCGATCGCCTCGCGGTCCAACTCCATCTCACGCAGTTCGTTGTTGAAGAGCTCGGCCATCGCCAGGGTGATCTCGCGGCCCTCATTGACCGCACGCATGGTGGCCTCGGCCTGATCGGGGAACCTGCCCTGCAGCACGAAGCGGACCACGTTGGGGTGTTCGTCGACCAGGTAGACGTACTGCTCGATGGTGCGCTTGATGACATCGCTGGCCGAATCGGTGGTGAGGTTTATCACCGGGAAGATCTCGGCCCACAGCATGTCGCGCAACCGCTCACCGATGGCCTGGAACAGGTCGGACTTGTCGGCGAAGTGACGGTAGATCTTGGGCTTGGCGGTGCCGGCCTCCTCCGCGATTTCGCGGACGCTGACCTCAGGACCGCGCTCGTCGATGGCCCGGAACGCGGCGTCGACGATCTCGGAGCGCACCTTCTTGCGGTGCTCACGCCACCGTTCGCTGCGGGCGTCGACCTTCACGCCGGCAACGGGTTCGCCGCCGGGCTTGGGCTTGGCTCGAGAGACAACTCGCACGCTTGCACTGTACTCGCCGCAGCACGCTGACCTGGCAATACAGACCGGCCGCGGGTTGGGGACCCGACGGGATCGGTCACACTTGCGTCACGCGTCGCGAAAATTATTGACCCTCAAGATGATTCACTGTGCAACCGGTTTCGTTCCCGGTGGAGTTTCGTTGACGTCGGCTAACATTGGCCTGGTAATCCGTTTCCGAGAACACGAAACGAGACATACCTGTGACACAGAGTTACGACCTGGTCATCGCAGGTGGGGGGCCTTCCGGATCGGCTGCCGCATGGCAGGCCGCGCAGACCGGCGCGCGTGTGGTGGTGCTCGACAAGGCGGAGTTCCCCCGCGACAAGCCGTGCGGTGACGGACTGACGGCCCGCGCCGTCAGCTACCTGCAGAAAATGGGTCTCGCCGAGGAGGTCGGCGCGTTCCACCGCGTGAACAGAGTCACGGTGTTCAGCCCCACCCGATGGGAGCTGTCCTTCCCCCGACGTCCGGGCATGCCCGACCACGGCCACACCGTCAGCCGAACCGAACTCGATGCCCTTCTGCTCAAGCACGCCGAGTCGGCGGGCGCCGAGGTGCGGCAGTCGTGTGAGGTCGTCCGCCCGGAACTGGACGAGTGCGGACGCGTCGTCGGCGTCGTGCTCAAGAGCGGCGAGAAGGTCCTCGGAGATGCGGTCATCGCGGCCGACGGGGCCTACTCCCCCATCAAGCGCGCCTTGAAGATCGACTCGCAGTACAACGGCTACTCGGCGATCGCGATCCGGTCCGAGATGCACGCCGATCGCGAGGACTCAGATTCACTCGACATCCACCTGCAACTGCGGTTCCGCGGCGATCAACTGCCCGGATACGGCTGGGTGTTCCCCATGGGCGGAGGACGTTTCAACATCGGCCTGGGCTACGTCAACAGCTATAAGAACTGGCAGTCGATCAACGCCACGCAGTTCCTCGGCGAGTTCCTGCACACGCTGCCCGCCGAGTGGAATCTGCCGCCAATCGAGGAGTTGAAGAAGAACCGGAGCGTGCGCGCCTGGCGACTGCCGATGGGCTTCACGGCATGGCCGCCGTGGCGACCGGGTGTGCTGTTCGTCGGCGACTGCCTCGGGGCGGGCAAACCCGCCTCGGGCGCGGGCATCTCGAAGGCCCTCGAGTCGGGCCTGGCCGCCGGGGAGTGCGCAATCGCCGCGCTGACCAACGGCGGACCGGACGACTTCACCAACTACGCGCAGCGGATGGAGGCCGCGTGGGGTCGGGAGTACCGGCGCGGGCGCTGGTTCCACAAGCTGCTGGGCTACCCGCCGGTGGCCAACGCGGGCATCAGGCTGATCGACAACGCGGCGTTCCGCGACCGCATGCTCAAGGCCCTGTACAAGAAGGCACAGGGGCCGCAGCACACCTACTAGGGTCGTGGTGATGGAACAGCGCATCAGCTTGCTCACCCTGGGCGTCGACGACCTGGCGGCGTCGAGGAGGTTCTTCGAGGACGGCCTGGGCTGGACCGCGACGGGCGCCTACGAGGGTGTGGTGTTCTATCAGCTGCCGGGCATCGCGTTGGCGCTGTTCGGTCGGGCGGACCTGGCCACCGACACCGGCGTCCCGGTCGACGGCCGATTCAGCGGAATCAGCATCGCGATCAACCAGCGCACCGAGGCCGAGGTCGACCAGGTGCTCGCACAGGTCGAGGCGGCCGGCGGAACCATCGTCAAGCCCGCCGAAAAGACCTACTGGGGCGGCTATTCCGGCTATTTCACCGACCTCGACGGCCATGTCTGGGAGGTGGCGGTCAACCCGGCGTGGCTGATCAACGACGACGGGTCGACCACCGTCCAGTAGGTCAGCGGCGCGCGACCACCGACAGCAGCACCACCGAGTCCTCCAGCGCGACCAGGTTGTGCACCTCGTCGGGGATCACCAGGTAGTCACCTTCGGATCCTTCGACGGTGGTCGTCGCCGTGCCGATCTGCACCCTGCCGCGCAACACCAGAAGCGTTGCCTCACCGGGGCTCTTGTGGTCGTCGAGCCGGTTGCCGGCGGTCAGTGCGAGCACAGTCTGACGCAGCGTGCGTTCCGAACCGCCATAGATGGTGTGTGCAGAGCGCCCGGCGCGGGCAGCTTCTGCCGCCTCGAGCTGCTCGGCACCGAGTGTCTTCAACGAGACCGCGTCCTGGATTACGTCCACGGGTGGGTGTCCTTTCTAATACTGATCTCTCATCGATTCTTGACGGGCCGCAGGAGCAGACCCACCTCGCAGGACCCGGCGTGCGGATCGGGAGTCACCTCCACCTGGTAGTCGCCACCGATCGACTCGGTGTTCAGGTCGACCACTGCCTGGATCAGGCCCTGCTGGATGCCCCGGACCACCTCCGGCGCGGTCTTGGCCACCTCGGCGAGCGGGCACGTGCACAGCTGCACGGTCACCTCGCCGAACGACGACAGCACCGAGCGCATTTGGAAACCCAGCTCGGTCAACGTCGCCACCACCAGGTCGGCGACGGTGGCCTCGTCCCGCGGACGGGCCACCCGCACCCGGCGGGCCAGATCCGCGCCGATGCGCCGGGCACGCGACTCGCGTTCCTCCACGGTGCCGCCCAGGTGGGTGGCGAACAACGC
This sequence comes from Mycolicibacterium confluentis, assembly GCF_010729895.1. Taxonomy (NCBI): domain Bacteria; kingdom Bacillati; phylum Actinomycetota; class Actinomycetes; order Mycobacteriales; family Mycobacteriaceae; genus Mycobacterium; species Mycolicibacterium confluentis. Next base: position 3,282,364 of record NZ_AP022612.1, read on the forward strand.
CACGATCTCCGCGTAGTCCAGCCGCGGCGCCAACTCGTAGGTCAACTTGGGCCGGCCCGCCCCGGCCGCCCGACGGCTGCTGCCGCGCCGGACGTACCCCTGCGACTCCAGCGCAGCGAGATGGAACCGCGCGGTGGTGATGTGGATGTTGAGCGACTCGGCGACACCCTGCGCGTCAACCGGACGACGCGTCTCGCGCAGCAGACCCAGCACCTTCTCCCGCTGCCGGCCCACCCCGCGATCGGTCTTCACGTCGTGGCGTTGCTCTGGCATGGGATCAGTGTGTCACTGACCCGGTTTGACGCCGACGACCGCAACGGCGGTCAGCGCGCGCCGGTACCGCTGAAACGTGCCGCGCATGCCGAGGACCCGGCGCCGCGCCGCGGGGCGACGGATCAGATTGCCGACGATGCGCAGCGCGCCGAGGGGACCCTCGTCGGCGAGCACCCGCGCGGGGTTGAGCAGCGCCATCGGGGCGTGCTCGACGGTCTTGACTTCGAAGCCGGCCTCGGTCAGCAGCTGGGTCCACTCCGCGGTGGTCAGCGGGCGCGCGTTGACCTTGATGGCGCGCGACATGTCCTTGCGGATGTCGTCCTTGAGCTCTTGGGGCAGGTTGTCGGGGGTCAGGCCGAGTTCGTGGATCGCGTAGCGGCCGCCGGGACGCAGCACCCGGAACGCCTCCTCCATGATGGCGCGCTTGGCCTTCTCCCCCTGCATCGTCAGCATCGCCTCGCCGACGACGACGTCGGCGCTGGCGTCCGGCAGGCCGGTGGTCGACGCATCGGCGACCACCACCTTCCCGGCGACCGGGGCCACGATGGCGCGGACGTTCTCGGTCGCGGCGGCGGTGTCGTCGACCCCGACATAGGAGTGCGGCTGCTGCGCGATGATGTCGCTGGCCGTGCGGCCGAGGCCGGGACCGAGTTCGACGACGTCGGCCCCGTTGAGGCGGGCGGCCGAGAGCAGGCGGCTGGTCAGCTCCAGACCCCCGGGACGCAGCACGCGCTTCCCGAGGCGCGCAAGCAGCCAGTGCCCGGGAAGGTCGGCGTCGGATCGCTCGGCGAGCGGAAGTGGTGCGTCAGCCATGGCGGACAGTCCTTTCGATGGTGGCGACCAGGAACATCGCCGTGAACAGTGAACACACATAGAGCAGAGCGGCGTTCTGACCCCAGGGCGGAGTCAGAACGGCGTCCTGCCCGGTGGCGAAAACGCCGTTGAGAACAGGCATGAAGCGCTGCAGGAAGGCACCGCTGGGCAGATACCCGGCCGCGGATTCGACGGCGTACACCCACAACAGGATCACCGCGGCGGCACCGAGCGGAGACGGGATCAGGGCACCGATCCCGACGCCGGCGCCCGCGGCGAAGAAACTCAGCAGCGGCACCGTCCACAGCAGCCGCAGCGCCACCGGGTCGGTGGCCGACACCGCCCCGTACACCAGCGGCGAGGCGACCGGCAGCAGCAGGAGCACGGCGAGCAGGGTGACGGCCGCGACCACCGCGCCGAGCACCCCGTAGAACAGCCAGCGGCCGAGCAGCGCAGGCCACTGCCGCCGCATCGCCAGGCGCACGTATTCACCTGCGCGGTAACGACTCTCCGAGGCCTGCCCGTCGGAGGCCGCGATCGCGACCACGACGGTGGTGATGGTGATGACCCAGTAGGCCGCGTTCGATGTGGGCACCTGCAGCACCGAGATCTGGCCGGGGATGCGGGCGAACATCTCGGCCGCGGCGGCGATCGCGAAGGTGATCACCAGCGGCATCGCAACGGCGGCCGGAACCAGCACGGTCCACAGCCGGCTGCGTCCGGCGGTGCGCACCATCTCGGCGCGCACGCCGCGGATCACCGGGGCCGCGCTCATGCGCACGCCACGCAGTCGAGCAGGGCCGACTCCAGCCAGTCGCGGGGGTCCGCGCCGGCGGGAACCACCTCTGCCAGCGTGCCGTCGGCGTGCACGCGGCCACCCCGCAGCATCAGCACCCGGTCGGCGGACAGCACCACCTCGGCGAGCAGATGGGTGGCGACGACGACCGCACAGCCGCTGTCGGCCAACCTGCGCAGCAGGCCGCGGAACCAGACGATCCCGGGAACGTCGAGACCGTTGAGCGGTTCGTCGAACAGCAGCGCCCGCGGGCGGCACAGCAGGGCGCCGGCGATCGCGACACGCTGGCGCGCTCCCAGCGACAGCGCACCGATTCGGCGATGCCGCAGCGGCGTCAGACCGGCCTCCTCGAGCACGTCGTCGACCCGGCCGGCCTCCACGCCGGTCAGCGCGGCCAGCCAGCGCAGGTGCCGGGTGACGGTGTGGCGTGGGTCGAGTGCGCCGGGCCCGAGGTGCACGCCGACCAGTTGCGGGTCGCCGAACGGAATGCGCCCGTCGAGGGTGACGGTGCCGGCGTCGGGTCGGTCCAGTCCGGCGATCAGGCGAAGCAACGTGGTCTTGCCTGCACCGTTGAGACCGAGCAGCGCGGTCACCGCACCCGACGGGACGGTGACCGTGACCCGGTCGAGCGCCTGACTCCCGCCGAAAGTCTTTGTCAAGCCCTGGGTTTCGATCATTCGAAGTTGCACGGGATCGGCAGGCCGATCGTCTTGATGCCGTTGCACAGCGACTTGCTGGCCAGTTTCCACTGCCCGTCGATGCGGCGCCATTCGGCGACCACCTGGACCGTCGGCGAACCCTGACGGCTGGCGTTGATGACGGCGGTGTGCCGGTCGGGCTCGTGGGTCTCGGGGCCGGTGACCACGCTGGAGCCTTTGGGCGGCCGGAAGAACCCCACGCGGTAGATCATCTTCGGCACGACGACCGCGCGCGAGCCACCCTCGAGCTGATTGGCCTTGACCCAGTCCGGCGCCGGAGTGGCGACCAGCAGCCGAATCTGCGCGTCGAGTTCGGCCAGGGTCGGCACCTCGGAGGTGATGGCGAAGTCCTCGATGTTCACCGGGGCGGCGTGGACCTCCGGCTCAGCGACCGCGCCCGGCGCCAGGGCAAGGGCCATCGGCACCATCGCCGTTGCGGCCGCTGCCACTGCCGCCCTGCGGAACCTTCGGAACATCAACCACTCCTCATTAACAGGAAAATATTCCGGTAAATCTAGGAGGTCAGCGCGCAATAGGCAAGCCTTACCTTTCACCCTGGTTCTTGAAGGTGGCCGCCGTCGCGTTCGGTCAGCGACGCTTCGGCCGGCCCGGCTTGTGGGCCACCTTGCCCGCGGCGGCACGGGCGGCCTGCTTGGCCAACGCCTTCTCCCGTGCCGTGCGTTTCGGTGCGGGCTGGGTCTGGCCCCGCGACGACCCGGGCCTGCGACCCCGGACGATCCCGACGAACTCCTCGACCAGCTCCGACGGCTCACCTTCCGAAAACGCCAGCGCCACGGCGCAACTCGGTGCGTCGGTGATCGGCCGGTAGGTCAGGTCCTTGCGGTGGTGCAACCGCGCCAGCGACTGCGGAACGACGAGCGCGCCCAGTCCGGCGGCGACGAGTTCCACAGCGGCTTCGGTGGTTTCGGGCCGATGCTCGATCGGGGCGCCGACGGTGCGAGCCCACTCGATGACGCTGTCGAGCGGCAGCAGCGTGGGTTCGCCGTCGAGGTCGGCGGTGGTGATCTCGTCGGCCGCGCTGACGACGTGGTCGGTGGGCACCACGGCCACCGGGGTCTCCTCGTACAGCGGGATGACAGCCAGCCCGGAGGTGTCCGCGGGCAACCGCAGCAATGTGACGTCGACGGTGCCGTCGCGCACCGCATCGGCCGCCTCCGCGGCGGCCACCGCCTGCAACTGCAGGGGCACGTCGGGGTGGCGTTCCGCCCAGATCCGAGCCCACTTCGCGGGCGTTCCCCCGGGCACGTACCCGAGGGTGAGGGACTGCGGGGTCACCGCCTCAGGCTACCGATAGGCTGGTTCCATGAGCAGGCCCAACGCGCAGTCCATGAAACCCGCCACCGCGGCGAAGAAGCTGGACGTGTACCTGCCCGCGACGCCCGCGGAGTTCCAGGCGAACGCGATCACCCGCGCCGAGCTTGAGGCCCTGCAGGCGGACCCGCCGCAGTGGCTCAAGGACCTGCGCAAGAACGGCCCGCACCCCAAGAACCTCGTCGCCGCCAAGCTGGGCATCTCGATCGCCGCGCTGGCCCGCAACGAGGTGGGCGATGCGCTCACCACCGAGGAGATCAACCAGATCCTCGAGGACAAGCCCGAGTGGCTGGCCACCGAACGCGAGAGCTACCAGGAGGTGCTGCGCGAGGAGCGACGGCTGAAGGCGCTGCGGGCCGACAAGGCGCGCGAGAGCTGAATTTCTACAGCGTCACAGGGCTTCCCCGATGTCGGGCAGCATCGCGACGTCTTCAGGCTGACCATTGCGGAACACGGCCGCCAGTTCACGCACTCGCCTCTTGGCCATTCGGTGTCGAACCGACTCAACACCTCATACTCGAACGCGAATCGCTGTGCGCGGTCACCGAAGATGTTGAGTCCGTCGTTGTCTTGAGACCAACGGGCATGGGCCGTACACCCAACTGCTGGGACAGCCTGTCAATTTCGCGCTGCAGTTCACCAGACTTATCTTGCGAGGGGCGGTCCGAACTCATCCAGAACCTTCCCTCTACCGGAGTCGCCAGCCGACGCCCCGGCCGATCTCGGCGAGGGCCTTCACCGACAGTTCAGGATGCACGGCGCCAAACCTGCCCAGGATGTCCTGAACGCCCTCGGCGAGAGTCTTTGTGCCCCATTCGACAGGCATCGACGCTGCTGAATCCTTGGTGGCCGCAACGATCGCCTCGTTCGGGGTCGCGTCCGCACTCGCGTGTTCATCGCGCTCGTGGGAGGACGCATCCGCCACCTCAACGCTCGGATGCGGTGCGCTCGTCGATCATCGCCGCGTGCGTACGTAGACGGTCTGCGATCTGGCCCAGCCACTCGGTGTAGGTCAGCGGGTCTGGAAGGTAATCGACACCCACGCTGTTGACCAGGAACTGTTCCAAGTCGGGTTCAGCGCGGGCCTGGCGTAGGTTATCGATCTCCTGGGCCAGGTTGCACAGGGCCCGAGCGACAGGTCGTGCCTTGACATAACTGTCGACCACTCCCTCCCAGTCCTCTGCTTCGAGATCCCAATCCTGGTGGAAGTAGGCACCGAGAAATTGGTCGAGGTCCCTGGAGATCGAGCCATCGTTCATGGTGTGGGGAACCCTGTAAGCACGTACCACCCGCCATTTCCGTCGCCTTTGAGCACCACTTTAACTCCGGTGCCCGGCACCGCCTCCGTATCCCCACGCACGAGCACCGATCCGCCGTTGAAAGGTGCATCGAGCCTGAGATACAAGTCGGCTCCACTCGACAGCCACTCGGCAATCTCTTGTTGATGGCGTTGGAGCACGGAGCCGACGGCTGCGGCTGCCTCATCGAGGTTGTTGAACGACGAGGCCGTTCCCAATTTGGTTGAGTCGAGGCGAGCAGAAAGATCGTCGAAGGTTCTCCCGACATGACGTTCGATGAGATGTCCGCCAGCGTTTTCGCTCGCCGTCAACAGCGCGCCAGTGTCCTCGACGCCGTATGGCACGACGTATCCGATGTCTGCAGTGCTGTGGTCAGGCACTGACGTGTTGGCGTCGGACGTTGGAGTGTCCGGGTAGGCGCGCGATGTGGATCCGCCATCCATGGCCATGGCGGGTTTGGCGACCGACGTTGTGCTGTCGAGGGTTTCATGAGTAAGGCCGCCGAGTGCGGCTCGCGCGGCAAAAGTTTCCGGCCCGAACACCACGGCGCTGCCGGCAGACTGGGTTCCATCCGCCGCCCATTCGCCGAGGTAGTAAGCAGCACTGGGTGAGTTGAGCGCACGATCGATCTCGTCCTTGACCGCCCCGACGGGATCGGAAATCGTCTCCTGCAGACCGCCCAGGAGTGCCTGCCATGATTCGAGAACACCTGGAGACTTCGAGTCGCCGGTTCCAAACAGGCTCTTGGCGAAGGCTTCATTGGCAAACCACCGATCGCGGAAGCCGTCGACGAATCCAGGCGCGGGCTGTGGGACCGGGTCGGGCTGCGGCATGGTGGGGTTGAGCGCCAAATACTCACCAAGTCGGTGTGTGTCCTGCAGGAATCGGTCAAGCGCGGGCGTCCATGGACTCAGGCGGCACTCCCTGCATTGCAAGCAGGTCCCGCGCAGCGGCGATGACTGCGAGGTCGGACTTGAGATCCTGCACCGATGGCACTCGGCTCAGCGCCGCCTGCCGTTGCTGCTCCATCGCCGCGCCCAGTCCCGGCGCCGTCGCCTCCAGCGCCTGATCCAGATTCTTAGGCACCTCCTTGGGGTCCGCCGTCGTTCCCGGCGGGAACAGTTGGTCCTGCAGCGTGGGCGAACGCTCCTCGTCCTGAGCCGGGTTCTCGGCCGCGGAGGGCCCCTCCGGCAACAACATGTCCTGCCAAGTCTTCGGCTCTTCCGCCCCCTGCTCTGCGTCACCGCCCCCGCCGCCACCGTCGGGTTCCGGTGCCGGGGAAAGGTGCGGACTCAGCGGCGCGTCCATCGGCTGCACTGTCCCCTCGGCGAAGCTGACCTCCCCCAGTGGCGCGACCGCGGCGCTGATCGTGGCCGCGACCTCAGCGTCCAGTTCCGCCACGCGGAGCGCACGGGCGCTGATCTCGGCCGACAGTGCTTGCCCCTCAGCCAGTTTCGCCGGATACTCCGCAGCCGTGACCCCGTGTCGAGTCGACACGGACAGATCGTCGTGCACCTCGAACCCGGCCGCCGCGGCCTTGCGCACCGAGTCGAGCACCTGCTGCTTGGCCGTCTCCAGATCGGCCGCACCGGCACGCGCAGCCCTCGCCGCACCATCCAGGACATCTGCCAAACCACGCACTCGATACAGGTCCGCCAGCGCGCGCCTGGGTGGCTTCGGCGGCTCGGCCGTCCCAGTCGGTGCCGCCTGGGCTCAGCGCGCCACGATGCGCGGTGGAGAAGGCACCCTCCCAGCCCTCGGCGGTCGTGGTCCAGTGGCGGGCGGCCGTCTGCAGATGGGCGGTGTCCCAATTGCGGATCTGCGACAGATCCTCGAGGACAAGCCCGAGTGGCTGGCCGCCGAACGTGAGAGCTACCAGGAGGTGCTGCGCGAGGAGCGCCGCCTGAAGGCGCTGCGGGCCGACAAGGCGCGCGAGAGCTGAATTTCTACAGCGTCACAGGGCTTCCCCGATGTGGGGCAGCAGCGCGATGTCCTCACGCTGGCCGTTGCGGAACATGGCCGCCAGTTCACGCACTCGTCGCTTGGCCCATTCGACGTCGAACCGGCTCAACACCTGATACTCGAAGGCGAATCGCTTTGCACGGTCACCGAATCGCCGTGCCGCCTCAGTCGTGACGACATCCTGGCAGTACCAGCACAACAGATCATCGAGACGTCCGACCCGATCGAATCCGAGTTGTCCGCGTTCATGGAACGCGAAGTGCTAGCCAGCGTCGTCGACGAAGATGTTGAGTCCATCGTTGGTCTTGAGACCAACGGGCACGGGCCGGACCCCCAACTGCTGGGACAGCCTGTCGATCTCGCGCTGAAGCTCATCAATCTTGTCGTTCGGGAAGCTTTCCGTAGTCATCCATAGTCCGATCGATCGATTGCATCGATGTCACCCCAGTCCCGAACTGACTTCCAGTTCAATGTCTTTGACCTGCCGGTCCATCAGATGGCTGAAGATCGTCGCCTTGACCAACGGAAGTACCACGGAGCCCGCGGGCGAATTCAGCTCATACTTGCCCGCGCTGATCTGCTTGGTCTCGACAGAGGCGGCGAATCCCTGTGCATACAGGGATGATCCCAGGTTCGGTGCATCGACAGCTGATCGAGCCAGACTTGCCCACGCCCAGATCAGGTATTTCTCCGCCAACTCGAACGTGGAGAACCGACCGACGGCGCGCCGCCACTGGTTGCGATCATCGAGTTCGTCCAGAACCCAAGAACCGTCATCGAGATGAAGGCGGTACGAGAAGTCACTCGATCGGAACACGATCTGATCCCCATCGTGGTCGTCATCGATCGACACTCCTGTGGACCCTAACAGCGTGGTCCATCTGGTCCAATTGTCTGCCAACCGCCCGTCGCGAGGCACCCGTGTGTTGCCGCCGCGGCTGCGTTTCGGTCGAGTCGTCGATTCCATCTCACCCGCGGGCAAGTCACGTCCGTCGATCATCGCCGCATGCTCACGCAATCGATCTGCGATCTGGCCCAGCCACTCGGTGTAGGTCGGTGGTTCGGGAAGGTAAAAGACGCCGACTGTGTACACCAAGAACTGTTCCAAGTCAGGTTCAGCGCGGACCTGACGCAGCGTGTCGATCTCCTCGGCCAGCATCCTCAAGAGCTCGGCAACTCGGTAATCCTTGACGTAGTCGTCGACGATTCCCTGCCAGTCGTCGGCCTCGAGATCCCAGTCCTGATGGAAGTAGGCGCCGAAGAACTGCTGGAGGTCCCAGGAGATCGAGCCGTCGTTCACGGATGCACCGCAGAGATCTGCTGCGCCGACGCGTGATCCTGCTCGGACATCACCGCCCCGACCGTACCGACCTTCGCACCCGTGGCGGACAGCCTTGCGCCCAGCAGCCCGGAGGCCGAATTCACCAACGTATTCGCCGCCGCCACCGCCGCTGACGTTGCCTGGCCAACTGCCGAAGCGTTGCCTGCGGAAGTCCCGTCGAGGACATCGCGCGCCGCGGCAGCATGCTGATTCACAGCAAGCTGCAGACCCTCGATGTTCAGGCCAATGACGTCCACGGTGAGGAGTTTATTGCTGGCCGATCCATGCGCAATTCACTTACTGTGCGGTCGATTCGCCGCGGCGTGCCGGCGCACCCGGTCTGCGATCTGGCCCAGCCACTCGGTGTAGGTCGACGACTCGCTTCCGGACCCTATTCTTGGAGGTCCCAATCCTGGTGAAAGCACGCACCGTCGCCATTGAGCACCGCCTCAACGCCGGTACCTGCCACGAGAACCCGCCATCAGGGTGAATTGCGGACCCTCGCACTGCCCCTGAGAATCTGCGCATGGACCTGATCCGGTTGACCACCGTCGGCCTGCAGCATGCCGTTACGCAGCACCTAGCAGTATCCGGTCAAGTTGCTGCCAGCCTGCCCGCAATAGGCGGCACGGTCAGCATCGTCGGCACCGGCATGAGCGAGCAGGAGCACGACTCGGCGCTGCGACTCGCCGCCGTACACCACGCCGGGATGTAGATGGCTGCGGCGGGCGGCACACCGGGCACCCCGGCTGCGTTGCCAAACCTGTCCCAGATCCGCAACTGGGACACCACACATCTAGAGCAGGCCGCTCGCGACTGGACGACCGCTGCCGAGGTCTGGGAGGACAGCTTCTCGCGCGCGCTTCGGGCTTCGCTGAATCCCGGTGGCACCGACTGGGGCGGGCAGGCTGCCGAAGCGACGAAACAGCGCACCCTGTCGGATCTCTACACGGCAAGGGGCCTGACTGATCATCTTCACCGCGCCGCATCGGTGGCACGCGGCGGCGTCTCCGAACTCGACTACGCCAAACAACAGGTACTCGACATTGTCCGCAGAGCCGAGAGCGCTGGCTTCGACGTCCACGACGATCTCTCGTTGTCGACCCGCCTCACGTTCGCCCCCGGACCGGAGATGGCCGCGAAATCAGCCGAAGGAGAAGCGCTCTCGGCTGAGATCAACGCGCGCGCCGCGCTCTTGATGACGCTGGACCTCTCGGTCGCTGGGAAGATCACCACCACTATCAGACCGCTGAGCGAGGTCAGCTTCCCGACAACACTTCCCGAAACGCCGCTGCCAAGCGACGGCACCGTGCAGATGCTGGACACCCCAATACCCGAGCCAGTCCCGGAACCTGGCCTGACGGGTAATCAAACCGAGCAGAGCACGCCTAAGACCTGGCAGGACATACTCGTACCCGCCGAGCTGGCTGACACCCCGTCCGGTGGCACACAGCTGACTCCGGAGCCCCTGCCTGCCAAGACCTCACAGGTCGAGGACGACCACCCCAGGAACCTCGATGAAGCGCAGAGCGTCGTAGCCGGCTTTCCCGCGGTCCCGCCGCCCAGCGCACTGGACAAGATCACCGATGCCCACAAGAACGCGCCGGGCAAAGGCGAGGACAAACCCAACCCAGGGTCACCGCTCGACGTACTGGCCGTCGCATCCGACCCCAAAATCGTTGATCGCCAAGCCGACCGCGTCGATGCTGCCCACCAGAGCCTCGCCGACGCGCAGACCAACGCTGACAGCCTCGCGGCCGAGTGGAGCATGAGCAGACCCGGTACAGGTCCGACCCTCGACGACCTCGACGCAGCGGGTCGGGCGGTGTTTGATGCCCGCCGTGGCCTCACCGAACAGACCGAGGGCCTCAAGGGGCTCAGCCAAGCACAGGAAGCGCTTGGTGGCCTCGGTGTGCCGATACCCTCGCTGCCGCCGAACATCGATGTGCAGGCATTCCCGCCACAGCCATCCGCATTCGCAGACGCCAGCCAGGCCCTCAGCGAAGGAAGTCACGGTTTCATCCCCGACGTCGCCAAAGACATCCACGTGTTCACCAACTGGGGTGAGAGCTCCGGAAACGAACGCACCCAAGCAGTCCTGGATGCCGCTGGACTGGTCCCCATACCCGGGTCCAAAGCCCTCACCGAGGGAATCGAACGTGGACTTGACGGCCTCGCCGGTGCAGCCCGCCACATCGACGACGCCCCCACCCCACTCAGCGACGTCCCCAGCAGCGGACACAATCCCACGAGCGGTACTCCCAGCATCGACCATCCCGCGGACGCGGGGCATCACGCGCCGAATGAGGTCGAGGATGTCGGCGCACTCTTGGCAACAAGCGAGAGCGCTGGCGGGCATCTTCTGGAACGCCATGTCAGCCAAAGCCTCGATGACCTCTCCGCCCGTTTGGAAGCAGACCCGCGACCCGGAGCCGTGTCGACATTCGCTTCAACAGAGGAGGCAACGACCGCAGTCAGCAGCGCACTTCAGCACAACCAGGCAGCAGTCGACGCATGGTCGGCGAACGGCGCTACCGACCGACTCAGACTTTCGGTACCGTTCGACGGCGGGGAGGTTCTCGTTCGCGGCTCTCGCGCGACAGTGCCCGCCACCTCTGTCGTAGTGGTTCTAGAAGGAATTGGAAATGGGCGGTGGATTGTGTTGACGGGATACCCCATACCATGACTGCCCATCGAGCGCCGTACGGCCTGGAACAGTTCTTTGGCGGCTATTTCCACCAAGATTGGCCCCTTGAGGCCGATGACTGGCAAGAAGTCGTTGACCAGTATTCAGCTTCGCCGGACCGCACATCACAACAACTCCACGCGCTCGCTGCGCAGGTAGACGAGTTGCTCCGCAGTTTCCCCGCTTCCGAACTCGCTACCGCAATCATGGACATGGGCGGCTTCTACGACCCGAGGCCGGACATGACCTACTCCGAGTGGCTGGGACACGTCGCCGAGCGACTGCGCCAGCACGCCGCCGACATCGAGAATGACAGCGCCGACTGAGCCCAGAAAGCAGAACGCAGGCCAGGAGAAGATTCTCCTGGCCTGCGACCTATGACTAGAACAGCCCTACAGCATGCAGGACACGCAGCCCTCGACTTCGGTTCCCTCCAAAGCCATCTGGCGCAGCCGGATGTAGTACAGCGTCTTGATGCCCTTGCGCCAGGCGTAGATCTGCGCCTTGTTCACCTCACGCGTGGTGGCGGTGTCCTTGAAGAACAGCGTCAACGACAGACCCTGGTCCACGTGCTGAGTGGCCGCGGCGTAGGTGTCGATGATCTTCTCGTAGCCGATCTCGTACGCGTCGTCGTAGAACTCAAGGTTGTCGTTGGTCAGATACGGCGCCGGGTAGTAAACGCGCCCGATCTTGCCTTCCTTGCGGATCTCGATCTTGCTGGCGACGGGGTGGATCGAGGACGTCGAGTGGTTGATGTAGCTGATCGAACCGGTCGGCGGAACGGCCTGCAGGTTCTGGTTGTAGATGCCGTGCTTCTGCACCGACTCCTTGAGCTGCTTCCAGTCGTCCTGGTTTGGGATCCGGATGTTCGCGTCGGTGAACAGCTTTCGGACCCGGTCGGTGGCCGGCTCCCACACCTGATCGGTGTACTTGTCGAAGAACTCCCCCGACGCGTACTTCGACTTCTCGAAGCCGCCGAACGCCTTACCGCGTTCAATCGCGATGAGGTTCGAGGCCCGCAGTGCGTGGTAGAGCACCGTGTAGAAGTAGATGTTGGTGAAGTCCACACCCTCTTCGGACCCGTAGTGGATCCGCTCGCGGGCCAGGTACCCGTGCAGGTTCATCTGCCCCAGGCCGATGGCGTGCGAGTCGTTGTTGCCCTTCTCAATGGAGGGCACCGAGGTGATGTGGGTCTGGTCCGACACCGCGGTCAGCGCCCGGATGGACACCTCGATGGTCTGCGCGAAGTCCGGCGAGTCCATGGCCTTGGCGATGTTCAGCGAGCCCAGGTTGCACGAGATGTCCTTGCCGATCTTGGAATAGGACAGATCGTCGTTGAACTCCGAGGCCGTCGAGACCTGCAGAATCTCCGAGCACAGGTTGGAGTGCGTGATCTTGCCGTCGATCGGGTTGGCTCGGTTCACCGTGTCCTCGTACATGATGTACGGGTAGCCGGATTCGAACTGCAGCTCGGCCAGCGTCTGGAAGAACTCGCGCGCCTTGATCTTGGTCTTACGGATCCGCGCGTCGTCGACCATCTCGTAGTACTTCTCGGTCACCGAGATGTCGGCGAACGGCACGCCGTAGACCTTCTCCACGTCGTACGGCGAGAACAGGTACATGTCCTCGTTCTTCTTGGCCAGCTCGAAGGTGATGTCCGGGATCACCACGCCCAGGCTCAGCGTCTTGATGCGGATCTTCTCGTCGGCGTTCTCCCGCTTGGTGTCCAGGAAGCGGTAGATGTCGGGGTGATGCGCATGCAGGTACACCGCACCGGCACCCTGGCGGGCACCGAGCTGATTGGCGTAGGAGAACGAGTCCTCGAGCAGCTTCATGATCGGGATGACACCCGAGCTCTGGTTCTCAATGTTCTTGATGGGCGCGCCGTGCTCACGAATGTTGGTGAGCAGCAGGGCGACACCGCCGCCGCGCTTGGACAGCTGCAGCGCGGAGTTGATGGAACGCCCGATGGACTCCATGTTGTCCTCGATGCGCAGCAGGAAGCACGACACCGGCTCGCCGCGCTGCTTCTTGCCCGAGTTCAGGAACGTCGGCGTGGCCGGCTGGAACCGCCCGTCGATGATCTCGTCGACCAGCTTCTCGGCCAGGTCGGTGTCACCGGAGGCCAGGGTCAGCGCCACCATGACGACGCGATCCTCGAACCGCTCCAGGTAGCGCTTCCCGTCGAAGGTCTTCAGCGTGTAGGAGGTGTAGTACTTGAACGCGCCCAGGAAGGTCGGGAACCGGAACTTCTTGGCGTACGCGCGGTCGATCAGCGACTTGACGAAGTTGCGGGAGTACTGGTCGAGCACCTCACGCTCGTAGTACTCCTTGTCCACCAGGTAGTCGAGCTTCTCATCCTGGCTGTGGAAGAACACCGTGTTCTGGTTGACGTGCTGCAGGAAGTACTCGCGGGCAGCCAGCACATCCTTGTCGAACTGGATCTTGCCGTCCGCGTCGTACAGGTTGAGCATCGCGTTGAGCGCGTGGTAGTCGGTCTCCCCCGGCAGCGCGTGCGTGGTGGCGGTTACAGGCTCTGCAGCTGTGACGGTTGGTGGCACGTCTGTTCCTTCCAGAAGTCTTTCAAGCCGGCACGGACGGCGAACACATCATCCGTCGTGCCCATGAGTTCGAACCGATAGAGAAAGGGGACACCGCACTTACGCGAGATGACCTGACCCGCGTAGCCGAATTCGGCGCCGAAGTTGGTGTTGCCCGCGGCGATCACGCCGCGGATCAACGACCGATTCTTTTCGTTGTTGAGGAACGCGATGACCTGCTTGGGGACATAGCCCCCGCGGTCTGGATCGGGACCGTTGGCGTGCCCGCCGCCGTAGGTCGGCAGGATCAGCACGTACGGGGTGTCGACCTCGATCCGCTCGTGCAGTGGGATGCGGGTGGCGGGCAGGCCGAGCTTCTCGACGAATCGGTGCGTGTTCTCCGAAACGCTGGAGAAGTAGACGAGATTGTTGCCGGCCATGCCGGGCCTCCCCTCTGCGCTCGGCGGGTCAGGCAGTCGCCGTGACCGCTCCGGCCAGCGTCTTGATCCGGTCCGGCCGGAAGCCCGACCAGTGGTCATCTCCGGCCACCACAACGGGAGCCTGCAGGTAGCCCAGCGCCATGACGTAGTCACGGGCCTCGGGATCGGTGGTGATGTCAACGACGTTGTATTCGATGCCCGCCTTGTCCAGGGCCTTGTACGTGGCGTTGCACTGCACACATGCGGGCTTGGTGTAAACGGTGACGCTCATCTTGCTCCTACGCTCCCTTATGACGCTCAGCGAAGTCATCTGCTGGCTCGACTTCGACGTTCTCGGACTTCTCAACGGACGGGACTCACTGTGGTTCAGCGCGCCGGTGGTCCCCTTGATTCCATCTGCTCCGAGCCGCCCAAATCGTGGGAATCCAGTGGACACCGGGTTGATCTGCGCGGTCCGGCTGACCTCGATGAGCTTGGGGTCTGTCGGCCTGTCAGACACTACACCTAGTGTCCGACATTGCGAAGTACTACAAGATGTTCTGAACCACATTCGTGAAATTCCCAGGTCGTAAGCCCAACACGCCCCCGCCATCGGCGTGTCGCAGATCACAACACGCCGGAGCGGAACCCGCGTCAAGTTGTCCACACCCTGTGTATCACCGGGCACCGACAGATTCGGTGCCCCGGCCCGAGGCCGCCCGGAGCCGCTCCCCCCAACAGCAAAGTCGCCGACGGGTCAAGTCAGACCCGTCGGCGACTTCTGTGATTTGGGCCCGGCTCACCGCCGGGCAGCGCTCACCTCACTAATGGGAGACGTCGGCGATCAGCTTCTCCAGCACTTCGCGCACCCTCGCCGTCACCTCGGCGCTCTCACGCGGATGCTTACCGTCGAAGACCTTCGACGACACCGAGAACTCGCTGGACTCGACCACCGCCGCGCCGGCGATACCGAACGACTTCCGGGCGTCGTCGTGCGCCCACTTTCCGCCATAGCTGCTCAGCGACGAGCCGATGACCGCCACGGGCTTGCCCTTGAGCGCCCCGGAACCGTAGGGCCGGGACAACCAGTCGATCGCGTTCTTCAGCGCTGCCGGGATGGTGCCGTTGTGCTCGGGCGTCACCACCAGGACGGCGTCGGCGTTTCCGCCCGCGGTGCGCAGCGCGACCGCGGCGGCCGGGGCGTCGGCGGTGTCGATGTCCTCGTTGTAGAGCGGCACGTCGCCCAGCCCCTCGTAGAGGCTCACCTCCACACCGCTGGGCGGATTCTCCACCGCCACCTCGGCGAGCTGCCGGTTCAGCGAGCCCGCCCGCAGGCTGCCCAGCAGCACCAACACCTTCGTCTTGTCCTCAGACATGTCCTATCCCTTCACCACTGTGGTGCCCAGAATCATCGCACCGTCGAACCGGACCACGGTCCGATTAATTTCCCCCTGAGCTAAAGTAGTGGAGTGGATGCGGCAGGCGCAGCGCGAGGGTTACCCGTCGTCGACGTCGCGCCCGCCGAACGCGGCGACGCCGCACGCAACCGGGCCCTCCTCCTCGACGCCGCCCGCCGACTCGTCACCGAACGCGGCGCAGACACCGTCACCATGGACGACATCGCCCACGCCGCGGGCGTCGGCAAGGGCACGGTGTTCCGTCGCTTCGGCAGCAGGGCGGGGCTGATGATGGTGCTGCTCGACGAGGACGAGCGCGCCAGCCAGGAGGCCTTCCTGTTCGGGCCGCCGCCCATGGGACCCGGCGCCCCTCCCCTGGACCGCCTCGTGGCGTTCGGTCGCAGCCGGATCAGGTTCGCTCACACGCACCACGAACTGCTTTCGGCGGCCAAACGCGACCCGCAGTTCCGCGCCACCCAGGTGGTCCTCGTGCAACGCCGCCATGTCGAGTTCCTGCTCGAGTCTGCGGGCACCACAGGCGATCTGGCCGCGCAGACCGACGCACTGCTGGCCCTGCTCGACGCCGACTACGTCGAACATCGACTGACCGCGGGCGGGCTCACGGTCGACGAACTCGGTGACGCCTGGGCAAGCCTGGCCACCAAGCTGTGCGGGCGGTGACCACCGGAACGCGCACCCACAGGTGGATTCTGCATGTCGACCTCGACCAGTTCCTGGCCTCGGTCGAACTGCGCCGACGGCCCGACCTGGTCGGACTGCCCGTCATCGTCGGTGGCAGCGGCGATCCGACCGCACCGCGCAAGGTGGTGACGTGCGCGTCCTATGAGGCCCGGGAGTTCGGCGTGCACGCGGGCATGCCGCTGCGGACCGCCGCCCGACGCTGCCCGGAGGCGACGTTCCTGCCGTCGGATCCCGACGCGTATGACGCGGCGTCCGGCGAGGTCATGGGCCTGCTCCGCGATCTCGGGCACGCCTGCGAGGTGTGGGGTTGGGATGAGGCCTATCTTGGTGCCGACGTCGACGACCCCGTGGCGCTCGCGGAACACCTCCGAGCGGTGATCGCCGCCGCGACCGGCCTGTCCTGCTCGGTGGGGATCAGCGACAACAAGCAGCGGGCCAAGGTGGCCACCGGATTCGCCAAACCGGCCGGCGTCTTCACCCTCACCGACGCCAACTGGATGTCCGTGATGGGAGGCCGCCCCGTCGACGCACTGTGGGGCGTTGGCCCCAAGACCGCGAAAAAGCTTGCGGGCATGGATATCACGACCGTTCGCGAATTGGCCGCCGCCGATGCCGAGACACTGACGTCGACCTTCGGCCCCAGCACCGGACTCTGGCTCCTGCTGTTGGCCAAAGGCGGTGGCGACGACACCGTCAGTTCCGAACCCTGGGTGCCGAGGTCCCGCAGTCACGTCGTGACGTTTCCGACCGACCTCACCGACCGCGACGAGATCGACGCCGCAGTCACGCAGTTGGCGCGGCGCACTCTTGATGACGTGCTCGCCGAGGGTCGGGTCGTCACCCGCGTGGCCGTCACGGTGCGCACCAGCACCTTCTACACCCGGACCAAGATCCGCAAGCTGCCCGAACCCGACACCCGCGACTCCGTCATCGTCGCGACCGCGCTGGCGGTGCTCGACCAGTTCGAACTCGACAGGCCCGTCCGCCTGCTGGGCGTGCGCCTCGAACTGCGGATGCCGTCGACCTCCTGAAACCGTCGCATCGCTACGGTTTGGTCAGATATAGTGGAGCAGACCCCGAGGAGGAATCGCCATGATCGCAACCCGTCGAGTCATCGCGGCCCTCGCGACCGGCATCGTCGCCGCGACCGCAGCGCTGGCCGGGCCCGCCACGGCCGCCCCCCAGCCACCGATACCCGCCCTGACCCACGGCACCCACCTCGAGAACGTGCTGGTCGGCGCCGGCCCACTGAGCCGGCTCATCGGGGTCGACGGCATGCACGTCGTGGGCACCTCGACCACGCTGCTCGATCGAACCCCCACCGTCGAACCGGCGCGGTGCGTCGGGGCGTTTGAACCCGGCCACCGAACCGCCTACGCCGCAGCGCAACCCGATGATGTCGTGAGAGCGATCGTCGCCGACGGCAAGCCGGGCCGGGCCGTGCACTCCGTCAACCAGACTGTCGTGCGCGTCGCCGATCGCCGGGCGGCCCGTGACCTGGTGTCCGCGGCCACCGCGGACTGGGCGCGCTGCAGTGAGCAGGCCGTCACCAGCACGCCGCGCCCCGGCAGGCTCGACGAGTGGCAGCTGCACCCCGTCCACCTCCGCGCGGACGGAACCATCCTGGTGCAGTTGCAGACCAGTGCGCGGGCCACCTGCGAGCGCGCCATGACCGCGACTGAAGCGCAGGAGGGCGCCATCATTGTCGATGTGATGTCCTGCGACAAGAGTGGCGAAGATCCAGCCGGCCAAGCCGAGCGCATCGCCATGACCATCGTCGACAATGTAGGTCGGGCCCACTGACCAGTGCCGAGAGGAGCGCGCCGATGAGCAGGCGAAGTCGCGCAGTGGTGGTCTCAGTCGCCGTGCTCAGCGCGGTGATCGTGTTGGCTGTCAGCGCCGTACTGCTGATCCCGCAGGAGGACTCCTCCGGAAGCGCCGCGGCCACTCAGACACCGCCGACCACCACACCCACGGACATGCCGTCCACACCGGTTCCCCTCGAAGCGCTGACGGGCCTGCTGCTGTCGCCGGCCGAGGCCGGGGCCGTGGTGGGGACCAAGGACATGACCGGCAACCCCGACTACGGCGACAAGGTCTACGAGGCGATGGCCGACAAGGCGCTCGTCGACGAGTCATGCATGTCCCTGTCTCCTGGTCTTGAGATCCCCTACCGCGCAAGTGGGTTCACTGGGTCTCGGCAACAATTCCTCAAGGGCACCGATCCCGACCGCAAGCTCGTGCAGACCGTGGTGTCCTTTCCCGACACCCGTTCCGCTGCAGCGCATTTCACCGTCATCACCAACAGGTGGAAGGCCTGCGCCAATCGCAGCATCAACCTGGCGCCCGTCGGCGGCGACCCGAACCATTGGAACGTCGCCGACGTCGTGGTGCTCGGCGCGGGAGATGACGCGATCCTGACCGCCTCACGCACCGAGGAGGGCGGGGCCGGATGGGGTTGTCGAGACGGTCTCGCGGCCCGCAACAACATCGTCATCGACTTCGCAGTGTGCGGTGAGGACGTTCCGGAGTCAGTGCTGCCCGCATTCGTCGAGGCGGTCACCGGCAAGATCAAGATGGCCGCGCGATAACGTCGATCCCATGCTGTCCACTGTCGCAGTGCACGGATACCGCTCGCTGCGCGACATCGTGCTGCCACTCAGTCGACTGACCGTGGTGACGGGCGCCAACGGCACCGGCAAGTCCTCGGTGTACCGGGCCCTTCGCCTGCTGGCCGACTGCGGCCGGGGCGAGGTGATCGGCGCACTGGCCCGCGAGGGTGGCCTGCAGTCCGCCCTGTGGGCAGGCACCGGCACCAAGAAACGCACCGTCGAGTTGAAACTGGGTTATTCCGCAGACGATTTCGGCTACCTGGTGGACCTCGGACTGCCGCAGATGGCCGGCATCAACTCGTTGTTCGGCCGGGACCCTGAGATCAAGCGCGAGGTGGTCTTCGCCGGACCGGTGCTGCGGTCGAGTTCGACACTGGTGCGCCGGGCCGGGCCGCTGGCCCAGGCGTGCGACGAGTCGGGTCGCGGGTTCATCGACCTGACCCGCGGCCTGCCGACCCACCGCAGCGTGCTGGCCGAGTTCGCCCACCCGGGTGAACTGCCGGAACTGGCGGCAGTACGCGATCGACTGCGGGCCTGGCGGTTCTACGACGGGTTTCGCGTCGACGCCGACGCGCCCGCGCGGCGTGCGCACGTCGGGACTCGGACCCCGGTGCTGGCCGAGGACGGCCACAATCTGGCGGCGGCCATTCAGACCATCATCGAGGCCGGCTTTGAGGACCTGCAGCGCGCCGTGGCCGACGCGTTCGACGGCGCGTCGGTCGCCACGGCGGTCAGTGACGGCCTCTTCGACGTCGAACTGCGCGCACCCGGTGTCCTCCGGCCGCTGCGCGGCGCCGAATTATCGGACGGCACACTGCGTTTCCTGCTGTGGGCGGCCGCGCTGCTGAGCCCGCAGCCCCCGTCACTGATGGTGCTCAACGAGCCGGAGACCTCGCTTCATCCCGACCTGGTGCGCCCGCTGTCGACACTGATCCGCGCGGCGGCCGAGGTCACGCAGGTCTGCGTCGTCACCCACTCCGCCGCGCTGCTGGGTCACCTCGGCGCCGACGCCACCCACATCGAACTGACCAAGGACGCGGGTGCGACTCAGATGGTCGGGCAGGGCCTGCTCAATGCTCCTTCGTGGCACTGGGGTTCGCGCTGAGGGGCGCACCGCTCTGCGGTGCCGGGCGCAGCGCCCGGGTGAACAGCACGTTCACCCGCCGCATGGCCACGCTGTAGGGCAGCCAGGCCAACCGTTTGAAGGCGTAGAACGCTCGGATGTCCGAGGACGTGTAGATCAGGAAGCGGTTCTTCTCGATGCCGGCCAAGATCTTGTCGGCGGCCCGTTCGGGCGACACCGCATGCCCGCTGAAGCGGCGCACCCACCGGTCGACCTTGGGGTGGTCGCGGTCGACGCCGGCGATCTCGACGGTCCTGACCAGCGGGGTCTTCACGGCCCCAGGCACCACCACCGACACCCCGATGCGGTGCCTGGCCAGATCGAATCTCAGCACCTCCGACATGCCGCGCAGGCCGTACTTGCTGGCGCTGTAGGCCGCGTGCCAGGGCAGCGCGACCAGGCCGGCCGCCGACGACACGTTGACCACATGACCGCCGTTCCCGGCGGCCATCATCGGCGGCACGAACGTCTCGATGACGTGGATCGGGCCCATGAGGTTGATGTCGATCATCGACCGCCACTGCCGGTGCGTGAGTTGGTCGACGGTCCCCCACGCCGAAACGCCTGCGATGTTGAGGATCACGTCCATGGCCGGATGCCGGGTATGGATGTCGGCGGCGAAAATGGCCACCGCGTCGTAGTCGGAGATGTCGAGGGCGCGATGCTCGGGAACCTGTGCGCCCAACGCGCACGCGTCGGCGACGGTCTGCTCCAACCCCGCCGCGTCGCGGTCGGTCAGATACAGTTCGGCGCCCTGGGCCGCCAACCGCAGTGCGGTCGCACGGCCTATCCCGCTGGCCGCCCCCGTGACGAAACACCGTCGGCCCGCGAAGCTGTTCCCCATGCCTTGGAACATACCGGCGGCCTCACTCAGTTTTTGGGACCGCCGCCCCATAGGCAGGTCAGCCACAACTGCTCGAGCACCTCGACGCCGCGTTCGACGCCGTTCTCGGGGGCCAGGAACCTGTTGTCGCGAGAGAGCGTCATGACCGTGGTGGCACCCAGGGTTCTGATAAGCGCCGGGATGTCGTCGCTGATGGGATGTGCGGTGCCTGCCGCGATTTCGTTGCGGACCACCTCGACGATCTGATCGACGACACCGGAGAACTGGTCGTCCTGCACCTTGCGGATCTCGGCGTCACTGCTTCTGGCCGTGTTGCACGCCACCATGATCGGATCGTTGCGGGCGAAGACCTCTGCGGCACTGCGGACCATGCGCTTGGCGAAGGCCGCGGGCGATTCGTCGGCGCCGCGGGGCGCGAAATACTCGGTGAGCTCCTCGAGTTCCCGCGCGGCCTCGGCCAGGATCTGAGCCAGCACGGCGTACTTGGTGTCGAAGTAGAAGTAGAAGCCGGACCGCGCCACGCCGGCCCGGTCGCTGATGGCGCTGACCGAGAGATCGGCGAAGGACTTCTCCTGAAGCAGGTCACGCACCGCGTTGACGATCGCCTGCCTCTGCCGGTCGCCGCGCCGACGGGGTTCCCCGTCCCCGGAATCAAGCGTCTGCTCAGCCCTCACGCTCATACCTTGCACCACACCGCTGCAGGAATGAAACTTGACACGCGTCAACAGTACCGGTGAAATGAACCTCACGTGGCATACGCCACACCCCGACACCCGTTTGCGGCAAAGGAGCGTCCAGGTGGCCCCAGCGACGATCAGCACTCCCCGTTACCTTCTCGACCAGGCGAAGCGCAAGCTGACACCCACCCCGAACACCATCCCGGGGATGGGCGCGGTCGACAAGCGCCTTCAAGAGAAGGAGTGGGATCAGTTCGTCTTCGCCGAGCCACCCGCCGGCAGCGACCTCAAGCCGATCATGGGCGACTCCGGCGTGCCGATCATCGGCCACATGATCGAGATCTTCCGTCGCGGCCCGGACTACATCCTGGAGCGCTACCGCAGGGAGGGCCCGGTCTACTACGCCGAGTCCCCCGCATTGTCCTCGGTGCTCGCCCTGGGACCGGACGCCACGCAAGCCGTGTTCTCCAACCGCAACAAGGACTACTCGCAGCGCGCCTGGGATCCCGTCATCGGGCCGTTCTTCGAGGGTGGCCTGATGCTGCTCGACTTCGAGGAGCACATGTTCCACCGGCGGATCATGCAGGAGGCGTTCACGCGCACCCGACTGGCCGGGTACGTGCCGCACGTCGACTCGGTGGCCACGAAGGTCCTGGCCAACGACTGGGTGGCCAACGACCCGAGGTTCCTGTTCTTCCCCTCGATCAAGGAACTCACCCTCGACATCGCCTCCGAGGTGTTCATGGGCCACCCGGCCGGCACCGACAAGGAACTCGTCACCACGGTCAACCACGCGTTCACCACCACCACGCGGGCCGGCAACGCGATCGTGCGCAAGCCGGTGCCGCCACTGAAGTGGTGGCGTGGGATCCAGGCCCGCAAGACCCTCGAGAACTACTTCTTGAGCCGGATCGACGAGAAGCGGCGTTCGGAGAGCACCGACATGTTCAGCGTGCTGTGCCATTCCGCCGATGAGGACGGTCAGACCTTCACCGACGCCCAGATCGTCAGTCACATGATCTTCCTCATGATGGCCGCCCACGACACCTCCACGTCGACGATGACGACCATGGCCTACCACCTGGCCGCGAACCCGGAGTGGCAGGACCGCCTGCGCGAAGAGTCCGAGCGCATCGGCGACGGACCGCTCGACATCGATTCGCTCGACAAGCTCGAGAACTACGACCTGGTGATCAACGAGTCGCTGCGGATGATGACGCCGCTGCCGTTCAACTTCCGCCAGGCCATCCGCGACACCGACCTGCTCGGCTACTTCATCCCGGCCGGCACCAACGTCGTGACCTGGCCGTCGATCAACCACCGGCTGCCCGAGCTGTGGACGGATCCGGAGAAGTTCGACCCGGAGCGGTTCGCCGAGCCGCGCAGCGAGCACAAGAAGCACCGCTACGCGTTCGCGCCGTTCGGCGGCGGCGCGCACAAGTGCATCGGCATGGTGTTCGGTCAGCTGGAGATCAAGACCGTCATGCACCGACTGCTGCGCCAGTACCGCCTCGAACTGCCGCGCCCCGGCTACCAGCCGCGGTACGACTACGGCGGCATGCCCGTGCCGATCGACGGTATGCCGATCGTGCTGCGCCCGCTGCGCTGATCCTCGTCAGACACCCAGTCGGTTCGCACAGGCGATGATCGCCGTGAGAGCCGACTGGGTGGAGTCGACCGACCAGCCGAGCGCCCACTCCTCGGCCGCCCCGTTACCACCACGGATGAACGTCGCGGTGTTCTCTCCCGCGTGCAGTTGGTGGAATTCGAGCGTCTCGAACGCGACACCCTGCTCGTAGAGCATGGCCGTCAGCGCGCCGATGGGCCCGACGGCCGACGCCGTCGCGGTGCACACACGGTCACCGATGGCGAGGGTGGCCTTGAACTCGCCGGCGGCGGCGCGCTCCCAGCCGCCCAGCTGCACTGGGCCTGAGCAGGTCGCGAAGGTGTTGAGGACGGCGTCCCAGGACATTCCGGCGGTCTGCTCGCGCAGGCCGCGTGGGAGGGGTGCGTCAAAGAGGTTCGAGATCATGTCGGTCGGTCTTCTCTGGTCGAACGGAGGGTGACCGACAGGCAGCAGCTTGTGACCCACAGCGGGGGGTCGGTCCGGATCAGACCCCGCTGCGGGCAGCTACTACCAGAAGACGCCTGCGCACGATCGCCGAGCCTAGTCCCGTCCGGAACGACCGCGCAACGTGATTTGTGTACAGTGGATTGCGGTTTTGTTCAATCCATAAATTGTTAGGCCGCACCATGCCCGCACGTTTCCTCGAAGACGGTGAACACCCGCTCTACGAGATCAAGGCGAACCTGTTCAAGGCGCTCGCCCACCCCGCCCGAATCCGCATCCTGGAGATCCTGTCCACCGACCCCGAACCGACGGGGGTGCGCGACATCCTCAACGCCACGGGCCTGGAGCCCACGCTGCTGTCCCAACACCTGGCGGTGCTCAAGCGGCATCAGGTCGTCACGGCCGAGCGGGTGGGCAACGCGGTCTTTTATCGGCTCGCGCACCCGCAGGTCTCCGAACTGCTGCGCATCGCGCGGATCTTCCTCACCGACACGCTGGCCGCCCGCAAGGAGCAGCTCAACGCCGTTCGGTCGCTGCCCGCGATCGGCCCCACCCCGTGATCGCGACGCTGGGCGCACGCGCCGCAAGGCTGCTGCCCCATCGATCCGACTACGCCGAGGCGCCCCGGTCGTGGCGCCGCGACGTCCTGGCCGGAGTCACCGTGGGTGTGGTGGCGCTGCCGCTCGCCCTGGCGTTCGGCATCAGCTCTGGGGTCGGCGCCGCCGCGGGCCTGATCACGGCCGTGGTCGCGGGCATTGTGGCCGCCGTGTTCGGCGGATCGCACGTTCAGGTGTCGGGTCCGACCGGGGCGATGGCCGTGGTGCTCGCGCCCGTCGTCGCGCACTACGGCCTGGGCAGTGTCGCCCTGGTGACGGTGCTGGCAGGGCTGATTGTGGTGGCAGCCGGGGTGACCGGGCTCGGCCGAGCCGTGACGTTCATACCGTGGCCGGTGATCGAGGGGTTCACCGTCGGTATCGCCGCCATCATCTTCCTCCAGCAGGTCCCAGCCGCGCTGGGCCAGACGGCGGCGCCGGGCCAGACGCCGCTCAAGGCGGCCTGGCAGGTCGTGACCTCGCTCGACTGGACCGTCGCCAAGACGGCGCTGATGGTGGTGGCGACGGTCGTGGTCCTGATGGTCGCGCTCCCGAAGATCCACCGCGCCATCCCGGAATCACTGACCGCGGTCGTGGTGGCCACGGTCCTCGTGGTGAGCGTCGGCATTCCGGCGGCACGGATCGGCGAACTGCCCGCGCACCTTCCGGCCCCCGTACTTCCGCACGCCGACCTGAACGCGCTTCGCACGCTTCTGGGTGCCGCGCTGGCGATCGCCGCGCTGGCGGCCATCGAGTCACTGCTGTCGGCGCGGGTCGCGGCGACCATGTCGCCGTCGGGGCCCTATGACCCGGATCGGGAACTCGTCGGCCAGGGGCTGGCTTCAGTGGCCTCCGGCATCTTCGGAGGCATGCCCGCAACCGGGGCGATCGCCCGCACCGCGGTCAACGTCCGCTCCGGCGCGCGTACGCGCCTCGCCGCGGTCGTGCACTCGGCGCTGCTGCTCGGGGTGGTCTACCTCGGCACCGATGCGGTGTCCGCAATCCCCCTGGCCGCGCTGGCGGCGGTCCTGATGGTCACCTCGCTGCGGATGGTCTCAGCAGGGACCGTGCTGACGATTCTGCGCTCGACCCGATCGGATGCGCTGACGTTCGCCCTGACCGCGATCGTCACCATCTGCTTCGACCTGATCGACGCCGTGGCGATAGGGCTCTTGGCCGCAGCGTTTTTCGCCCTCCGCAGCGTGGCTCGGCGTAGCAGCGTGCAGCACGAACCCCTGCCTGGCCCGCCGCAACCGTATGACGACAGGATCGTCCTTCTGCGCCTCGACGGGGCCATGTTCTTCGGTGCGGCCGAACGGATTTCGTCGCTCATCGCCGACGCCGAACACCCTGACGTCCGTGTGGTGATCATCAGGATGTCGAACCTGGGAATGCTCGACGCGACGGGAGCCCACACGCTGGCGCTCATCGCCGAGGAGTTGGAGGCGCGCGGCGTCACCGTGATCATCAAGGGCGTGCAGGCCGAGCACTTGGACCTGCTCACCAATGTCGGTGTCATCGATGCCCTACGGCACGAGAACCACCTGATCGACTCCCTTGACGAGGCCGTGGCCCACGCGCGCCAACACGCCTCGGCCGGTTGACGTCAGGCCGCGGCGTCAGCGGTGCTCGGCGAGTTCTGCGACTCGCGTCCCGACTCGGTCGTGGTCTGTGTCTGCGCCCGTGACTTGACCTTGAATCTGGCTCCCGCCCGCTGGAATCCGTCCCGCACCCTGTCGACGGCAGCCTTCAGATTCTGGGTCGCCCGAACGGCCGACCCTCGCCGGGCGGGCCGCTCTGCGCTGAACTCCGCGCGTTTGACTGATGACGGCCACAGCACTTTCGAGCTCCGCTTGGCTTCCAGAGACGTCTGCGCGAGCGGCGCGGAAGCGACGGATGTGCCGGCCGATTCGTCGGACAACGTTCGCGCGGCGGGGGTACGCCCGACCAGGATCTTGACGCCCTTCTTCAGCGCGGCAACCAACTTCGGCAGCGCCTTGAGGAGCAGCTCCGGCCGCGGAAGCAGCTTGGCCGACGTCGCCTGCCACACCGGGGTCTCACGGTCATAGCCGAGCTCGACGATCTCGGTCAGCAGCGGTTCAATCGCATCGAGCAGGCGCGCCGGCACGCCTGCGTCGTAGAACGGCTGCAGCAGCGGCAGATGCCTTGGGGCGATGGTGATGTAGTCGGTGAGCTCGCCCTCCTTGGCGCCGGTCCACTTCGGATCGGACACCACCAGGTCGGTGTTGTTGGGGTCAGCCTCGTAGTAGTAACTGTGCAGATAGAAGAACCCGAGGGCCGCGTTGGCGAGCGCCACCAGGTTCAGCGGATACGTCGGGAAGTCCGAGACCAGGTCGTACTTCCAGCTGATGTCGGTGAGCTGGTAGCCGGTTTCGGTGTTGGCGCCGTCTGTGGTGACGCCCAGGATCGGGATGTGCAGACCGGGAAAGCGCGCGAACAGGCCACCGTTGGGGCGATTTGGGCTGCCGAGGGCCAGAAACCGGACCTGGTCGGGACTGGGCACATCCTCGCCGGCCATCGCCTGGGCGTGCAGTTGGCGCAGGTACCGAACCACCACGCTGGCACTCGACGAGTACCCGACCACCACGACGTCGTCGTCGGGCGCGGTGTCGTTGAGCTCCGCGCGCAGCGTGGCGTCCAGACTGCGCACACCATCCGCCTGTTGGACGTCGAACGGTGAATCCGGCCGCCACACCTGAGCGTTCCAGCTGATGACGCCGTAGGTGTCCAACTCGCAGTCGGGGCGCGCATCGCACAGCCCGTAGTTCACACTCGCCGGGTCGAAGTAACCGTTGAGTTCCGCGAGCATGTTGTCGCCGTCGGGACGGCCGTTGCCGCCCATCGCCAGCACCCGCTGCGCCAGAAGATCCACGGGCGAGGACGGCACGGGCATCACCTGCGCCACCGTCACTGCCGTCGCGATCGCCAGGCACGCCGCAGGTGCCACCCACACCGAGAACTTCACGAAGACCCCTCCCGACCTTGGGGCCAGATGTTACGTGTCGGAAGATTTCTGTAAAGCAGTTTCGCGAGATTCGGGTCGGGATCAGCAGATTCGGGGCAACTGCTCCCCCAGTTCGCGCTCGACGACCCGCATGGTTCCGAAGGCGGTCTTCGCCACGGCCATCCCGGGGTGCTCGCCGACGACGCGCCCGATGATCACGGCGTCGGCCCCCTCGGGACGCGACCGCATCACGTCGAGAATCTCTTCGCTGTGCGCGGGGTCGACGAATGCCACCACCTTCCCCTCGTTGGCCACCTGCAGCGGGTCCAGCCCAAGGAACGAGCACGCCGACGAGACAGTCTCGGGCACAGGAATTCTCGCCTCGTCCAACTCGACGCCCACCGATGCGGCCCGCGCGATCTCCACCACCGAGGCGACCAGGCCGCCGCGGGTCGGGTCGCGCAGCACGTGGACCGCCGACGGGTCACCGACACCGAGCATCGCCGCCACCAGGTGGTGCAACGGGGCGCTGTCAGTGGTCACGACCGTCCCGAAGTCGATCCCCTCGCGCACGCTCATGATCGCAACCCCGTGCTCGCCGAGCTTGCCCGACACGATGATGTGGTCGCCCGGACGCGCGCGCTCCGGGCCGATGTCGACGCCGGCGGGCACAACTCCCACTCCCGCGGTGTTGACGAACAGTTGATCAGCACCGCCCCTTCCGACCACCTTGGTGTCACCGGTGACGATGGCCACCCCGGCGTCCGCGGCGGCCTTGCCCATCGTCTGCGCGACGGCACCGAGTACGTCCAGTTCCAACCCCTCCTCCAGGATGAACCCGGCGGTCAGCGCAATCGGCTGTGCCCCACTGCAGGCAAGATCGTTGATGGTGCCGTTGACAGCGAGGTCGCCGATGTTGCCGCCGGGAAAGAAAAGTGGTTGAACCACATAGGAATCCGTGGTCAGCGCCACCCTGCCGCCCGGCACGTCCAGCAGCGCGGAGTCGCGGGCCGGCCCGCCCGCGGTGCCGAACGCCGGCAGGAACAGGTTCTCGATCAGTTCCTCCGACAGCACACCCCCGCCGCCGTGGCCCAGCACGATCCGCTTGGTCTCCCGCAGCGGCAACGGGCACACCCAGTCCGCCGGGTCGATGGTCACGGGCCGCTCACGCATGGGCGGGCGCTTCAAGCCGGCGGAACTGGTAGTAGGCGGCGCAGGCTCCCTCGGCCGAGACCATGGTCGCGCCCAGCGGGGTCCGCGGTGTGCAGGCCGTGCCGAAGGCGGGACATTCGTTGGGTTTCATCAGTCCCTGCAGCACCTCACCGCTGTGACACAGCGTTGACTCCTCGACCTGCAGATGCCCTACTCCGAACCGGATCTCGGCGTCGAACGGCGCCCACCGCGGCGAAAGCGTCCACCCCGACTGCGGGATCATGCCGATGCCTCGCCACTGCCGATCGGTCACGGTGAACACCTCGGACAGGGTCTGCTGCGCCACGGTGTTGCCCTCGGGGCTGACCGCGCGCGGATAGGCGTTGCGCAGTTGCGGGGTCCCGGCTTCCAGCAGGTCGACCACCTGACGCACCCCCTCGAGCAGGTCGAGGGGCTCGAAACCCGTGACGACAATCGGGACCTTGAATTCGTCCACCAGCGGCCCGTATTCGGACATCCCCATCACGGTGCAGACGTGACCGGCCGCCAGGAACCCCTGCACCCGATTCGTCGGCGAACTCAGGATCGCCCGCATCGCCGGAGGCACGAGCACATGCGACACCAGCATCGAGAAGTTCGTCAGCCCAAGCCGCTGGGCATGCACCACCGCCATCGCGTTGGCCGGTGCGGTGGTCTCGAATCCGACACCGAAGAAGACCACCTCCTTCTCCGGATTGTCGGCGGCCACCTTGGTCGCGTCCAGTGGGGAGTAGACGATGCGGACGTCCCCACCGCGGGCCCGCACACTGAACAGGTCGTGCCGGCTTCCCGGAACCCGCAGCATGTCGCCGAATGAGCAGAAGATCACGTCCTCCCGCGCGGCGATCTCCAGGGCCCGGTCGATCATCTCCAGCGGTGTTACACACACCGGACACCCCGGGCCGTGGATGAACTCCACGGCGCCGTCGAGCAGTTGGTCTAAGCCGTTGCGGATGATCGAATGCGTCTGCCCGCCACAGACCTCCATGATCGTCCACGGTTGGGTGGCACGGTCGCGGATCTGGTCCACCAACTGTCGTGCCGCCACCGGATCGCGGAACTCGTCCAGGTATCTCATGCTCGTTCCCTCCTTCCAGGCTCCCCGACCTGACCTGCCTCTCCGGCAAGCTCCTCGGCGAGCACACCGCGCTCACCGAACATCTGCAGCGTCGCGTTGGCGGACTCCTCGTCCAGGCGGGCGATCGCGAAACCCGCATGCACGATGGCGTATTCGCCGATCGTCATCTCCGGGAGATAGGCAAGACACACTGTTTTCGTGGTGCCGCCGAAGTCGACAGTCGACATCCGCGTCCCCGAGTCGTCCCAGATTGCCACCACTCTTCCGGGAATTCCTAGGCACATCTCGCGCTCCTTTCCGCAGCCGCGATCACAGCCTGCCCCAATGCGAGGCCCCCGTCGTTGCACGGCAGCACCCGATGAGTGAGAACTTCGAAACCACGGTCCAACAGGACTTTCCGAAGACCGTCGAGCAGCAGACGGTTGACGAACACCCCGCCGGTCAGCCCTACGGTGCCGATCCCGGTGGAGGCCGCGCACGCATCAAGACCCAGCGTGCTGGCACGGATCACCGCCTCGTGGAAACCGGCGGCCAAGTCGGCCACGCCGACGCCGGTCCGCATGCCCTCGACCAGACCGGTGATCAAAGGACTCGGGTCGAGCACACCGGCATCCACCGCGAAGTCCAGCGCCACCGGGCGCCCCGACCGGGCGACCTGTTCGAGTTCGACCGCCGCCTGGCCCTCGTAGGTGACCCACTGGCATACGCCGAGCAGGCTGGCCACCGCGTCGAACAACCGGCCCATGCTGCTGGTCGGAACGCAGCCGACCTGACGCGGAATCTGTTGGGCCAGAATCCTGATCGCGGTGTCGTCGAGCGCGCGCACGCATGGCAGCCGGTGATCCCAGTCGATGCCGGCGCGGTGCAGCAGATCCAGCGCGATGCGCGCCGGTTGGCGCACCGCTCCCTCCCCGCCCGGCAGCCCGAAGGTCTGCACGTGCCCGAACCTGGTGAACCGTGCCGGGTCGGTGATCACGAGCAGTTCGCCACCCCAGATGGTGCCGTCGGAACCGTAGCCGGTGCCGTCGTAGGCCGCGGCGATCATCGGACTCGCCAACCGCCCCTGCTCGGCCAGCAGTGACACCGCGTGCGCGTGGTGGTGCTGAACGCGGTGCACCGCACTGGAGTGACGAGTGGCCCACGCCGTGGTCGCATAACCCGGGTGCAGATCACAGGCGAACAACTCCGGCGTGCGGTCGGTCATGAACGCCAGATGACGGTAGGCCGCCTCGAAGCAGGTCTGGGTACGCGGGTCGGCCATATCCCCCAGGTGCGACGACATATGTGCGTGGCCGTCGTCGCCCATCAGACAGAAGGTGGTCTTGAGATCACCGCCGGTGGCCAGGATCACCTGTGGGCTGTTGATTCCGACCGACACCGGCAGCGGCGCATACCCACGCGAGCGGCGGATCGGCACCGGGTCGCCCGCCGCGTCGAGAGCGAGCACCGAGTCCTCACAGGAGACGTGGACGGGGCGGTCGTGGGTGAGCACTCCGTCGGCGAGGCCGTCGATCCAACACAGATCGGCGTCGCGGAAGACGATCGGCGACCCGCCCTGATTGGCCGAGGTCATCACGAGCGGGTCACCACCGAGTCGATCGAACAACAGGTGGTGCACGGGCGAGTAGGCCAACATGAGGCCGATATCCCGCAGGCCAGGGGCCACCGCACGCTGGATCCGCTCGTCGCGGCCGGGCAGCAGCACGATGGGCGCGGCCGGTGAGCACAGCAGCACCTCGGCGTCGGGGCCGACGTCGGCGAGACGTCGTGCGGTCGCGAGATCGGGCACCATCACCGCAAAGGGCTTAGCGGGACGATCCTTACGCCGCCGCAGCTCAGCCACCGTCGCCGCGTTCTCGGCCCGACAGGCCAGGTGATACCCGCCGATCCCCTTGATCGCGACGATCATTCCGTCCCGCAACGCTGCCGCCGCGGCGGCCAGCGGGCCGTCGGCGCTGACTCCCCCGGGCCCCTCCCAGCGCAGGGTGGGCCCGCAGTCGGGACACGCGATGGTCTGGGCGTGGAATCGCCGGTCGGCGGGATCGTGGTACTCGGCGGCGCACCGCGCACACATCACGAATCCGGCCATGGTCGTCGCGGGCCGGTCGTAGGGCAGGTCGGTGATCACCGTGTACCGCGGACCGCAGTTGGTGCAGGTGATGAAAGCGTGCCCCGAGCGCCGATCGGTCGGGTCTCGGAGTTCCCGCAGGCAGTCGGCGCAGATCGCGATGTCAGGCGGCACGAGGGTGCGTCCCTGACCGCGCGCGCTGTCGACGATCTCGAAACCGACGCCACCACGCGGCGGCACATCGGTCCGCTGAAGCGCATCGATCCTGGCCATCGGAGGGGCTCGCAACTGGATTTCGGCCACCACGGCGTCGACGACCTCGGGCGCACCCTCCACCTCGCAGTGCACCGATCCGGCATCGTTGAACACGAACCCGATGGCGCCGTACCGGAGGGCCGCGCGCGCCACCGCGGGCCGAAAACCGACGCCCTGCACCACGCCGGCGATGTCGAGGCGCACTCGCACCGTCGTCGGAGACGTCGTCAATCTGCTGGTCACTGACCCCCTCGCACCGGATGGGCTGTCGATGCGTCGGCAGCTTCCAGGCTAGACCCGCGGGCGGCCGCCGCGATCACGATTCGGCACAGAATCTGCGCGCGACGGAGCACCATGGAGGGGTGCACGAGTTGTCGCTGTGCCAGGCGATCGTCTCCGTGGTCAGATCCGCTGCCCAGGGCCGGCATGTCGAGGTCGTGCGGGTGCGGGTCGGGGCGCTGCGTCAGGTGGTGCCCGAGTCGCTCGAGTTCTGTTGGTCGCTGCTGCGGGACCACGAGGATCTGGCCGACGCCGAACTGGAACTCGAACTGGTGTCCGGTGAGGTGGTGTGCCGGAATTGTCGGCAGCGTTCACAGATCGACTCGCGCTGGTCGGTCTGCTGCCCGGCATGCGAGAGCGCCGACGTCGAGATCACCCGGGGCAGTGAATTCCTCGTGACATCGCTGGACGTCACGTGAAAGGTGGCAGCCATGGGCCGATTTCACCGTCATGACGACGGTACGGTGCACAGCCACGAGCACAACGGCACCGGACATGATCACGGCGACCACAGCGGCTATTCGACCGGTTCACAGCGGATCGAGGTGCTCGAGTCGATCTTCGCTGAGAATGACACGCGCGCCGCCATCAACCGAAGCATGTTCGAGGCCAACGGGATCCGGGCGATGAACCTGATGAGCTCGCCGGGGTCGGGCAAGACGACGGTACTGTCCGCGACATTGGACGCACTGGCCGACGAGTTCTCGATCGGCGTCATCGAGGGCGACATCGCCACCGATCTGGATGCCGCCAAGCTCGAAGGCCGCGGCGCCCAGATTTCACTGCTCAACACCGACAACGGCTTCGGTGGCGAATGCCATCTGGACGCGCCCATGATCAACCGCGCACTGCAGGGGCTCGACCTGCCCGGCCTCGATCTCGTCATCGTCGAGAATGTCGGCAACCTGGTGTGCCCGGCGGAATTCGACGTCGGCGAGCACGCCAAGGCGATGGTCTACTCCGTGACCGAGGGGGAGGACAAACCGCTGAAGTATCCGGTGATGTTCCGCGCAGTGGATGTGGTGCTGCTGAACAAGATCGATCTGGTTCCTCACCTCGGCGTCGACCTCGATCAGTACGTCGATCATGTCCGCATGGTCAACCCGTCGGCCGTGATCCTTCCGGTCAGCGCGCGCACCGGAGCAGGCATGAGGGCCTGGTTCGATTGGCTGCGCCGGTTCATCGCAAACGACGATTCGTTGACATCGACGAGTGCACGGAGTAGACCCAAGAACTAACGCCGCGCAAGTGGGCCGACGCTCGACTCCTGCGGCGCAGGGGTTCAGCCCGCCCCGGGAAGCTGCAGCATGCTCACTGAAGCAGCAGTCAAAGCGGAAGAAACACTGATCCATGTTCTGTGGATCAATGCAGGTCTCAGTTGTGACGGCGATTCGGTGGCGTTGACTGCCGCCACCCAGCCCACGGTCGAGGAGATAGCCCTCGGCGCGCTGCCAGGCCTGCCCAAGGTCGCGGTGCACTGGCCGTTGATCGACTTCGAATGTGGACCTGCCGGTGGTGCCGACGATTTCCTCTCCTGGTTCTTCAAGGCCGACCGCGGCGAACTCGAGCCCTTCGTCCTCGTGGTCGAAGGCTCGATCCCGAACGAGGAACTCCATGACGAGGGGTACTGGTGCGGATTCGGCAACGATCCCGCCACCGGCCAACCGATGACCACCAGTGAATGGCTGGACCGGCTGGCGCCGAAGGCCACGGCCCTCGTCGCCGCAGGCACCTGCGCCACCTACGGCGGCATCCATGCGATGGCCGGGAACCCGACTGGGGCGATGGGGGTGCCGGACTACCTGGGGTGGGACTGGAAGAGCAAGGCCGGAATTCCGATCGTCTGCGTACCGGGGTGTCCCACCCACCCGGACAACCTGTCGGAGACGTTGACCTACCTGCTCTACATGGCCACCGGCCAGGCACCGATGATCCCCCTCGACGACGCGCTGCGACCGCAGTGGCTGTTCGGCAACACGGTGCACGAAGGCTGCGATCGGGCCGGCTACTACGAGCAGGGCGACTTCGCCACCGAGTACGGCTCCCACAAGTGCATCGTGAAGCTGGGCTGCTGGGGTCCGGTCGTGAAATGCAATGTGCCCAAGCGCGGTTGGATCAACGGCATCGGCGGCTGCCCCAACGTCGGGGGGATCTGCATCGGCTGCACAATGCCTGGATTCCCGGACAAGTTCATGCCGTTCATGGATGAACCGCCCGGCGGGAAGCTGTCCACCGCGGCGTCGGGTCTGTACGGATCGGTGATCCGCAGCCTGCGCCACGTCACCGGCCACACCGTGGACCGGGAGCCGAAGTGGCGACACCGCGGCACGGAACTCGTCACCGGCGCGCGTCGCACCTGGTAGCACTGACCAACGGAATCGAAGGCACCCACGATGACCACCATCATCCCCGAGCCGTCGCAGATGACGAACGAACCAGGCCAACTCGTTGAGATGGCCTGGGATCCGATCACCAGAATCGTCGGCAGCCTCGGCATCTACACCAAGATCGACTTCGAGAACCGGCAGGTCGTCGAATGCAGGAGCACCTCGTCGATATTCCGCGGCTACTCAATCTTCATGAAGGGCAAGGATCCGCGTGATGCGCACTTCATCACCAGCCGCATCTGCGGAATCTGTGGCGACAACCACGCCACCTGCTCCTGCTACGCCCAGAACATGGCCTACGGAGTCAAACCCCCACACTTGGGCGAATGGCTGATCAACCTCGGCGAGGCCGCCGAATACATGTTCGACCACAACATCTTTCAGGAGAACCTGGTCGGCGTGGACTACTGCGAGAAGATGGTCGCCGAGACCAACCCCGGGGTGCTCAAGAAGGCGGAGAACACCGCGGCGCCGCACGCTGACGCCCACGGCTACAAGACCATCGCCGACATCATGCGCGCCCTCAACCCGTTCTCCGGGGAGTTCTACCGGGAAGCCCTGCAGGTCAGCCGTTACACCCGAGAGATGTTCTGCCTCATGGAGGGTCGGCACGTCCATCCGTCGACGCTGTACCCAGGTGGCATCGGCACGTCGGCCACCGTTCAGTTGATGACCGACTACATGAGCCGGCTGATGCGCTACATCGAGTTCATGAAGAAGGTCGTGCCGATGCACGACGATCTCTTCGACTTCTTCTACGAAGCCATCCCCGGCTACGACAAGGTCGGCCTGCGCCGCACCCTGCTCGGGTGTTGGGGCAGCTTCCAGGATCCCGAGGTGTGCAACTTCGCCTACAAGGACATGGAACGGTGGGGCGACGCGATGTTCGTCACCCCGGGTGTGGTGATCGACGGCAAACTGCACACCCACTCGCTGCTGGACATCAACCTGGGGATCCGGATCCTGCTCGGCAGTTCGTATTACGACGACTGGTCCGATCAGGAGATGTTCGTCAAGACCGATCCCCTCGGCAACCCGATCGACCGCAGGCACCCGTGGAATCAGCACACCAATCCACACCCGCAGAAGCGCGATCTGGAGGACAAATACAGCTGGGTGATGTCACCGCGCTGGTTCGACGGCACCGATCACCTGGCCCTGGACACCGGCGGCGGTGCGCTGGCCCGGATGTGGTCCACCGCGCTGGCGGGCCTGGTCGACATCGGCTACGTCAAGTCCACCGGACACAGCGTCCAGATCAACCTGCCCAAGACCGCGCTCAAAGGCCCGGTCGAACTGGAATGGCACGTGCCCACGGCCGGGTCGAACACCATCGAACGCAACCGGGCCCGCACGTACTTCCAGGCCTACGCGGCCGCTGCCGCACTGCATTTCGCCGAGAAGGCGTTGGTGGAGATCCGCGCGGGGCGTACGAAGACGTGGGAGAAGTTCGAGGTGCCCGACGAGGCGATCGGCTGCGGGTTCACCGAGGCGGTGCGCGGCGTGCTGAGCCATCACATGGTGATCCGCGACGGCAAGATCGCCAACTACCATCCCTATCCGCCCACCCCGTGGAACGCCAGCCCACGCGACAGCTACGACACACCGGGCCCCTACGAGGATGCGGTGCAGGACCAGCCGATCTTCGAGGAGAACAACCGGGAGAACTTCAAGGGCATCGACATCATGCGCACGGTCCGCAGTTTCGACCCGTGCCTGCCGTGCGGTGTCCACATGTATCTCGGAGGCGGCAAGACCCTGCAGAGGCTGCATTCGCCCACCCAGACCGCCACCGGGGAGTAGCACATGGCAGGCCGCGCGGATCCTTCGGCGGAGGACGGCCGATGGCGCGCGGCGGGCGACCGGATCCAGGCGCTGTTCGACGCCGCCGGCGGGATGGGCGGCACCCGCGCGCGGGAGCGTGCCGAAGCGCTCGTCGGTGAGGTCGTCGGCCTTTATGGCGAGGCGCTGCACCGGATGCTCGCGATGGCCGATGACGCGCAGGTCGAAAGACTGGCCCAGGACGATCTGGTGGCCAGCCTGCTGCTGGTGCACGGTCTGCACCCGCACGATGTGCACCGCAGGGTGTCCGACGCCCTCGAGCGGGTGCGCCCCTACCTGGGGTCGCACGGCGGAGACGTTGAACTGCTCGAGGTGGTGGCCGGGCCGCAGGGCAGCACCGCCCGGTTGCGTTTCGCCGGCAGCTGCCAGAGCTGCCCGTCCTCGGCGGTGACGCTCGAATTCGCGGTCGAGGACGCCGTACGGGCTGCCGCACCGGAGGTCACCACCGTCGAGGTCGTCACCGAGCAGGCCGAACCGGCCGAACCCGGCGCGCCGGTGATTCCCGCCGACTCCCTGCTCGACCAGGTGCGGGCCCGAGGAGCCGCAGCGGTGCGGACCGTCTGGCATGCGGTCCCGGAACTCGGCGACCTGACCCCCGGCGAGGTCGGCGGGTTCGAGGTCGGCGGCACCGGTGTGCTGGCCTGCCGGGTCGGTGATTCCCTCTACGCCTACCGCGACCACTGTCCGTCGTGTGGCGACTCGTTGTCCGGGGCCGCCCTGCACCGCGCGGCGGGCTCGCGGGATGCGGTGCTGCGCTGTCCCCGATGTCATGCCCACTACGACGCGGTGCACGCCGGTGCAGGACTGGGTGACACTTTCGGGCACCTGGACCCGCTGCCACTGCTGATCCGCGACGGCGTGCTCAGTC
Organism: Mycolicibacterium confluentis; assembly: GCF_010729895.1. Classification (NCBI taxonomy): domain Bacteria; kingdom Bacillati; phylum Actinomycetota; class Actinomycetes; order Mycobacteriales; family Mycobacteriaceae; genus Mycobacterium; species Mycolicibacterium confluentis. The sequence goes on from NZ_AP022612.1 coordinate 3,319,454, forward strand.
TCGCGGTCGACGTCGAACCGACCGAGGTTTCGGCATGACCACACCCTTCGACATCCTGTCGCGCATCACCTCCCGGCCGCCGCCACAGACCGGTGAGCGCTGCGAGATGTGCTCGGAGCCGATCGGCGACGAGCATCAGCATGTCGTCAGCGTGGCCGGCCGCCAACTCATGTGCGTGTGCCGCGGGTGCTGGCTGTTGTTCCCCGCTGACACCGCCGACCTGCGCTACCGTGCGGTGCCCGACCGGTGCCTGTCGTTTCCGGATTTCGCCGTGGACCGGCGAGCCTGGGACGCGCTGCAGATCCCGGTCGGGGTGGCGTTCTTCTTTCGGAACTCCGCGCTCGGCCGCGTCGTCGCCTTCTATCCCGGTCCGGCCGGGGCGTGCGAATCCGAACTCGACCTCGCCCAGTGGGAGGCGATCACCGCGGCCGACACCCGCATCTCCGAAGTCGTCGACGACGTCGAGGCGCTGTTGATCCGGCTGCCCGAAACCGGTCCACCGCAATGTTTTCTGGTTCCGATCGACGTCTGCTATGAGTTCGTCGGCGGCCTGCGCACGGTGTGGCGCGGGTTCGACGGCGGCGGCGACGCCCGCGCGTTCATCGACGCCTTCTTCGCCGCGCTCGCCGCACGCGCCAAGGAGCGGCGATGAGCGAACTGACGTTCTCGGTACTCGGCGTCGAACCGGAGCCGTATGCCGTGACGCCCACGCTGGCGGCACACGTCGGGGTGGCCGGCGCCAGCGACGATCCGGTCCATGCGATCGCGCTGCGCTGTCAGGTGCGCATCGAACCCTCCCGGCGCAGCTATGCCGACCAGGAGGAACCCGGACTGCTCGACCTGTTCGGTCCGCGCGAACGCTGGGCCGAAACCCAGCGGACATTCCTGTGGCAGCACACCGCGGCGATGGTGCCCGGATTCTCCGGCGCGGCGACGACCGCGCTTCCCCTGCCATGCACCTACGACTTCGAAGTCGCCGCGTCCAAGTACCTGCACGCGCTGCGCGACGGAACCGTTCCGCTGCAGTTCCTTTTCAGCGGAACCGTGTTCTTCAAGGGGGACAGCGGTTTCCGCGTACAGCAGGTGCCGTGGCACTGCGATGACCACTACGACATGCCCGTGTCGGTCTGGCGCACCCTGATCGCCACGCACTTTCCCGACAGGGGTTGGGTGCGCCTGGAGCACGACACGATCGCCGCTCTGGCCTCCTACAAATCACAGCGCGGACTGCTCAACCTCGACGACGCGGTCGCCAGTCTGCTCACCGCACGGGCCGAGACGCCGTGACCGTCGAGTCCGCGGTCTGGGAACGGGCCCGCGCGGTCGCCGACGCGGTGCTCTACGAGGGCTACCTGCTGTACCCGTACCGAGCCACGTCGAGCAAAAATCAGGTGCGCTGGCAGTTCGGCGTGCTCGGACCGCCGGGCGCGGCCGACGCGGGCCTCGGCGAAGAGGACCACCTCGCCGCCGATTTCCTGGTGCACGGCACCACTGCACTCCGGGTGGCGGTTCGATTCCTGCACCTGCAGAACCGGCGCGCCGAACGCCTTGACGAGTTCGGCGGCCACCGACCCGTGCCGGAACTCGTCACCCCGTCCGGCACCTGGCTGACATGGGACGAGGCCGTCGAGACCGAGGTGTGGTTCGGCCCAATCGATCTCACCGCCTCCGCGTCATGGTCGCAGCCCATCGCCGCGGCGCCGTGCATCGAGGTCGAGGTGCTCGACGGTGGGCGCCTGGTCCGCGAACGCCACGGTGTGCACGGTGTGGTGGAGTTCGACGTCCATGCCGGCACCGGCGACGTCGAACGCGTCACCCTCACGGTGCGCAACACCGGCGCCCCGCCGACCGACCGGCAGGACGCCATCGAGCGCTCGCTGATCGGTGCGCATGTGCTCGTCGAGGCCCTCGATGGCGGCTTCGTCTCACTGCTCGAACCGCCCGACGATCTTCCCGGTGCGGCCGAAGCGGTCGCGGAGTGTCGTCAGCACCGCTGCTTCCCGGTGCTGGCCGGGCCTGCCGGGTTCGATCGCCTGCTGTTGATCTCGCCGATCATCCTCTACGACCATCCCGAGATCGCCGAACAGAGCAGCGGCGCGCTGTACGACTCGACCGAGATCGACGAGATCCTCACGCTGCGCGTGATGGCGATGACCGAGGAGGAGAAGGCCCAGGCGCGGGCCACCGACTCGCGGGCGGCCCGGATCATCGACCAGTGCGACGGCATGTCCGCCGAGGCGATGCTGGACCTGCACGGGGTGTGGTGGGATCCCCTGGCCGAGCGCTCCGTCCGTCCCGACACCGACGCCGTCCTGGTCGACGGTGTGCGCGTGGCCTGCGGAAGCCGCGTGCGGTTGCGGCCCTCGCGCCGGGCCGACGCGCAGGACATGTTCGTCAGCGGCCGGATCGCCCGCGTCACCGCTGTCCACGAGGACTTCGACGGCGCCACCCATGTCGCCGTCGTGATGGACGACGATCCGGGCACCGAGGTGCACGAGTGGTACGGCCGTCATCTGTACTTCTCCCCCGAGGAGATCGAACCACTGAACTCGTGAAAGGAGGCCCTCATGGAGGTCCTGGGTTGGGCGGCGGCAATCGTCGTGGTGCTGGCGCTGTCAGTCGGTGTCGTTGTCGGTGTGCGGTCGATCCCCGACGTTCGCCGCTATCTGAAGATGCGGCAGATGTAGCCGGTGGCCGCCCGCATCCTGATCGCCGGCATAGGCAACATCTTCCTCGGTGACGACGGGTTCGGATCCGAGGTCGTGCGCAACCTGCGCTACGGCGCGGACACCGGCGTGCGCGTGGTCGACTACGGCATCGGCGGCATGCACCTCGCCTACGATCTGCTCGACGACTGGGATGCGCTGATCCTGGTGGACGCCGTTCCCGACCGCGGTGCGCCCGGCCGCGTCGAGGTGTTCGAGGCCGACCTCGAATCCGATTCGGGCGCTGTGGGTCTCGACGCACACGGGATGGATCCAGCGACGGTGTTCGCGAGCCTGCGCGCTCTCGGCGGCAGCCCACCCCGCACCGTGGTGGTGGGCGCCCAGGTGCACGACGTCGACGAGGGCATCGGGTTGTCCGCTTCGGTGCGCGCGGCCGTGCCCGCGGCGGTGCGCGCGGTCGAGGACACCGTCGCGCTGCTGCGTGCCGGCGACGATGCGCTGTCTGAGAGTGCGAACTGATGTGCCTGGGCATTCCGGGCCGGGTGGTCCGCGTTCTCGACGGTTACGAAGGGCAGTTGGCGCTCGCCGACGTCGCCGGTGAACAGCGCCGGGTCAACATCGGCATGCTGGCCGACGAGTCGTTCGCGCCGGGCGACTGGGTGATCATCCACATGGGCTTTGTCGTGGAGAAGACCGACGAGGCCGGCGCCGCCGAGGCGATGGCCGGGCTGCAGCTCATGGGTCGTGGCGAGGTCGAGCCATGACGGCCGACACGCGGTCCCCACCTCGCGGATGGCAGCTGTTCGCCAGCTATGCCTACCCGCCGAACGAACTCGGGTACTGCGGGCCGCCAGATTCCGGAATTCTTCTGTCGGATGATGCCGGTGCCGAAATCGCGGCACACGCGCGCGGTTTCGACGGTGCGTGGCCCTATCTTGAAGAGATCGCCGCGGCGGCGGGCATCTCCGATCCGCTCGACGCCGACGTGGTGCGCAGCTACTGGCTGGGGACAGCGGGTCTGCCCCGGGTCGACGGCACTCGGTTGGTGCAGCATCTCCGGCGAGCGCTGCGGGGGCAACCGACAGGTCTGCTGGATCACCCCGACCTGGACCGCCATGCGTGTGCCGACCACAGCTTCCATGTCTTTGCGGTGTACCCGTGGGTGCGCTTCCTGAGCGCCGGAAGTGGGCCCTCGACCCCGGTGCGAATCCTGCAGTCCTGCCGGATCCGTTGGGGCACAGTCGAGTCGGTTGACGACGACCAAGTGGTGCTGCGCTCGCGTCCGTTGCTGTTCACCAAGGGTGCACTGACCCTGGGTCCAGCCGTTCCGGAGTCGGTGCGCTGGGCCCGCGGGACGATGTCGTTGACTGCGCGGCCGAGGACCGGCGACACCGTGTCAGCTCACTGGGACTGGGTGTGTGCGAGGCTGGACGGCGCCGAGTGCGACGCGCTGGCAGCAGCCACCGCGACGACACTGCGCACCGTCAACCTGCTGCTGCCCGACGCGCGATGACCTGCAGGTATTCCCACTCCATGGTCGAACCGTCACCCAACGCGGCATCCCCGAGCTGGGCCAGCGCGGCGTCGAGTTCCGCGACCCGGTCCGGATCGTCGGCGATTCCGCGATACGCCGCGATCGTCGGACCGTAGTGGGCCTTGAAATGGTCTCGGAACGCCGCACCGTCGGGAAACCGGTCCACCGTCAGCGACCGGCGCTCAACGACCACGTCGTCGACCGCGCCGTCGAGCAGCACCACCACATGTCCCTCACTGCCCCACAGGGGCGGTGGTGACACTCCTGGCGGCGGCGGAGGAACGTACGGCCGCATGGTCGCGAACATCTGCCCGACGAATCCCTCGGGTGTCCAGTTGATCAGCGCGATGGTCCCGCCGGGTCGGCACACACGCGTCAACTCATCGGCGGCGTCGTGGTGATGCGGTGCGAACATCACTCCGATACAGGACATCACGACATCGAACTCGGCGTCCGCGAAGGGCAACGCCTCGGCGTTGGCCGCACGCCAGTCCAGCGACAGGCCTGCGGCCTCGGCGCGCGCACGGCCCACATCGAGCAGTTCGGGCACCAGATCGGTGGCCACCACGTCGGCGCCCGCTTCGGCCGCCGGGATCGCGGCGTTTCCGGTGCCCGCGGCGACGTCGAGCACCCTTGCGCCGGGTCCGATACCGGCTGCCCCCACGAGGAGCCGGCCCAGTGGTTCAACCACCTCAGCGATGGCGGCGTAATCCCCCTGCCCCCACAGCGTGCGGTGTTTGGTCTCCAACTCGCTGTCCACCGGTCCAGTGTGCGCCGAGCTGGGCCGCTGGTCAGCCGTTTGAGCGCTTGAACCTGGCGAACCGCCACAGATACCGCGGCAGACCGGCCACCGGGACCGCGCCCGGCCAGTCATCCGCCCGGAAGTATGCGTCGGACCCACCGTCGACGAAAATGACGCTGCCGCAGAGGAAATCGGCCCGCTCCGACAGCATGAACTCCATCCAGGCGGCGAGGTCTTCGGGTTCGCCGAATCCGCCGATGGGTACCGGGAAGGCGTTGACGGCCTTGGCCTCCGACGGGGTGTCCAACTGCTTCTGCAGCAGTGGGGTCATGATCGCGCCCGGAGCAATGGCGTTGAGCCGGATCCCGGCGCCGGCCCAGTCACGCGTGATCGCCATCCTTCGGACCCAGCGCGCCACCCCGATCTTGGACCCCGCGTAGGCGATCGACGGCGCAGCCTTGCCGAACTTGCGCAGCGGTCGCAGTGCGCGGTCGGCGTCCTTGGCCAGCAGTGCGCGAACGGTGCGGTGCGGCACCACCGGCACCGTGGTCGTCGAATTGCTCGCCACGACCACGACCTTCGCGTTGCCGGCCGATGCCAGGGCGGGCCGCCAGGCTTCGAGGAGTTCGACGACGCCGAAGTAGTTGATCTGCATGATCAACCGCGGGCGATCCTTACCCGGGGTCGGCCCGACGCCCGCGGCCAGCACGGCGCCGTCGAGGCGCCCGCCTGCGGCCTCAAGCACGCCGGAGGCCGCCGCCTGCCGCCCTTCCGGAGTCGACAGGTCGGCGACGACCTCCGCGTCGCGCAGGTCCACACCGATCACAGTGTGTCCGGCAGCGCGCAGCCTTTCGGCCGCGGCGCGTCCCATCCCCGATGCCGATCCGGTCACCGCATACGTCGCCATCGATTTCCTCCGTCTTCCGTTGGATCAGACCTGTGTCCCGCTGAGCCCGGAGCGCAGCAGGCCGTGTGCGCCGGGATCCCCGTTGAGCAGCCGACTGGTCCGCCGGGTGATCTCCCACCCGTGCGCACCACGCCGCAGGACGAAATGGTTGGCCGTGGCGCGCCAGACGCGGTAGCCGTCGCCGTCGTTGACCAGCACCAGGGATTCGCACACCGCCACTGCGGCATCCCCGGTGACCGTGACGACGCACGGTCCGAGGAAATGGCTGCAACCCTTGGCCACCAACGCCTGATGCGACGACGAGCTGACCATGGCGTGGACGTCGGCCCGGGAGCCCATCTGCCAGCCCTCGACGTCGTACACGCCGTCGGTCGCCCACAGCTTGGCCGTGGTGTCGGCGTCACCGGCGTCCACGGCGGGGCCGTAAGAGGCGATCAACCGGGCGATGTCACGCTCGTCCTCGAGTCGGCGCACGCGGGCCAGCAGGTCATCGAGATCGCTCATGCGGGATCCCCCTCCAACTCCTGTGCGAGCGCCATCAGGGCCGCCAACTGGTCACAGTAGTGGTCGGCGGACACTGCGCCGACGGTGCAGGTGACAGCCGTCGCGCCGACGTCGCGCAGGCGGCGAAGCACAGTGGCGGCACGTTGCGGGTCACCAACGGGGTCCAGCGCGGCGGCGGTGCTGAGCACGACGTCGAAGCCGTCGGGCAGGTCGACGGACGCGAGCATCGTCTGCAGCTCGTCGAACCCGAGCCCGAACGGCATCCAGCCGTCACCGAGATCGACCGCGCGGCGCAGGGACCGCCTGGTTCTGCCGCCAACCCAGATCGGCACATGAGCTTGCACGGCGTACGGGCGCACGGACATGCCGGAGAACGCGTAGTACTCGCCGTCGTAGTCCGGCTCGGGTGTCGCCCACGCCGCGCGCAGTGCCCGCAGCGCATCGTCGGCCCTCGCGCCGCGGTCCTCGAACTGCGCACCGAGAAGCTCGAACTCCGGCTGCAGCGAGCCGACGCCGGCACCCAGGACCACCCTGCCGCCGCTGAGCACATCGACCGTGCCGTAGCTCTTGGCGATCTGCAGGGGGTGGTGATACCCCAGCACCACGACCGAGGTGGCCAACCGGATCCTGCTGGTGTGCGCCGCGAGATAGCTCAGCGTGGCCACCGGATCCCAGTAGACGTCCCCGCGACGGGCTCGTTCGGCGACCGGCACCACGACGTGTTCGGCGCAGATCAGGTAGTCGTAACCCAGGTCGTCAGCGGCCCTGGCCACGGTCGCCAGGTCGGCCGGTGTCATCCCGGCCTCCCATGTGGAGGCGACGCCCGGCATCTGGATCACCCCGGGCGTCGACAGTCCGAGCCGTATCACGGCGTCACTGCCTGCCCAGAAGCTTCTGGATCCTGCGGTGCGCCCCGAGCACGATGCCGGCCCGGTCCGGTCCGCTGCCCTGATGCACGGCATCAGCGTTGCCGCCCGCGATGAACACGGGCCCGTTGGCGAGGTTCGCCAAGCCTTCGCGCGCCACATCGGCGGGCTCGGACACCTTCAGCCCGGGCACGTCGAAGTTCAACCCCACGCGGGCCATCGCTGGCGTCCGGGTCACCCCCAGCACCAGTTCCAGGACGTCGATCCCCTGCTCACGCAGTTCCAGCCAGAGACTCTCGGCGAACAGCCGGCCGAACGCCTTGACGCCTGCGTACACCGAGTGCCGCATCGATCCGTGCGCGCCGACCATCGATCCGACGAGCAGGATGCCGCCCCGGCCCCGTGGGCGCATCAGGCGCGCGTAGTGCTGCACCAACTCCAGCATCCGGGTCATGTTGAGGTCGATCACGCGGCCGAAGTCGGCCAGCTCGCCGTCCAGGAACAGTTCACTGCAGGTGTTGGCGCCGGCGTTGTAGATCAGCAGGCCGACCTCGACGTCGTCGGTGGCGGCCGTGATCTGCGAAACCGCATCCGGATCAAGCAGGTCCACAGACACCGTCCGCACGTCGGCGCCGAGGCCGCGGCACCGGTCGGCGGTCTCCTCCAGCGGGCCGGGTTTGCGGGCGATCAGCACAAGGTTGAAGCCGTCGGCCGCCAGTTGGGCGGCGAACTCCGCGCCCACGCCTTCTGAGCCCCCGGCGATCACTGCCCACGGCCCGTACTTAGCCAGGTCGGTCACAGCTCGCACAATAGCTGCCGAGGTGACGCCGTAATCTCGCGGTATGACGCACGAGATGCCCGTGGCCGTGGTGACCGGCGCCACCCGAGGAGCCGGCCGGGGAATCGCCACGGCACTGGTGGCGCGAGGCTGGCGGGTGTACGGAACCGGACGCAGCAGCGGGGACACGCCCGATGGCGTCGTTCCCGTGCAGGTGGACCATCGGGACGACGCAGCGGTGGCCGCACTCTTCGACCGCGTGAGCGAGGACGAGGGTCGGCTGGACCTCCTGGTGAACAACGCCGCCGCGGTCGCCGATGAATTGGTGAGCCCGAAACCATTCTGGGAGAAGCCCCTTGGGTTGGCCGATGTCTTGGACGTGGGACTCCGATCGTCGTACATCGCCACATGGCACGCCGCACCGCTTCTCATTCAGCCGGACCACGGCCTGATCGCGTTCACGTCGTCGCCGGGCGCGGTCTGCTACATGCACGGACCGGCCTATGGCGCTCAGAAGGCCGGAGTCGACAAGATGGTCGCGGACATGGCCGTCGACTTCCGCGGCACCGGTGTGGCCACGGTGTCGATCTGGATGGGCATCCTGCTCACTGAGAAGATGCGGGCCGCCTTCGCCGGCAATCCGGAGGGGCTTGCGCAGTTCTCCCACCACGCCGAGACGCCGGAGTTCACGGGCCATCTCATCGACGCGCTGTACAACGATCCCGATCTTGACACGCTGAGCGGACACGCCGTCATCGGGGCAGAACTCGCGCTGCGCTACGGGATCAGCGACGAGGACGGCAGGCAGCCACCGTCGCATCGGGACATGCTGGGCGCGCCCCGCGAGCCCAGCACCGTCGTGGTGCGCTGAGGCTCAATCCAGGATCCGGCGCGCGACGTTCGTGCTGACCAGATCCAGGAGTTCGTCGGTGCGACCGGCCAGGATCGTGCGGATCGCGTACAGCGAGAAGCCTTTGGCCTGTTCTGCGGTGATGGTGGGCGGAATGGACAGCTCCTGACGTGCGGTGACGACGTCGACGAGGGCGGGACCATCGTGGGCGAACGCGGCCGCCAGTGCGCCGTCGAGGTCACCGGGCTTCTCGACGCGCCGGCCGAAGATGCCCAGGGACTGGGCCACCGCCGCGAAGTCTGGGTTGGTCAGTTCGGTGCCGAAGTTCACGATGCCCGCGGCCTTCATCTCCAGTTCGACGAAGTTCAGCGACGAGTTGTTGAACACGACCACCTTGACCGGCAATCTGTTCTGCACCAGCGTGATGAGCTCACCGAAGAGCATCGTCAGCCCGCCGTCGCCGGCCAGCGCGACCACCTGCCGCCCTCGGTCGACGGTCTGCGCGCCGAGCGCCAACGGCAGCGCACACGCCATGGTGCCGTGATTGAACGAACCCAGCAGCCGTCGACGGCCGTTCATCGTCAGATACCTGGCTGCCCACACGACCGGCGAGCCGACGTCCACGGTGAACACCGCGTCGTCGGTGGCCAGTGAGCTGACTTGGGCGGCAACGTATTCGGGCCTGATCGGGGCCCGGTCGCGATCGTTGACCGCCAGATCATCGAGACGCCTGCGGGTCCTGCGGTAGTGCTCGACGCACCGGTTCAGATGCGCGCTGTCCCGATGCTGGGTCAACAACGGCGCCAGTGCGGCCAGGGTGTCGGCCACCGAGCCGACCAGTGGGACGTCAACGGGCGTGCGCCGCCCCAGATTTCGCCCGCGGATGTCCACTTGGATGACCGTGGCGTGCTCGGGATAGAACTGCGTGTACGGGAAGTCGGTGCCGAGCATCAGCAGGACGTCGGCCTCCTTCATCGCCTTGTATCCCGAGGCGAAGCCCAGCAGTCCCGTCATACCGACGTCGTAGGGGTTGTCGTATTCGATGAACTCCTTGCCCCGCAGCGCGTGCACGATCGGGGCCTGCAGCGTCCCCGCAAGCGCCAGCAGTTGGTCGTGCGCGCCGGCCACGCCGGCGCCGCCCAGGATCGTGACCCTCTCGGCGTCGTTGAGGATCTTCGCCGCGTTGGACAGCGACTGCTCGTCGGGTCGCACCACGGATCGGGTCGGAAGCACCGGATGGGGTGACCACTGCGCGGGCGCCTTGGCCAGCAACACCTCCCCCGGTACGACGACGACGGCGACGCCGTTCTCCTCGACCGCCGTGCGCATGGCCATCTCCAGGATGCGCGGCGCCATCTCGGGGGTGCTGATCAGTTCGCAGTACACGCTGCATTCGCGAAACAGGTCCTGCGGGTGGGTCTCCTGGAAATACTCCGACCCGATCTCGGCGCGCGGGATGTGCGCGGCAATCGCCAGCACCGGCACCCTGCTGCGCTGCGCGTCGAACAGCCCGTTGATCAGGTGCAGATTGCCCGGACCGCAACTGCCCGCACACACCGCGAGCCGACCCGTGAGCGCGGCGTCAGCCGCGGCCGCGAACGCCGCGGCCTCCTCATGCCGAACGTGCTCCCAGGAGAACCCGTCAGCGCGCCGGATGGCGTCGGTGAATCCGTTGAGGCTGTCACCCGGCAGTCCGAAGACGCGGCGTACACCACTGAGCTGCAGCGCGGAGATGACGTGATCGGCGACGGTGGCCATCAACCCACCCTAAGCGTGCATCCACCACGACGACAGTGCTTCAAGATGACGCCGGGACCGGTGTTGGGCCAGACTGGCGTCCCCGCTGCGGATCGCCTCGATGATGCGCACGTGCGCGTGGTGCATGTCCGCCACGTCCGCGGCGGCCGGAACGGGTTGCTGTGTCGGAGTCCAATGCCGGCGGACCAGTTCGGCAAGGATGGCCAGGAACATGTTGAGGACCCGGTTCCCGGCCAGATCGGCGATGCCATTGTGGAAGCACAGTTCGGCCTGCCCCACGCGTTCGACCTCCGGTGGCGGCACCTCGGCCGCGGCGTGATCCGCCAGGAAGGCCGCGACAGTGGGGTCATCGCGCCGTTCGACGACGGTGACGACGTTGTCGACCTCGATGGCCTCCCGCACCTGACGCACGTCGCCGGCCGTGGGACGGCGGTACTCCAGGTAGAGCGCGACGGTGTCCAGCGCGGGGCCGGGTTGCGGCTCGGTGACGATCAGACCGCCGCCCGGGCCGCGTCGCATCCGCGCGACGGTGTGGTATTCAAGCAGCCGAACCGCTTCCCGCAGCACCGATCTCGACACCGCATAGCGCTCCAGCAGGTCTGCCTCGGCGCCGAACACCGAGCCGGTCCGCCACCCGCCCGCGGCGATGTCGCGGCGGATCTGGGTGGCCAGCACCTCCGCGCGCTTGCCCGGCTCGGTCACCGCGGGGGCCGCTCGGCGGGTTCCAGACCGGTAGTGCTGACGCAGCCAGTCGGTCACCATGCGGACGTGCTCGCCGGTGAGCGTCTTGGCCCGTGCGCTGTCCCCCGCCGTGATGGCTTCCACGATCCCGGCATGGTCGGCCGACAGGCGTCGCACGGTGTCGGACACCTCGGACTCCGACGGCAGTCGGGTGTCGAGGGCATAGCGGGCCGTGAGTCGCGTCAGGATGTCGACGAACAGCGCCAGCACCGGGTTTCCGGTGAGTTCGGCGAGCGCGACGTGGAACTCGTCATGCCGGCGCGGCGACCCGGACGCCGCGAGACTGGTTCGCAGCCGGTCGATTCCGGCTTCGTCGATTCGTTCGGCCGCCAGCCCTGAGGCCAGCGGTTCCAACAGCAGGCGCGCCGCCAGGAGTTCGTCAATGGTCACCCCGGCGTACTCGAGGTAGATCACCATCGCACGGGTCGCCGGCGCGGCGTCGGGTTCGGTGATCACCAGACCACCGTTGGGGCCCTTGCGCATCCGGGCGACCTGATGGTGTTCGACCAGTCGAACGGCCTCACGCAGCACCGATCGGCTGGCCGAGTACTGGAGTTGCAGCGCCGCCTCGGATCCGAGGGACTCACCGACGGGCCATCCGCGTCGGATGATCTCGGTTTCGATGAGCGCCGCGATCTGCGCGGCCCTCGGACCCGGTGACTCGGCGGCCACCACCGCTACTTGATCAGGGGATCCCGCGGCATGCCCAGGATCCGCTCGGCGATCTGGTTGCGCGTGACCTCCGAGGTGCCGCCGGCGATGGCCATGCCGCGCGCACCCATCGCCATCAGCGTCGCCAGAGAGGCCGGTCCGTCGAACAGTGCCGCGTCAGCGCCGTACAGCGACACCGCGATCGCCGCATGCTCGTTCATGCCCTCGGCGATCTTGAGCTTGGTGATGTTGCCTTCGGGGCCCGGGCCGGCGCCCTCGATGCTGCGCACCGCACGACGCAGGTTCAGCAAGCGCACGGCGTGCTCGTCGGCCAGGTGGGTGCCGACCCGAACCTTGGCGCCCGCCACGCGATCCGGGTGAGCGTTCACCAGCGGGATCAGGGTTTCGGCGGCGATGCCGCTGACCCCGGAACCGCCACCGATGCTGACGCGCTCGTTGCCGAGTGTCGCGCGCGCGACGGTCCATCCGGTGTTGGGTTCGCCGACCACGTCCTCGTCGGGCACAAAGACGTCGTTGAAGAAGACCTCGTTGAATTCTGACCCGCCCGAAATCATGCGCAGCGGACGGACCTCGACTCCGGGCGCCTTCATATCGATGATCACGGTGGTGATGCCAGCGTGCTTGGGCACGTCGAAATCGGTGCGCACGGTGGCCAGACCGCGGCGGCAGTAGTGTGCACCGCTGGTCCACACCTTCTGGCCGTTGATCTTCCAGCCGCCCTCGACCCGAGTGGCCCGGGTCTTGATGCCCGCGGCGTCCGAACCGGCGTCAGGCTCGGAGAACAGCTGGCACCAGATCTCCTCCTTGCGCAGCGCCTTATCGACGAATCGCTCGATCTGCGAAGGGGTTCCGTGCTGGATCAGCGTCAGGATCACCCACCCGGTGATCGAGTAGTCCGGGCGCTTGACGCCGGCCTTACGGAACTCCTGGTCGATGACCAACTGCTCGACGGCGTTGGCGGCCCGCCCGAACGGCTTGGGCCAGTGCGGCATGACGTAGCCGGTGGTGATCAGCTTGTCGAGTTGTCCCTGCTCGTCGCTGATTCCGGCGATCTCTTCGACATCGGCGCGGACCGACACCCGCAGCGTCTCGGCCTCCGGCGGCAGGTCCAGGCTGTTGGCGCGCTTGACGCCTGCCTCGGTGCGGTCGAACACGTCGACAGCGGGCGCGTCCCCACCCAGCACCGCGCGCACCGACAGGGCCCGGCGCAGGTGCAGGTGTGCGTCGTGCTCCCAGGTGAAGCCGATTCCGCCGTGCACCTGGATGTTCAGTTCGGAGTTGCGCACGTAGGCCGGGAAGGCCAGAGCCGCGGCCGAGGCGGCCATCAGCTGGAACTGCTGCTCGGCGTCGTCGGCGTCCTCAGCGGCGGCGCGCGCGGCGTCCCACGCCAGGGCGACGGACGACTCGGCGGCAACCGCCATGTTGGCGCAATGATGCTTCACCGCTTGGAAAGTCGCGATCGTGCGGCCGAACTGTTCGCGCACCTTGGCGTACTCGACCGCGGAGTCGACGCAGTCGGAGGCACCACCCGCGGCCTCGGCGGCGAACAACGCACGGGCACGGGCCAGCGCCCCATCCCGGGCACCGGCGAGGACGTCCTGCGCCGCGACGTCGGTCAGCACCACACGTCCGGACCGCCGGGTGGGATCCAGATTGGCGGGCACCTCGACCTTGACGCCGTCGGCCGCGCGGTCGATCACGAGCACGTCGTCACCCGCGGCCAGCAGAAGCACATCGGCGAGGCCGGCGCCCAGCACGACTCCGGCGTCACCGGAGACCTTGCCGCCCGCGACGGTCAGGTCACCACCGAATCCGACGGCCGCGATCCGGCTTCCGTCGATCAGGCCCGGCAGCAGCTTGGCCTGCTGTTCGGCGCTGCCGTATGCGGCGATGGTCGCCGACGCCGTCACGGTCGGGACGAACGGACCCGGCGCGACCGCGCGGCCCAGTTCCTCGACCACGACGACGAGTTCGGGTAGTCCGTAACCGGAACCGCCGTGCTCCTCGGGGACCGCGAGACCGAGCCAGCCCACCCCGGCCAGGTCGTCCCAGAACGCCGGACGGGCCTCCTCGGGGGCGTCCAGCAGTTCGCGGGCCGCCGCGCGGGCTTTCTGTGCGGTCAGGAACGACCGCGCCACGTCGGCGAGTTCACGATGATCATCGGTCAGTGCGATACCCATACCCCAGCCAGTCCCTTCGCGTGCTGCATCCCGCCCCGATGCGGGCGTGACGCCAAAGAGTGTACTTTTCTCGATTCACTCCGTGGCGTCAACCCGGCACGGACGTCTTACTTGGGTGCGAACCTCTGCCCGGCGTCCAGGCGCAGGCACTGCCCGTTGAGCATCGGGTTCTCGACGATGGCGGTCACGAGCTTCCCGTACTCCTCGGGGCGGCCGAGGCGCTTCGGGAAGGCCGCGTCCTTGGTGAGCGCGTTGGCGAACTCGTCCGGGATGCCCTTGGTCAGACCCGTGGCGAACAGGCTCGGCGCGATCGCGAGCACGCGGATGCCCAGCGAGCCCAGGTCGCGGGCCATGGTCAGGCACATGCCCGCGATGCCGGCCTTGGCCGCGGTGTAGGCGACCTGGCCGATCTGGCCCTCGAACGCCGCGATCGACGCGGTGTTGATGATGACGCCGCGCTCCTCGTCCTCCGGATCGTTCTTGGCCATGTGAGAGGCCGCCAACCGGCTGATGTTGAACGTCGCGATGAGGTTCAGGTCGATGGTCTTGCGGAAGGTGTCGAGGCTGTGCACACCTGCCTTGCCCAGCGTGCGCTCACCGATGCCGCCGCCGGCGGTGGTGACGATGACGTGCAGGCCGCCGAGGTCGGCCACGGCAGCGGCCAGCGCCTCCTCGGTGCCGTCGAAGTCGGTGACGTCGACCGCGTGGAACGTGCCGCCGAGCTCCTGCGCGACGTCCTTGCCGTCAGAGCCCTCGCGATCCAGGATCGCCACGTCGGCGCCCTTAGCCTTGAGCAGTTCCGCAGAGGCCCGGCCCATGCCGGACGCGCCGCCGACGACGATCGCCTTCTTGCCGTTGATCTCCATAGATGAGTCCTCCTCGCCTGATTTGAGTTACAAATTTAGCGGGTCATGTCACGTTTAGGGAACCCACCCCCACGAATTGAGTATCCGGTACTCCCCGGAGGCCGGTTCGGCTCGGTACCTTGGCGGCTATGGAGGCACCGCGCGGTGTGCGCATGGTCCTCGGGGTGGCTGCCGCGCTCTTGGCGCTCGGTGTCACCCAACTCGCGGCCGTCCCGTTCGGGCCCGGGGCCGACGCGCGCAACGCGGTCGGGTCGACGGTCATCGATCACACTCCCGGTCCCGTCAAGGAATGGGCGATCCAGACCTTCGGCACCGCCGACAAGCTGTTCCTGACCATCGCAATCGTGGTCGTCATCCTGGTGCTCGCCGCCGTCACCGCCGCGGCCGAGACCCGGCGCCGGCCCGTTGGGAGCATCGCGATCGCGGCGGCCGGTGTCGCCGGGGCCGCCGCGGTGCTCAGCCGGCCAGAAGCGGGTCTGGCCGACGTGATTCCCAGCCTGCTCGGCGCGGCCTGCGGTGTCGCCGCGCTGCGGATGCTGCTGCGCGAGCGTCCATCCGACACCGAGCGTCGGCGCGCCCTGGCAGCACTGGGCGTGCTGGCCGTCGGCGTCGTCGGTGGCGTCGCGGGAGTCGCCTGGTCCCGGCGATTGAACTCCGTCGAAGGGGACCGCGAGGCCTTCGCCGCCCCCACCCCACAGGCCCCGGCCCCGCCCATTCCCGACGACGTGCAACCGCGCGGAGTGACACTGCCCAGCTTCGTCACCAGCAACGCCGACTTCTACCGCATCGACACCGCGCTGGTCGTACCGCAGTTGCCCCGGGACCAGTGGAAGTTGCGCATCCATGGCCTGGTCGATCGCGAAATCACCTTCGACTTCGACGATCTGGCGGACTTCGAACTGGTCGAGAAGGTCGTCACGCTGACGTGTGTGTCCAACCCGATCGGTGGTGACCTGATCTCCAATGCGGTCTGGACCGGCTACCGCGTGCGGGATCTGCTGGCGCGGGCCGGGGTGAAACGCGAGGCGGACATGGCGCTGTCCACCTCGAGCGACGGTTTCACCGCGGGCACCCCCGTCGACGCGCTCACCGACCGCCGCGACGCGCTGCTGGCCATCACCATGAACGGCCAGCCGCTGCCGCCCGAGCACGGGTATCCGGCCCGCCTCGTGGTGCCCGGCCTCTACGGCTATGTGTCGGCCACCAAATGGGTGGTCGACCTCGAACTCACCAGATTCGACCGCGCGCAGGCGTACTGGACGAAGTTGGGCTGGTCTCCGCGCGGGCCCATCAAGACGTCCTCGCGTGTCGACGTCCCGCGCAGCGGTCAGGTCGTGCCGGTCGGCCCGGTGACCCTCGGCGGGGTCGCGTGGGCGCAGAATCGCGGCGTGCGCGCCGTCGAGGTGCGCATCGATGACGGCATCTGGCAACCGGCCGAACTCGGCGCGAGCTACTCCGGCGACACCTGGCGGCTGTGGAGTTTCCCGTGGCGGGCCGAGGTCCCCGGAGTGCACACCGTCACCGTCCGAGCCACCGACAACACCGGTCAACTGCAGACCGAGCAGTACGCGCTTCCGGTGCCCGACGGGGCCACGGGCTGGCATGAAGTGTCGTTCTCGGTCCGATAATCGGGTTCATGCTGCTTCACGACGTCACCGCGGCCTCGCGAGAGGTGGGCGCGACCTCGTCGCGACTGGCCAAGGCCCGCCATATCGCCGAACTGCTGACCCGCGCGGCCGCCGAGGGATCGGCCGAGCAGGTGGCGGTGATCGTCGCGTGGCTGTCCGGGGACCTGCCCCAACGCCAGATCGGCGTCGGCTGGGCCGCACTGCGCTCTCTTCCGCCCGCCGCTGCCACCCCCACCCTGACCGTCGCCGAGGTCGACACGACGTTCACCGCGATCGGTGCGGTCGCGGGCCCAGGCTCGCAGGCCCGTCGGTCGACGCTGCTCACCGGGTTGTTCAGCGCCGCAACCGGCGACGAACAGGCCTTCCTGCGTGCGCTTCTCGGCGGCGAACTGCGCCAGGGCGCGCTGCGAGGACTGATGGCCGACGCCGTCGCCAAGGCCGCGAACCTGCCCGCGACCGAGGTCCGCCGC
The DNA here is from genome assembly GCF_010729895.1 of Mycolicibacterium confluentis. Classification (NCBI taxonomy): domain Bacteria; kingdom Bacillati; phylum Actinomycetota; class Actinomycetes; order Mycobacteriales; family Mycobacteriaceae; genus Mycobacterium; species Mycolicibacterium confluentis. The sequence continues at coordinate 3,336,616 of NZ_AP022612.1, forward strand.
GCGGCGATGCTCGGCGGTGAGCTTCCCGCGGTGGCGGCCGCGGCGCTGACCGGCGGTGCACCCGCGCTCGCGGAGTTCACCCTGCGGGTGGGCCGACCGGTCGGCCCGATGCTGGCGCAGACCGCGTCCGGGGTCGCCGAGGCGTTGGAGAAGCTCGGTGGCACAGGCATTTTCGAAGCCAAGCTGGACGGCGCGCGGGTCCAGATCCATCGGAGCGGCTCCGACGTCGCGGTGTATACGCGCAGCCTCGACGACGTCACGGCCCGCCTGCCGGAGGTGGTCGACGCCGCGAGGGCCCTGCCGGTGCGCAGTTTCATCGCCGACGGTGAGGCGATCGCACTGCGCGACGACGGGCGTCCACACCGGTTTCAGGTCACGGCCTCGAGGTTCGGAAGCCGCGGCGGCGGCGCCATCGGTCTGTCTGTGTTCTTCTTCGACCTGCTGCACCTCGACGGCACCGATCTGCTCGACGCACCCACCGCCGAGCGACTCGCCGCACTCGATGCGGTGGTGCCAGCGCAGCACCGCGTCGACCGATTGGCCACCTCGGACGAGGAAGCGGCACAGGAGTTCCTGACCGCGACTTTGGACGCCGGACACGAAGGCGTGATGGCCAAGTCCCCGACCGCGGGCTACGAGGCGGGCCGCCGCGGCGCCGGATGGCTGAAGGTCAAACCCGTACACACCCTGGACCTCGTGGTGCTCGCGGTCGAATGGGGGTCGGGGCGCCGCACCGGGAAACTGTCGAACATTCATCTGGGTGCCCGGGATCCGGCCACCGGCGGATACGTGATGCTGGGAAAGACCTTCAAGGGCATGACCGACGCGATGCTGGACTGGCAGACAACGCGGTTCACCGAACTCGCCGACGGACCGACCGACGGGTATGTGGTGCGGGTTCGACCCGAGCAGGTCGTCGAGATCGCATTCGACGGCGTGCAGTCCTCCACCCGCTACCCGGCGGGTATGGCGCTGCGATTCGCCCGCGTCGTGCGGTATCGCGACGACAAACCCCCAGCCGAGGCGGACACGGTGGACGCGGTGCGCGCGATCTTCGAGCGCTGAGCCGACCCAATTGCTTCGATTCCCCGGCCCGCAGTGCAAGGATCGCACTCAAGCGACACAGACACCGGAGGGATCTGAGACACGTGGCCACACCCGCCGCTCCGCCAGAGCGTCTCGAGGAGACGGTCGGCGACATCACCTACATTCGCACCGAGGCGGACCTGCCGCCGGTCGCGATCATCGACCGCTCCCCCATCACCACCAAACACAAGGCGATCTTCGGCACCATCGCCCTGGTCGGCGCCATCGCCTGGGCGATCATCGCGTTCTTCCGGGGTGAGACCGTCAATGCCGTGTGGTTCGTGTTGGCCGCGATCTGCACCTACATCATCGGTTTCCGGTTCTATGCCCGGTTGATCGAGATGAAGATCGTCAAGCCCAAGGACGAGAACGCCACGCCCGCCGAGATCTTCGAGAACGGCACCGACTACATGCCGACCGACCGGCGGGTGCTGTACGGGCACCACTTCGCGGCGATCGCGGGCGCCGGTCCCCTCGTCGGACCGGTGCTCGCCACCCAGATGGGATTCCTGCCGGGCACCATCTGGATCATCATCGGCGCGGTCGTCGCGGGCTGTGTGCAGGACTACCTGGTGCTGTCGATCTCGACGCGCCGGCGCGGACGCTCGCTGGGCCAGATGGCGCGGGACGAACTCGGGGTGGTCGGCGGTGCCGCGGCGATCATCGGCGTGCTGGTCATCATGGTGATCCTGTTGGCGGTGCTGGCGCTGGTGGTGGTCAACGCGCTGGCCGAAAGCCCGTGGGGGGTCTTCTCGATCGCGATGACCATTCCGATCGCCATCTTCATGGGCCTGTATCTGCGGTTCCTCCGTCCAGGCCGGGTCTCCGAAGTGTCATTGATCGGCGTCGTGCTGCTGCTGCTGGCCGTGGTCTCCGGCGGCTGGGTGGCCGAGACCGCCTGGGGCGCCGACTGGTTCACGCTCTCGAAGGTGACTCTGTCGTGGTGCATCATCATCTACGGCCTGGCCGCGTCGGTGCTGCCGGTGTGGCTGCTGCTCGCACCACGCGACTACCTGTCGACCTTCATGAAGGTGGGCACCATCGCCCTGCTGGCGGTCGGAATCCTGTTGGCTCGCCCCCTTATGGAGGCGCCGGCCATCTCGCAGTTCGCCACCCGCGGTGACGGCCCGGTGTTCGCCGGATCGCTGTTCCCGTTCCTGTTCATCACCATCGCCTGCGGCGCGCTGTCGGGCTTCCACTCGCTGATCTCCTCGGGCACCACGCCCAAGCTCCTCGAGAAGGAGAGCCAGATGAAGCTGATCGGCTACGGCGGCATGCTGACCGAGTCGTTCGTCGCGATCATGGCGCTGATCACCGCGTGCATCCTGAACCAGCACCTGTACTTCGTGATGAACGCCCCCGCCGCCGCGACCGGCGGTACCGCGGAGTCGGCCGCCGCGTACGTGAACGGCCTGGGCCTGTCCGGCGCCCCGATCACCGCCGAGGAGATCACCGCGGCCGCCGAAGGGGTCGGGGAGAATTCGATCGTGTCCCGCACCGGCGGCGCGCCGACGCTGGCGTTCGGCATGTCCGACGTGCTGCACCAGGTGTTCGGCGGTGAGAGCCTCAAGGCGTTCTGGTACCACTTCGCGATCATGTTCGAAGCGCTGTTCATCCTGACGACCGTGGACGCCGGCACCCGGGTGGCCAGGTTCATGCTGTCCGACGGTCTGGGCAACCTGGGCGGGCCGTTGAAGAAGCTGCGCAATCCGAGTTGGCGGGTCGGCGCGTGGGCGTGCAGCGTGATCGTCGTCGCGGCCTGGGGGTCGATCCTGCTGATGGGCGTCACCGATCCACTCGGCGGGATCAACACGCTGTTCCCGTTGTTCGGCATCGCCAACCAGTTGTTGGCCGCGATCGCGTTGACCGTGGTCACGGTGGTGGTGATCAAGAAGGGCCACCTGAAGTGGGCCTGGATCCCCGGCGTTCCGCTGCTGTGGGACCTGATCGTGACGATGACGGCGTCATGGCAGAAGATCTTCTCGGCCGACCCCAAACTCGGCTACTGGAAGCAGCATTCGCAGTACGTCGCCGCCAAGGAGGCTGGTGAGACATCGTTCGGTGCGGCCAAGGATCCGGGGCAGATCGACGCCGTCATCCGCAACACCTTCATCCAGGGCACGCTTTCGATCGTGTTCGCGGTGGTGGTGATCATCGTCGTCACGGCCGGTGTGGTCATGGCGTTGCGCTCGATTCGCGGGGTCGGCAGACCCCTTGCCGAGGACGAACCTGTGCCGTCGCGCATCTTCGCCCCATCCGGCATGATCCCGACGGCTGCCGAGAAGGAGGTGCAGAAACAATGGGACGCGCTTCCCGCCTCAGCCACCAGATCCGTTGGTACTTCTCCACATTGATGGGTGACAACCACTACCGCCGGTACGTCGAGCATCGGCGGCGGTTGCACCCCGATGAGCCGGTCTGCACGGAACGGGAGTACTGGCGGATGCGCGACGCCGCCGTCGAGGCCAACCCCGGCGCCCGCTGCTGCTGATCGCCCATGACCGACGTCGATCGCACCAGGCGCAGGTACATCGAACCTGAGACCACGCTGTCGACCTACCGGTACCTGCGGATCAGTCTGGTTTCGGCGGTCGCCGCGCTGATCGCGTCGGTGGTGATCACCCGGTTGGCGTCCGGTGTTCCGCAGGACTCGGTCAGCGCCTACTACTACACCGTCAGCCACAGCATCTTCGTTGCGTCGCTGGGCGCCACCGGACTCGGGCTCATCGTGTACAAGGGTGAGGCGATCACCGAGGACATGCTGCTCAACTTCGCCGGCTTCATGGCGTTCGTCGTCGCCCTTGTCCCGACGGGGCGCCCGGCCTGCCAGGATCCGGACCCGCGGGCCTGCGGACTGTGGCTGCCGAGCAGCGCCGACACTGACGTGCCGATCCCCAACAACATCTTCGCGCTGCTCATCGCGGTCGCCGTCGGTTATGCGTTCTTCGTGGTCGTCGATGCGGTACAGGGCAATCCGCGGGCCACTCGTCCCCGGCGAGCGAAACTCGAGGTGGCGGTGCGGGTTCTCGGCGGGGCGGTCGTGGTTTTCGGAGTGGTGGTCCTGATCGTCAGTCCCCAGACGTTCGCCGACAAGGCCCACGGTTATGCGGCCATCGCGATGTTCGTGGCGATGACGGGTGTGGTCTGCCACTACGCGCTGTGGGCTGAGACCGGCAAGTACAGCGCGATCTACACGGCCACGGCGATGCTGATGGTGATCGGCGTGGTCTGGGCCGTGGTGTGCCTGTTCACCAAGGGTCCGGTGTTCTGGCCGGAGGTGCTGTTGATCGCGTCCTTTGCGACCTTCTGGATCACCCAGACCTTCGACCTGTGGCCCCAGGAGCACAAGTACGCCGACGAGGCCGACGCGATGGAACGCGCGCAGCCCTGACTCAGACCGAGGGCTTTCGGTGCACGCGCAGTCCCAAGCCGCCCATCCCCGTGGTCAGCGTCACGCGCATGCGTCCGGGCAGATGCAGTTCGATGTGGGTCATGCGTCAACCTCCTTTCGCTGCAACAGCACCGAGCAGGTGAGGATCACCAGGCCCGCTGCCGCCAGCAGTGCCCCCGCTGCCGCGGGAGCGGTGTAGCCGAATCCGGCCGCGATCACCATTCCGCCGATCCAGGCGCCCGCCGCGTTGGCGATGTTGAGCGCCGAGTGATTCAGGGCGGCGGCCAGGGTCTGTGCGTCGGCGGCGACGTCCATCAGGCGGGTCTGCAGGGCAGGCGCGATGGCCGCACCGCTGGCCCCGATCACGAACAACACGATCAGCGCGGTAACCGAGTGGTGGGATGCCACAACGAACACCGCCAGCGCAATGCCCAGGGCAGCCATCGTCGCGTAGAGGCTGCGGATCACCGACCAGTCCGCGAGCCGGCCGCCGAGGAAGTTGCCGACGACCATCCCCGCGCCGAAGACCATGAGCCCTACCGGAACCCACGCCCTGCCCACGCCGGTGACATCGGTCAGCGTGGTCGCCACATAGGTGTAGACGGCGAACATTCCGCCGAACCCGACCATGCCGACGCCCAGCGCCAGCCAGACCTGCGGACGCTTGAGGGCGCCGAGTTCGGTCAGCGGACTGCTGGCGTGGGTTGCGCCGACGCTGGGCAGCCACAGCCACAGCGCGACGATCGTCGCGATGCCGATCCCCACGACGAGGACGAAGGCACTGCGCCAGCCCAGGTGCTGGCCGAGCCACGACGCCAGCGGAACACCCACCACGGTGGCGACCGTCAGGCCCGTCATGACCTGCGCGACGGCCTTGGCGCGGTTTCCGGGGCCCAGTAGGCGCGCGGCGACGAGTGCGGCGATGCCGAAATACGCGCCGTGCGGCAGGCCCGCGACGAACCGCGCGGCCACCAGCGTGCCGTAGGTCGGCGCGAGAACCGACGCCACGTTGCCGAGCACGAACACCGCCATCAGGGTCAGCAGCAGCGCCTTGCGCGGCGCTCTGGCGGTCAGTGCGGCGATGACGGGCGCGCCGATCACCACACCGAGCGCGTAGGCCGAGATGATGTGGCCGGCCGACGGCTCACTGACGCCGAGGCTGGCGGCGATGTCGGGCAGCAGGCCCATTGCGACGAACTCGTTGGTGCCGATGCCGAAACCCCCGAGCGCCAGCGCCAGCACCGCCAACTTGAGGACCGAGGGAGGCGGCGCCACCAGCGCGGCGGGCGCGGTGGGTGGCACAGCAGCAGTCGTCACGGTCGTCCCGCTTCCGGTTTCGTCAGGAGGGCTCCTGCACCGTTGCAGAACACCAGATCGCGTTCCAGCCTATCCGCCCTTTCAACTCATTTCTCACTGACTTATGTCTTTTTCAGGCAGAAGTAACGAGCCTTTCAGGCATTGCTGACATAAAGCACGGATTGTTAAATAGGGCCCATGCCCGTGCTCAGGCGTTCCTCACACCTCCGGTCGGCGTCTGTGGGCGAACTGTTTGCGCTGATCCGCGACGGCGTCGCGACCACACGCAGCGAACTGCGGCACGCCACCGGACTGTCACGAACGGCCGTGGCCGCCCGCGTCGCGGCGCTCACCGAGTGCGGCCTGGTTGTCGAACACGACGAGGGGCCATCCACCGGAGGCCGACCGCCCGCACTGCTGCGGTTCAACGCCGACGCGGGAGTCGTCGCGGCCGTGGCGATCGGACGCAGTCGCACCCACCTGGCCGTCACCGACCTAGCGGGCCACGTCCAGGCGCACGCCGATGTCGATCTGGACGGCGCCCCCGGACCCGACGAATTGATGCCCAATCTGGTCACACGCCTCGAGGCGCTGCTCACCGAAAGCGGCCATGAGTTCGCCGAGGTGCGCGGTATCGGCGTGAGCCTGCCGGGCACCGTCGACCTGGCCGCGGGCGCCAGCCTGGACTCACCCGTCATGAACGGGTGGGACGGCATCGCACTGGCGCCGTACTTCAGCGGCCTCACGTCCGCTCCGGTGATCGCCGACAACGACGCCAACGCCATGGCACTCGCCGAGTGGCGCGGCGGCCACCGCGACGTCGGGAACCTTCTCCTGCTCAAGCTTTCGACGGGCCTGGGCGCGGGCATCATCGCGGGCGGGGCGCTGCAGCGCGGAGCGGTCGGCGCCGCCGGCGAGTTCGGCCACAACAAAGTGGCTGCCGCCCAAGGGGTGCTATGCCGCTGCGGAGACACCGGCTGCCTGGAGGCCATCGCCGGCGGCTGGCCGATGGTGCGCACACTGCAGCAGCAGGGTCACCCAGTGCACCACGTGCGGGATGTGGTCGAGCTTGCGCATCGCGGCGAACCGGAGGCGCGGCGCCTGCTTCGCGACAGCGGACGCCACATCGGTGAGGCGATCGCGGCAGCCGTCAACCTGCTCAATCCCGCGGTGCTGGTCATCGGCGGGGACATGACCGGCGCCTATGACATCCTCGTGGCCGGACTCCGAGAGACGTTGTACGGCAACGCGACCGCGCTCGCGACGCGCACCCTGCAGGTGGTGCCCGCGTCCTTCGGAGACCGCTCGGCCGCGCAGGGATCAGCCGTGCTGGTGCTCGACCACATCCTGTCGGTCGACGCGGTCGATGCCACCCTCAGCGATTGACGCCCACCGACGCGAGGTGCGCGCCGATCGGCAGTGCCGCCGTCGCGGCCGGCGACGGTGAGTTCAGCACGTGCACCATCCGGTTGGTCTCCTCGATCACGAAGTCATGCAGCAGCGTGCCGTCCCGCCGGACTGCCTGCGCCCGAATCCCGGCGGGAACGGGCAGCAGGTCCGACTTCTGCAGTGCCGGTGCGTATCTGCGGCACTCCCGCAGGTAGCTGCCCTTGAACAGCGAGTTGCGGATCTCGCGCAGGCCCACGCCGACGTTGCTACGGGCGACGCGCCAGGTGCCCGGGAAGCGCGCCATCCGCATGACGTCGGCGACGTCGACCGAGAACTTCGGGTAGCGCTGACGGGCCAGGCCCAGCACGGCATTGGGTCCGACCGTGATGTCGCCGTGGACAGTCGGACTCAGATGCACACCGAGGAAAGGCAGTTCGGGATCGGGCACCGGGTAGATCAACCGCGTGACGAACCCGACCCGATGCGGCGGCAGCCTGAAGTACTCGCCGCGAAACGGCACGATCTGGGTGTCGACGTTCAGTCCGGCCATCTGCGCGAGGCGGTCGGACTGCAGTCCCGCGCACGCGATCAGCCGATCACAGGTGACCGAGATGTACTGAGTCGACACCGAAACCCGCTGCATGGATTCGGCGATCGCGACCACGCGGGCACCCCTGCGCACATCGCCGCCGCGGGCCGCCACGAGTTCGGCGAGTTTCCGCGCGATCCGCGGATAGTCGACGATGCCGGTGCGCGGCAGGTGCAGGGCCGCGAGGCCGGTGACGTTGGGCTCAAGTTCAGCCAACTCGTCGGCGCCCACGCGTCGGCATTCAATGCCGTTGATCTCTGCACGGCGTTCCAGGTCGGCCATCCGGGCCAGCTCGGCCGGGGTGGTGGCCACGATGAGCTTGCCGCACTCCTCGAACGGGATGCCGTGTTCGGTGCAGAACTCTTTGGTCGCCTTCTCCCCCGCCTTACACAGCGTGGCCTTGAGGCTGCCCGGTTCGTAGTAGATGCCGGAGTGGATGACGCCGCTGTTGTGCCCGGTCTGGTGTGACGCGACGTCGCCCTCGGCCTCCAGCACCAGCACGGTGGCGTCGGGATCCGCTTCCAGCAGGTGATACGCCGTCGACAATCCGACGATTCCGCCGCCGATCACGCAGTACCGAAAGTGGCTCACCCGGACATCCTGCTACCGATCCGCACGACACGACCACCAGGGCGCTCACCGGAATCGCCACCAAACCCCGCAAGATTTGATCAAATATCGGATCTGTCCCTAACATGACAACCAAGCCGTGTACGGTCACACCACCCAGCAGAGGACAACCATGGACCTAGAGTGGTCGGAGAAGGACCGCGCCTTCCGCGATGAAGTGCGGGGGTTCCTCGAAGAAAAGCTCACCCCCGATCTGCGCGCCGCCGGGCGACTGATGACCAGCGTGTACGCCGATCACGAGGCGAGCATGGAGTGGCAGGCCATCCTGCACGAGCGGGGCTGGGCCGCCCCGGCGTGGCCCGTCGAGCACGGCGGATGCGACTGGACGCTGACCCAGCACTACATCTTCAGCCGCGAGTCGACGCTGGCCGGTGCGCCGTCGCTGTCGCCGATGGGCATCCGGATGGTCGCGCACGCGATCATCAAGTTCGGCACCGAGGAGCAGAAGGCGTTCTTCCTGCCCCGGATCCTGACCGGCGAGGTGTTCTTCTGCCAGGGCTACTCCGAACCGGAGTCCGGCAGTGACCTCGCGTCGCTGCAGATGGCCGCCGTCGACGACGGGGACGACCTGATCCTGACCGGCAGCAAGATCTGGACCACGCACGCGACCGAGGCCAACTGGATGTTCGCCCTCGTGCGCACGTCGCGCCTGGAGCGCAAGCAGCAGGGCATCACGTTCATCCTGTTCGAGATGGACACCCCCGGCATCGAGGTGCACCCCCTGGTCATGACCTCGGGCGAAGAGGTGCAGAACCAGGTGTTCTTCGACAGCGTGCGCGTGCCCAAGGCCAACGTGCTGGGCCGCATCGACGACGGCTGGACCGTCGCGAAGTACCTGCTGGAGTTCGAGCGCGGCGGCGGCGCCACCGCACCCGCTCTTCAGGTGATGGCCGAGGAGATCTCCACTGCCGCAACACAGCAGACAGGCCCCCACGGCGGCGCACTCATCGACGACCCCGCGTTCGCGCGCAAGCTCGCCGATGTCCGCATCCGCACCGAGGTGCTCGAGATCCTCGAGTTCAGGACGCTGGCCGTCGTCGCCGAAGGCGGCAACCCGGGCACGGCGTCGTCGATGCTCAAGGTGCTCTCGACCGAGTTGAGCCAGTTGATCACCGAACTGGCACTGGAGACCGCAGGCCCGCGTGGCCGGGTGTACCAGCCTCACGCGACCCGCCCCGGCGGGCCGGTGACCGAATACGAGCCGCCCGCCGACGGATACGTCAGCGGAGAGCCCTGGCAGGCGGTCGCACCGCTGCGCTACTTCAACGATCGCGCCGGTTCGATCTACGCCGGCAGCAACGAAATTCAACGAAACATCCTCGCCAAAGCGCAACTCGGGCTCTAGGACAGGTCATGGACTTCAACCTCACCAAGGAACAGGAACTGCTGCGCGACGGGCTCGCCAAGTTCCTCGACACCCGCTACGACCTCGCCAAGAGTCGCACCGCGGCCAAGACCGGCCCCGGCTGGCAACCCGACATCTGGCGTTCCTTCGCCGACGAACTCGGCATCCTGGGCGCGACCTTCGACGAGGAGGTCGGCGGAATCGGCGGTGGCGCCGAGGAACTCATGGTGATCACCGATGCGCTCGGGCATGCTCTCGTGGTCGAGCCCTACGTGAGCACCGTGGTGGTCAGCGGCGGACTGCTGCAGCGCGCCGACGCTTCCGCGGCCACCGAACTGCTGGAGCAGATCGCCTCCGGCACCGCGGTCGTCGCGCTGGCCTCCCACGACGACGAGGAACCCGCCACCGCGGCACGCGACGGCGGGGCGTGGGTGATCAACGGATCCAAGCCGGTCGTGCTTGACGCACCGCTGGCCACCCATCTGCTCATCACTGCGCGCACGACCGACGGCCTCGGACTGTTCCTCACCGAATTCGACGCGGCCTCCCCCGCCTCCGGGTTGGCCGTGCAGAGCTACCGGACCATCGACGACAGGCGCGCCGCCGATCTGGTGTTCACGGGCCTGCGTCTGCCCGCCGAGGCGCTGCTGAGCGCCGATGCCGAGGGATCGCTGGCGCGTGCGCTGGACGAGGGTGCTGCGGCAGTATCTTCCGAGGCCGTCGGCTGCATGCGAAAGGTGTTGACCGACACCGTCGAATACTCCAAGCAGCGCCAGCAGTTCGGGCAGCCGATCGGCAGCTTCCAGGCACTGCAGCACCGCATGGTCGACATGTACATGGAACTCGAGCAGTCGGTGGCCGCGGTGTTCCTGGCGATCCTGAACCTCGACGCCGAACCGGAGGTGCGGTCTCGCGCGGTGTCGGCGGCCAAGGCCACCATCGGACGCGCGGCGCGGTTCATCGGCCAGAACGCCGTGCAATTGCACGGCGGCATGGGTATGACCGAGGAACTCGCAATCGGCCACTACTTCAAGCGCCTGACGGCCGTGCAGTACGAGTTCGGCACCACCGACTACCACATCACGCGGTACGCGGAATTGACCAAGCCATAGGCTGAGCAGCGGAAACGCCGCTGACGCGCGGGTCCCCGGGCATAGACTGCCAGCGTGTTCTCCGAGACACGCTATGCGAGGAACGGGGACCTGCGCGTCGCCCATCGTTCCACCCGAGTGGGGCAAGGACGTCGCCGATCGCATTCCCGGTGCGAAATACGTTGCGCTGCCTGGCCACAACATCAATCACTGCTACGAGCCCGGCTGGCGGTCCTCCTTCCAGGAGGTCACGTAGACGCGCCTCGCCGCGGCCATGGGTGATCGCGATTCCCGGCGAGTGGCGCCTCTTCGCGGTCGCCTCTCCCCCGACTGAGTTTCCGAGACCGCCAACATAACCCGTCTTTGAGCGCGATCATCGAATGATGGCACTACAACCGTTCGCCGACACCGGGCACAACGACAACCATGGCCTGGTTGTCGCGCCATACATCCAGGTGATCCTGGCCGCCGTGCCGATGGGGAAGATCCTGGTCGTCGAGCACATCTCTGGGCAGTTGGCCGCACAGGACGGTGCCACAGTGAACTTCATCGAGGCTACGGTCCACGGGGAGAACTCAGTGGTGTACCTGCCGGTGCATTTCGTCTCCGGCGTGCGTCAGTTCGGCCCAGACCAGGGGCTGGGTCGACACCACCAATTCGGCTCTCCTGTCGGGCTTTACGTGAGCGGCGGGAACAACATTGTGGTTTCTGGCGGCGCCACGAAAGCGGTCACCGGCTCAGACCCGGGCGCGGCGATCTCGATGTTCGCCTCGGTGGTCGGGCATCTGGTCGACGCCTGAACCGGTCAGCCTCAGCTCGTATCCCGTTTTGCGCGTCGGCTTTTGATGCGTTGAATTCGTTCTTCCTCACGGGTGCGCCGACGGCCGGGCATCTGCACACCCTTGTCGAGGCTTGGCGTGCTCGACGGTGCGAGCTTCGACAGTGGCGCGGTGGTGGTGTCCCAGTTGGGGAAGAACAACCGACTGCCCGGAGACGTGGTGTAGGTGTGACCCGTGGGCGAAGTCCATTCGATGCGGCCGTCGGGATACTGGATGTCTGACCAGCCATCCTCGCCGACAAAGAACGTCTTGAGCAGATGATTTTTGCGGCACAGGCACCGTAGATCCGACGGATGCGTGGGCCCCGCCGGATACGGAATGGCGTGGTCGATATCGCAGGCTTGCGCTGGGGTGGTGCAGCCCGGGAACCGGCACCACATATCCCGGCTGCGCACGAACGCCGCCAACGCCGCCGACGGCCGATAGTGCGGCTCCGGCTCCGCCGAGGGAGTCTTGAGCGGGGTGACCTTGGCGTCGCCCAGAAGCAGCTCCCGCAACAGCCGGTTGGGAATGATACGGCCGTCCTCCAGCACCGCGGCCGGACGCCGCACCGGCGTGCTTGGAGGCGTCGCCGGCAGACTGGGTGATGATGCGCCAGGCCGAGACGCCGCCGACCGCGCTTCACCGGCACCAGTGGCATTCTCGGCCCGGGCCGAAGCCACAGCAGCCTCATCCGCCACCACATGAATCACCACCGGACTGCGAACTGGCTTCACCGAGGCGCCCGCACACTCAGGCCTGCCACACCGACACGCCAACGGCCCCGCATCAGCGGCCAACGCACCCAACGCATCAGCCCGACGCTCCCCCGCACTGCGCGGATCATCGGAGCACAGATGGCGAGCGAGCTCAGCGAGGCGTTTCCTCAACACCGCGGCATCAGTGCTGTAGATCCGCCCCCACATCGAGCAGGTCCCCGTCGCATCATCCTGCTTGCCGAACTCGACGTCGCGCCGGCGGGCGACCTCCTCAAACGTCGCCAGGGCCAGCGGGTCGTACTCGGCCAACACATGATCGATGACGGCATCCAACCTGGCATCCGACAAAGCACCCCAGCTCGCGGCCTGGGCGGCGATCACCCGATCGATGGCCTCCATCGGCTCGTCGTCGAGGACATCCCGCGTGCGAAACGAAATGGCCGAGGCCGTCCGGACCGACACCACCCCCGACTTGAGCAACTCGAACACCCGCGGCAGCCGGCTGAGCATGGCGCGGGCGAAACACATCTGACTTGACGCCTTCCGGCGGCTGATACCCATCGCCGCGCCGACCTCGGCGACCGTGAAATCCCACAGATCGCAGGAGCGGTGATTGCGCTCGTCGTCCGGGGTCAGACGCAACTCCATCAAGGCAAAGATCGCCGCCAGCCGCCCAGCAGTCGCGGCAGCCTCAGCACAAGTGGCGACACTGATCGCGGACACGACAGCCACGTCGTCACCCGGATCAAACACCACTTCGCACATACGTTCGATTCTCGTCATCTAAGACGCCGACCGCCACCCCCGACCGCCAACCTGTGGATGAAAACGCAACTGTGGACAACCACCAGCCACGACCTGGTTATAGTAGAACTGAAATTAACAACACTGGCTCAGGCGGTGCCCCAACGCACGCCCACCGAGTCAACGCGCTCCCCACCCGGTTGCGCACGAAAATTCTTATCTGACAGAGGGAGTCAGCGTTGACCGAGAATTCCTACGCAATCGTCGTCGGCGGGGCGTCCGGTCTGGGCGCCGAGATCGCCCGCACCATGGCCGCTCACGGCTATGCGGTGGTCATCGGAGACCGGAACCTTGGGGCCGCCCAGGAACTGGTGGCCCAACTCGGCGACGGCGGGCACGCCGCGGCCGCCGTCGACGTCTCCGACGAGGACAGCGTCGCAACATTTTTCGAGTCGGTGACCCAGCGCCCCGACAACTTCGACGTCGCGGTCAACTGCGCTGGCATCACCGCGCTCGGACTGGTCACCGAACTGCCGGTCGCGAAGTTCCGCCGCGTCGTCGATGTGTGCCTGACCGGCGCGTTCCTCTTCACGCAATACGCCGGCAGGCACATCGCCGACGGCGGCGCCATCATCTCCCTGAGCTCACTGAACGCCCGCCAGCCCGCGGTCGGGATGAGTGCCTACTGCTCCGCCAAGGCCGGCCTGTCGATGCTGACCCAGGTCGCGGCACTGGAACTCGGCTCCCGCGGGGTCCGGGTCAATGCCGTCGCGCCAGGACTGGTGCGCACCCCGTTGACCTCGGGCGCGCTGGGCGTTCCCGGCGTGGAGAGCGAGTACGTCGAGAACATCCCTCTCGGCCAGCCGGGCACTCCCCAGGACATCGCCCAGGCCGTGCTGTACATGGCCCAGGCGCAATGGCTCACGGGCGAGGTGCTCGACCTCAACGGCGGCGCCCACATGATGCGCTACCCGAACGTCAAGGCGCACTTCGAGGCCGCACAGGGCTGACCCCCCAACCACAGGAACTCCGGACCAGACAGTCCGGAGTTCCTGTTTTTCAGATGTTCTCAGATCACAGCCGAGTGGCGGCGTCCAGCCGGACGACCTCACCGTTGAGCAGCGTGGTCTCCATGAAGGTCGCGACCAGCGACGAGAAGTCGTCGGGGCGGCCGAGGCGCTTGGGGAACACGTGGATGTCCATCAGCGCTTCGCGACGCTTCTCATCGGTGCCGGCCAACATTCCGGTGTCCATGATGCCCGGGCACACCGTCATCACGCGGATGCCCCAGATGGCCAGGTCGCGGGCGAGCGGAAGGGTCAGCGCGACAATGCCTCCCTTGGACGCGGCGTAGGCGGCCTGTCCGACCTGCCCCTCCAAAGCTGCCGCCGACGACACGTTGACGATCAGTCCGCGTTCGCCGTCCGGGCCGGGCTCGTTCTGCGACATGACCCGAACCGCATGGCGCAGAACGTCGAACGTGCCGATCAGGTTGACCTCGACTGTCTTGCGGAAGACGTCCAGCGGGTGCATGTCACCCTTGCGGGACAGCACCCGGGAGGCCGGGCTGATGCCCGCGGCGTTCACGCACACGTCGATGCGGCCGAACTTCTCAGCCACCGCGTCGACGGCAGCGGCCACCGAGGCCTCATCGGCGACGTCAGCCTCCACGAAGAACGCGTTGTCGCCGAGCTCTGCGGCAAACTCCACACCGTTCGAGCTCGGCAGATCCAGGATGCCGACGCGACCACCCCGCTCGACGAGCATGCGGGCCGTCCCGGCCCCAAGGCCCGATGCGCCACCGGTGACCAGTCCGACCGACTTGGCGATTTCCACTGCTTTCCTCCATTTCGGCCCCTGGGCGACAGATCTCGGGGCGTGCTGAACCCGGAGCGGACAGTAGTTTCAGCCGCACCGCCAGTCAACCCGATAGTTATCTGCGATATCAGCCCGCATCCCGACCCAATGGTTGCATTAGTGCAGGGAGTATCCATATAGTTATTACTGATTCTAGTGGTAACCCGAATGTGAGGGTGGGTATGGAACGCAAGGTATGCGTCGCAGGGGTCGGCATGACCCCCTTCGCCAAGCCAGGCAAGAGCCGGGACTATCAGGAGATGGGTGCCGACGCCGCGCGCGCCGCCCTCGCCGATGCCGGGGTGGACTACACCAAGGTGCAGCAGGCCTACGCCGGCTACGTCTACGGCGACTCGACGTCGGGGCAGGCGACGCTGTACCACCTGGGGCTCACGGGCATCCCGGTGGTCAACGTCAACAACAACTGCTCGACGGGTTCGTCGGCACTGTGGCTGGCCCGCCAGGCCGTGGCCTCGGGTGCAGCCGAATGTGTTCTCGCAGTGGGCTTCGAACAGATGCGTCCGGGCGCGCTCGCCGCGGTGTGGGATGACCGGCCCAGTTCGACCGGCAAGTTCGAAGAGGTCGCGCTGGGCCAGCCCGGCGCCGACCCGAAGGCGCCGATGGCCGCTCAGCTGTTCGGCGGCGCCGGTGTCGCACACATGGAGCGCTTCGGCACCAAACCAGAGACGTTCGGCCGCATTTCGGTCAAGGCACGCCAGCACGCCGCACGCAATCCGTTCGCCGTCTTCCGCGACACCGTGACGCTGGAGGAGGTGATGGCCTCACCGACGATCTGGGGACCCCTGACGCGACTGCAGTGCTGCCCTCCCACGTGCGGTGCGGCTGCCGCAGTGGTGTGCAGCGAGGAGTTCGCTGCCGCCAACGGAATCGCGCAGACCGTCCACATCCGGGCCCAGTCCCTGGTCACCGACCTCCCGGGTGCCTACAACGGCGAGGACATGCGCCGCGTGGTCGGCTATGACATGTCGGCGAAGGCCGCCCAGGACGTCTACGAGGCCGCAGGCGTTGGCCCCGAGGACATTCCGGTGGTCGAACTGCACGACTGCTTCACCACCAACGAGCTGATCACCTACGAGGCGCTCGGCCTGACCCCTGAGGGCACCGCCGAGAAGTTCATCCTCGACGGCGACAACACCTACGGCGGGCGCGTGGTGACCAACCCCTCCGGCGGTCTGTTGTCGAAGGGTCATCCGCTCGGTGCGACGGGCCTGGCCCAGTGCGCCGAACTGGTGTGGCAGTTGCGCGGCCAGGCCGGTGACCGTCAGGTCGAAGGTGCCCAGCTCGCCCTGCAGCACAACCTCGGTCTCGGTGGGGCCTGCGTCGTCACGCTGTACGAAAGGACTTCTCGATGAGCGCCGAATCCCTCAAGGGCTACCAGTGGCCGGAGAGCAGCGTCGACGTCGAACGGGGCCGTGTGGCCATGTTCGCCAAGGCGATCGGTGAAACCGATCCGGTCTACTTCGACGTCGAGGCCGCTCGTGCCGCCGGTCACCGAGACCTGCTCGCACCTCCGACGTTCGTGTTCGGGCTTGATCTCGAACACTCCGACACGCTCGGCGTCCTCGAGGCCAACGGCGTGGACGTGTCGTCCGTCCTGCACGGCGAACAGAAGTTCGTCTACCACCGGCCCGTGTATGCCGGCGACACGCTTGAACTGCAGGCCGAGTTCACCGACTACTTCTCAAAGAAGAACGGCGCCTTGGAGTTTCTGGTGCGTCGTTCCCAGCTGTCCTCCGGCGGCGAACTGGTCGCCGAGATGGAGAGTGTGTCCGTCATCCGGAATGGAGCACCATCGTGACCACCGCCACCACTGAGATCCAGGTCGGAACCGAACTGCCACCGCTGGTGGTGGAGCCGATCTCCCGAACCACGTTGGCGCTCTTCGCCGGTGCGTCGGGTGACCACAACCCGATCCACGTCGACATCGACGCCGCCAAGGCCGCGGGTTTCGACGACGTGTTCGCGCACGGGATGCTGTCGATGGCCTACCTGGGACGTCTTGTGACGTCATGGGTCCCGCAGTCGCAGTTGCGCGCGTTGAGCACGCGGTTCACCTCCATCACCCCGGTGCTCGCGCAACCGACGTGCACTGGGACAGTCGTGGGCGTCGACGATGTCGACGGCGAGAAGCGGGCCACCGTCGAGGTGAAGATCACCCTGGCCGACGGCACCGTGACGCTCAGCGGCGAAGCCGTGGTGGCGCTGCCGTAGATCCGGACGAGGCCTGGAGGAGTGGACTATAATCATGGTTCACTCTTCCGGGGTTCGATGGCCGCCGGAGGGCAGAAAAGGGAGGACCGCCGACGTGGCGCAGCCCGTTCGACAACACGCGCGAAGTTCGGTGCGCAAACTGCAGTTGTCTCAGGCTGCCGCCCGCCTGTTCACCGAACGCGGCTACCACAACGTCAGCATGGACGACGTCGCCTCGGCGGTCGGACTCACCGGTCCGGCACTCTATCGGCACTTCCGCAAGAAACACGACATTCTCGCGCAGGCGATCTCTGAGCAGTTGGGAGCAGTCGAAGCCGTTGCGGCCAAGGCCGCCGAAGCCGACCTGGAGCCCGACAAGCGCGCCACGATGTTCCTTTCCGACCTCGCCGACCTGGTCTTGGAGCGCGAGGAGGTCCTGCTGTGGAAGCGTGAGCGCCGGCAACTCGCCGAGAGCGAGCAGGACGAATTCCGGGCGAAGCTCAACGAGGTTCTCCGCCTGACGGTCAAGGCACTCGGCCTCGGAGACGGCGGCCAGCCCAGCAGCGATGCCGAACTGCGGGCGTGGAGCGTGCTGGCGATCTACTCCACCGTCGCCCCCGCCCGCAAGCGCCTCGACGACTCCGCGATCAAGCGCCTTCTGCAGACCATGGCCGAGGGCATCCTGCAGTGCAACCTGAAAGGCGCCGCGACGACGTCCGGACTGCCTGTGGCCCTGCAGCGCCGCCCACCGGGCCGCCGCGAGCGAATCCTGGCCACCGCCACGCGTCTGTTCCACGCGCAGAGCTACCATGCGGTCGGCATCGAAGAGATCGCGGCCGAGTCGGACACCGCGATCGCCACGTTCTATCAGTACTTCAGCGGTAAGGCCGAACTGCTGCAGGCCGTGTTGAGCCGCGGCGCCGAGGGGCTTCACTACGTCACCAATCACCGCCTCCCCTCCGCGAGCACACCGCAGGAGGCCATCGACACGATCGTCTGCACGCTCATCGAACTGGCCCTCGGCCCGCATCAGCCGATTCTGGCGATCCTCGCCGCGGATCTGATCTACCTCCCGGAGAACGCCCAGGACGCGATTCGGATGAGCGAGCGCGAGTACGTCGATGAGTGGGTGGCTGCCATTCTCGCTGTGCGGCCAGAACTTTCGGCGCCGCACGCGCGCCTGCTGGCGCAGGCGTCCATCGGGTTGGTCACCGACATCACCCAGACGCAGAGCATGCGCAGCCGTCCGGGCATCGCGGAGGAACTGCACCGGCTCGTGTCGGCCGTTCTCGCCGCCTAAGCTCCTGCGGCGCGGCCGCGGCCCGACCCTCGGACCGTCACTTCAGAACCTTGCGAACGAACTCGCCGATCTCCCCCGCCGCGTGCTGTGCGCGCGGCATGTACGTCGTGAACATCGTCCAGGCATGGCAGACACCGGAGTACACCGAGAGTGTCGACGGCGACCCGTCGCGCTCCATCCCGGCGTGCAGCATCCTGGCGTCGTCGAGGAGCACCTCGCGGTCGCTGACCAGGATGAGGGTTTCCGGAAGTCCATCGAATCGCCCGAACACCGGCGACGCCAGCGGATCTCGGGGATCGTGACCCTGCAGAACCGCCATCGCCAATGACTGCACCGAACGACGTGAGATCGCCTTGTCGGTGCCCGCGTGGACGTCGAAACTCTCCCCCGATGCGGTGAAGTCCGCCAGGGGTGACATCAGGACCGCGCCGGCCGGCGCAGATGTCTTCTGGTCGCGGGCCCGCATGAGCGAGGCCATGGTGAGACCGCCACCGGCCGAGTCACCCGCGAGCACCCAACGACCGTCGAAGCTCTCGGCGGCCCAGCCCATCACGGCCTGCGCATCCTCGACGGCTGCCGGGAAGGGAGATTCGGGAGCAAGGCGATAGTCGGGCACGACGACGGGGTGCCCACACGCCGCCGAGATCGCCGCAGCCACGCCGCGATAGCCAGCTGCCGAGCCCATGACGTACCCGCCGCCGTGCAGCCAGACGACCGCGGCGCTGTCGTCGACGCCCCCCGCGGCGACGCGAAGCGCGGGGACGCCCCCGGCGGACACCTCGGTGAAGGTCACCCCCTCGGGAAGCCCGAAGGAGGACATCATCTCGTCGAGGCTCTCGCGCATGACGGGCAGCGGCCTGCGTCCATCACCGAACACCCTGGCGAGGTCGCCATCGGCGCGCTCCAGAGCCTGCGCGTCGACCTCCGACACGTCCTGTCCCGTCAGCGACGACCCCATGTCGACACACCACCCATCTCAGTTCAAGCAAGAATAGAAACTAACTACAACCCGATAATAACTCGTCAGCGGACCATTGACGCTCATCTTCGATGAAGTTAACCTTCACACAAGGGTCCCTGCAACGAAGCCCGGACAGAACACGTGAGGAACGACATGCCACGACTCTCCGACAAGATCGCCCTGGTGACAGGTGCCACGACCGTGGAGCCGGGCGGGCTCAACATCGGCGGTGCCGCGGCCACCGAACTGGTCGCCGGAGGCGCCCGTGTGGCGCTGGCCGACATCAACATCGAGGGCGCGTCCGCACTGGCCGACCAGCTCAACCAGAAGTATGGCCCGGACGTCGCGATCGCGGTCCACACCGACCTCCGCGACGAGGCCGCGATCGCAGAACTCGTCGCCACCACCGTCTCGACCTTCGGCGGACTCAACGTCCTGCTCAACATCGCGGGTGTGTTCCCCGCCGGGGACGGTGACGTCGCCACCATGCCGATCGAGGTCTGGGACGACGTGATGGCAGTCAACCTGCGCAGCGCACTGCTCACCACCAAGCATTCGCTGCCCCATCTCCGCGCCGCGGGCGGTTCCATCGTGAACACCGCATCCACCCACGCCTTCGCCGGGGACACCAGCCTGACCGGATACGGCGCGACCAAGGCCGCACTGTTGGCGCTGACCAAGTACACCGCGACCCAGTACGGCCGAGAAGGTGTGCGGTGCAATGCCATCTGCCCCGGCACCACCACGACCCCACCGGCCCAGCAGCTGCCGAAGGTGGTCACCGACGTCTACCGGCGCCATACGCCCGCCGCTGACCTGAACGCCCCCGACGATCTGGCCAAGGTGTACGCCTTCCTCGCCTCGGACGACTCGCGCGGCATCAACGGCGAATCCATCAGGGTCGACGGTGGTCTGCTCGCCCATCAGCCGTTCGTCCCGGACATGGACTCCCTGGGAGCCTCGACGGCCACCTCGCAGTAGCCGAACACAGCACAGAACTGGCGCGCCGGCCTGAAGCAGCCGGCGCGCCAGTTCTTTTCGTGCAGTCAGTCCGGACGTCCGAACATCGCGACGACGACGGTGCGATCCAGACTGTTCTCCGACCACACCCCGATCCGGGTGTTGGCACAGTCGGCCATCATCGAGTAGTACGCGGGGTTGTGGTACCAGAGGTTGATCAGTTCGATCCCGCTGATCGCCAAGGCGGGATGGATGGCCACCGCCTCGGACACCGCCCCGCGGAACCCCGCGGCCTCCGCCCGCTGCTGGGGTGTGGATCCGTCGGTGCCGGCATCTCCCCCCAGGCTGCGATTCGCCATGAGATCACGGGCGTGCCATTCGGCCGCCAACAGCAGTTGCGGACTCACGGTCAGCTCACCTGTGCATTCCGCTTGGCGCTGAACCGCATACACGTTGGCGACCACACTGCTGTTGAACCGTCTGTTGTCTGCATGCGCCGCAGGCAAGGCGGCCGTCGAGGCGATCGTCACGCCGAGCGCCGTGGCCAGAACTGCTTTCAGAGGGGTTCGAACCCTGAGATCAACCATCGGTCTCCGACCTTCTCCAAATCGACTCGTGCGCTGGACCGCGTGTCTGTGGGCGGGTCCGCCCCCACGGTCGTGGTCTGGTTGACGTACACGAGAACCTGCGCGCGATCGGCGTCGGCCGACAGCAGTGCCGCGGCAGGGACCGTGGCGACGGCCGAGATGCGCTTCTGTTCGGCGCCGGGGATCACCAGGTCATTGATCAGCGTGGTGTACTCGTTGCGGAAATCGCCGGTCATCCGCTGCGTGGCGGCGGTCAGATCCTCCTGCACGTGGTCGGCACGGTAGGACAGCATCGCGCCGGCGCCCTCGGTCGCGGCGACCACAGCCTGCGCGGCGACCCCCTGAGACACCGACACCGAATTGGCTTGCCACTTCAGGTATCCCACGCCAAGGGCCATCGCCAGCACCGCCAGTGGCAATACCACACAGACGAGCACGTGACCGCGGTTGCGGGGCTTGTCCTCGGTCTCGATTGCCTCGGTCTCCGTGACCTCAGCCTCGGGAGCCTCGGTCTCTGTGGCCTCACTCTCAAGCACGGTCATGACACGAACTGAACGTCGGAGACCCGGGCGGTGTCGCCGGTCTGCTGCACCCCGATGCGCATCCGCCAGACCCGTGGATCTGGCTCCGCGGCACCGGCATTGGACATCTTGACTGACATCACCACCAGAACCTGCGCACCGTCTCCGTCGCGGGATTCCAGCGCGGCCGAGCTCACAGTGCCCTCCGAGGTGGACTGGGCCTGCTTGACGACGTCGGCGAAGGGTTGCGAACGCTTCTCGAAGTCCTCGTGGAACGTGCCGGTCGAGGAATCGAGGATGCGCTTGATATCCGCGTCCACGGTGCTGTGGTCGATGGTGGTCAGGTTGATCGCACCCTGCCGCGCGGCCTCGACGAACATGCTCTGCTGCGCTTGGTCCCGCCGGTCCTCGACCAGACGGTAGCCCAGCCAACCTCCGATGGAACCCAACGCGACGAATGCCACCGCACACACCGCAACCACGGCCTTGGTGGTCGAACCCGTCAGCCCATCGGCGGGATCAACATGCTCTGCCATGTCCTGCCTTCCGTCTTCGCGCCCAGGTCGGCCTGGGTGTAGATCTTCCCGTCAGGTGCGACGTACTCGCCGGTGTCCGGGTTGTACTCGGCCACCGCGACAGGTGCCGGGGCCGGAGCCGGAGCGGCGGCGGGCGGCTGATCGGCCGTCGGCAACAACTGCGGGACGCCCTGGCCGGTCAACGTCGCGTTCGGGTCGCCCTTCCAGTTGAAGCCCTCGTTGAGGGGTACGTACTCCTCGTCGCTCTCACACATGCGTGCCGTCGGCGCGCGCTTGCCCGGGCGGTTCAGGCACGGGTAGTTGCGGTTGCCGCGCACCACATTCCAGGAGTCCTGCGGGATCCGGCAGTACAGATCGCCGGGCGGGAGATCCGCCGACGTCTCCACATTCGGGGTGAGCTGCTGGTGCACAGGCAGGAACCCGGTGGTGCATGGTGGCGGCAGGTTGAGGTTGAGGTTGAAGCTCACGTACAGGCCGGGGGTCTTGCGCTTGGAGTCACGGTTGGCCAGAAGTGCACCCTGAAGGCCCGCGACGAGTTGCGGCTCGAGGACCAGCACCTGCTCGATCGCGGGCTGGTACACCACCGCGACTTCACCGACGCTGACGAGGTTCGCCATCAGCACCGGCAGTGTCGGCTTCAGCGTGTCGAACAGCGCCCGCGCCTCCTCGGTCGCCGCAGCGCCGCGCTCGAGCAGGCCGGCGACCGCGGGGTCGGCATCGCGGACCTGACCGGTCAGGTTGGCCAGGTTGGCGGCCCAGGCGTTGATGGAGTCCGCCGTCTCGCTCTGCGCGTCCATCAGCGGCTTGGCCTTGTCGATCAGCGCGAGCAGCGGATCGAGGTTGGCGCGTGCATCCGAAGCCAGGCGCGTGGAGCCCTGCACGATGCGGGACAACTCAGGCCCGAGACGCCCGACCGCGGTATAGCTCTCGTCGACAACGGTTTTGACGTTGTCGCGCGGGATGGCCTGAATTCCCTCATTCGCGGCGTCCAGCAGTTTGTTGATCGGCGGGGGCACCGTCGCCCGATCCAGCGGAATGACATCGCCATTCGCCAAGGGCGCCGCACCGGCACTGCGCGGCACCAGGGCGACGTACTGCTCGCCGATCGCCGAGGTGCTGTGCACCTCCGCGGTCAGATCCGACGGGATGTCGATTCCGGAGTTCAGCGACAGCACCGCCTCGACCCCGCCGGTCCGGGTCAGGCGCACCTCGGTGACCCGTCCGACCGTGGTGCCGCGGTAGGAGACGTTGGCGGTCTCGTACAGTCCGGCGGCCTGCGGGAGTTCCACGGTGACGGTGTACTGACCGACGCCGAACATCGCGGGCACCTTGATGTATCCGAACGCCATGATCCCGCCCGCGACCACGGAGACGATCGCAAAGAGCGCCAGTTGGAGCTTGATTCGCCTGGTCAACATGTCAGGGCCCCTGGTTGAACTGGTAGGGAGCGACCAGCGGGTTCACCGCGGTGTAAGGACTGGGCAGTTGGCCGATGGTCCGCCCCCACTGCATCTCCAACTCAGTGAGATCACCTTCGAAGCGGGTGCCGTTGAGCAGGCCGTCTCCAAGCCGGCTCAGGGTGAGGTCGAAGATCACCGACGTGTTGAGGTAGTCGCCGCGGACCACCTTGTCGATGTTCTCGATCGGCCACGGGAACGTCGCCAGCAGACTCAACGACCGGGTCATGGCCGGTCCCGCGTCGGCCAGCGACTTGAGCACCGGGCCGACGGATCGGATCTCGGAGACCAGGTTCTGCTTCGTCTGGTTGACCGTGTCCGCCGCCAGTGCGCTGAACTTTCCGAAGCCGTCCACGGCCTCGGTCAGGTTCTCACGGCGCTCGCTGAGGACGGCCAACGCATCCGGAATCGTCCGCATCGCGTTGTCCAGGATGGGTTTCTGGTCCGCCAACTGGCCGACGAGATTGTTGAAGCTGTCACTGGCGGCGATGATGTCACCCGTCTGGGTGTTGAGGCGTCCCACGAACAGATCCACCTGCTCGATGAGGCTGCGCAGATCGCTCTCGCGGCCCGCGAACGCGGTGGCCAGGGCCGCGGTGATGTCCTGAATCTGGCCGACCCCGCCGCCGTTGAGCAGCAGCGACAACGCCGCCAGGGTCTGATCGGTGCTCGGATACGACGACCCGGCATCCAACGGGATCAACGACCCCTCACGCAGCCTGCCCTCCGGCGGCACGTTCGTCGGCGGTGCCAGTTCGACGTGCAGCGAGCCGAGCAGGCTGGTCTGCCCCACGGTCGCGGTGGTGTTGGCCGGCAGTTCCACATCGCCGTTGAGCCTGATGGTCACCAGCGCGTGCCACCCCTGGCGCTCGATCTTGGTGATCGTGCCGACGTTGACATCACCCACTCGCACCCGGGAGTTCGGTTCGATCGTGCCGATGTCGGGCAGCTGAGCCTGCACCAGATATGAGCCGTCCCCACCGCCTTGGGTGCCCGGCATGGGCAGCGAGTTCAGACCTTTCCATTGGCAGCCGGACAGCGCGAGCGCGGTGACGGCGACGAGCGCGGCGACACTCTTGGCACGCAATGTGATTCGACGAATGTCCACGCTCACCCTCCTGCGCCTGGAAGAAGCATTCCGGGCAGCCCGGCCTGCTCTGCGGGCACCTGCGGCGGCACGTAGTCGGGCCGCAACCAGTTCTCGCTGTAGGTGATCTCGTTCGGTCGGGCCTGCTGCCCGACGAACAGGTTCTCCCCCAGCGGCGGGAAGTTCATCTGCCGGTTCTTGACGATCGGCGCGAGGTACTGCGCGCACAGCTTCGACGAGTACACCGAATTGAGCCGCGATGCCGCCTCGACGGATCCGCACAGGAACTGCACGGGGTCGGCGAGGTTGTTGACCGCGAGCATGCCCGTCAGTGCGGCCTGAGAGGGCTGGTAGACGTTCGCGAAGTTCTGTGCAGCGTTGGGGAACGCGTGCAGTGCCTGCTTGATGTCGTCGAGGCTGCCGTGCACCGCTGTCGAGATCGATGCGAGCTTCTCGGTCGCGATCCCGGCGGCCTCGCGGTTGTCCTTGACGAACTGCGTCGCCTCGGCGACAACCGAATTCAGATCGTTGACGGCGTCGCTGACGGCGCCCGGATCGTCGGCCACCAATCCCGTGACGGCGGCCATGTTCCGGTTCAGCTGCGCCAGCAGGTCCGAGCTGTCCTCCAGCGCCGTCACCACCACCGACAGATTCTTCAGCGTGGAGAAGGTGTCATCACTGTGGTCGCCCAACGCCGACATGGCCTTACCCATCGTCGTGACGGTCTCGCGGATGTTCGCGCCCTGCCCGCGCAGGTTGTCGGCCGCGGTGTTGACGAACTGGCCCAGCGTGCTGACGCCGCCCGGTTGAGTGGGCGCAAGCGCATCGGTGAGCTTCTCCAACTGCGTTCGCAGGTCATCCCATTCGAGCGGAACGGCGGTCCGGTCCAGAGGAATCTCCGCGCCGCTGTCAAGCACGGGACCGGACTCATAGGCCGGGGTGAGCTGAATGGCTCGGGCGGTCACCAACTGCGGTGACACGATGACGGCCTTGGCGTCGGCGGGCACCTTGTGCTTGGCGTCAATCCAGAACGTGACCTTGACCCGCTCCGGTTGAGGCTCAATGGTCTCGATCGCCCCCACCGGGACACCGAGGATGCGCACCTCGTCGCCGATGAAAAGGCCGTTGCTGTTGTCGAAGTACGCGACGATCTGGTTGCGGCCGGCGTGGTTGAACGCACGCACAGCGACCACCCCACCGACGACCAACGCCACGGCGAGGGCCGCCACCAGCATGGTGCGCAGAGACGGCTTACGCATCACTGTTCTCCGTCCTGCCCTTGTGGTGCGGGATCCGGGATCGGGGTCGGCTGCTGACCTTCGGGCCAGAGCGCCGGCGGTCCAGGAGCGGGTCCCCCCGGTGGCGGCGCGGGATCGGGCTCACGGTAGGGATAGCGCGGGTCACCCGGGTTGCCGGTGATCGCATCGGGAATCGTCAGGTGCGGGTCACCGCCCTGACCGGTACGCGGGAAGGGCTGGGGCAGCGCCGGCGTGCCGGGCTGGCCGGTCTGCGGATCCGAAAGCTGCGACGGGGGAAGCACATTGGGGTCCAACCCCAGGTCGGAGAAGGCCGCATCGATGAAGGGCTGCACCAGTTGACCCGGCAGGTTGGCCAGATAGGCCTTGAAGAACGGCCCCGAACCCACCGTTTCGCCCAATCCCATTGTGTACTGGTTGAGGTACTTGATCGCCAGCATCACCCGTTCCTTGCGGTTGTCGACGATCGTCAGCACTCCATTGAGTCTGTCCAGTGCGCCGCGCATCTGGTCACGGTTGTCGTCGATGAACCCCGACAGCTGCTGGGCGAATGTCGAGAGGTTGCGAGAGATCTGCTCCAGCGCCGCGCTCTGCTCGCGAAGCTTGCCCAAGAGTGCGTTGCTGTTGGCGACGAGTTCGGCGACCTGCTCCGCACGTTCGGACAACACACCCGTGGCTTTACTCGCGTTGCTCAGCAGCGAGCGCAGTTCCTCGTCCCGCTGGCCGAGGGTGTTCGAGAACCGGCCCACCCCCTCCACCGCGGCCCGCAGGTCCGGCGGCGTGCTCTGGAAGGTCTCCGCCAGAGTCGCCAGGGACTCCGACACCGTGTCGGTGTCCAGACCACTGATGGTGCTGGACAGGTCTCCCAGCGCATCTGGCAGCTGGTACGGGGATCGGGTCCGCTCGATCGGGATGGTCCCGGCCAGTTCACCGTCGCCACGGGGGGTCACCTCGAGAACCTTGGAACCGAGCAGACTCTTGGTTCGGACATGCACTTCGGTCAGGTCACCGAGATGGACGTCCTTGTCCACATCGAAGTCGATCCGAACCTGGTTGCCCTCCAACTCAACCGACGACACCTGGCCGACCCGGAATCCAGCGACCTGCACCGGCGCACCGGTCCGCAGACCGCCGGCCTCGGCGAAGTACGCCGAATAGTCCTCGGTCGAACCGTTGAACGGCAGCTTGTCGTACTGCAGGGCGAGCACGGCGATGCCCGCGGTCAGCGCCATACCGGTGAGGCCGACCAGAAACGGATTGCGTTCAGCGAAGGGTTTCACTTGGGTGAACACCGTCCTGTCGTCTGCTCGGCGATCTTGACGTAGACCGGCTGTCCGCCCTTGCCGTTCAACTTCAGCGACATCGCACAGAGATACTCCGGGAGGAAGTCACCGCGGCTGCCCAGACGGGCCAGCTTCTTGTAGGCGTCCGGCAGCATGTTGAGCAGGCCGTCGAAGTACTCGTGATCGGCCAAGACGGTCGAGCTCACACGGTCCGACTGCGCCACAGCCTCTTTGAAGGGCTGACGGGCCTGCATCAGCAGGTCGGCAACCGTCGCCGAGGCGGCATTGGTATAGGCGACCGCGTTGACCACGTCGGTTTCTCGTTCTTCGAGTGCCTCCACCAACTGCGACAGCGAGTCCACGGCCTTGCCGAACTGCTCGGTCTGACCGCCGAAGGTCCCCAGAACCGAATTGAGGTTCCCGATCACCTGGCCGACCAACTCGTCCCGGTCGGCCAGGGTGTTGGTGACGGCCGCTGCCTGACGCATAAACGAACCGATGGTCGCACCCTCCCCCTGGAACGCCTGGATCAGCGCGCTGGACAGCGTGTTCACCTGCTCGGGATCCAGTGCCCGGAACAGGGGGCGGAACCCGCCGAGCAGGGTGTCGAGATCCAAGGCGGGTTCGGTGCGCGTCGCCGGGATGGTTTCGCCAGCGGCGAGCCTCTGGGGCTCGCCCGGGCCCTCCAGCAGGGCCATGTAACGGTCGCCGATCGGGTTCTCCCAACGGATCTGGGCCTTGGTGCCCTCGGTGAGCACCACCGAGGGGTCGGCGGAGAACTCGACGATGGCGCGTGCGTCCGGACCGATGGAGATGTTCTTGACCTGACCGACCTCGACACCGGCGATGCGGACGAAGTCGTTCACCTCAAGGCCGCTGACGTCGGTGAACTCGGCGCGATAGTTCTGCTCGTCCGAGAACCGCAGGTTCGCGAAGATCGCCATCAGCCCGAATGCGGACAGGACACAGGCCATCACGAATGCGGTCAGGTTGATGACAACCCTTCTGAGGCTGTTGTTCACTGCTGATCCTCGATGCTCATGGTGACGGTGCCGCCGCTTCTGCCGGCAGCGGAGCCTCCGGCGCCGGTGCGGGCAGTTCCGGCACGCCCGGCCACAGCGGGGTTCCGTCCGGTCCGTACAGCGGCGCACCGTAGGGCGCTCCACCGGGCACGGCCGGCGCCGGGCCAGGGGCGGGGCCACCGGGGTGGCGCAGCTTCGGCGGTTCCGGCACACCCTTGGTCACCGGGAAGTAGTTGACCCAGCCTGGGAACCCGATGCCCGGGTTCGGCCGGACGTCCATCCCGGTACCGAATCCCGTGTCGGTGACCAGGTAGCGCACCGGGAAGTTCTTGCTGACGTCGGGAAGCGAACCGCAGCCCGGCTGGCCACCCGGGCCACCCTTGGCGCCCACCTTGGGCAGGTTCTCGGGGAAGCGGTAGGGGTCGTCGCCGAGCAGCAGTCCGACGTCCTGCACCACCGAATACCCGTTGCCACCGATGTTCTCGTATGCGCCG
The DNA here is from genome assembly GCF_010729895.1 of Mycolicibacterium confluentis. Lineage (NCBI taxonomy): Bacteria > Bacillati > Actinomycetota > Actinomycetes > Mycobacteriales > Mycobacteriaceae > Mycobacterium > Mycolicibacterium confluentis. The sequence goes on from NZ_AP022612.1 coordinate 3,365,246, forward strand.
TGGTCAAGCGCATACTTCGCACCCTGCAACAGGCAGGTGTAGATCGGGTCGTACTTCAGCAGCAGACTGGTGGTCGGCTCGAGGACGTTGATGCCCTTGATGATGTTGTCCCGGTTCGGCCCGATCAGGTCGATCCCGCTGTTGGAGAAGCCGATCGAGCTCAACAGCAGCGCGTCGAGATCCTGCGCGTGGCCGGCGATCGTCTCACTGGTCCCGCTCGCCGCATCCAAGGTGTTCAGGATGTCTCGCGCGGCGGTGCTGTAGGCGTCGCTCACGTTCTTGAGAGACACCCAGTTGGCGCCCACCTGGTCCATCTTCGGATTGATCGCCAGCAGAACCTCGTTGGCGTCGGTGGTCGCCTGACCGATTCGCTCCCCCTGGCCGCGGACACCGTCGGCCACCGCGGTCAGCACCGCGCTGAGCTTCGCGACGTCGATCTGGTTCAGCAGGCCGACCAGGTTGTCGAACACCGTGTTCACCTCAGTGGTCACGTTGCGTGACCGCAGGACGGCGCCCGCCGTGATCCGTTCGGTGGTGGGCTCGTTCGGATAGATGAGGTCGACGTACTTGGTGCCGAACGCCGTGGTGGCGGCGATCTCGGCCTCGACGTTGGCCGGAATGTAGGAGACCTGGTCCGGGTCGATCTCCAGCTTCAGGGCGACGGGATGCCGGCCACCGGCGATACCGGCCACGCGGCCGACCTCGACGCCGTTCATCTTGACCTTCGCGCCCGACTCCATCACCAGGCCGGAACGGTCGGAGGTCAACGTGACTGGCACATAACGACGGAACGTGCCGGCGAAGATCGCTGAACACACCACGACCAACGCGATGACGGCGGCGAACAGGGCTGCGGTCCACCAGATCGGGTGGACGCCGACACGACTGCTTCTGTGTTCCATGCGTCTACCCGGCGAGATGGAAGTTGCCCGACTGACCGTAGATGGCCAGCGAGAGGAACAGGACGACGAGGACCGCGGCGATCAGGGATGTGCGAACGGCGCGACCGACAGCCTCGCCGACACCCGCGGGACCACCGGATGCGGTGAACCCGTAGTAGGTGTGCACGAGCATGATCACGACCGCCATCACCACCGCCTGGAAGAACGACCAGATGATGTCGGTGCTGTTCAGGAACGTGGTGAAGTAGTGGTCGTAGACACCGGAGGACTGCCCGTAGATCACGATCGTGCCGAATCTCGCGGCCCAGAAGGCCGACAGGACGGCCACGCAGTACAGCGGAACCACGACGATGACGCCAGCGAGGACCCGACTCGACGCCAAGTAGGCCACTGAGCGGACACCCATGACCTCCAGTGCGTCGATCTCCTCGTTGATCCGCATCGCGCCGAGTTGCGCTGTCGCACCGGCACCGATGGTCGCCGCCAACCCGATGCCCGCGATCACTGGTCCGATCAGTCGGACGTTGAAGTACGCCGAGGCGAATCCGGTCAGGGCCTCGACGCCGACTTCGGCGAACTGGTTGTAGCCCTGCACCGCGACCAGTGCGCCGGTCGACAGGGTGAGGAAGCCGACGATCACGACAGTCCCACCGACCACCGCCAGAGCGCCTACGCCGAGGCTCATCTGGGCGATCAGCCGAAGCAGTTCGACCTTGTAGTGGATCAGGACGTCCTTGATGGAGCCCAACGTCTGGAAGTAGAACTGCGCCTGGGTGCCGATGCGGGTCAGCCCGTCCACCCAACCCTTGACGGTGCGGTGGATCTGCGGATGAACCCTGCTCGGGTCGCCGGCGGTCACAGTGTCGCCTTGATGCCGACCGCGGACGCGATGATGTTGATGGCAAACAGCGCGACGAACGTGAACACGACCGTCTCGTTGACCGCGATCCCGACACCTGCCGGACCGCCGCCCACGGAAATGCCCTTGTAGCAGGCGATCAGACCGGCGGCCAGACCGAAGAGCGCGGCCTTGATCAGCGAGATGATCACGTCGGCGGCCCCGGTGATGACCGTGAGTCCACCGACGAACGCGCCGGGGGTGACGTCCTGGACGAAGACCGAGAAGATGAATCCCCCAACCAGACCCACGAGGATCACCACCGACGACAGCAGGGTCGCCACCAGAGTCGCGGCCAGCACCCGGGGCACCACCAACGACTGAATCGGGTCGACGCCCATCACCCGCAGCGCATCGAGTTCGTCGCGAATGGTGCGCGCTCCGAGATCGGCGCACATTGCCGTCGCTCCCGCTCCGGAGACCACAAGCACCGTCACCACCGGACCGATCTGCGTGACGGTTCCGTACGCGGCGCCCGTGCCCGCGAAGTCAGCCGCACCGAACTCCAGCAACAGGATGTTGAAGGTGAAGATCAGCAGGACCGTGAAGGGGATCGCGAGCATCAACGTCGGCACCAGCGACACCCGCGCGACAAACCACGACTGCTCCAGGAATTCACGCCACGCGAACGGCCTGCGGGGAATCGTCACCAGGGTGTCGAGCGCCATCGCGAAGAACCCGCCGAGCGCGTTCACGGGCTTCGCGCCCCGCGACGACGAGATGGCTTCGAGCGACGAACGCGGTGACTCAGTGGTGGTCATGGCGCCACCGTGAGCTGCAGCAGGTCAGATTGTGAAGAACAATTCTGCGCTTCCTCGGACAACCTGCCGCCTTTCATTCGGATCACGATGGGGGTCTCACACCGCGGAGCTGGAGTGTTCCCGATCACAACTGTGATCCGCGATAGCATCGCATAGCGTCATTTCGACCGTCAAGCAGCGCTCGCCATCGGCGCCCCAGCGGGCGTACCAATCCCGTCGCCACGGGACGATCAAATGGCTTCGAACTGCACTTATTGCAGGCATTCCGGATGCCCAGAGCGCAGAGGCCGCCGACGCCCGGAGGCGTCAGTTCGCACCCCATTTGTAAATGTTGATTCTGCGCTGTCTTTTACAGCCGACATGGGATGGTCAGACCGGGAGCAGTCGGGACAACACCCCGCCGCTTCCCTGAACCAGTTAGTTCCCCTTGAGGAATGATCGTCACGGCCACCTCATCTAGACGCAGGATCTGCCAATATCGCGCCCAATCCCCCCACCGATCATGGCCCGAGCTCCTCGGTGACAGAACTGACATTAACTATCAACGCCAGCATCGACAGCCGAAGCCATGGCCTGTGACGTTCTCCAGCTACCTCGTATAACGAGTATTTCTCCAGCATATCGAACGTGCAGCGCCCCTGATGGCTACCTGCGACCGCGGCCCAATTCCGTCCCCGACACACCACGTCTTGACGCCCGAAGAAGTTCTATGTGATGCTATCGCCAATCACTGATGTGATCGAGATCATTCACTTCGGACATCGTGTTCGAGCTTTCCAAGGAGGCCTCAGAGTGACGACCAGCGAGCAGATTTCGGCCCAAGAGGCGCCGGTATTCCCGTTCACGCGGACGTGTCCGTTCGCGCCCGCGGCCGACTACGCCGATGGCGGTTCTATCCGCAAGGTTTCGTTCAAGAACATCGTCCCGGCCTGGCTGGTCACCGACTACAGCGATGTCAAAGCGGTGCTCGGCGATCGGCGCTCCAGTGTCCGGAACATCCCCGACCCATCCCGGGGCGACGAGGGCGGCGAGCCACTGCCCGGCTTCTTCGTCGCGATGGATCCGCCGGACCAGACCCGGCTGCGCAAGATGCTCTCCCGCGAATTCACCCCGCGCCGCATGGAAGCCATGCGGCCCGCGGTGGAGCGGATCACGAACAAGCTGATCGATCAGATGCTCGAGCAGGACGGGCCGGTCGACCTGGTCCAGGCCTTGGCGCTCCCGTTGCCGTCATTGGTGATCTGCGAATTGTTGGGCATCCCCTACGACCGGCACGACTGGTTCCAGGAAGAGACCGTGAAGTTCCTGCGCCTCGATACCTCACCGGAAGAGGCGGCCCAGACGGTCGCATCGGTGATGGGGTATCTCGGCGAACTCACCGTCTCCAAGATGGATGATCCCGGCGACGATCTGATCAGCTTGCTGCTCAACCACGTTCGCAGCGGCGACCTGACCATCCCGGAGGTGGCTGGCATGGCCGCGTTCCTGCTGATGGCCGGGCACGAGACGACCGGCAACATGATCTCATTGGGCGTGTACGCCCTCCTGGAGCATCCCGATCAACTCGAATTGCTGCGCCAGGACCCGTCCCGGGTGCCGGCTGCGGTGGAGGAACTGCTGCGCTTCCTCGACATCATCGGAAATCTGCCGCGCTACCTGACCGAGGACATCGAACTCGCGGGTCAGACCATCCCGGCCGGCGACATCGTCATGGTGGCCATGGACAAGGCCAACCGCGACCCCAAACAATTCGAGGATGCGGACACGCTGAACATCCTGCGCACGGACGCCAAAGGCCACGTCGCCTTCGGGCACGGCATCCACGTGTGCCTCGGCGCGCCGCTGGCCCGGGTGGAACTGCAGTCGGTGATCAGCACGCTGTTCAGCCGGATTCCGACACTCAAGGTCGCGGTCCCCTCCGACGAGATCCAGGTGAAGACCGACGCCAAGATCTTCGGGCTGAAGTCGCTGCCCGTCACGTGGTAGACCGCATGGCCAACGTTGACTGCCGGGAACAGGCAAGCACCGTGCGTCTGGTCATGCGGGAGTACGAGGCCGACGTCGTCGTCGCCGGCAAGGATGTCATCGCCGACGGCATCGCCGCACTGACCTTGAAAGAGGTTGGGGGCCATCCGCTCCCGGAGTGGACACCCGGATCGCACATCGACCTGATCATGTCCTCAGGCCTGGTGCGCCAGTACTCGCTGTGCGGTGACCCCGCCGACCGGGGCACCTGGCGCATCGCGGTGCTCCGCGAGCCCGATGAGCGTTCCCGCGGCGGATCGGTTTACGTGCACGACACCCTTGAACAGGGCGCCGAGATCCGTATTCGCGGTCCTCGCAACCATTTCCAGCTCGCGCCGTCACCGAATTACCTGTTCATCGCCGGCGGCATCGGTATCACGCCGATCCGGGCGATGCTGGCCGAGGCCGAGGCGGTGGGCGCGAACTGGAAGTTGTTCTACGGCGGTCGCAGCACCGAATCCATGGCATTCCTCGACGAACTGGCCCCGTACGGTGACCGGGTCGAGTTCTGGGCGCAGGATCAGCGTGGGCTGCTGGACCTGGAGTACATCCTCGGCGCCCCACAGGCAGACACCTTGGTGTACTGCTGCGGTCCGCAGGGTCTGCTCGCCGCGGTCGAAGAACGCTGCACAACCTGGCCCGCCGGCGCGCTGCGGCTGGAACGATTCAGCTCCAGCACTGTCGAGACCGAATGGGTCAACACCCCGATCGAGGTCGAATTGGCCCGCCACGGTGTGACATTGACCGTGTCCGCGGACCAGAGCGTGCTCGAGGCGATCGAGGCGCACGGTGTCGACGTGATGTCCTCGTGCCAGTCCGGCATGTGCGGAACCTGCGAAACACCGGTCCTCGACGGCATTCCCGAACACCGCGATGACGTCCTCACCCACGAGGAGCGTGAACGCAATGACTGCATGATGATTTGCGTCTCCCGGAGCCGCGGCGACAGGCTCGTCCTCGACATCTGAAACCAGCCGACTCCACCGAAACCGGCGGGACCCTCCTAAGAGGATCCCGCCGGTTTCGCGTCTACCGCCCAGGTTTCGCGCCGATGAAGAATCTTGCCTAACAATTGGGCCTTAAGTCCCTTTATAGTTAGGTAATATCGGGTCATACTACTGAAGTTGACCCTCACAACGGGAGAGAAAGGGCTTCGCACATGCGCATCGGCACCGTCCTCGACTTCGGCAGGCCGATGGCCGCCGTCGGCGAGGAGATCGCAGCGTGGGAGGAGGCCGGCCTCGCGTCAGTGACCCTCGGAGAGGCCTACTCGCTTGACGCCCCCACCCAACTGGCCTACCTCGCGGCGCGGACGACCTCGGTCGAACTGGCCACGGGCGTACTGCCATTGGACACCCGCACGCCGACCCTCATCGCGACGACCGCCGCCGGACTCGACTACGTGTCCAACGGCAGGGCACGACTGGGCCTGGGTCCGTCAGGGCCGCAGGTGGTCGAGGGCTTCCACGGGATTCCCTTTGCGGACATCCTCGGAAAGACCCGGGAGACCATCGAGATCTGCCGGTCGGTCTGGCGGCGCGAAACGCTCAAACATGACGGACGGCACTATCAGATCCCGATGGACCCGAGCCGCGGCACAGGTCTCGGCAAGCCGCTCAAGCTCATCAACCGCCCGGTGCGCAGCGACATCCCGATCTCGATCGCGTCGCTCGGACCCCGCATGGTCGAACTGACCGCCGAGCTCGCACAGGGCTGGGAGCCGATCTTCTTTTATCCCGAGAAGCTTCCACACGTCTGGGGCGAGGCACTCGCGAAGGGCAACGCCAAGCGCAGTGACGATCTCGGTCCGCTGGAGATCATCGTGCGGGCTCCACTGGCCATCACCGAGGGCGATCCATCCCAGTGGATCGACGCCGCCAAACCTCAACTGGCGCTGTACGTGGGCGGAATGGGCTCGCGGGAGAAGAACTTCTACAACCAACTGGTGTCGGCCTACGGTTTCGCCGACGAGGCCGCCGTCATCCAGGACCACTTCCTGGCCGGCCGCATCGCGGAGGCCACCGCCGCCGTGCCGGACGAACTGGTCCGGGCCACCTCCCTGATCGGCGACGCCGATCACATTCGTCAGCGTCTCACCGTGCTGCGGGACGCGGGCGTGACATTGGTCAACGTCACCCCCATGACAACCGATCCCACCGAACGCCTCGAGGCCGTACGGACGGCCGCCACCCTGAGCAAGGAGATCTCGTGAGCCAAGTCCTGGAACCCAGCGTCACCATCGACGCCGAGGAACTGCGCGACGCCCTGGCAGAGGCCAATGTGCCCTGCCTGATCGGCGTCCTGTATCAGCTCACCGGAGATGCCCGGTGGCTGGCGGAGCCATACACGGTCACCCCGACCCTCGGCTTCGAGAGCCACGACGACGGTGGGCTGCCCGCCGAGCGCGTCGCCGAAGTTCGCGACGCCGCCTTCGCCGCAATCATGGAGTGGAGCACCGGAACTCCGGTCGCCCACCCCTCCCCCAACGGCGCAGAACTGGTCAAGCTGATGTCCGCGGTGATGGGTGAACCGGTCACCGAGAAGTATGTTCCGCTGGCCGCCGAGCAGCTCGGGTTCGCGCCGTTCGTCGCCGATGACGTCACCGATCAGTGTGCAGATACCGGTTTTTCGGTGATCGTCGTCGGTGCCGGCTTCTCCGGCCTGGCGGCGGCGGTGCACCTCAAGCGGGCCGGCATCCCGTTCCGGGTGCTCGAGCGCAACGACCACGTCGGCGGCACCTGGTACGAGGCCAACTACCCCGGCGCCCGCGTCGACGTCCCGAACGATCTGTACTCGTACTCGTTCTTCCCTCGCGAGTGGAGCCAGAACTTCGCCCAGCCCGACGAGATCCGGCAGTACATCGACGATGTGATCGCCCACTTCGGCCTGGCGCCGCACATCGAGACTTCAGTCAGCGTCGAAGGCGCCGAATGGGACGCCGATGCCAGCGCGTGGGCGGTGAAGATCAACTCGGGCAACGGATCCGAGACCGTGCGCTGCTCCGCGCTGATCACCGCCGCGGGGCTGCACAACACTCCGAACATCCCGCAGTTCCCCGGAATGGACGAGTTCTCGGGACAGGTGCTGCACTCGGCCCGGTGGTCACCGGAGACCGACCTGCGCGGCAAGAAGGTCGCCGTCGTCGGCGCCGGGGCCAGCGCGATGCAGGTGGTCTGCGCGATCGCCGACGACGTCGAGCAGATGGTCGTCGTGCAGCGCGAACCACACTGGACCACACCGAATGAGCAGTACTACCGCAAGCAATCCCCTGCCCGGCACTGGCTGTACCGCAATGTGCCGTTCTACCGCGCCTGGTTCCGGTTCCGCCTCTACTGGATCTACACCGAGCGCAACTACCCGGCGCTGCGGGTGGACCCGAAGGCCGCCGAGAAGGGCAGGCTCGTCAGCGGGCTCAACGATGCCTACCGGCGCAACCTGACCGCGTATCTGCGCGCCCAGTTGGAGGGCCGCGAGGACCTCATCGAGAAGTCGCTGCCCAAGTACCCGCCGTTCGGCAAGCGCCTGCTGATGGACAACGGCTGGTTCGCCACGTTGCGCCGACCGAATGTCAGCCTGGTCGCCGAGGGTGTCGACCACCTCACCGAGAACGGGCTGGTGACCGATTCCGGGGAGACCTTCGACGTCGACATCCTGATCCTGTGCACCGGATTCCAGCAGCAGCGCTACCTCTATCCGATGGAGTTGCGCGGTCGCGACGGCGTCGAGCTGCGGGAGTCGTGGAGCGATGACAACGCCCGGGCCTACCTCGGCATCACCGCGCCCGGTTTCCCCAACCTGTTCTTCCTGTACGGCCCCAACACCAACCCGCCGGGCGGCAGCTGGCTGACCGTCGCCGAGGCGCAGGTGCGCTACGTGGTGGAGATGCTGACCGAGATGGTCCGCGACGATCTGGCCACCGTCGAGGTCCGCGAGGAACCGTTCGAGGCCTACAACCGTGAACTCGACGACACCAACAACGCCATGGTGTACGCGATGGACGGCGTCGAAAGCTACTACCGCAACAGCACCGGCCGGGTCGTCACGAACTCACCGTGGGCCGTTCCCGACTACTTCGCCCGCACCTCGGCCCTGAACCTGGCGGACTACGAGGTCAGTCCGCGCACCGACTGAGGGCCGATCAGTTCAGCCCAACGCAATGTGGTCCGCGCCGATGACGTCGCGGACCACATTGCGTTGGCGTCCGATCAGGACACTGAGCGCGATTCGTCTTTCCAATACGTCTCGCGCAGTTCGACTTTGGACACCTTCTGCGCCGCGGTCAACGGCAGCGCCTCGACGAAGTCGACGCTGCGGGGTGCCTTGTAGCGCGCGATCAGGGCACCGCAGTGCTCCCGCAGCTCCTCGAACGTGGCGGTCGCACCCTCATGCAGCACCACAACCGCATGAACGCGCTCACCCCAGTCAGCGTCCGGGACGCCGATCACCGCGCAGGTGGCCACACTCGGGTGCTGGGCGAGGGCGTTCTCGACCTCCGCGGAGTACACGTTCTCACCACCGGTGACGATCATGTCCTTGATTCTGTCGACGATGAACAGGTAGCCGTTCTGGTCCATGTAGCCGCCGTCGCCGGTGTGCATCCATCCGCCGCGCAGCGCCTGCGCGGTCTCCTGCGGCCGGTTCCAGTAGCCGAGCATCACGTGCGGACCTCGGGCGACGACCTCGCCGACGGTGCCGAGCGGCACCTCGTTGTCGTCCTCGTCGACCACCTTCACCTCGGCGATCGGCACGGCACGGCCCGCCGACCTCAGCAGCTCCGGGGTCTGGTGATCCTCGGCCGTGAGGACCGTGGTCGTCGGCGAAAGCTCCGTCATCCCGTACGCCTGAAGGGGCTTCACGAGAGGCAGCAGCCGCATGGTGCGCTCCAGCAGTGCCTGTGAGATCGGTGAGGCGCCGTAGAGCAGATGCCGCAGGCTCGACAGATCGTGCGCGCGTGCCGCCGACGAGTCGACCAGCATCTGAATCATCGTGGGCGCCAAAAACATATCGGTGATCTGATGCTGCTCGACGGCGGCCGCGACGGTCTCCGCGCTGAATCCCGGCAGGATGACATGTGTGCCGCCGACGAGGTTGCGGGCGACCCAGCCGGAACCATCGGCGAGGTGGAACATGGGCGCGCTGTGCAGCAGGCGTCCACGCGGTGCGAGGAACTGTCCCGTGGCCAGCGCGCCCAGGGCCGCCGACATCAGGTTGGCCTGACTGAGCATCACCCCCTTCGGGGTTCCCGTCGTGCCGCCGGTGTAGTAGATCGCGGCCAACGAGTCACCGCCACGACGCGCGTCCTCGATCGGGTCATGCGCGGCGATGAGGTCCTCGAAGCCGTGGAGGTCGGCAGGCCGGGTCCGGTCGCCACTGTGGACGAAGGCTTTGACAACGGGCGCCAGGTGCTTGAGTTCGTCGACCATGTCGAGGAACGCGTCATCGACCACCAGGGCCACCACTCCGGCGTCCTCAAGCGAGAACGCGATCTCGCGCGCGCTCCATCGCGTGTTGACCGGCACCGCCACCGCATCGGCCCAGGGCACCGCGAACAGGAAGTCGTGGTAGTCGTCGCAGTTCTGCGCAAGGATCGCGACACGGTCGCCACTGTGGACTCCCAGACCCTTCAGAGCCGCCGCCAGGCGCGCCGCGCGGTCTGCGCTCTGCGCCCATGTCCGCACTCGTTCACCGAACACCGTGGCCGGCAGGTCGGGGGTCTGCTGCACCGCTCTGTGCAACGCTTGCGTCAGATGCATGGTTAGTGCTCGTTTCGGTCTAGAGTCGGACTGCTCAGGCTTCTGGCCTGCAAACTAGCCTCTTGACATTAGCATTAATTTCGTTACCTTGGTCACAGCAGTGCATTCACGAGGCATCCACGCGGTCCCGCCCGAACCTGCAAGAAAGGCACGATATGACAGACACGCTGACCCACGAATCCTCCGTAGACGGCGACCGGCTGGCCGACTATCTCGAGCGAGTTCGTTCGATCACGCCGCTGATCCGAGCCGAGGCCGAGGCCATGGAGCGGGCACAGTCGCTGACCGACACCGTTCGCGAGGCGATCTCCGAGCAGGGCCTGCACCGCATGCTGGTCCCGACCGAACTGGGTGGCGGCGGCCTGCTGCCGAGTGAGGGCCTGCGGGTCTACGAGGAGATGGCCAAGGCCGACGCGTCCACTGCGTGGGCGTTCATGGCGACCTCCTGGTCGACTGCCGAGGTGCTCGGCTACCTCAAGCCCGAGGTGGCCAAGGACCTCATGAGCCGGGACGAGGACTTCCGCGTCGCCGGTCAGCTGCTCCCCCGCTACCCGGCCAAGCAGGTCGAGGGCGGTCTGATCGTCGAGGGCGATTTCGCTTTCGCCAGCGGGTCGGACCATGCCACCTGGATCGGCGCCGGTGTGTTCGTCGCCGACGAGGACGGCAACCCGATCCTCGGCGAGGACGGGCAGCCGCAGCCCCGGGTGGCCATGTTCCCCAAGGCCGAGATCGACCTCAAGCAGAACTGGGATGTCTGGGGTCTCGGCGCCACCGGCAGCCACGACTACCGGGTCGACAAGAAGTTCGCACCTGACGAGCACACCATCGTCACCTTCGGCGGCACTCCCTACCGGTCGGAGACGATCTACAAACTGTCCAACGAGTTCGTCGGCCCGCTGCCGCACGTTCCGGTGGTGCTCGGTATCGCGACCCGCGCGCTGGAACTGCTTGCCGCAGTGGCCATCAAGAAGTTCCGGCCCAACTACGGGGGGCCGATCGGAGAGGCCGAAATCTTCAAGCTCGAGTTCGCCCGGATGGAGGCGCTGCTGCACGCAGTCCGATTGGCGTTCTACGACCTCGTCGAGTCGGCAGAAGCCACGGTGAACGCCGGTCACACCCGCACACCCGAACAGATGGCCCGGATGCGTCAGCAGCTGGCCTTCAGCCATGAGGCCATGGACACCATCGTGGGCTTCGCGCATCGCTGGAGCGGCAGCCAGAGCATCGGCCGCACAAGCACATTGGGCCGGTACGTGCGCGATATGCAGGTTGCCACCCAGCATCTGCTGGTGGACCCGAAGTTCTTGGCCGACGCGGCCACCGATCTGCTCCCGATCTACGCGGCAGCAGGAGCCTGATCCCCCTCCCCAAGATATGAGGAAGGCGCCCAATCGACCGATTGGGCGCCTTCGTCATTCAGGGGTCAGTCCTCGCTGCCGCCGCTGTCACCAGCAGAGCCCGAAACGGAGCCGGAATCCGAACCGGAACCGGTGCCGGAACCGGTGCCGGAACCGGAGTCGGCCTCGACAGCAGAGCCCGCGGTGCCACGCTTGGAGTCGTTCCCCAACCGCGACTTCACGGCCTCCGCCCGTTCGGCCCGCTTGGCCTCACGATCAGCCTTGAGAGCCGCACGATCGGCTTTCACGGTCTCACGCTTGAGTTCGAAGCTGGACTTCACCGTGTCGATGGCCGAGGCACCCTTGTCCGCAACCACACGGCCGACCAGTTCCTTTGCCGGGCTTGAGGTCTCAGCAGGTTCACTGAGCTCCTTGACCGACTGTCGGTTGACCTCGGTGATCTCGTTCCGCTGCGCCGGCGCACTGCGCGTGAACGCCTTCTCCAACCGTTCGATGGCCTCCGCGGCCACGGCACGGTTGAACTTGACCACCGAGAAGGCCGCCTCACTGACCGCGTGATTGAGCGCGGTCGCGATGGTCACGGGATCACGCGTGCCCAGCGCCTGGCCCACCGAGTCCACCACGACCTTGAGCTGCCGAGCCAGTGTCCGGATCTGGAGCTTCACCTCGGCCCCGAAGGTCCGCTGCTGGCTGAACTCCTGGCCGTTCCAGTTGACCAGCTTCCAGCCGTCCTCCGGATTGCCCTCGATCACGACGTACCCGGTGTTCGGCATCGAGCCACCCAACAGGGCGAGCTTCTGGGGCAGGGTGAGGTTGTCGACGCTCATGAACGTCCAGAACATGATCGCCGCCCCATGGGAGAAGACGATGGCGTTGCGGTCACCGTTGTCGTACATGTTCTGCAACGCGCCGTCCATCCGAGCCTTGAACTCGTGCCCGTCGAGCGACCCTGGAAGGCGAGCGTCCAGGTCGCCCTGCAACGCCCAGGCCATCGGTGCCAGCATGTAACCGCTGCCCGCATCGCGCTCCGGCGTGCCCTCGTAATCGCCGGCTTCGATCTCCTGAATGCCGGGGACCACCTGGATGGGCAGGCCCAGGTACCGCGACATGGGCGCCGCCGTCAGCTGGGTTCGCACCATCGTGGATGCGTAGATGGCGTCATAGTTGTTGTCGCCCAGCCTGCCGATCAGTGATTCGGCCTGCTGGTGCCCCAACTCGCTGAGCACCGGACCCGGTGTCGACGAATCGATGGTGCCGGAAGCGTTTCCGAGCGACTGCCCGTGACGTACGAACGTCACGCGCATCAACTCGGCGGCCGCCGCCGGAATCGCCGCTCCAACGAGCAGAGCGAGTGCCGCGACGACCGAGCCCAGCCAGAGTGTGAATCTTCGCCGGCCCGACCTCGTGTCGGATGCATTGTTCATGGACTTCTCCTTTCGACGATGAACGGAATGCCCGGAAGTGAACGCAGGAACATTTCGTCACTTCCCACCGACGTGACGACATGCAGTGCAGGCAACGAGAATCACCCAGGGCCCGGTGTCAGGGCTCTGGGGGCAGAGATCGAGATGCTGTGTGCGCCTAGAAGCTCAGGTGCTTACGAACGAACAGACCCGCCTCCTCGGCGGCGGCGATGCCCTCGGGGAGGATCGACGAGAACAGGGGCCAGACGTGGACCATGTCGTCATACAGCGACACCGTTGCGGTGCCGCCACTCTCGGTGATCGACATGGCCGCGCGGTTGGAGTCGTCAAGCAGAACCTCGTGGGACCCGACCATGAACAACGCCGGCGGCAGGCCCGCCAGATCAGCGAACACCGGTGACGCGAGGGGGTCCTGCGGATCGTGGCCCTGCAGATAGGCCTCCCGCAGATTCGCGATCGAACCACGCGAGACGGCAACGTCTTTGCCGTCGTACAGGTCGACGCTCGCGCCACTTGCGGTGAAGTCCAGCAGGGGCGAGACGAAGACCGCCGCGGCGGGAAGTGGCGCACCTCGGTCACGCAGTGCCGTCAACGCGGCGAGCGTCAGGCCGCCACCGGCGGAGTCCCCGCCGACCGCGACGTTCTCCGCGCCATAGGTCGACACCAGATGTTCGATCGCGGCGACACCGTCATCGACCGCCGCCGGGAACTTGCACTCCGGTGCGCGGCGATAGTCCGGCAGGACGACTGTCATACCGGAGGCCGCGGACAGTGTGTGTCCGAGTTCCTGGAACCCCCTGGCGCTGCCGAGCACGTACCCGCCACCGTGGAACCACACCAGCACCTTGTCCTGGGCCGCTCCCTCGGCGCTCACGTACAGGGCCGGGATGCCCCCGACCACGCCCTCGGAGGGTTCGACGCCGGCGGGCAGCGGGAACTGAAGGAGCAGATCGTCGTAGGCCCTGCGCAGATCCTCGACCGTCGCGGTCGCCGGGTCCGGGAAGCCGTTCACATACATATGCTCGACGCGTTCGAGTGCCTCAGTCCTCGCCATGAATCCTCCGTTGCTGCTCGTCAGCCCGGTTCACCTCACCACCGGGACGATGTGATGCTACATAGCGGGTCTTAACTTTTTCGCTACTTTGCAGCATTTTTCTGGAGTTTCTCGTGATCGCCTACCATAATCAGAGTTCACACTTCCCGATTGAAGGGCAGCAGCGATGACCCTCGTTGACCATCGGCTCGACCGGCTGATGAATCCTGCGACGATCGCCGTGGTCGGCCTGAGCGACAAGTCACCGTACGCGGACTTCATCGCACCGACACTCAAGAGCGGGGCCACGGTCCACTTCGTCCATCCCACCGCCGACACGGTCCTCGGGGCACCCGCCGTCCGATCGATCCGCGACATCGCCGGACCGATCGACGCCGTGCTCTCGGTGATGTCCGCAGAGCGCACCGTCGCACTCGCCGAGGAGTGCGCAGACCTCGACTGCGGCGGCCTGGTGGTCTACGCCGCGGGGTTCTCCGAACTCGGCGACGAGGGCGCAAGCCTGCAGGCTCGCCTGGTGGACGCCGCCACGCGTGGCGGCATGGCCGTGATCGGCCCCAACAGCCTGGGATACATCAGCGTCCCCCGCAGCCTGCACCTGACCGCCTCGGCCGACTATCACCCCGCGCCGGGCGGCATCTCCATCGTGTCCCACAGCGGCGCGATGATCGGTGGCATCGCGATCGCCGCGCGAGCGCGCACCGGGGTCGGGATCTCCCGGCTGATCTCGGCCGGCAACGAGGCCGCCACGGACATCGCCGACTACCTCGACTTCCTCGCCACCGACCCGGACACCAACGCGGTCGGCCTCGTGATCGAGGGAATCCGACGGCCCGCCGAGTTCTTCGCGGCCGCCCGTCGTTGCATCGCGGCGGGCAAACCTATCGTCGCGGTCAAGCTCGCGCGTAACGCGCGCACCCAGCAGATGGCGGCCTCCCACACCGGCGCACTGGCGGGCAACGCGTGGGCGTACGACGTGGCCTTCCGTCAGGTGGGGATTCAACTGGCCTTCGACCTCGAGGAACTCGTCGACCGTCTCTCGATCGTCAGCCAACTCGACCCCGCGGTGTGGAATCCCGTGCAGCGCATCGGCGTCGTCGCGGGCACCGGAGGATTCGCCTCCCTGGCCTTCGACGTCGCCGAGGAGGAGGGACTCACGCTCCCGCCGCTGGAGAGCCTCGCGGACTGGGTCGCATCGACGATCCCCGGCATCACTGTGCCGAACCCCCTGGACACCACCGGTTTCGGGGCGACTTTCTGGACCGACATCGTCGAGAAGTACGTGGGCTCAGACGAACTCGACGCCGTGGTGTTCGTCAACATGTGGAGCGACTCACCGCTGTACCGACGTCTGATCGACGACGTGGCCGTCGCCGCGCGGCGACACCGTAAACCCGTCGCGATCGCCGCGGGCGCAGGCGAGGTCGGTGAGTTCGCCAAGGAGGTCATCGGTGACGACGGGGCCGTCGCACTCGGGTACGGCATCCGGGGCACGCTGCGCGGCTTGCACGCTCTCGGCAGCGTCGTCCGCGACCGACAGAACATCGGAGACCTCGCCGACACCCCCGCACCCGTGCCGTGCCCATCCGAGCCCGTCACCGATGCCGCGGGCACCCGGTTCCTGCCGTTCCGCGACGTCATGGAACTGCTTGGCCGGTTCGACATTCCGACTGCACCGTACGCCGTGATCGACGAGGACGACTCGGACATCAGCGCCCCGTTCCCCGGGCCGTATGCCGTCAAACTCGCCGACGTGGCCCACCGGACCGAGTTGGGCGCGGTGGCCCTGAACATCAGCGCCGACGGACTCCCGGAGGCCGTGGCCCACATGCGCGACATCGCAGCGCAACACGGCGTCGCGTCGGCCGTGGCCGTGCAGCCGATGACCGCCTCGCGCGGTGAACTGCTCATCGGGGTCGACGGGCGCAGTGAACTGGGCCCGATCGTGATGCTCGGTCTCGGCGGCGTCTTCGTCGAGGTGTTGCAGCGCGTCGGTGGTCGGCCCGCGCCGTTGACGACCGCCGACGCCGAGACCCTGATCGAGGAGTTCCGGGACGTGCGGTTGTTGCACGGCTTCCGCGGATCGCAGCCGTGGCACCTCGACCAACTCGCGCAGACACTGGTGGGCTTCGGGAATCTGGCCGCGGCGGGCCATGACTGGATCGAATCACTGGACGTCAACCCACTTCTGGTCACCGAGGACGGTCTCGTGGCAGTCGACGCGCTGTGTATCGTGCGCCAGTCGGAATAGCTTCTGACACAACGACGAAGGCCACCACCCGATGGGTGGTGGCCTTCGTCGTCAGCGGCTGATCAGAACGCCGCCTCGTCGAGTTCCATCACGAAGTTGTCCACCCGCAGCGCCGCCTCGCGCTGGGCCGCGACCAGCGGCAGGATCTCACGGGCGAAGAACCGTGCCGCGGCCACCTTGCCCTGGTAGAACGCCACATCGGACGCACTCGGGTCGGCTCCCAGTGCACGCAGGGCGACCTGGGCTCCGCGCAGAAGCAGCCAGCCGACGACCACATCGCCCAGTACGTAGAGCAACCGCGTGGCGTTGAGTCCGACCCGATAGATCTGCTCGGCGCTGTCCTTGGATGCGGCGAGATCACCGGTCATCTTCTCGATGATCGCCTCGACATCGGCCACAGCCGTGCCGAGCAGTTCCCGTTCGAGAGCCAGCTCGGCGGCGCCGTCGGCCACCAGTTGATTGATCTCACCGAACACGTGACCCAAAGCCTTGCCGCGGTTGCGAATGACCTTGCGGAAGAACAGGTCCTGAGCCTGAATCGCCGTGGTGCCCTCGTAGACGGTGTCGATCTTCGCGTCGCGCACATACTGCTCGATGGGGTACTCGCGCAGATAGCCGGAACCGCCGTAGGTCTGCAGCGACTCGGTTCCCAGCACGACCCAGGTCCGTTCCGAACCGTAACCCTTGACCAGCGGCAGCAGCAGATCGTTGACCGCCTCGGCCAGCGCGGCGTCCTCACCGGCGGCGGTCTTGATCGCGACCTCGTCCTGCCAGGCGGCGGTGTAGAGGATCAGTGAGCGCAAACCCTCGGCGAAGGCCTTCTGCGTCAGCAGCGAACGGCGGACATCGGGGTGACGGGTGATGGTCACCCGGGGCGCCGCCTTGTCCGAGGACTGCGCCAGATCCGAACCCTGGATGCGCTGCTTCGCGTAGTCCAGCGCGTTGAGGTAACCACTGGACAGGGTGGCGACGGCCTTGCTGCCCACCATCATCCGGGCATCCTCGATCACGTCGAACATCTGCGCGATGCCGTCGTGCACCTCGCCCAGCAGCCAGCCCCGAGCCGGGGTGTCCTCGCCGAGGGTCACCTCGCATGTGGTGGACACGTTCATGCCCATCTTCTTCTCGACGTTGGTCGCATAGGCGCCGTTGCGCTCCCCGGTGAGCTCGCCGGTCTCCAGATCGAAGTGGTACTTCGGCACCAGGAACAGGCTCAGGCCCTTGGTGCCGGGCCCGCCGACGCCGTCGACGCCGACCGGGCGGGCCAGCACCAGATGCAGGATGTTGTCCGCCAAATCGTGCTCGGCGGCCGTGATGAACCTCTTGACGCCTTCGATGTTCCAGGAGCCGTCCTCGTTCGGAATGGCCCGAGTGCGGCCGGCGCCAACATCCGAGCCGGCATCCGGTTCCGTGAGGAGCATCGTTGCGCCCCAGTGGTTGTCGATAGCGAACTGGGCGATCTTCTTGTCCCGTTCGGTCCCGTGCTTCCACACCACCCGGGCGGCGGTCGGCACACCGACATAGGTCCACAGGGCCGGATTGGCACCCTGGACAAACTCCGCCAGGGCCCAGTTCAGCGAGCTCGGTGCGTGCGTGCCCCCGAGTTCGGGAAGCACCCGCAGTCGCCACCATTCGGCGTCCATCCAGGTCTTGTACGTCGCGGCGAAGGCTGGCGTGACGGTGACCGACTTGGTCACCGGGTCGTAGACCGGCGGGTTGTGGTCGCCCTCCTCGAAGGACTCGGCGAGGTCTTCACGCGCGAGGCGGTCCACCTCCCGAAGGATGAACTTCGCGGTGTCGAGGTCGATCTCCGCATACGGCTGCGCGCCGAAGATGTTCTCGCGGTCGAGCAGTTCGAACAGGTTGAACTCGATGTCGCGCAGGTTGCTCTTGTAATGGCCCATTCTGGCTGCCTCTCGATTCTGTCGGCCTGTCTGACGTCCACGCCAGCGCCATCTGTGAACTTTAACTCCGGCATATATCCCGGTCAATAACGGCCTATCCGGCACTGATGGCTTCTTTAGTTAATTCAGACTATAGTCGGGTGGGATAGTGGGCACTGCTGTCGGCGCGCCCGGAACCTTCAGGGCGGGCTGGTCTGCAGCGTGGATGCGAAACTGGAGCCATGCCCCAGCCGATGGGAAAGAGTGAGATGCCACGATCGACGGCAGCGCGCGTGGAGAACGTGAAGAAGACTCTGCACTCGTCCGCCCGGGGCAGTCATCGGACCGAACAGGTCGCGCGTGCTGCGGCCCACCTCTTCCAGGACTACGGCTACCAGAACGTCAGCATCGATCGGATCGGCGCCGCGGTCGGCCTGACCGGACCGGCCGTCTACCGGCACTTCAAGGGCAAGCACGAGATCCTGGTGCACGCGCTCATGAGCCAGGTGCGCCTCGCCGAGGATCTGCACGCGGCGGTCAACGACCAGGGCACGACGGCCGAGGAGAGACTGCATCTTCTGCTGGCCGGTTTCGGGGATCTCACGGCCAACGGCAACGAGGCCACCCTGTGGCGACGTGAACAGCGACACCTCGACCCCGCCGAACGCGAGATCTTCCGAAAGTACTTCGCCGACAATCAGGAACAGATCGCCGCACACATCAACGCTTTCAAGCCCGAACTCGGCGAGTACAAGTCCGAGCTCCTGGGCTTCGCGGTGCTGGCGATGTTCTCGAGCACACCCGACATTCGAGGATCCCTCTCCGCCGATCGGCTGCAGGAGATCCAGCGGGCACTCGCGTGGTCGATCATCGAATGCCCACTGCCCGAACATGATCCGGACGTCGCCCCTGATCCCGCACCCACGCACCGCCAGCCCGCGGGCCGCCGGGAACGCATCATCGACGCCGCCGCGCGACTGTTCGACGAGCGCGGTTTCTACGATGTGCACATCGACGACATCGCCAAGGCCTCCGAGATGTCCACCGCCACGCTCTACCAGCATGTGGCGAGCAAGACCGAGGTGCTGCGCGCGGTCCTGGACCGGGGCGCCGAGGGTCTGCTCTACGTCACCGCCGATGCGCTGGCCTACGCGGCCACTCCGCAGGAGACGCTCGACGCGCTCGTCGGCACCTACATCCGGCAGGCCGTGGGCCCATACGGCCGGCTCATGCACATCCTCGCCTCGGATCTGCTGTACCTGCCCGAGGAGGAACAGCAGACGCTGCGCAACGCGCAACGGGAGTATGTGGCCGAGTGGGTCGAAGCCATCGAGACGCTGTCCGACGGGCTCAGCACCGGTGACGCCCGCGCGCTCGCCCAGGCCGCGATCGGCGTCGTCACGGATGTCACCCAGAACCCGAGGCTGCGTCACCGTCCGAAGATCACCGAGGAGCTCACGGCCCTGGTGCTCGCGATGGTGCGGCCCGAAGGACTGACCTCCGCCTAGTCCGGGAGGCCGGGCAGCAGGCCCCGCGAGATCTCGGACTTGACGTCGGCCGCCGTGAATTCGGCGACCGCACGGGCGATCTCCGGGCCGGAACCGTCGGCATACGCCGATGCCAGCGCATCGCCGATCGCGACGCGACCGCTGCGCAGTGCCTCGAGACCGTCACCCTCGACGTCGCGGCCGAGCAGTTCGGCCAGCGCCCTGGTCTGGGAGACGCTCTCCGACAACGGCGCCGAAGCCCAGGCCAGCCGCCCGTCGAGGTTGTCCAGCATCTCGATGACGGCGTGCAGTTCGCCTCGGGCGCTCTCCGATTCGATCGCGGGCAGCACGCTGTTGACCAGCGTCTCCCGGATCGTGTGCTGCACCTTGTTCAGATCCAGTGCATAGATCGTCATCTCAGGATCCCCACTCTCCGTCGCGCAGCATCTGATTGAGCCATCCGAGGCTGTAGTACACGCTGTGCGCCATGTTTGCGTAGCGCAGTTCGGGCCGGTCTCCGCGTTCGTAGATCGCGACGGCCTGCAGGCACCCGATGGCGGTCTTGGTCAGGGACTGCACGGCCCACCAGGTGAGGCTCGCCGGCTCCGGACGCCATCCGGCGGCCTCGGCGTAGACGTCGAGGAACTCGTCGACCGGGAGCAGCTTGCAGGCCAGCGGTGAGCGACCACGCGAGGTGCGCTGGAAGAACCAGGCCAGATCGGCGATCGGGTCACTGAAATGTGCAGTCTCCCAGTCGAGGACGCCGACAAGGGACCCGTCGTCCGGGCTGACCACGAGGTTGCCCACCCTGAAATCGTTGTGCACCAGCGCGACCCGGCCCGAGACCTGATCGGCACGGTGGTCCAGCCACGCCAGTGCCAGATCCAGGACAGGTATCCGGACCGTGGCGACTTCGTCGTAGGTCTTGCGCCACTGGTCGTTCTCGACCCGTCCCGTGTCCCCGGGTGCCGGCGGCGCGTCGAGTTCGGGCAGGGTCAGCGACTCAGGTGCTGCCGCGTGCAGGGTCGCCATCTCACGCGCCACCCGGCGGCCGAGCGCCGCGCGGTCCGCGGCGTCGGTGACCATGCGGGACACGTTGTGCGGCATGGGAACCACGCCGACCAGGCGCTCCATCACGAAGAACCCGCGATTGCCGGGCTCACCGACACGATGCGCGACCACGCCGGGCACCGGCAGGCCCAGGCCGTCGGCGGCGCGCAGCAGCGCAACCTCACGACCCACGTCGTAACTGCCCACAATGCCGCTGAGGGGTTCACGCTTGACGGCGTATGACGCACTCTTGGCCCCGGAATCCCAGGACGCGGTGATCAGATAGGTCTCCCACGAGTTGCCCTCGCCGCGCTGATCGACGTCGACCAACTCGACCGGACTGCCGTCGGCCACACGGGCACTGAGGACCGCGGCCAACTCCTCGAGGAATTCCGAAGTTCCCTCACTCATCTCTGCACCCTCCTCAGATCACGCTGACCGGACGGCCGCCACCGTCGACGGTGACCCGCTGCCCGGTGACATAGCCCGCGTCGGCCGACACCAGGAATGCCACGACCCCGGCGATGTCCTCCGGCGTGCAGACCCGGCCGAACGGATAGGTGCGGGCGAGATCCTCGATCGACCCACCGCCGGTGGCCGCACGGACCAGGCGTCGTCCCATCTCGGTCTCGACCAGGCCGGGCGCCACGATGTTGGCGCGGATGCCGTGCTCGCGCTCCTCCTGCGCCAGCGTGCGGACGCACATCTCCATGGCGGCCTTGGCCATGGTGTAGGGAGCCGACAGCGCCGGCGCCTCGGTCACGGTGCTGCTCGAGATCATCACCACGTCACCGCGTTCCGCGGCCCGCATGTCCGGCAGGACTCTCTGCACCAGGTGGATGGGGCCCAACGCATGCACCTGCAGCAGCGACACGAAGTCAGCGCCCGGCGTGTCACTGACGGGTTGCCCCTTGCTCGCGGTGCCCGCGTTGCTGACCACGATGTCCACCGGGCCGAGGTCCTCGCGCACCGCGTCCACCATCGCGTCGACGGCGTCGTGATCGTCGATCGCCGCGCAGTACGCCTTGGCTCGGCCACCTGCCGACACGATCTCGGAGACCACCTCGTCGGCGGCCTCAGCGCCGCGACGGTAGTTCACCGCGACCGCCGCCCCGTTGCGCGCCAGGCGCAGGGCGATACCGCGGCCCACTCCTCGAGAACTGCCGGTGACCACTGCCACCCGTCCATCCAACGTCGACATCAACCCACCACCGCTCGTCCGACGAGGTCCTTCATGACCTCGTTCGATCCGCCATAGATCCGCTGGATGCGCGCATCGCGCCACATCCGGGCGATCGGATACTCCTCCATGTAGCCGTAGCCACCGAACAACTGCAGCACGCGGTCGAGAACCTCCCACTGCAGTTCAGTCGCCTTGTACTTCGCGCCGGCGGCCTCGGCGGCGGTGAGCTCACCGTCGTTGAGGGCCACCACACAGCGGTCGACGTACTCCTGCAGCACGGCGATGTCGGTGTGCATGTCCGCGATCTGCATCCGGACGGACTGCAGATTCGTCAGCGGTCCACCGAACGCGTTGCGCGCGCGGGTGTGGTCGAGTCCCAACTCCAGTGCGTGACGCGCGGAGGCGACCGCCGCGACGGCGATCGACAGCCGTTCGCGTGGGAGATTCGCTATCGCAGAACCGAATCCGCGTCCCGGCTCGCCGATGATGTTGGACACCGGCACCCGGCAGTCGTCGAAGAACAGTTCGGCGGTGTCCTGAGCCTTGCGGCCGATCTTGTGCATGGGACGGCCGCGCTCGAAGCCCGGCGTGCCGTTCTCGACGGCCACGAACGTCGTGCCGCGGCCGTCACGTTCACCCGTGCGCACCAAGACGATCGCCAGATCGCAGGTGGCGCCGCTGGTGATGAAGGTCTTCTGGCCGTTGATCACCAGATGATCGCCGTCTCGGCGTGCGGTCGTCTTGATCGCCGCGAGATCGGATCCGGCACCCGGTTCGGTCATGCCCAGGGCCGTGACGCAGTCACCACGCGTGAACGCGGGAAGCCAACGCTCCTGCTGTTCGGGGGTGGCCAGATCGCGCAGGTAGGGCACGATGATGTCGTTCTGCATCGAGAAGAGGTCACCGGCCATACCCGAGGCGACGACCTCTTCGGTCATCACCGCGTTGTAGCGGAAGTCCTCGATGCCCAGACCGCCGTACTCGGCACCGAATTCAAAACCGAGGAAACCGTTTTCGCCGGCGGCCCGGATGAACTCCCGGTCGACGGTTCCGGCCTCCTCCCACGCGTCGACGTGGGGCACCGCGGCATGGTCGATGAACGCGCGGAACGCCTGCCGGAACGCCTCGTGCTCCTCGGTGTAGAGCGTCCTACGCACTCGTCTTCTCCTTCTGGTCCTGCCAGTACTTGTCGCGAAGTTGGCGCTTGTACAACTTTCCGGTCGGCAGCCGGGGCATCTCATCAATGAAGTCAAAGGACTTGGGACACTTGAACTTGGCAATGTGTTCGGTGCAGAACTCAAGAAGCCGCTGCGCGAGTTCTTCTGTCCCGCCGTCTGGATCGACAGGCTGGATGACCGCCTTCACGGCCTCCCCGAAGTCCTCGTCCGGGACACCGAACACCGCGGCGTCCATGACCTCGGGATGGGTGATCAGCAGGTTCTCAATCTCCTGCGGGTAGATGTTGACTCCGCCGGAGATGATCACGAACGCCTGCCGGTCGGTGAGGAACAGATAGCCTTCCTCGTTGACGTAGCCGATGTCGCCGATCCTCGACATCGTGCCGGTGGAATCCTGTGCCTGCGCGGTCTTCTCAGGGTCGTTCAGATACTCGAACGAGCTGTTGCCGCCACGGAACCAGATGGTTCCCGGAACTCCCGCGGGAAGTTCGTTGCCGTCGTCGTCCCGGATGACGATCTCGCCGAAGAACGCCTTGCCGACGGTGCCCGGGTTGGCCAGCCACTCCTGCGGGGTGCAGCCACAGGTTCCGTTCGCCTCGGTGCCGCCGTAGTACTCGTAGATCACCGGGCCCCACCAGTCGAGCATGGCCTGCTTGACCTGGCGCGGGCACGGTGCGGCGCCGTGTACGACGGCTTCCAGCGAGGAGTGGTCGTACTTCTCCCGGATCTCCTTGGGCAGCTTGAGCGCTCGGGAGAACATCGTCGGCACCACCATCGTGTGGGTGACCCCGAACTCCTCGATGAGCGCCAGGAACTGCTCGGTGTCGAACTTCTCCATCACGATGTGGGTGGCGCCAAGGCGCAGGCCGATCGAGATGCTGGACTGCGGGCCGGAATGATAAAGCGGGGCGGTCGACAGGAACGTCATACCCTCGCGCATCCGGAAAAGCCGCTTTCCCATCTCCTCGATGCCGAGCTGTTCCTGCGGCGACACATCGGGAAGCTGGCGCTTGACCGCCTTGGGCCGGCCCGTGGTGCCCGAGGAGTAGAACATCGGGGTGCCGAGTCGCTCGTCATCGGCGGGTGTCGACGGGTACTGCTCGATGACCGCTGCGAAGTTCTCAAACGGCTGCGGCGGGTCGGCCAGGTCGATGACGAGCCAGTGCTCGACCTTCGGGCAGTGCTGCGGAAGCTGCTTCGCCACATCGAATTTGGCGGCGCTGGTGACCAGCAGTCTGGCGCCGCAGTCATCCGCGATGTAGGCCGCCTCCTCCACCGAGAGGAACGAGTTGATCGGGGTGTAGTACAGCCCGCAGCGTTCGGCTGCCGACATCGTCACGATCATGTCGAGGTGGTTCTCGGTGAAGATCGCGATGGGGTCGGTGCGCCGCAGACCGAGTGCGCGGAAGTGGTTGGCGACTCGGTTGGCGCGCTCGTCGAACTGCCGGTAGGTGAGTGTCTCTCGGCTGCCCGCCATGATCAGCGCGGGACGGTCGGGATTCTCCTGTACGTGACGTCCGGGGTACATCGTTGTTGCCCTCCGTCGTTCGCTAGGTGAGGGGCCGCAGGAACTCTGCGATGCCCCAGCCGCCTTGGCCGCCCGCGTAACGGACGGACATCTGCCCCATGCGCGCGGCGCGGTCGGCGGTGCGCTGAGTGACCGGCACGAAGTGGTTGATCGACCCGTCGAGCACCAGCGTCGGAAGACCGTCGGCGGTGATCACTCCGACGTTGCGCCCGTCGTAGGTGGCCTCACCCGCGTAGTCGGTGTAGACGGTGTAGTCCCGGATGGGGTGGAAGACCCCGTCCGGGGTGACCACGACGCCGCCCGACGCGCGTTCACCGTTCGGTTCGAACTCGCCGTACGCAGTGATCGCCGTGCCGTCGGCCAGCCATGCGGCGAGCCACTCCCCTGTGTAGGACGCCCACTCCCGCGGGCCCCACGAGTGGTCGCGGAAGGAGGTCGCGCGGTCGATGGTCCACGTCGTCGACCCCAGCCGCACGGTCCCGCTGACATGACCGAACTGCTCGTAGTGGTCGGTGGCGATCTGCGAACTGCCCGGCGTGCAGTCCCCGTCCTCGGCGATGGTGAACATCGGCACCGACGCCTCGAACGTCAGCGAGATCTCGCACTCCACCGACGGGGAGTTCTTCAGCGCCTGCCTGCCCCGCTCAGCCAGCAGCGACGGCGTGCTGATGAGCGCCACAGTGTTGCGGTAGGTCACCTCCCACGACCGAGTCGGATCCTTGGGCTTGATGGTGAGGCCCTGGGTCGACCACTGCTCGTTGGACTCGTTGGGCTTACGCCCGGCGCGCAGCGCGATGCGCCCACCCGGCAGCGTCAACTGCACCGTGGCCTCCGAGTACCCCATCGTCGGCCGGTTGCCGATGCGCATCAGAGCGCTCACTTCGCTGATCGGGTCGACGAAGTTGACGTAGACGCTCTCGTTGTAGTTGGCGATACCCGCTGGATCGTGGGTGAATTCGGCATCCGTGCCGTACTGGCATGCCGTGAACGGCGCTGAGGTGTCCATGCAGGGGCCTCCGGGGGTGTCAGAAGTGGTCGGCGGGATGGTCGTTGAGTGGCGGGAACACCGCGGGGCGGCGCTCCAGGAACGACATCACGCCTTCGTGGACATCGGCGGTACGCAGCCGGCTGGCGTACACACGGGACTCGTCCTCGCATGCCGCCCTCGGGGTGGCGTGCCCCCAGCTGCGGCCGAGGAGTCGCCGAGACAACGCGACCGATGCCGGTGAAGTCTCGGTGACGAACACCCGGGCGTAGGTCATCGCTTCGTCGAGAACGGCATCGGCCGCCACGACGCGGGTCAGCAGACCGGCCTCGTAGGCCTCCGCGGCCCCGAACACCCGCCCGGACAGCACCCAGTCGGTGGCCCGGGTCAGGCCCACCAGTCGTGGCAGGAACCACGAGGAGGCGCTCTCCGGAACCACACCGCGACGGGTGAACACGAACCCGAAACGCGAACGCTCACCGGCGATCCGCACGTCGGTGGCCGCCATGATCGACGCTCCCCCACCCACTGCGTCGCCGTTGACCGCGGCGATCACCGGGGTGCGCATGTCGAACAACCGTTCACTGACACGGCCACCCGGCTCACGGTACCCCGTCGGCGTGTGGCCCTGGACGTCCTCCTCGAGAGCCTCGAGGAGGGTGTCCGGTCCGTTGAGCTCAGCTCCGACGCAGAAGTGGTCACCCGCACCGGTCAGGACGACCGCACGCACGGCCGGGTCCCGATCGGCGATGTCGAGCGCATCCCACAGGTCACGCAACATCTGGTTGCGCAACGCGTTTCGGCGTTGAGGCGCGTTGAAGCTGATGACCGCGACGCCGTCGTCGAAGCGGTAGTCGACCTCTTCGTACGCCGGCGGCGCGATGTGGGCCGCCGGCTCCGCGCCGGTCACGCTCCGCCGCTGCAGACCAGCGTCTGAGCGGTGATGTAGCTCGACTCCGGGGCGCACAGCAGGTACACCGCACCGGCCGCCTCTTCGACGCTGCCGCCGCGGCCGAGCGCGATCTGGGTGGTGACGGCTTCGTAGACGTCCGGGTTGACGCCGACCTTGATCTCGCGGCCGTCGACGTCGATGGTCTTCGCCTCGGTGGTGATCGTGGTCAGCCGAGTGTTGATGACGCCGTAGGCGATGGCGTTGACGGTGACGTTGTAGCGGCCCCACTCCTTGGCCAGCGTCTTGGTCATGCCGATCAAGCCCGCCTTGGCCGTCGAGTAGTTGACCTGTCCGGGGTTGCCCAGCAGGCCCGAGGTCGACGACGTGTTGACGATGGCACGGCGGGACGCCTGCCCGTTTTCGGCCTTCTCCTTCTTGGCCAGACCGGAGATCACCGGCTGGGCGGCCCGCAGGATGCGGAACGGCGCGGTGAGGTGCACGTCGATGATGTCGTTCCACTGCTGGTCGGTCATCTTCTGGATGACGTTGTCCCAGGTGTAGCCGGCGTTGTTGACGATGATGTCCAGACCGCCGAAGTTGTCGACCGCCGCCGCAACGAAACGATCCGCGAACTCAGGGTCGGTGACGCTGCCCGTGCACGCGACGGCCTGGCCGCCGGCGGCCTCGATCGCGGCAACCACTTCCTTGGCCGGTTCGGCGTCGAGATCGTTGATGACCACCTTGGCACCCTCGGCGGCCAGCTTCTCCGCGACCGCACGCCCAATTCCGCGGCCCGAACCCGAAACCAGCGCGACCTTTCCGTCAAGTCGTCCTGTGGTCACTGCAACGTCCTCTCAAGTGGTGAAATCCCTACGTTGTTGTGAACCCTAACTCTATAGCGTGGTTAGGTCAACTACCTGTTTACCTGGGGTTATGTGCATTTGGTGAATCATGAGTATGCATTGACGCGGCGGCTCGCCCTTTGTGGTGTCTGGCGGCGCCATGAAGCCGACGCTGGCCAACACCAGCGCGTGGTCAGGCATCTGGTCGATGCCTGAACGACTGTCAGCTCGTGTCCCGCTTTGCGCGTCGGCTTTTGATGCGTTGAATTCGGTCTTCCTCACGGGTGCGCCGACGGCGGGGCATCTGCAGGCCCCGATTGCTCGTGGGCGCGTCCTTCGGTGCCGGTCTCGGCGGTGGCAATGGCGCGGTGGTGGTGTTCCAGTTGGGGAAGAACAGCCGACTGCCCGGATAGGTCGTGTAGGTGTGACCCGTCGGTGAAGTCCATTCGATGCGACCGTCGGGATACTGGATGTCTGACCAGCCACCCTCACCGACGTAGAACGTCTTGAGAAGATGATTTTTGCGGCACAGACACCGCAGGTCCGACGGATGCGTGGGCCCCGCCGGATACGGGATGGCGTGGTCGATATCGCAGGACTGCGCCGGAGTGGTGCAGCCCGGAAACCGGCACCACATGTCCCGGCTGCGCACGAACGCCGCCAACGCCGCTGATGGGCGATAACCCGGTTCGGGTTCGGCCGACGGCATCTTCAACGGGGTGACCTTCGCCCCGCCCAGCAGCACCTCGCGCAGCAGGCTATTGGGAATGATGCGGCCGTTCTCCATCACCGCCGCCGGACGCCGCCGCGGTGCCGCGGGTGCCGCGGACGGTGCCGAAGGCGCGGACGGTGCCGAAGGCGCGGAGCCGGCTGAGGGACCGGTGGCAACGGCAGGTGCTGGTGTGGCAGGCGCGGCCGCGTCAGAAGATGTGAGATCAGGACCGGGCTGACACGCCGCCGATCGCGCGTCGACGGCAGCAGCGTTCTCGGCCACCGCCGCCGCCACCGCAGCCTCATCAGCCACCACATGAATCACCACCGGACTGCGCTCCGGCCTCACCTGCATACCCGCACACTCGGGCTTGCCGCACCGGCACGCCAACGGCCCGGCATACGCCGCCAACGCCCCGAATACATCCGAACGGCGTTCCCCGGCACTGCGCGGGTCGTCGGCGCACAGGTGCTTGGTCAACTCCACAAAACGTTTGCGCAACACCGCCCCATCGGTGCTGTAGATCCGGCCCCACACCGAACAGGTGCCGGTCTCGTCGTCCTCTTTGCCCAGACAGACATCACGCCCGCGGGCGGCCTCGGCGAAGGCCTCCAAAGCCAACGGATCATATTCGGCCAACACATAATCGATCGCGGCATCCAGCCTGGCATCCGACAGACCACCCCAGGTGCCGGCCTCAGTGGCGAGCACCCGGTCGACAGCCTCCATAGGCGCCTCATCAAGCACATAGCGGGTACGAAACGAGATGGTCGAGGCCGTCCGGACCGACACCACCCCCGACTTGAGCAACTCGAACACCCGCGGCAGACGCGTGTGCATGGCGCGGGCGAAACACATCTGACTTGACGCCTTCCGGCGGCTGATGCCCATCGCCGCGCCGACCTCGGCGACCGTGAAATCCCACAGATCGCAGGCATAGAGATGCCGCTCATCGTCAGGGGTCAGACGCAACTCCATCAACGCAAAGATCGCCGCCAGACGCCCAGCAGTCGCGGCAGCCTCAGCACGAGTGGCAGCACTGATCGCGGACACGACAGCCACGTCGTCACCCGGATCGAACACCACTTCGCACATACGTTCGATTCTCCTCAGCAGACAAGCCCCACACCACCCCCGACCACCAACCTGGGGATGGAGTCGCAACTGTGGATAACGTGCGGCATAACTTTCGCCGCCTCGGGTAACCATCCGGCGCACGCGAAGCGATACACCGTTATCAACCCGGGTCGGGGTGAACGGAAAGCTCATGTTCAGAAAGTTCGTCCTCGCCCTGGCGGTCGCCCTGACCGCCGGGTTCCTCACCGTGGCCACTCCTCCCCCGGCGTCGGCCGACACCGTCGAAGTGCTCGACGTCCCGTCGGCTGCCATGGGCCGCAACATCCGCGTCCAGTTCCAGGGCGGCGGCCCGCACGCGGTGTATCTGCTCGACGGCCTGCGCGCGCAGGACGACCGCAGCGGCTGGGACATCAACACCGGCGCGTTCTCGTGGTTCAACGGATCCGGACTCTCGGTGGTGATGCCCGTCGGCGGCATGTCCAGCTTCTACACCGACTGGTACCGCCCCGCCGTCGGCAACGGCACGACGCAGACCTACAAGTGGGAGACCTTCCTGACCTCCGAACTGCCGGCCTGGCTGTCCGCCAACCGCGGCGTCAGCCCCAACGGCAATGCCGTGGTGGGCCTTTCGATGTCAGGAAGCGCGGCGTTGATCCTGGCCGCCTATCACCCGGGACAGTTCATCTATGCGGCGTCGCTGTCGGGCTTCCTCAATCTGTCCGACGGGTTCTGGCCCATCCTGGTGAGCGTGGCCATGGCCGACGCCGGTGGGTTCAACGCTCTGGACATGTGGGGGCCCTACGGCGGCGCGGCGTGGAAGCGCAACGACCCGATGCTGCAGATCGGCCGCCTCGTCGCCAACAACACCCGCATCTGGGTGTACTGCGGCAACGGCAACCCCTCCGACCTGGACGCCGGACTGGGCAACGCCCAGATCCCCGCACAGTTCCTGGAGGGCGTCACTATCCGGACCAACAAGGCTTTCGCGTCCGCCTATCAGGCGGCAGGCGGAACCAACGGGGTGTTCAACTTCCCGGCCAACGGAACCCACAGCTGGGGCTACTGGGGCGGGCAACTCCAGGCGATGCTGCCCGACATGCAGCGCGTGTTGGGGGCCGCACCCACCGCGTGAGCGTGCGCGCTGAACCGCGGGTGGCCACGAGACGAACAGTGACCACCCGACGATTCGGCGAACACCGGGCTCAATATGCTGCCGAGGGCTTGCCGTCGCCCGAAGGAGTTGCCGATGAGTCCCACCGACACCACCGAACCCGCAGTCAGCGTCCGACAGGCCATTGCCCTGCGCACCACCAAGGCCGTGCAGCTGTGGCTGGAGATCATCGACGATCCCGCGGAGCGGGAACGTGAACTCAACGCGCTCTCCAAAGCCGATCTGAGAGACCTCGGCGAACTGCTGGACACCGACACCGGCGTCGATCTGCTGGAGAGCGTCAGCGAAGACTCTGGGGCGACACTTCTGCGGGTGCTGCCGACACCGCGCGCGGCCGGATATCTCGACCTCCTCAACTCCGACCACGCGGCCGACCTCCTGCGTGAAGTCGACGCCGGCACTCGCGAGGAATGGCTCACGGCAATGCCGCACGAACGCTCGCAGGTGCTCCGCGGCCTGCTGTCGTGGCCGCAGGACTGCGCCGCGGCGCACATGGTGCCGGAGACCCTGACGGTGCACCCGGACATGACCGCTGCCGAGGCAGTGGAGGCGATTCGGGGCCACGCCTGGAGACTGCGCGGCGATTCCCGCACCAGCGCCTACGTTTACGTCACCGATGCCGATGCCCGCCTGCTCGGCGTGGTGCCGTTTCGAAATCTCGTGCTGGCCGAAGCCGATCAGGCCGTGGCCGACATGATGAAGCGCGACATCGTCACGGTGTCGCCGCTCACCGATCAGGAGGATGCAGCGACCCTGCTGACCGATCACCGCCTGGTGGCGCTGCCGGTGGTCGACGCCGACGACAGGCTGCTCGGTGTGCTGACCGAGGACGGCGCGGCCGGAATCGCCGAGGAGGAGGCCACCGAAGACGCCGAGAAGCAGGGCGGCTCGGCGCCATTGGAGGTGCCCTACCTCAAGGCCTCACCATGGTTGTTGTGGCGCAAGCGGATCGTCTGGCTGCTGGTGTTGTTCATCGCCGAGGCCTACACCGGGACGGTGCTGCGTCACTTCGAGGAGGAGATGGAAGCCGTTGTGGCGCTGGCGTTCTTCATCCCACTGCTGATCGGCACGGGCGGCAACACCGGGACTCAGATCACCACCACGTTGGTGCGCGCGATGGCCACCGGAGACGTGCGCCTGCGGGATCTCCCCCAGATCCTGGGCAAGGAGATGACGACCGGGTCCATGATCGCGTTGGCGATGGCCGTCGCCGCCACGATCCGGGCCTGGACCCTGGGTGTCGGCCCGGAGGTGACGGTGACGGTCGCGCTGACCGTTGCCGCGATCGTGTTGTGGGCGTCGTTGGTGTCATCGATCCTGCCGATGGTGCTCAAGAAGCTTCGGATCGACCCGGCTGTGGTGTCGGCGCCCATGATCGCCACGATCGTCGACGGCACAGGGCTGATGATCTACTTCTGGATCGCGCACCTGACCCTGCCGCAGTTGGCCGGTCTCTAGATCTTGAACCGCCCCGCAAACCCGCGCAGCGGCACGTCGGCGCTGGTCAGCAGACCCGGCGGTGCGGCCACCACCGAACGTATGGAGTTCAACGCCGGAAGCCCGGTGACGGTCATGCCAATCGAGGCGAAGTTCGTCGGATCCGACAGGTCCACACCGGGTTTGGGGAAGATCATGTGCTTGTTGTACACACACGGATCGCCCTTGATCTGGGTGATGTAGCAGCCCTTGATGTTCCAGCTCGGGTCGGTGTGCGGCGTCATCTGCCACTCCAGGTGGGTCTCCACGCGCGGAACACCGTCGACCATGCCCTCGTACTTGATGTAGTTGCCACCCAACGACCCCTTCGGCAGCTGATACCAGCCGAGGTCGACGTCCTTGGTGCACGCGCCGAGTTCGGCGCTGAACTTCACCTCGTCCAATGTCAGGTCGAAGCAGTCCGCCATCATCAGCACACTGTCGGCGAAGACGCGCGTGTACTTCTCCAGCTTCCCAGGGATCGACGGATCGTCGACCGGTTGGCCGTAACCGACCTCGATCCAGGTGTCGCGCGAGTGGTGACAGGACACGTCGACCGACTCGATGGTGGTGACGTTCTCGATCTCGGCGACGTCGGCCGAACACGCCACGCCCAGAATCTGATTCACCCCGGGGTTCATGCCCGTGCCGTAGAACGTCGAGCCACCCTTCTCGCACGCCTCGGCCAGGAGTTGGGAGACGGGCCTGCCCGACGGATGCGGATGGTTGGTGTCGCGGTGCCATCCGGTGATCCAGTCGGCCGTCGTGACGATGTTGATGCCGGCCTCGAGCACCCGCACATACAGGTCCTCGTCGGGGAACACCCCGTGGAAGGTCAGCACATCCGGCTTGGCGGCGATGATCTCCTCGACCGATCCGGTGGCCGTCACGCCGACGGGTCCGATGCCGACCAGTTCACCAACGTCTCGGCCCACCTTGTCCGCCGAATAGCAGTGCACACCAACCAGTTCCAGATCAGTGCGGTGCTGCAGGCGTTTGATCATCTCGG
Source organism: Mycolicibacterium confluentis (assembly GCF_010729895.1). NCBI lineage: Bacteria > Bacillati > Actinomycetota > Actinomycetes > Mycobacteriales > Mycobacteriaceae > Mycobacterium > Mycolicibacterium confluentis. Next base: position 3,398,142 of record NZ_AP022612.1, read on the forward strand.
AGCCGACGTTGCCGGTGGCCACCTGGAAGATCCGGATCGGTGCGGTCATGCTGGTCAGCCTCTCTGCTGTGCGGCATAGACTTCGGCGGCACTGCCCCCGATGCCGTCGGGATAGAACTGCTTGGCCCAGTTACGGATTGCGGTGAACCCTTCGTATTCGGAACTGGACAGCGCGGGCGGGTCGGAGTAGCGCTGGTGCGCCCAGATGGCGATGTCCTGACTGAACTGTCGGATGACCTCGAGGCCGAACTCCTCGGCCTTGACCTGCGCCCGTTCGGGATTCCGGCTGGGGGTGCGTCCGATGTAGACCATGAACCGCACGTCGGAAGTGAACTCGTCGACGGGGGTGATCGCGGAGATCGTGCGGTTGTCGATCATTCCCCAACTCTTGGTGACCGCGATGCCCAGTCCGCCGTTGATGGCCTCGACACCGCTCTTGACGTCGTCGATGCTCTGCTGATCGTCGCCTTCGAAGGTGATGGTGAAGTCGACGTAGGACACCGGTTCGGCGAAGTCGTGCCGCGTGAACACGGGCACGATCGGCGTGTTGTGCACGTACTTGAAATGCGCGAAGTCGACGCCGTTTTCGAGCACGTACTGCGGATGCATCTCCAGGCCGCGTTCGAACAGGCGTTGTTGCGGGTAGTAGTCGTCGACACTGCTGCCGTCACCGAAACTGGCGAACACGTCCGGGGCGTCAAAGTAGGGGTCACGGCCGTGCACGTCGTGCCAGATGTAGATCGACTGATTGCGCTCGGCCACCGGGTAGGTCGTGATGCGCCTGCCGCGATTGGGCCGGTCCTCGTACGGGATACAGACGTTGCGGCCCTCGGCATTCCACTGCCACCCATGGAACGGACACTGCAGCACCTCGCCGACGACTTTGCCGCCGTGCCCAAGATGCGCGCCGAGATGCTCGCAGTAGGCGTTCATCACCGTCACCTGACCGGACTCCGCGCGCCAGGCGATCATCTCCTGGCCGAAGTACGTCATCCGGTGCACGTCACCGACTGAGACCTCGTCGGACCACGCGACCTGGAACCATCCCGTCGGCTTCATCGACAGTGGCGGTTTTGCCATGCCTGAAGATGATAGGGGTCACTGTGAAACTTTCATAGAGGGCGCTGTGAAAACCCGCGAACAGAACTACCATCGCTGCATGACCGTCGCGGGCACCGAGGGCAGGCGCAGCAACCGCCGCGGTATGGCGACCCGGGAGAACATGCTCGACGCGGCCCTGCGGTCGCTGGCCTCCGGGGATCCGGGCGCGGTCTCGGCCAGTCGCATCGCCAAGGAGATCGGGGCCACCTGGGGCGCGGTGAAGTACCAGTTCGGTGACGTCGACGGGTTCTGGGCAGCCGTGCTGCACCACTCCGCACAACGACGGGGCGACATCCCGGCCACGGTGACAGCCGTCGGCGCACCCCTGGACACCCGCGTCGCGGCGATCATCGACACGCTCTACGACGGCCTGACGTCACACCACTCTCGCGCGATCGAGAACCTGCGCGCCGCGCTGCCCAGCGACCGCACCGAACTCGAACGACTCTTCCCCCGCACCGCCGCCGAACTGTCGTCCTGGGGCGACACCTGGCTGCTGGCCTGTCAGCACGCCTTCGCCGACCTCGACGTCGACCCGCGCCGGGTGCGCGAAGTGGCCGCATTCATCCCAGGCGCCATGCGCGGCATCGTCTCCGAACGCCAACTCGGCAGCTACTACGACCCCGATGAGGCCAAGCGGGGGCTGACAAACGCGATCGTCGCGTATTTGGAGCAGTCGCAACAACGCTGAAACTCCCACGACATCGGAATTCACCGCAACTGTCGGATTCTTGTCCGATGTCGGCACCCACCAGCAGCCAGAAACTGAACCGCCAGCATCCCGTCGACGAGGTGCTGCCGATTCCGAAACTCGCGACCTACGGTTTCCAACACGTCGTGGCGTTCTACGCCGGTGCGGTGCTGGTGCCGATCATCATCGCCGGCGCGGTCGGGTTGTCCGAGCAGGAACTGGTCATGCTCATCACGGCGGACCTGTTCACGTGCGGTATCGCCTCGATCATCCAGGCCGTCGGGTTCTGGAAGATCGGTGTGCGCCTGCCACTGCTGCAGGGTGTCACCTTCGCCGGCGTCTCCCCCATCATCGCGATCGGCCTCGCCAACGGCGGCGGCGCGGCCAGCATGTTGTACGTCTATGGCGCGGTGATCGTCGCGGGCATCTTCACGTTCTTGATCGCGCCGATCTTCATCAAGCTGCTGAAGTTCTTCCCACCCGTGGTGACAGGCACCCTCATCACGATCATCGGCCTGTGCCTGGTGCCGGTGGGCGCCCTGGACGCCGTGACGAATCCCCACACCCATGAGATCGATCCGACCAACATCCGCTGGTTCCTGTACGCGCTTGGCACCATCGCGATCATCGTCGCGATCCAGCGCCTCTTCCGGGGCTTCCTGGCCACCATCGCGGTGCTGCTCGGCCTGGTGATCGGCTGTGTGGTGGCATATGCGTTGGGCGACATGAACTTCGACAAGGTCGGCGACGCCGCGATGCTCGGTTTCACGCCGCCGTTCCTGTTCGGCATGCCCAAGTTCGACTTCGTCGCGTGCCTCACCATGATCATCGTGCTGATGATCACGGCCGTGGAGTCGACGGGATCCACCATCGCCACCGGCGAGATCGTCGGCAAGCGCGTCAAGCCCTCCGACATCGGCAACGTGCTGCGCGCCGACGGTGTGGCCACCGCGATCGGCGGCGTGTTCAACTCGTTCCCCTACACCGCGTTCTCCGAGAACGTCGGCCTGGTGCGCCTGACCGGGGTCAAGAGTCGCTGGGTCGTGGCCGCCGCCGGCGTGATCATGATCCTGCTGGGCTTCCTGCCCAAGGTGGCCGCCGTCGTCGCCTCCATCCCGAACCCGGTGCTCGGCGGTGCGGCGTTGACGCTGTTCGCCACGGTTGCCGTCGTCGGAATCCAGACGTTGGGCAAGGTCGACTTCACCGACCACCGCAACCTGATCATCGTCACCACCAGTCTGGCGCTGGCGCTGTGGGTGACGTCGTACCCCGACATCGCCAAGGCCATGCCGACGGGCCTGGACCTGATCTTCGGCAGCGGCATCAGCATCGGCGCGGTCAGTGCGATTCTGCTGAATATCGTGTTCTTCCACACCGGTTCACGCGGCCCCCGCGTCGCCGGCGGTGGATCGATCACCCTTGACGAGGTCAACTCCATGACCAGGGAGCGCTTCACGTCGATCTTCGGCCACGTGGTGCAGGACGTTCCGTGGGCCATCGAGCGCGCCTTCGACCAGCGTCCCTTCGCCGACACCACCGCGTTGCGTGAGGCGTTCCAGGACGCGGTGCTCACCGGCTCCTCCGAACAGCAGCACGAACTGCTCAACGCCTTCCATGACCTCGGCGCCGAGGATGAGACGGGTCAGGTGCTGGCCGTCGACCATGTCGCGCTGTCCAACCTCGACGAGGACGACCACAATGACGTCGTGGAGTTGGCGACGGCCTATCGGGAACACTTCGGCTTCCCGCTGATCATCTGTGCCCGTGAGACCGAACGCTTCGACCGGGTGCTGCGCAACGGGTGGTCGCGGATGGACAACTCCCCGGCCACCGAGAAGGCGTTCGCGTTGATCGAGGCCGCCAAGATCGCGAACTACCGGTTCACCGATCTGGTCGCCGACGCCAACCCGATCGCCGCCGCCCGCTTCAGCCGCTTCAGTGAATTGTCGTGAAAGCCGTTGGCCTGAGGGACTTCAACGCGGCCTCAGAGCGTCAGCGGATGCACCTGCTGTTCGAGGTGTGCTCGTCGACGATCTGGGCGCGCCGAGTGCTCGCGGGCGCCCCGTTCCGTGACGTCGATGCACTCTACGACCGCGCCGAACGGGTGCTCGCCGAGCTTCCCGACGCTGAGATCGACGCGGCCCTTGACGGGCATCCCCGCATCGGCGCCAAGGCCGACAACCCTTCGTCGGCGCAGGAACAGGCCCGGGTTGCCGATGCCGACGCCGCGGTGAAGGCCGAGCTTGCGGCCAAGAACCGCGAGTACGAGGACCGGTTCGGGTACGTGTACCTGGTGTGCGCCAGCGGTCGTTCGGCCGAGGAACTGCTGGCGATCCTCACCGACCGGTTGGGCAACGACCCGGACACGGAGCGACGGGTGATGCGCAGCGAGTTGGCGAAGATCAATCGGCTGAGGTTGGAGCGGCTGATGAGCGAACCGACATGATCACTGACGTGAACGTCCCCGCGAGCGGCCTCTTTTGTACGCGATCTGCGGCGTGTCGGCGTACCAACACGGGCGCTCGCGGAATAGGGAGGAGGGCATGAGCCTCTCGACGCACGTCCTGGACGCCAGCACGGGCCGCCCGGCCTCCGGAGTGACGGTCACGCTGTCGCACTCAGGCGCCGAACTCGCCACGGGGGTCACCGACGGCGACGGCCGCATCAGCGGTCTGGGCGGTGAGCTGTCCGCGGGCATCTACCGACTGCGGTTCGACACCGGCGCGTACTTCGCGGCGCAGCGCGTGACGGGCTTCTACCCCGAGGTCGTGATCACCTTCGAGATCACCGACTCCGCGGCCCATCACCACGTGCCCCTGCTGCTGTCCCCGTACTCGTACTCCACCTACCGAGGGAGCTGAATGAAGGCCGTGATCATCGGCGCGGGCATGGGCGGGATGAGCGCCGCAATCGCGTTGCGCCAGATCGGCATCGAGACCCACGTCTACGAGCGGGTCAGTGAGAACAAGCCCGTCGGTGCGGCGATCTCGGTGTGGTCCAACGGCGTCCTGTGCCTCAACCACCTCGGCCTGGAGCAGCAGACCGCCGAACTCGGCGGCATCGTCGACTCCATGAGCTACATCGACGGCCACACGGGCGACACCATGTGCCGGTTCTCGATGCAGCCACTGATCGACGAGGTCGGGCAGCGCCCCTACCCCATCGCGCGCGCCGAACTGCAGCAGATGCTCATGGACGCCTACGGCATGGACGCCATCAACTTCGGCATGAAGATGGTCGCGGTCGAGAACAGCGCAGGCGGCGACCGCGCGGTGGCCACGTTCGCCGACGGCACCACGGTGTCGGCCGACCTCATCATCGGTGCGGACGGCGCCAATTCGATCACCCGCGAGTACGTGCTGGGTGGCCCCGTCGAGCGACGCTACGCCGGCTACGTCAACTTCAACGGCCTGGTGGACGTCGACGAGGAGATCAGCCCGGCCAGCGAGTGGACCACCTATGTGGGTGACGGCAAGCGTGCGTCGGTGATGCCCGTGGCCGGCGGCAGGTTCTACTTCTTCTTCGACGTCGTCGAACCACAGGGCCTGCCCTACGAAAAGGGCAGCGCGCGTGAAGTTCTGCGCCACCACTTCGCCGGTTGGGCGCCCGGGGTGCAGAAGCTGATCGACACCCTCGACCCGGACACCACCAATCGGGTGGAGATCCTCGACCTCGACCCGTTCGACACCTGGGTCAAGGGCCGGGTCGCGGTGCTGGGCGACGCCGCACACAACACCACCCCCGACATCGGCCAGGGCGGGTGCTCGGCCATGGAGGACGCCGTGGCGCTGCAGTGGGCGTTCCAGGACCACCCCGACGACGTCCACGCCGCACTGGCCAGCTATCAGACCGCCCGCACCGAACGCGCAGGCGATCTGGTGCTCCGCGCCAGGAAGCGCTGCGACGTCACCCACGCGAAGGATCCGCAGGCCACCGCGCGGTGGTACGACGAACTGCGAAAAGAGACCGGTGACAACATCATCCGCGGCATCGTCGGCAACATCATGGGCGGGCCCCTGACCCCGATCAGCCCGGGCTGACCCGCCGGCCCCGCACGTAGACCTCGGCGATCGCCGCTTCACGCATCCCAAGCAGCAGCGCGAACAGCAGCCGGTCGGCGTCCTCGACGTCGATCTGCTCGAGAAGCTCGGGCAGCAGCAGCTGCCGCTGCGGGTCGATCACCAGGAAGTCGGCCTCCTTGCCGACGTCGAGGTTGCCGATTCGGTCCTCGAGGTCCAGCGCACGCGCACCCGCGAGGGTGCCGGTGAACAGCAGATCCGCGGGCGGTATCGACAGACCCGCGGGTTCGCTGATGTGCACCTTGTAGCAGTCGTTGAGCACCCGCGCCAGCAGCCACTCGTCGCCGGCGCCGACGTCGCTGCCGAGCGCCACGTTCACCCCGCTGGCCGTGGTGCGTCGCCACGGCATGGTGCCCGATCCGAGGAACTGCTGCGATGTCGGACAGTGCGCGATCGACGTGCCGGTTTCGGCCATGCGCGCCAGTTCGTGGTCGGTGCAGTGCACGGCGTGGGCCAGCACGCTGCGCGGGCCGAGCAGGCCCTCATAGGTGTCCAGATAGTGCTGCACGCCGTGCACCTCGTGGACCGCGGCGACCTCATGCACGTTCTCCGACAGGTGCGTGTGGAAGTACACCCCGGCGTCGCGGGCCGAGGAGTACAGCTCACCCAGAGCACCCAGCGTCTGGCGGGTGACCGACAGCGCGAACCTCGGCACCACCGCGACGTGCAGCAGCGACGTCGCGGGATCGCCCGTGTCGGCGCCGTGCCAGCGCGTGATCTCGGCCTCGGTCAAGGTGATCGCGGCGTGCTCATCGGTCAGCAGCGGGGTCGCCGACTCGGGTCCCACGGTCTGGATGGCCCGCCCGGACACCGTGCGCAGGCCTGCCCGCATCGACTCTTCGTAGAGTGCGTCCTGTGCGTCGGGGAACGCCGATCCGAACACCAGCGCGGCCGTGGTGCCTGCGCTGATCCGGCCCGCGCAGAACGCCTGGGCGACGCGGCGCGCGTACTGCGGGTCGGCGAGTTTGGCCTCGGCGGGAAAGATGCAGCGCTGCAACCAGTCCAGCAGCTGTCCCCCACCGTAGGAGTCGGTGCAGAAGGTCTGGGGGTAGTGGATGTGGGTGTCGACGAATCCCGGCAGCAGGAACCCCGGGCGGCAGTCCACGACGTCGACGTGGCTGAGTTCATCAGGCACCGCCGCGTGCGCACCGCTGAACACGATGACGCCGTCGGCGTCGACGATCAGGGCACCGTCGGGGACGCTCACCAGATGCTCGCTGGCCTGCGCGAGCCGGGGTGCACCGCCGATGTGGAACAGGTGCCCCCGGTATGCGCGCATCCTGTGATTGTCACAGTGTCCCCGCCCACCCGCAGTTCGGCGATTTCGGCCTGCGGGCGAACCCGCGGGCAACTACGGTCGGGCCATGGACCTCAACACCGTCGAAGAGGTGCGGACACCCGCCCGCCGTGAAGACGTGTGGCCACTCGGTCCAGCCGACGCGATCCTGGCGGGCGGCACCTGGCTGTTCTCGGAGCCCCAACCCGACGTGCATCGCCTCATCGACATCACCGGCCTGGGCTGGCCTCCGATCACCCTGACCGACAATGGAATCGAACTCGCCGCGACCTGCACGCTGGCGGAGGTGGCCCGGCTGTCGACCACTCTGCCCGCGCAGCGCCCCGACTGGGCGGCCGCGCCGCTGTTCCGGCAGTGCTGCACGGCATTGTTGGCGTCGTTCAAGATCTGGGGCACCGCGACCGTCGGTGGCAACATCTGCCTGTCGTTTCCGGCGGGGTCCATGATCTCACTCACCTCCGTCCTCGACGGCGCCGTCACGGTGTGGCGCGCCGACGGCACCGACTACGCCGTCCCGGTGACCGATTTCGTCACGGGGCAGGCCAGCAACATCCTGGAACCCGGTGACGTGCTGCGCGCCGTGCACCTGCCCGCCGCGGCGTTGCGGGCGCGCACCGCCTACCGCAAGCTCGCCCCCTCACCGTTGGGCCGCTCCGCCGTCGTCGTCCTTGGTCGCCGCGCCACCGACGGCACCGGCTTCGTCCTGTCCGTCACGGCCGCCACCGTCCGCCCCTACGTGTTCTCCTTCCCCACCACCCCGGACTCAGCGGCACTGCGCCACGCCCTGTCCGCGATCCCGGACGACGCCTGGACACTCGACGCTCCCGGGGACCCAGACTGGCGCCGCGCGATGTCCTCGACACTGGCCGAGCAGATCCGCACCGAGCTGTCATGAAGTTCGAGCTCAACGGGGAGAGCCGAGACGACGAACCGCGGCCGGGTCAGTGCCTGCGCACCTTCCTGCGTGATCTGGGCCGGTTCGAGGTCAAGAAAGGCTGCGACGCCGGGGACTGCGGCGCCTGCTCGGTGCTGATCGACGGATCCGCCGTGCATTCGTGCGTGTATCCGGCGTTCCGGGCCGCGGGCCACACCGTGACCACTGTCGCCGGCCTCGGCACGCCCGAGGATCTGCACCCAGTCCAGCGTCGGTTCGTCGAGTCGGGCGGATTCCAGTGCGGGTTCTGCACGGCCGGTATGGTCACGACGGCGAGCACGCTGTCCGACGAGCAGGCCGCCGACCTGCCGCAGCATCTCAAGGGAAACCTGTGCCGCTGCACCGGATATCGCGCCATCTGCGACGCGCTGTCGGGCACGGTGAACGTCGAGAAACCCAGTGGCGGCGACGCTGGGCGGTCGATCGGCGCCCCCGCCGGGGTACGCGTGGTCACCGGCACCGAGGAGTACACCATGGACCGCGACCCGCCGGGTCTGCTGCACATGGCCGTGCTGCCCAGCCCGATCGCGCACGCCCGGATCACCTCGATCGACACCTCGGCGGCGGCATCGATCCCCGGTGTGCGCCTGATCCTGACGCATCACGACAGCCCGTCGGTCGCGTTCTCCACTGCGCGGCACCAGTTCCGCGACGACGACCCCGACGACACCGTGATCCTCGACGACACCGTGCGTTTCGTCGGCCAACGGGTGGCCGCGGTGGTCGCCGACTCGCTGGCGACGGCGGAGGCCGCCTGCCGCGCCATCGTCGTCGACTTCGACCCGTTGCCCGCGGTGTTCGACCCCGACGAGGCCCGCGCCCCCGGTGCACCGCTGGTGCACGGCGACAAGGGGTCGCAGGCCCGCATCGCCGACCCGAGTCGCAACATCGTGGCCGAACTGCACGGCGAAGTCGGTGACGTCGCCTCGGCGGTGACGGCCGCCGACGCGGGCGGTGCGGTGGTGCGAGGACGGTGGACCACCCAGCGCGTACAGCACGTGCACCTGGAGACCCACGGCTGCACAGGATGGCGGGATGGGCTGGGCAGGTTGACGATTCGGACCAGTTCGCAGGTGCCGTTCCTGGTGCGCGACGAACTGTGCCACGTCCTCGGCCTGGCTCCCGCCGAGGTGCACGTCTTCACCAAACGACTGGGCGGCGGGTTCGGTGCCAAACAGGAGATGCTCGTCGAAGATCTGGTGGCACTGGCGGTGCTGCGCCTGGGCGAACCGGTGCGTTACGAGTTCACCCGCAGTGACCAGTTCACGGTCGCCCCGTGCCGGCACCCGTTCCGCGTCGACGTCACCGCAGCGGCCGACCCGGCCGGAACTTTGACCGCGTTGGCCGTCGACGTGCTGATCGACGCCGGGGCCTACGGAAACCACAGTCCCGGAGTGATGTTCCACGGGTGCGGCGAGTCGCTGTCGATCTATCGCTGTGCGAACAAACGCGTTGACGCGCAGGTGGTGTACACCAACAATCTGCCGTCGGGTGCGTTCCGCGGTTATGGCCTGGGGCAGGTGATGTTCGCGGTCGAGTCAGCGCTCGACGAACTCGCCTCGCAGTTGAGTATCGATCCCTTCGAATTCCGCCGCCGCAACGTCGTGGTTCCGGGCGACCCGTTCGTCGACGCGCATGTTCTCGACGACGACTTGACGTTCGGCAGTTACGGTTTGGACCAGTGCCTGGACCTCACCGAGGCTGCCCTGAAGCGCGGCAACGGCATCACGGCCCCCGACGATCCGCAGTGGCGCGTGGGTGAGGGTATGGCCGTTTCGATGATCGCGACGATTCCCCCGCGCGGGCATTTCGCGGATGCGTCGGTGTCCGTCGACCCGGACGGCGTCTACACCCTGCGGGTCGGCACCGCGGAGTTCGGCAACGGCACCACGACGGTGCACACCCAGTTGGCGGCTACCGAACTCAGCACCGTCGCCGACCGCATCGATGTGAGTCAATCTGACACCGATACAGCCGATTTCGATACAGGAGCGTTCGGTTCCGCAGGCACCGTGGTCGCGGGCCAAGCGGTGCTGCTGGCGTGCCGGGACCTGCGCACAGCCATGATCGACGCTGCCGCCGAACTCACCGGGGCGTCACCGGCATCCTGCGTGTTGGGCCGCAACGGCGTGCAGTGCGGCGACCGCCTGGTCGACTTCGCAGCCCTGCCCGCCCTGACCGGTCACGGAAGCCATGACGGCACACCGCGTTCGGTGGCGTTCAACGTGCACGCCTTCCGGGTCGCGGTGAACACCGAGACCGGCGAGGTACTGATCCTGCAGAGTGTGCAGGCCGCCGACGCCGGCGTGGTGCTCAACCCGCAGCAGTGCCGCGGGCAGGTCGAAGGTGGTGTGGCCCAAGCGATCGGTTCAGCGCTCTACGAGGAGATGCTGATCGGCCCCGACGGAACCGTGCTCACCCAGACCCTGCGCAACTACCACATCCCGCAGATGGCCGACGTGCCCGTGACCGAGGTGTACTTCGCCGACTCCCACGACGAACTCGGCCCGTTGGGCGCGAAGTCGATGAGCGAGTCACCGTACAACCCCGTGGCACCGGCACTGGCCAACGCGATCGCCCGGGCCTGCGGCGCGCGCCTGCGCGAACTGCCCATGACTCCCGCCCGAGTGTGGCGGGCGCTGGTCACTGCGTGACCGAACGCTCCAGGGTGGCAAGCGATTCGGTGAGGTAGCTCTCCCCGAAGGGCGGCATGCCTCCGATCTCGTCACGGAAGCTCTGCGGGGTGGCGCTCCAGTCGTAGGTCAGGGTGACCTCGGTGCCCGTCCCGACTGGCCTCAGGTCGTAGCGCCAATTCCAGCCGCCGGGTTGATGCTGGCCGGATTCATCGAGTGAACCGGTCAACCAACCGATGGCGCGGTCCTGCTCGAAGACGTTGACCAGGTTGTGCGTCACGTAATGCCCGCCGGCTTTGTCGAAGAACATGTTCATCTCGAACATCTGCCCGGCGCCGGTGATCGGCTTCGGATCCACCGCGTCGCGCACCCAGTCGCCGGGCTCAGTCTCGTGGTGACGGGCCGGATCGGCCAGCAGGGCGAAGACCTGTGCCGGCGGGGCCGCGATCGTTCGGGTGGCGACGAAGTGTTCGGGACCGTAGGCGCGGGCGACGTCGGGGCTGTCCAGCCAGCCCGAATACGTCGGGCGAGACGGCCATCCGGCCGGCGAGTCCTGCCACTCCTCCTGGCGCCCCCACGGCAGGAGGTCGATCAATGCGAAGGAGTGGCTCAACTGCTCGGTGCCGCGGCCGTTGGTGTGCCACGTGCGGTAGACGGTGTCGCCGTCGCGCAGGAACACGTTGACCGCGAACCCCTCGCCGGGCGCGGCGTCGACGTCGGACCCGAACGAACTGCCCGCCGACGAGTACCACTCCATCTTGTTGCCCACCTTCTCGCGGTAGGCCAGGGCCTCCTCGATGGGCCCGTTGGTGACGATGACGAATCGGGCGTCGTAGTTGTCCAGGAACTCCAGCCTGGTGAACTGCGACGTGAATCCCGTGCACCCGCCGCACTGCCAGTCCGCGCCGTCGGTCCACATGTGGTTGTAGACGATCAGCTGGGACCGCCCGCGGAACACGTCGGCCAGCTTCACGGAGCCCTCCGCACCGACCAGGGTGTACTCGGGCAGTTCCACCATCGGCAGTCGTCGCCGCTCGGCCGCGATAGCGTCGAGTTCCCGGGTGGCCGCCTTCTCGCGCGCGCGCAGCTGCGCCAAGGCCTGTGACCAGGTGTTTTTGTCGACAACCGGCGGCAACGCCGTCGCGACGGGGGCTTCTGTGCTCATCGACGACTCCTCAACTTCTCTGGTGGTCTCCACCCAATACAGACACAGGTGAGGGCCGAAAATCATCGCCAACTTGCCGCCAGGTAGATTCCCGTCACAAAGGATGCCCTAACACGAAGGCAGGTCACCTGCATGAGCGGTCAACTGCAAGACGCGGCCGGGTTGCGGATCCTGGTGGTCGGCGCGTCGTCCGGAATCGGCCACGCCGTCGCCACGAGCGCGGCCGAACGCGGCGCCAAGGTCGCGGTCGCGGCGCGCCGGATGGAACTGTTGACTCAACTGGCGAAGTCGATCGACGGCACGGCCTTCGAACTCGACGTCGAGGACCTCAAAGCCATCGAACGGGTGGTCGGCGAGGCGGCGAGCGCTCTGGGTGGCCTGGACGCGGTGGTGTTCACCAGCACCGTGGTGCCGTTCGCCTACATCGAAGACACCGACGTCGCCACCTGGCTGCATGCCTTCGCGGTCAACACGATCGGCGCCAACAACGTGCTGCGCGCCGCGCTGCCGCACCTGTCGGAGAACGGCGTCGCGCTGATCACCTCCAGTCGTGATGTCGGCCGTCCCCGCGCCGGCGTCGCGGCCTACGACGCCAGCAAGGCCGCACTCGACGAGATCCTGCACTCGTGGCGCAGTGAGCATCCCGAACTGTCGGTCATCCGCGTCGGCATGGGACCCACCGAGGACACCGAGATCCTCCGAGGGGCGGACCGCGACCTGCTCGAAGAGCTGTTCAAGTCGTGGGTCGAGCATGGTCAGCTGCCCGCGCAGATGTCCGCACTGCGCGACGTCGCCGAAACCCTGGTCTCGCTGGTGACCACCGCGTACGCCAATCCGAGCGTGGTGCCGGAGATCGTGCAGTTGGCACCGCGCATCCGGCCACGCACGAAGAATGCCGCCGACCAGCAGTGACCACACCGGTCACTGTGTCGCATGTGGCAGATTACGATTCCTGTGAATTCGCTGCGCAAAACTGACGCGGCCGACTACCGTTCTGCTTTCGACCAGAGAGGGTTCTCCATGACCAAGCACGTTGCAGGGATCTCCACGCTCAGCGCGGTGCTGGCGGCAGGCGCGCTGATGTTCGCCGGCCCGGCCTCCGCCGCTGACGAAGAGGGCACCGTGGAGATGCCGGACGTGCGGGGCATGAGCCTTGCCGCGGCTTATGCCGAGGTCGCGGGCCTGGACGAGAGCGTCCGGATCCCCACCGGCACCCTGGACATGAACGGCTTGGCCCGCCAGCAGTTGAGCCCCGCGAACTGGACCGTGTGCGCCACCGCGCCGCGCGCCGGTAAGGCGTTCGTGCCTCAGGAGGGCGTGCTGTTCGGCGTGGTGCGCCGCGGCCTCGAGTCCTGCTGAGTTCGTCTCACCCCTCTCACCCGGCGACGTAGGCCGCCAGGTGCTCCCCCGTCAGCGTCGTCGCGTTGGCCACCAGGTCTTCGGGCGTGCCCTCAAAGACCACCCGGCCGCCGTCATGGCCGGCACCCGGCCCCAGATCGATGATCCAGTCGGCATGCGCCATCACCGCCTGATGGTGCTCGATCACGATGACCGATCTGCCGCCGTCGACGAGCCGGTCCAACAGGCCCAGAAGCTGCTGGACGTCGGCCAGGTGCAGACCCGAAGTCGGCTCGTCGAGGACGAAGACGTCCGCCTTGTCCTTGTCGCCGAGGCGGGTCGCCAGTTTGAGGCGTTGACGCTCGCCGCCTGACAGCGTGGTGAGCGGTTGGCCCAGTTGCAGATACCCGAGTCCGACATCCGCGAGGCGTTCCAGGATGCTGTGCGCCGCCGGTGTCCGTGCCTCACCGTCGCCGAAGAAAGCCTGCGCCTCGGCCACGGGCATCGCCAGCACCTCGGCGATGTTGCGGCCCCCCAGGGTGTGCTCCAGCACCGACGCCTGGAACCGACGGCCCTCGCACTCCTCACACGGGGATTCGACGGTGGCCATGACACCGAGTTCGGTGTAGATCACGCCTGCGCCGTTGCACGTGGGGCAGGCGCCCTCCGAGTTCGAACTGAACAGCGCCGGTTTGACCCCGTTGGCCTTGGCGAAGGCCTTGCGGATCGGGTCGAGCAGGCCGCTGTAGGTGGCCGGGTTGCTGCGGCGTGAACCACGGATCGGGCTCTGGTCGACGGTCACGACTCCGTCGCGGCCGGCCACCGATCCGGTGATCAGCGAACTCCTGCCCGAGCCCGCGACACCCGTCAGCACCACCAGCACCCCCGTGGGGATGTCGACGTCGACGTCACGCAGGTTGTTGGTGGCGGCCCCGCGGATCTGGAACGCGCCGTTGGGTTTCCGCACCGAGTCCTTCAGCGCCGCCCGATCTTCGAGGTGCCGCCCGGTCACGGTGCCACTGGCGCGCAGGCCGTCGACGGTGCCTTCGAACACCACCTCGCCGCCTCCCGAACCGGCGTCCGGACCCAGGTCGACGACGTGGTCCGCGATCACGATCGTCTCGGGCTTGTGCTCGACCACCAGCACGGTGTTGCCCTCGTCTCGCAGACGCAGCAGTAGGCCGTTCATCCGGTCGATGTCGTGCGGGTGCAGTCCGATCGTGGGCTCGTCGAACACATAGGTGACGTCGGTCAGTGAACTGCCGAGGTGGCGGATCATCTTGGTGCGCTGTGCCTCTCCCCCGGACAGCGTGCCAGCCGGCCTGTCGAGGGACAGGTAACCCAGCCCGATCTCGGTGAACGAGTCCATCAGGTGTTGCAGGCCTTGCACCAGGGGCGCCACCGACTTCTCGTCGACACCCCGCAGCCACTCGGCCAGGTCGCTGATCTGCATCGCGGACACATCGGCGATGTTGAGGCCCTTGATCTTTGACGACCGCGCCAGGTCCGACAACCGGGTGCCGGCACAGTCGGGGCACACCGTGAAGGTGATCGCCTTCTCGACGAAGGCCCGGATGTGCGGTTGCATGGCATCGACATCCTTGGCCAGGAACGACTTCCGGATCTGCGGGATCAGCCCCGCATAAGTCAGGTTGACGCCGTCGACCTTGATCTTGGTCGGCTCCTTGTGCAGCAGAGCGTCGAGTTCTTTCCTGGTGAACTTGGCGATGGGCTTGTCAGGGTCAAAGTATCCGCAGCCCCGGTAGATTCGCCCGTACCAGCCGTCCATGCTGTAGCCGGGCACGGTGATCGCGCCCTCGTTGAGCGACTTGGAGTCGTCATACAGCGCGGTCAGATCGAAGTCGTTGACCGATCCGCGCCCCTCGCATCGAGGACACATGCCGCCGGTGATGGCGAACTCCCGACGCTCCTTGACGGTCCTGCCGTCCTTCTCGACCGTCACCGCACCGGCACCGCTGATCGAGGCGACGTTGAACGAGAACGCCTGCGGTGAGCCGATATGCGGCTTACCGAGCCGACTGAACAGGATGCGCAGCAGGGCCCCGGCGTCCGTGGCCGTCCCGACCGTCGAGCGCGGGTCGGAGCCCATCCGCTGCTGGTCAACGATGATCGCGGTGGTCAACCCCTCGAGCAGGTCCACCTCGGGCCGGGCCAGCGTCGGCATGAACCCCTGCACGAAGGCGCTGTAGGTCTCGTTGATCAGACGTTGCGATTCGGCGGCGATGGTGTCGAAGACCAGTGAACTCTTACCCGACCCGGACACTCCGGTGAAGACCGTGAGGCGGCGCTTGGGAAGTTCGAGGTCGATGTCCTTGAGGTTGTTCTCGCGTGCCCCGACGACACGGATCACGTCGTGGCTGTCAGCGATGTGCTTGCCCGGCATGCAGTTTCGTCCTCTCGGTCAGGCGGCCTGTCGGATGCGGATCATGGTCCCGGCGGGATCGCGGACGGCGCAGTCCCGCACGCCGTAGGGCTGGTCGGTGGGTTCCTGCACGATCTCGGCGTCACCGGCGACCAATCGATCGAACACCGCGTCGAGGTCCTTGGCGGCCAGGACCACCATGGCGAAGGTGCCCTTGGCCATCATTTCGGCGATGACGCTGCGCTCCTCGTCGGAGGTGCTCGGATCGACGACGGGCGGTGCCAGGACGATCGCCGTGTCCGGCTGATCAGGCGGGCCGACCGTGATCCATCGCATGGCGCCGCCGCCGACATCGAGACGGACCTCAAACCCCAGAAGATCGCGGTAGAAGGCCAGCGATGCGTCCGGATCCTCGTGCGGAAGGAAGGTGTTGAAGATGCTGATGTCCATGACCGTCACGCTAGGTGCAGCGTCGGGGGCGGCGCTTCTCGATTCCTGACCGGTCTGGTGGCGTGTCTCTCGACGCATGACGGCATTCCGTCGCTCGCGCCGCCGTGCCTGCGGCGATACTCGCTGGGCGGTACACCCATCAATTCACTGAACCTGGTGCTGAACGTGCCGAGCGAGGAGCATCCGACCGTGAAACAGACCTCGGTGACGGTCATGTCCCCCCGGCGCAGCAGGGCCGCGGCGCGTTCGATGCGGCGCGTCATCAGGTAGCTGTACGGCGATTCGCCGTAGGCGAGGCGAAACTGACGAGACAGGTGGCCGGCCGACATATTCACGCCGCGGGCCAGTGCCTCGACGTTGAGCGGCTGGGCGTACTCGCGGTCCATCCGGTCCCGCACACGCCGCAGCAGTTTGAGGTCACGCAACCGCTGTGAGTCCAACGGGGTGGGCACGCACTCGATGCTGCCACGACGGTGCGTCGACGTCCTACTGCACCCACTGCACGAACTGGATGATGATGCCGTTGGGATCTTCGAACTGGCAGTAGCGTTCGCCCCACGGTTCGGTCTGAGGTTCGGTGATCACCGTCGCGCCGCCGGCACGAACAGTCTCGAAGGCGTGGTCGACGTCATCGACGACGTATGCCAGAAGCAACCCGTCACCTGCGCTAACCCTGGCCAAATACGAACGCGAACTGGCCGCCGTGGAACCTCTGCCCCTGCCCGACGCCGGCAAGGACGCGGCCCTGGCCCTGGTGCTCGATTTCGTCCGCTCGTGCGCCAGGTCGATGCACCATGCCCAGCGCGAGCGCGCCCAGGAGTCACCGCAGCAGTGGTGGGAGCGCGAGGGTGCGCAGCTGGCACGCCTGGGCGTCATCGAGCGCTTTCCCCTGGCCTCGCGGATCGGCAGCGCCACCGGCGAGGCTCAGGGTGCCGCGCAGGACGCCGACGCGCACTACGCCTTCGGCCTGGAGGTGATCCTGCGGGGCATCGCGGAGACGGCGAAGGTTTGAGTTCATCAGTTTCTGTACCATGAGTGCATGAAGACCGTGGCGCACGCTGATGCGCTCGCCCGATTCGGCCACGCACTGTCCGACGCCACCCGCACGCGAATCCTGCTCAACCTCAATGCCGAACCGAGCTATCCCGCTGATCTGGCGGACCGGATCGGTGTGTCGCGACAGACGCTGTCCAATCACCTGGCCTGCCTGCGCGGTTGCGGCCTCGTCGTGGCGGTGCCGGAGGGCCGGCGCACCCGCTATGAACTGGCCGACAAACGCATCGGCCACGCCCTCGACGATCTGATGGGCCTGGTGCTCGCCGTCGATCCCGACTGCCGATGCGACGGGCCCGACGGCGCCGCCTGCGGATGCGGGTGAGCTAGCGAATCCGCTTGTAGGCCGCCACAATCGGCTCAAGCTCGGCGGGGGTCGCCCCGTGCAGAATGACCCCGTCGGCCCCGAGGTCCAACTGCCCCCGCACCGCCGCGGCACACTGCTGCGGTGTTCCCGTGGCCGCCGGTGCCAGCCACTCATCGGGAATGAGTGTCGCGATGTGCTCCAACTGCTCCACCGGCGTCGACAGACTGTCGATGGGTTTCAAGCCGCCCACATAGAAGCTCTGGACGAACGAATCCTCGCGGAAGCGCTGCAGCACCTGGGGATCCCAGCCGTTTGTGCGGACCATCAGATCCCCGTAGGCCTGCAGGTAGGTCGCCAGCCGGCCCACGGTCTTGCGCAGCCGCAGGTCCTCCGACAGATGGTCCCCCACCGTCGCGAAGCAGGACCACACCTTGACGGCCTCGGGATCGCGGCCCGCCTGCTCGGCCGCCTCCTTCACGGTGCGTACGCAGCGCGCCAACGTCTCGTCGGTGAAGAACGTGTGCAGCACCACCTGATCGAACGCCCGCCCACCCAGCGCCAGGGACTCCGGGCCGAACGCCACCAGGCCCAGCGGGATGCCCTCGGCGTAGTCACCAAGGCGCAGCACCGGATAGCGGCCGATCGGACCGTCGTGCCCGATGACGGTCTCCCCGCGGAACAGCCTCCGCATGACGCCGGCGAAGTCCTCCATCTGTGCGGTGGTGATCGGGGACATCCCGAACGCCTCCTGCAGGGGTCGGATGCCGCGTCCGATTCCGAGGGTGAACCGTCCTTCGGTGAGCCGGTGCATGGTCAGTGCGTAGGCGGCGGTCACCACAGGGTGCCGGGTGTTGTGATTGGTTGCAGCCGTGGCGATTCCGATGCGCTCAGACACCGCGCCCGCCGCACCGGACAGGGTCGAGGCCTCCTTGGTGTTGAAGCGCTCGGAGATGAAGACGTGCCCCAAACCCATGGCCTCGCCCTGGCGGACTTCGTCGACGAGTTCGCGGGGACGGTCCGGCTGCCCACCCAGCGTGTAGAAGCCGAGTTCGGGCATCTCGGTGGTGTTCACGTCGGTCACTTCGCGCCACTTTCTTCGAGTTCGGGCCAGCGGCCGTGGTCATGGACGTTGTTCCAGACCTCGACGATGCGCCCGTCAACCACCCGGAACACCTCGATGGAGGCGATGGCGTCGGCAGCTCCCCCGGGCAACCGGATGTCGGCCTGGTAGACGATGGTGCACATCTCGCCGTCGACGATGGTGTGCAGCAGTGAGAACTCGACATGCTCGACCGAGGCCCACATCGTCCGCACCCGTTCGATGGACTGCTCTCGGCTGAGCACCTCGCGGCCGGCCGGGCTGTTGCGGATGACCTGTTCGCCGAGGAGTTCATGGCCCAACTCGAACCGGCGCTGGTTCCACAACTCCAGGTTGTAGCGCTGAACGACCTCGCGAGTGAGTGATGCGTCTGTGGACACGGTCACAAAACATAGTTGTTTGTGTGCAACCAAACAAGTAGCGTCTGCGTCATGAGTACGACCATCCCCACCACCGCTGCAGGACTGACACCCGAATGGCTCACGACTGCCCTTCAGTCCGCGGGCACCCTCAGCCCGGACACCACCGTCCAGGCGGTGCGCGCGGAGCAGATCGCCGAAGGCGTCGGCTTCCTCTCCTACCTCTACCGGCTTCATCTCGACCTGGACGGAACCGGTCCGGCCACCCTGGTGGCCAAGCTGCCGACCGACACCGCCTACCTCCATCTGGCGCAGATGACGGGGGCCTACACCCGCGAGGTGCACTTCTACGCGAACGTCGCACCGTCGGCGCCACTGCGCACCGCGCACGCCCACGTCGCGCAGATCGCGCCGGAGTCCACGGACTTCGTGTTGGTCCTCGACGACCTCGGTGGACTGGACGCAGCCGATCACCTCGACGGCCTGCCCATCGACCGGGTTGAGCGCGTCATCGATCAATTCGCCGAGTTCCATGCCTGGGCGTGGAATCTCGGCCCCGAAGTGACACGCGCGCAGGTGATTCCGGCCATCGACGATCCCGCCATGGCGGGGCTGTATTCGATGGGAGTGGCACTTGGGTGGGCCACCTACCGGACCCATGGCCGAGTGGCGGCGCCTACGGGCCTGGGTGAGTTCCTCGACGGATTCGCGCAGCACCTGCCGGGACTGCTGGCCGCCCTGGGCGAACCGCAGACCCTCCTCAATGGCGACCTGCGGGCCGACAACCTGTTCTTCGACGCGGACGAGAACCCGACACTCGTCGACTTCCAGCTGGTGATGCGGGGCGCGGGCGTCTGGGACATCGCCTACCTGGTCGGCCAGGGGATGACGCCGGTCCAGCGGGCCGGACGCGAACGAGAACTGGTGCAGCGCTATGTCGACGCCCTGACGTCCCACGGTGTGCGCAACTACGGCTTCGACGATGCGTGGCGCCAGTTCCAGGCGGCCGTTCTGGCGCAGATCACGTTCCCGCTCACCGCGATGATGTCGTGGGACACCCTCACCGATCGCGCGCGCGAACTACTGCACGCCCTGACCGAGCGAGCCTTCGCGATCATCAGCGACACCAACGCACTCCAGACCATCGGCGACTGAACCCCTATCGTGACCTCGTGACCGATAAGCCGCGCCGGACGCAGCAGGAGCGCGTCGACGAGTCGTCGCGACGGCTCATCGACGCCGCGATCATCCTGATCGGGCAACAGGGCTACGCGGCGACCACCGCGCAACAGATCGGCCTGCACGCCGGCTACAGCCGGGACATGGTCCGGGTGCGGTTCGGCAGCAAGGACGCCCTGCTCGACGCGATGCTCGCGTCTCGGTACGAGAGCCGCCTCGACATTCCGGACGAGCCGGGCGATTCGGGCCTGCAGCGTGTTCTCCGTCGAATCTCCGGCCTGCGCGAGTTCGCGATCAGCGACCCCGACCTACTGCGGGCGATGCTGGTGTTGAACTTCGAGGCCGCCCAGGCTGATACCCAACTGCGGACCCGCATCCGCAACTGGATAGACCGAGTCCGGACAGGATTCGCGGAGGCGATCCGCACCGGCCAGGCCGACGGCAGCATCACCGACAGCCTCGACGCCGGCGCGGAGTCCAGGGAGATGGTCTCGGCCACAATCGGTTTCGCCTACTGGTGGATTGTCGAACCCGGCTTCGACCTGGCCGGTGAACTGACGGAATGGTCGGAGCGAGTACAGGCGAGACTCAGTTCGACTGCGACTGTGTGACTTCGGGCCGCAGCAGCAGGTTGGGCAGCGCGTGGGCCAGCCACTGCTTGTAGCGTTCGACGTTGCCGCTCCGATCGACGCGGTACCTCGACGGCGCCACGTCGGCCGGACTGGGGCGATGATTCCGAGGCGCCACAGATGCCGCCAGCCGGTCAGTATCTGTAGCTCGCGGGCGGCGAATCGGCGCAGACTTCGGACGTTATCTCCCCACGAGGGCGTCGACCAATTCGCTTCCGACGAACTGGACAAATTTCACACGACGGAACAAATCAGGTCGTACGAATTGAAATAGGGACCAAAGTCGTATGGCGTACCCACTCGCCCCCGTCCAGATAATAAATTGACCACATGAGCACCGCTAGCAACAATTGCCCCAGTGTTAACTTCACCAGGCACCGGCCCGCTTGGCGGGGTACATTCTGCGGGTAAAACTGCAGTTCATCGGGGGAGAATTGTGAAATTGAGCTTCGCCATTGGCGCCGCGCTGGGTGTTGCCGCGGGCCTCACGCTCGCACCGCCCGCAAACGCCGACGTCCAACCCGGCTGTCAACACGATCGTTGGGGGTTCCTCGGCACCCAGACACGCAGCATCTGCGATGGCCCCCAACTGCCGGACGGCAGTTGGGTCCGTTACCGCATTGTCTGGATTCCGGCCCATACGGTGCCAGTCACCACCAGCTGTGGTTCTTACAGCTGCTCCACTAGCGGCGGCTACTGGCAGGACGAACAGGTCTTCGAAAAGGTGAAGTATCCGGTTCGGCCCGAAACAGTGGTGGCCGGCGAACCAGGTTGGCTGCCGCCCACATACACAGACTCAGCCGGCTTCACACCCTTGAATTTCAATTAGCGCCGGTCACCATCCCCAACTCGCTTGACTTTAGCTTTGAACAACCACTGCCGATCATTCGCAGCGCAGTGTTTCTGCGGTGGCGAGGTCGGGTTGGGGAGAGGTCAGGATTCGGCTAGGCATCCCATGATGATTGGGGGGAATCCAACGTTCAGCGACGTCGCGTCCAAATGCGCATGTTTCAGACTGTCAATTGGCACCGCCGGATCCAGTCCGGTCTCCTACGAAAACGGACTGGGGCGTATCGAGTGCGCGGGTGGGCTCACTGGCGACTACTTCAATCCGGTCCGGCGGGAACACAAACAAGACGACAGCTACACCCCGCGAATGCCGGGTTTCATTCGATCCGTGCGCTTCCCAGCACCCCAGCATGCTCACGCCGCTCCCGCGACCCTCATTTTGGGCGGCGCGGCACTGGCAGATTGTCGTCCGAAATGGTGACTGGGCCCGGTTGGTACCCTGACCCACTGGGCGGTCAGGGCGCCCGCTATTGGGACGGCAGCCAATGGGATGGAGCGATCCAACCCAGCCCGCCGACAGTTCCCCACAAGGACGCAGAACCGCCGCCGACGACGGGGAAGTCGCGAAACACATGGTCGGTGTGGATACCGGTTGCGGCTGTCGCAATTGCTGTCGGCGCAGTGGTATTCGTGTTGACACGCCCCACCGGGGAAGCTTCGCAGGCCGCACCGCCCACCCCGTCGACTACCACTGTGGCGAGTCCGACTTCTCCCCCGGCGGAAGTTGCCGCCGCGGCCGTCAAAATCTCGATGCAGAGAAAGCTGGACAGCGACCCAGATCTGAAAGAGCTCGGTTTGACCGTAGTTGAAGTCATACTGGTCAACAGGTCGGGCAATGAATTCAAGGGCATCGCGACAGTGAAGGAATCGGACGGCGAAGAGCACGATGTTCCGGTAAATGTCACTTCCGATACGGACAACACGCTGTGGGAAACCCCGCCTGGCGCGTTCGTATTCGCGCACGAACAGCCTGCGCCCTCGCCAACTGCTGCCATAACCCCGCCCCCGCCCTCGGACACTCTCGAGGACTTCAAGGTCTGCCCATCAGGCTTGAGCGGGGTCGCCTCCGATGACACAAGCTGCGCATTCGCAGACAGCGTTCGATTCTCTTGGTATTCCAATCCGGGCCCCGCCGTAATGGCCTACAGCCCGGTCACCCACCAGTCGTACATGATGCATTGCAGCCCGGCGACGACCACTCTATGGCCGGACGCGATGCGGTGCGTGGGCACGAACGCCCAAGGCACGCTTCTGATCGTCTACATCGACTAAGCGTAGGTGTACACGGGCTTTCGAGCGCGAGCAGCACGGTTCGATCGTCGAGGGCGTCCGGTCCGCGTGGGGACGGTGAGAGGGAAGGGTTCTGCTGTGCTCGCGCCTGATCCTCGGGTTGGTCACCAAGGCTCAGTGCATCTGCAGCCGCCGTGCAACGAAGTCGGCCGCCTGGTCCACCATCCCGTTGACGGTGTAGCTGCTGTGCGCCGCACGATTGAAGCTGCCGGGTTGACAGACCGGATCGGCCGGAGCGCAGAGATCCAGGGTCTTGCCGGCATACGGAGCGCCGAGCGCCAACGGCGGGGATCCGCGGTGTACGAGTTGCACCACCTCGCTGGACGGCTTGCCGAACAGAGTCACGGCCGCCACGTGCTCGGCAACCGATGTCGGCAGCACGCCGTCGATACCGGCAGGAAGGACGAAATCCGCCGGAACGGAATCCGAAGTCACGTAGGCACTCACCGCAGCACCCTGGGAGTAGCCACCCAACACGATGTCGGTGTCGGGGCACCGTTCGTACAGTCGCCGAATGTGCCCGCTCGCGTCGGCGACACCCTCGGCAGCGCGACCGAAGTCCAGCGACGCTGGGTAGTTGACCGCATACACCGCGACAGTCCGTTCCGGAAGTCGCGACCGCAAGGAGGATGCCAACGCATCACCGACCCGGCCGAGTCCCGACGGCTCGAACGTGCCTCGCGCGAAGACGAGTTCGACATCCGGACACCCGCCCGCAGTGCTGGCGGCGACCGGCGGCGACAGGAATGCCGGCGCTGCGAAAAATGCCATCGCAAAGGCGAATACAGCAGCCCGTAACGCGAACGGGGGCCAGGCGGTCATAGGTGCTCCTCTTCGCAGTGCCCGGCGCGACAGCATCCGGTCGAATGGGCCGACCCGCTCAGAGGCGGGGCGCCAGCTGAAATGTTGTGGTCCAGTCGTAGTCACTCAACGCCGGCAGCGGTGCCGATTCTTCCCTGAGCCGACGTCGAACTCTCCGGCGCCGACCCCACTGGGACGCTGCTGGCGTGCTCAGCGGTGTTCCAGTACGTGAGCTTGTCGGAGTTTCTGACGACCCAGAGGTGGGTGATCAGTCCATTGCGAACCTGCAGTGCCGCAACGGCAATGGTGACGCCGTCGCGCTGCATCCGCAGACCGGCCTGGCCGTTCACATCGATCACTGACGTGTCCACCGCGGCCTCCAGACGACGGACCCCCGCCAGGTAACGCAGAACTCGCTCGGCGCCGACGATCGGTCGCAGCGCAGCACGCACTCGGCCGCCCCCGTCGTTGGTCACGCAGACATTGGGGTCGAGCAGACCGATGACGGACTTGATGTCTCCGCGCTGAAACGCCCTGGACAACGCGAGCGTGGTGTCGTTGTGGCGCTGCGGATCACCGGCGCTCTGCCGCGCCGGTTCGACTCGGCGCCGAGCGGACACCGCGAGTTGACGGCAGGCCGCCTCCGACCTGCCCACGATCGCGCTGATCTCCGAGAAGGGATAGCCGAATACGTCTCGCAACACGAAAGATACGCGCTCTGCGGGTGTCATCGACTCCAGGACCACCAACATGGCCATGCTGACGTGTTCGTCTATGGCGACCGCCTCGGCGGGGTCAGTCGGCAACGAGGACGGCTGGGCGCTCCGACCCGGAACCGGTTCGGGCAACCACGGCCCCACATAGTGTTCGCGTCGATGACGTGCCGAGGTCAGATTGTCCAGACAGATTCGGGTCGCCACCCGGACGCACCACGCGGCAGGAGTGCGGATGGAATCGCGTTCCGCCTCCGTCATCCGGTACCAGCGGACGTAGGTCTCCTGCGCCACGTCTTCGGCGTCCGCCATCGAACCCAGCATCCGGTACGCAAGGTTGATCAGCAGTGCGCGGTCCAGATCGCGTTCCAACCTGTCGATCACGATGGTCATGTCGTCTCTCCCGTCATCCGAACTTGAGAATCACCGTGGGCCGTTCGCCGCGCCCCGTCCCATGCGACGACGCTGACTTCGACTGCACCTGGGAACGCATCGCCAGTGCCGCAGTCATCCCGCGGGGGTCGGTGCCACCGCGTCGGGTCGCTTGTTGGCCCCTGGCCACCGGTAACTGCCCGGTTTGCGACTCTCCTTGGCGATCTGC
The DNA here is from genome assembly GCF_010729895.1 of Mycolicibacterium confluentis. Taxonomy (NCBI): domain Bacteria; kingdom Bacillati; phylum Actinomycetota; class Actinomycetes; order Mycobacteriales; family Mycobacteriaceae; genus Mycobacterium; species Mycolicibacterium confluentis. The sequence goes on from NZ_AP022612.1 coordinate 3,423,093, forward strand.
TTGACCACGGTGGCGCAGACCATCTCTTTGATGACGGCCGCAAGCCATCCCCCGATGTACAGGCCGCGGGGCGAATCATCATGACGCGCGGTGGCGATGGTGCCGTGACGACGTCCGATGCTGATGTTCGAGCCGACGAAGGACTGATTGAGAACGTTGACCTCGGTACCCGCGATGCGCGCCAGCACAGTACTCGTGGCCCGAGCAGCCAACGGCATCGCCGCCTGGCAACTCATCCGCAGCGCAGGGCCCGCCGGCGCCGATGCGTCCCCAGCGCCGATGATCCACGGATCGTCGACGCTGGTCAGGGTTTCATCTGTGACCAGCCGACCGATGCTGTCGGTGGTGAGTCCACTTCGGACCGCCAAGTCAGGGACGCCGAAGCCGGCGGTCCACACGGTGACGCCGCTGGGGAGGCTACGACCGTCGGACAATCTGACCCGGTCTGCGAGGACTTCCGCGACCACCGCGTCATCCTCGACTGCCACACCCAGCCTGGTGAGCTGTCTGGCCACCGATGCTCGGGCCTTCTCTCCGACCGACGGGGCCAGGATGCCGCCGCACAGCAGCGACACCTTTGCGTCGGGGCGCTGCTCAGCGAGTTCGGAGGCCGTTTCGATTCCGGTCAATCCACCACCCACCACGCAGATCGGTGCGTTCTTCGGCAGCAGAGCGACCGCCGCACGCAGGCGCTCGGCCTGTTCGAGCTCGCTGATCGGATACGCGTGGGCGCGTGCACCCCGAACTCCTTCAGGTACCGTCCCAGTGCTGCCCACCGCGTAGACCAGATAGTCGTAGGAGACCTGGGATCCGGACTCCAGTTCCACCGTCCGTGCCGCCGCATTGATTCTGGTGGCGGTGTCGACGATGAGGTGGACCCTCTCCCCCAACAGGTCGGCGAGGTCGACCGTGGCGTCACCACTGCCGGCGACGAACTCGTGTAGGCGCACCCGTTCGACGAAGACCGGGCGCGGATTGATGATCGTGATCTGGATGTCGCGGTTCTGCTGCAGCCGATTTGCGGCCAGCGCGCCAGCGTAGCCGGCGCCGATCACGACCACATGGGGATCACTGGACGACCTCAGTCGTGGGTTGTTGGCAGACATCTGAATCCTCCTGGTGTGTGCGGACACCCTTATGACACCGGGGGGCCCGGAAATGTGACGTTGATGCACCAGGAGTGGCGGACATCACCGATGGCCTCACAAATCCGGCCGCTGCGTCGTCACAATGGCGTGAACCCTTTACTGCACCGCTTCTGCCTGACCGTCCTCGCACTCACGGGAGTCGTCGTGGGTGTGTGGGCCTACTTCGCTCCACTGCACTGGTACAACACGTTTCCGGGTTTTGGTCTTCAGTGGCTGCCCGTGCTCGGACCCTACAACGAGCACTTCGCCAAGGACGTCGGCGCGATGTACCTGGGGACGGCCGCGCTCGCCGCGATGGCGTTTGCGTATCTGGGCAATCGGGCACTGATGCGCGCCACGGCCCTGATGCTGTCGATCTTCAACCTGCTGCATCTCGTCTATCACGTTCCGATGCTGCACATGTACGGCCCGCTCGACGCCACTCTGAACGTGATCTCGCTGACGGCGATCCTGGCATGCTCACTGGCGACAGCACTTCCAGTCAAGACACACACCAGCCGGGAGCGCTCAACTGCCCCGGCCCGAACAGGTTGATCACGGGTTCACGGGGCCGCTGAGTGCAGACATGACATCTGCCTCGGCGGCTTCGGTGTTCTCTCGGCATGGACCGTCCTCGTGATTCCTGCCACCTTTCCCGCCGCGACCTCACTGAAGCTCCACCCCAATCGTCACATATGCAGTGTCAGAGGATCTTTCAATCGAAGAGGTGCGATGTGACGACGAGCAGTGCTCAGTCCGACAAAGCCGCGGATCAGCGCGAGAGGTTTGTTCAGGAGGCCTGGCCTCTGTTGGATCAGCTCTACCGGGCTGCCTGGAACCACACCCACAGTCATTCCGATGCTGAGGCTCTCGTCCAGGAGACCATGCTCAAGGCGTACCGGAGTTTTGACCAGTACTCCGGCGGGACCAACATTCGGGCGTGGCTGTTCCGGATTCTGGTCACCACATGGATCAATCGGTACCGCAGTCGGCAACGGCGCCCGGATGAGGTGTTGACCGGGAAAATCACCGACTTGGAGTTCAACGCCACGGTGCGGCAGTCGTCGATCACGTCGGCGTCCGCCGAACTGCTCGCCCTGGAAACTCTCGCCGACGACGAGGTGAAGGCCGCCCTCGCCGCGCTGCCCGAAGGACAGCGCATGGCGGTCTACTACGTCGACGTCGAAGGGTGTCGCTACGCCGAAGCCGCTGCGCTGCTTGCCGTCCCGGTGGGGACTCTGATGTCACGGCTGCACCGTGGCCGCCGAGCACTGCGCCAGGCTCTTGTCGACAGGGCACCGACAACCCGTCTTCCATGCGACGCCGCAGACGGGGCGACCCCATGACTCGACGCCACCCGCCGGCATCACAGCATGCGGCGCTGGTTCGTCAAGAAGCTGTGCGCGGACCACGCGGCCCGCGTCCACATCACCAAGGAGTTCACCATGCGTCTCGTCATCGCCGGAGCGACAGGCACCGTCGGTCGGCACGTCGTCGAAGCGGCGCGCTCACGCGGTCATCAGACAGTCACGCTGTCTCGCGCGACAGGCCAGGACCTTCTCAACGGCTCTGGACTGACCCAGGCAATGGCCGGCGCCCACGCGGTCATCGATGTCACCAGCACGCGGACAACCAGCGCAGCAAAAGCCACCGCGTTCTTCACGACCGTCACCCGCAACCTGCACCGCGCCGAGACGCAGGCCGGCATCGGCCACCACATCGGACTGTCGATCGTCGGCATCGACAACCTCGACGCGGGCTACTACCGGGCGAAATTGGCCCACGAGCGCGCGATCAGCGACGGCCCGGTGGCGTGGTCACTGTTACGCGCCACCCAGTTTCACGAGTTCGCCGAACAGATCGTGCAGCGGGCATCCCTCGGGCGCATTGTCGCCGTGCCGAGGATGTTGCTGCGCCCCGTTGCCGCCCGCGACGTCGGGACTCGGCTGGTCGAACTCGCGGAGGGGCCGCCCGCCGGGCGTGTGACCGACTTGGCCGGCCCCGGCGACGAAATGTTGATCGACATTGGTCCGTCGGATGTTCGCGTTCGACGGAGTCCCACGGCTCTGCTTCCCGCTGGCGTTGCCAGGAAGAGTCTGGCGCGGATCAGCTTGCGGGGCACTGCGGGGCAACGACGCCGCCGACCGCGGCAGCATCGGGTTCGACCAATGGCTCGCCGGTCCCGATCACAACAGAGGCAGAGGGGTCGGACCCTGCGGCGCATCTGCGGAGTGACGGTGGTCACCCCGGATCACAATCAGCACCGCTGCGGCGTCGTAACGGTGTGAACGCCCACTGTCCTGCCCACCGTAGGCCCGTACCTCTTGGTGGCGCTTGCGCTTCCGAGGGCGGGATCCACGGTGCTGCTGAGCCATGGCAATCGAAGAGACAACAAACAAGGGAGTGTCAAAGGTGATGAAGATCCTGGTGATCGGCGGCGGTTTCGCCGGCGTGTGGAGTGCCGCGGCAGCTGCGCGGGTAGCGCGCGAGAACGGAACTGCGGGTACCGCTCCGCAGATCACCCTCGTCAGCGACAGCGATGAGATGGTGATCCGGCCCAGACTGTACGAACGCGATCCCGGCCAGATGTCGGTCCTGCTGGACCGCGTGCTCAAGCCGATCGGCGTTGAGCGCATTCGCGCCCGCGTGACCAAGATCGACACTGCGGCAAAGGCTGTCACGATCTGCGACGCCACCGGCCAGGTTCGGAGCCTGATATATGACCGACTCGTGCTCGCCACCGGAAGTCAGGTCTTCCGACCGGAGCTGCCCGGTCGGGAGTTCCTGTTCAACATCGACACGATCGCTGCCGCGGACACGCTTGAGCGCCACGTCCAGCGCCTCGAAACCCACGCCGACAATGTCGCGCCGGAGAGCCGGTTCGCTGCCGTCGTCATCGGTGCCGGCTTCACCGGCTTGGAGATCGCCACCGAGCTGATGGGGCGCCTGCGCGAGATGGCCGACGCGCACACTGGGCGCGCCCGGGTCCTCCTTGTCGATCGGTGCGATGAAGTCGGGGCGCAGCTTGGTGAGGGTCCGCGCCCCTACATCACAGAGGCGCTGCAGCAGTTGGGAATTGAGCTTCGTCTGGGTTCTGAGGTCAGCGAAGTCACCGAATCGCAGGTGCGGCTCGCCGACGGTGAGATCATTCCAACCGCCACGACGGTATGGACCGTAGGGATGTCTGCGAGTCCGCTCACGCAGATGATCCCGGGTGAGCGAGACGGGCTCGGCCGACTCGTCGTCGACGAATTCCTGCGGGTCCCCACGACTCCGAGCGTGTTCGCCGCCGGTGACACCGCGGCGGCGACGGTTGAGGGCGGCCACGTCACGATGCAGAGCTGCCAGTACGCGACACCGCTGGGCAAGTTCGCCGGCCACAACGTCGCGGCCGATCTCATGGGCCTCGAGCCGGTCCCCTTCGCCCCCAACCCGTACGTGACCTGTCTGGATCTCGGCCCCGCAGGAGCGGTGCTCACCACCGGCTGGGACCGCAGGGTGCAGATGACCGGCAGCGAGGCCAAGGCGTTCAAACACCGCATCAACACCGAGTGGATCTATCCGCCCGTCGATGATGAGGACGCCATCCTCCGGGTGGCCGACTACCACTTCACCTGGACCATGGACTGAGCAACGCCTCTAGTCGTCGGTTCGGTACGCCGACCTGAAGTACAGCTGCCGCCGGTGGGACACCACCTGCGGCAGCTGCCTTTTCGGGGCTTGAGTGGGCGTACGCAGCCCCTGGGCACGCTCACCGTCGTGTTGCCGGCGGCTTCGTCGGCCTGGGAGGAGCTGGCGCGGGCCGCCACGTCTTCGACGCGATCACCCCCGCCCCGGTGGCAGCGAACGCCATTCGTTCACCCTCAACTGCTGCGCGGCGCGTCCACATCATCCGTTCGCACCCTCGCCCTCACCTTCCTTGACGCCGCCCCAGAAGTCGTCGGCATCGGCGAGTCGAGTGGCCCGCGGCTTGCCCCGCCACTCCCGCACGGACCGGGTCAGTCCGCGGTGGGTGGCCAGCACACTCGTCGGCGAAGCGGTGAAGTTGGACGTGTTTCCCTTGGCCATGCCAAGTTCCGCACCGGTTTCGTAACTGTCCTGGTTGGCGCCCGCGAACACGAAGGTCCAACCCGCCTTCCGCAGCCCTTCTATACGTTGGAAGATCGCCGTGGTGCTCCAGTGCTGGCTGGCATTCTCCAAACCGTCGGTCATGATGACGACCAACTGGTCTGCCGCTTCGCCGCCCGATCGCTCCAGGTGAGCCTCGGCGCGGTCCAGCATCACCGCGATCGCGTCGTACAAAGGCGTCATCCCGCGTGGTGCGAACCGTCCGGCGATCGACCGGACCCGGTCCAGCGGTTCGGCGTCGATCAGCACGTCGTGGACATCCTCACCGTCGAACTGAACCAGGGTCATGGTGGCCACCCCCTGCTCCTCGCGCTGTTCCGCGACGAACTCGTCGAAACCCTGCACCACGTATTCGGCGATCGACCCCATCGATCCGGACCGGTCGAGCAAGTACCAGATATCAGCGCGGGAGGTCTCAGCGGCGGACTGCTGCGCGAGCAGGGCCTCCAACTTCGCGATCCGCGCATGCAATCCGTTGACGTCGGTGTTGCTCTCATTCGCCATGGTGCCCCCGTTCCGGCCGTCCCCAGCCTGGTAATTGTCGGACTGACCATAACAGATATTTGTCGATCTGACCATTACCGGTTAGGCTGCCCAGCATGAGCGGGTCTGGAGGCAGTGTCCCCAAGGGGTACGACAGCTCCGCCTACCCCTCTTTCGCTGTGACGGTCGACATCGTGATCTTGACGATGTGGGAAGGCCGCCTCCATGTGCTCCTGGTGCGGCGTGGTCGCGACCCCTACGCGGGAACATGGGCATTGCCCGGCGGATTCAAACGGCCCGACGAGACCCTCGACGACGCGGCGCGGCGGGAACTGCGCGAAGAGACCGGGGTGATCGCGCCCAAACACCTGGCGCAGTTCGGCGCCTATGGCGACCCCGGGCGCGACCCGCGCACCAACGTCGTCACCGTTGCCTACCTCGCCGTAATGCCGGACCCCGGAGGCCTGCGGGCCGGCACCGATGCCGCCGCTGTCCGGTTATGGCCGGTCGCCGACGCGGTGGAGAATCTCCCGCTGGCATTCGACCACCACCGCATCCTCTCCGACGCCATAGACCGGGCGGCTGAACAACTCGAACAGACCGACCTGGCAACGGCATTCGTCGGCGAGACCTTTGCGCTGTCGGAACTGCAGAGCGTGTACGAAGAGTTGTGGCAGGCCGAGATCGATCCGGCCAACTTCCGTCGCAGCCTGACCACGCTGACACCGACGACCGCGTCGCCGGACAGCTACGTCACGCCGACCGGCAAACGAGCCAAGGCCAGCCCCCGCGGCGGCCGGCCACCGGAGTTGTTCCGCGCCGGTGGTGCGTGGTCGACCCAACCACCGGTGCGGCGCCCGCGCAGGCCCAAGGAGCGCCCGGACGAGGCCTGATCAGCTTCCAGCGCCAGGCGCTCGTGTCCCACGAGACACGAAAAAACCCGCCCCGGCCGAAGCCGGAACGGGTTTTCCCTTGTGGAGCTAAGGGGATTCGAACCCCTGACCCCCACACTGCCAGTGTGGTGCGCTACCAACTGCGCCATAGCCCCTCAAGTGGTGCGTGTAGAAGTTACACCACATACGCACCAAGCCTCAAAACGGCTGGTCACGGCACCTCTCCACCGGCCTCCGGGCCGATCGAACGGGCCGGAGTGTGCCCCGCGGGCGGTTCCCGATGGGTCTCCGGGGCGAAGATCCAGCCCAGCGCGGCCAGCAGCAGGATCAGCCCGCTGATGACAAAGGCCCAGGAGAACGACAGGTACTGGGCGATCAGCCCGACCAACAGCGATCCACCGATCGATCCGACGTCGGCCATCATCTGGAACGTCGCCACCGCGGTCCCACCGCGCGCCTTGTTGCCCACCACGTCGGCGACCGCGGCCTGCTGCGGCGAGATGAAGATCCCGGTCGCCGCGCCCGCCACATAACCGGCCACCAGAAACACCGTCAGCGAGTCGCTGAAGCCCACCAAACCGGTCGACACGGCCGCCAGCACCAGACCGAAGATCACCAGCCTGCGCCGGCCGAACCGATCGGACATATACCCGCTGGGAACCACCACCGAGATGTTGCCCACCGCGAAGGCGGTCAGCGCCATCCCGGCCGCGCCCGGGCTGCGACCCAGCACCTCCACCACGAACAGCGGCACCAGCGCGATCCGCAGCCCGAACGACGCCCAGCCGGTCGCGAAGTTCGACAACAGCGCCGCCTTGTACGCCCCGTGCCGGAACACCGTCGCGAACGGCACCGGCGGCTCGGTGGACTCGTCCGGGGCGGCCAGATGGGAATGCCGCAGGCTGACGAACACCACCAACGCGGCGACCACCAACGCGGCGCCGTAGATCAGGAACGGCGCCGACAGGCCGAAGCCGGCGGTCAGGGCGCCCAGGATCGGCCCGCCCACCGAGCCGATCATGAAGCCCGAGGAGAACAACCCGGCCACGCGGCCCCGCGCGTCGGCCGGCGAGATCCGGATCATCAGGCCCAGCGAGGACACCGTGAACATGGCCGACCCGACGCCGCCCAGCGAGCGGAACAACAGCAGCTGCCAATAACTTTCGGCCAGCGCGCAGGCCGCCGTCGAGACTGCGACGATCAGCAGGCCGGAGATGTAGACCCGCCGCTCCCCCAGCCGCTGCACCAGGAATCCGGCCGGCGGCGCCCCGACCAGTCGCATGACGGCGAAGGCGGTGATGACGAACGTCGCCGCAGCGATGCTGACGCCGAAGTGGCGGGCGTATTGCGGCAACACCGGAGCGACCACCCCGTAGCCCAGCGCGACCACCACGTTTGCTGCGACCAGTACCCAGACCTCGCGCGGCAGCTTCCGCTTGGCGGGCTTCTTACAGTCGTCCTCCGTACAAGAGCTCACCCGATGACTGTATTGACCACGTCCTTGGCGGCCTCCTGCACCTCCGCCAGATGCTCGGGCCCCAGGAAGGACTCCGCGTAGATCTTGTAGACGTCCTCGGTGCCCGAGGGCCGCGCGGCAAACCAGGCGTTCTCGGTGGTCACCTTCAAGCCCCCGAGGCCCGCACCGTTGCCGGGTGCCGTCGTCAGCTTGGCGGTGATCGCCTCGCCGGCCAGTTCGGTGGCCCTGACCTGTTCCGCGGACAGCTTCGACAGCCGGGCCTTCTGCTCCCGGTCGGCCGGGGCGTCGATGCGCGCATAGGTCGGCGCGCCGTACTTGGCGGCCAGTTCGGCATACCGCTGCGACGGCGTCTGTCCGGTCACCGCCAGGATCTCCGAGGCCAGCAGTGCCAGGATGATGCCGTCCTTGTCGGTGGTCCACACCGTGCCGTCCTTGCGCAGGAACGACGCGCCCGCGGACTCCTCGCCACCGAATCCGATTGTCCCGCCGATCAGCCCGTCCACGAACCACTTGAACCCGACGGGGACCTCGACGAGCTTGCGCCCGATCCCGGCCACCACGCGGTCGATGATCGAACTGCTGACCGCGGTCTTGCCGACGGCCACGGTGTCGGGCCAGTCGGGACGGTGCGTGTAGAGGTAGTCGATGGCCACCGCGAGGTAGTGGTTGGGGTTCATCAGACCCCCGTCGGGGGTGACGATGCCGTGCCGGTCGGAGTCGGCGTCGTTGCCGGTGGCGATCTGGTAGGCAGCGCCACCTCCGTCGATCTTGCTGATCAGCGACGCCATGGCATTGGGTGAACTGCAGTCCATCCGGATCTTGCCGTCGGTGTCCAGCGTCATGAACCGCCATGTCGCGTCCACCAGCGGATTGACCACCGTGAGGTCGATGCCGTGACGTTCGGCGATCGCCCCCCAGTAGTCCACACTGGCGCCGCCCAGCGGGTCGGCGCCGATGCGCACGCCTTCGGCACGGATCGCGTGCAGATCGACGACGTTGGGCAGGTCGGCCACATAGGCGTCCATGTAGTCGTGACGCTGCGCGGTCTGCAGCGCGCGCACCAGCGGGATACGTTTGACGTCTTTGCGACCATCGCGCAGGATCTCGTTGGCGCGCTTGGCAATTGCGGCTGTCGCATCGGTGTCGGCCGGGCCGCCGTTGGGCGGGTTGTACTTGAAGCCGCCGTCACGGGGCGGGTTGTGTGACGGGGTGACCACGATGCCGTCGGCCAAGTCGGCGTCGCGGCCGGAGTTGAAGGTCAGGATCGCGTGGCTGATCGCGGGTGTGGGTGTGTAGCGGTCGGCCGAATCGATCACCGCGACAACGTCGTTGGCGGCCAGCACCTCCAGTGCCGACGTCCACGCCGGCTCCGACAGGCCGTGTGTGTCACGCCCGATGAACAACGGTCCGGTGGTGCCCTGGGCGGCACGGTATTCCACGATCGCCTGCGTGGTGGCCAGGATGTGCGCCTCGTTGAACGCGCCGTCCAGGCTGGACCCGCGGTGCCCGGACGTCCCGAACACCACCTGCTGGGCGATGTCCTCGGGATCGGGTTGCACGCTGTAGTACGCGGTGACCAGGTGCGGCAGGTCGATCAGGTCTTCGGGTTCTGCCGGTTGCCCGGCACGCGGATTGGCGGCCATGGGCCAATTCTGCCCACGTTCTGCCGTCCGTGCGCGCATGACGACGTCCGCCGTCATACTTTGCCTCGTGTTCGGTCACGACAACCGCGAACTTGCCGCGGTCTTCATCGGCGGGGCGTTGGGCACATTGGCACGCGCCGGACTGGCGAACCTGACCGCACCCGATCCCGCGCACTGGCCGTGGCCGACGTTCGTCGTCAACATCATCGGGGCATTCCTGCTCGGCTACTTCAGCACCCGACTGCTCGAGCGACTGCCGCTGTCGAGTTACCGTCGACCGCTCCTGGGCACGGGCCTGTGCGGCGGCCTGACGACGTTCTCGACCATGCAGGTGGAGACCCTGCACATGCTGGCACACCAGCACTACGGCTTGGCCGCGGGTTACGTCGCCGCGAGCCTGGTCCTGGGCCTGCTGGCCATCCACGTCGCCACCGGCCTGGTGCGCAGGTCTCGGGTGCGCGCGTGACGACGGCGCTGGTGTGGCTCGGGGTGGCGGCGATAGGTGGTCTGGGTTCGGTGGCGCGCTTCGTCGTCGACCGCGCGGTCGCGCGGCGCATGGCCGCGGCGTTCCCGTACGGCACGCTGACCGTCAACCTGACGGGCGCGGTGCTGCTGGGGTTCGTCGCCGGCCTGACCCTGAGCCACCACGCGGCCCTGCTCGCCGGAACGGCCTTCGTCGGCGCCTACACGACGTTCTCCACCTGGATGTATGAGACCCACCGACTGGCCGAGGAGCGGCAGTACCGGCCGGCGATCGCGAACATCGTGGTCAGCGTGGTGCTCGGAGTCGCGGCCGCCTGGCTGGGACAGTCGATTGCGAGATGGTGGTGAGTGCGTTGAACGAAACCGCCAAGCTCGGCGTGTACTGCGCCGAACGGGAGCGCAGCGACGCGGGGTTCCTGGCCGATGTGCTGCTGGACCGGTTCGCCGAACGCCGGGTCGCCGACAGCATCATGCTGCGCGGAGTGGCCAGTTTCGGGCTGCACAACATCGCGCGCACCGACGAGTCACTGACCCTGTCGGAGGACCTGCCGGTGCTGATCAGCGCCGTCGACGACGCGACGGTCATCGACGCGCTGGTCGCCCAGATCGCCCCGCTGTCCGGGCGCGCTCTGGTGACCGTCGAGCGCGCCGTGGCCACCGGGCAGGCGCTGCCGAGCGGGCCGGTGAAACTGAATCTGTATCTGCGGCGCCAGCAGCGGGTGGGCCGCACGCCGGCCTACCAGGTGGCGTGCGCGGTGTTGCACCGGCTCGGATTCGTCAGCGCCACCGCGTTTCTCGGTGTCGACGGCACCTCGGCGGGACAGCGCCGTCGGGCCCGGTTCTTCAGCCGCAACGCCGAGGTCCCGATGGTGGTGACGGCCGTCGGCACCCCGGCCCAGGTCGCGCTGGCCACCGCGGAACTGGCCGACGTCCTCGGCGGGGCGCTGCAGACCACCCAACCGATCCAGGTGTGCAAACGCGACGGACGGGTGTTGAGTGCACCGGCCGGCACCGGCGCCTTCCAGCAGATGACGGTGTTGTCGGCGGAGGACAACCACGACGACGGGGCGCCCATTCATCGCCTTCTCGTCCGCTCTCTGCGCGAGGGGCAACACGTCTCCGGCGCGACGGTCCTGCGCGGCCTGTGGGGGTTCCAGAACGGTCAGCCACCCCGCGGCGACACGATGGCGCGACTGTCGCGGCGCGTGCCGGTCGCGACGGTGGTGATCGACACTCCCGCGCGGGTGGCGCGCGCGTTTGAGATTGCGGACACACTCACCGCCGAGCACGGGCTGATCATCTGCGAAGATGTCGAGGTCCACGCCTCCTGACCGGGGGTAAGCCTAGCCTTGGCTAACCCCGCGGTGTAGCGTCGCACGCCATGGAAACGTCTCACCCGGAAGCCGTCACCGCCGCTCTCGAGGAGATCCTGCGCGACGATCTCAACGTCGATATGAGCCGCGTCTCACGGGATTCACGCCTGGTCGACGACGTCGGAATGGATTCGGTGGCGTTCGCCGTCGGCATGGTCGCCATCGAGGACAAGCTCGGGGTGGCGCTGTCCGAAGAGGACCTGCTCAGCTGCGACACGGTCGGAGACCTTGAGGCCGCCATCCTGGCCAAGGTCCCCGCCGAGAAGTGAGCGTCCTCGCGTCGGCGCTGACGCAGTCGATGACGCAGTCCTCGCACAGCCTGGTGGTGCTGGATCGGGACAGCGGCGAGTGGATTCCTCGTCCGTGGCAGGAGGTGCACGCCCGCGCCGAGAACGTCGCCGAGCGCGTCGCCGACGGCCCCCTCGGCGACATCGGTCTGGTGGGCGAAGTCTCGGTCGAGTTCGTCGCCGCCATCCAGGGCGCCTGGCTGGCTGGTCGCGCGGTGTCGATCCTGCCGTCCCCGATCCGCGGCGCCGACCCCGCCCAGTGGGCGACGTCCACTCTGACCCGGTTCACCGACATCGGTGTCGGGACGGTGCTGTCCACCGGCGAGACCCTCGGCCTGCTGCGCGACGCCGGTTCCCCACTGCGCCTTCTCGACCTCCCCGACGTCGCGCACCAGCAGCGGTCCACGACGTTTCACGCGGTGCCCAACGACACGGGCTGTGCGGTGCTGCAGGGCACCGCCGGTTCCACCGGCACACCCCGCACGGCGATGCTGTCCCCGCACGCCGTGCTCAACAACGTCGGCGGCCTGCTCACGCACACCGGCGTGGACCCGGGTGTCGACGTCGGTCTGACGTGGCTGCCGGTGTACCACGACATGGGCCTGACATTCCTGCTCAGCGGGGCGCTCGCCGGCGCCGACATGTGGCTGGCGCCCACCTCCGCGTTCTCGGCGTCGCCGTTCCGATGGCTCACCTGGTTGTCGCAGAGTCGCGCATCCCTGACTGCCGCACCGAATTTCGCCTATAACGTGATCGGCAAGTACGCCCGTCGCGTGCCGGAGGTCGATCTGTCGGCACTGCGTTTCGCCATCAACGGTGGCGAACCGATCGACTGTGACGGCTTTGCGCAGTTCCTCTCGGAGTTGAGCCGGTTCGGACTCGATCCGGGCGCCGCCGCACCCTCGTATGGGCTGGCCGAGGCCACCTGTGCCGTCACCGCGCCGACACCGGGCACCGGCCTGCACCACGACGAGCTGCTGGACCCGGCAACGGAATCCGTGCGCCGGCACGCCATCCTCGGTGAGCCGATCCCCGGTATGGAACTGCGCATCTCCCCCTCCGAACAGCACTCGGCGGATGCCGGGCGTGACGTCGGCGAGGTCGAGATCCGCGGCACCTCGATGATGTCGGGATACCTCGGCGGTGAAAGCCTGGCCCCCGGCGAGTGGTTCCGCACCGGTGACATCGGCTACCTGACCGACGGCGGTCTGGTGGTCTGCGGGCGCGCCAAGGAACTCATCACGGTGGCGGGGCGCAACATCTTCCCCACCGAGGTCGAACGCGTCGCCGCCGGCGTGCGCGGCGTGCGCGAGGGCGCCGTCGTCGCGGTCGGCACCGACGAGGGATCGACGCGTCCGGGCCTGGTGATCGTCGCCGAGTTCCGCGGGCCCGATCAGGACGGCGCCCGTGGCGAACTCATCTCGCGGGTGGCCTCCGAATGTGGTGTCGTGCCAGCAGATGTGGTGTTCCTGGCACCGGGTTCGCTGCCGCGCACCTCGTCGGGCAAGCTGCGCCGACTCGAAGTCAAACGCGACCTGGAAGGGGTTCGGACATGACGGCGACCATCGGGGCCTCGCTCGAGGAGTACCGGGACCTGCTCGCCGAGGTCTTCGACGACCGCGTGACGGCCTGGACCGCAGAGGCCGAGGAGACCGAACGCTTTCCTCGCAAACTGATCGAACACCTGGGCAGCTCAGGGGTTTTCACCGCCAAGTGGGGCGATTCCCAGCACCCCGACGTCGCCAAACTCCTGGAGTTGGCCTACCGGCTGGGGCGTTTGGGTTCGGCCGGCATCGGAGTCGGTGTCAGCCTGCATGACTCGGCGATCGCGATCCTGCGCAGGTTCGGCAAGTCGGATCACCTCAAGGCGATCTGCGAACAGGCCATCCGCGGCGAGTCGGTCCTGTGCATCGGCGCCTCCGAGGAGTCGGGCGGCTCCGACCTGCAGATCTGTGAGACCGAGATCCGTTCGGCGCGAGACGGTTTCGAAGTCCGGGGCGTCAAGAAGTTCGTGTCGCTGTCCCCTATCGCCGACCACATCATGGTGGTGGCCCGCAGCGTCGACCACGACCCGAACAGCCGGCACGGCAGCGTGGCGCTGATCGCGGTGCCGACCGCGCAGACCGAGGTGCAGACGCCCTACCGCAAGGTCGGCGCCGGACCCCTGGACACCGCGGCGGTGCACATCGACACCTGGGTGCCCGCCGACGCCCTGATCGCGCGCGCCGGGACCGGACTGGCCGCCATCTCCTGGGGCCTGGCGCACGAGCGGATGTCGGTCGCCGGGCAGGTCGCCTCGTCGTGCCAGCGGGTGCTGGGCATCACCCATGCCCGCATGGTCAACCGCAGGCAGTTCGGCTCAACGCTTTTCGAGCATCAGGCACTGCGGATGCGAATGGCTGACATGCAGGCCCGCGTTGATCTTCTGCGGCACGGACTCAACGGCGTCGCCGCGGTGAACAAGCTCGATCTGCGCACCGCCGCAGCGTTGAAGGTGACGGCGGCCCGCCTGGGCGAAGAGGTCATCAACGAGTGCATGCACATCTTCGGCGGCGCGGGCTACCTCGTCGACGAGACGCCGCTGGGCCGCTGGTGGCGTGACATGAAGTTGGCGCGCGTGGGCGGCGGCACCGACGAGGTGCTGTGGGAACTGGTGGCCGCGGCGATGAAGCCCGACCATGACGGCTACGCCGAACTCATCGGCGGCGCAGTTCCCGACTGACGCTGACAGGCCGCGGGATTCAGTCCCGCGGCCGGTGCAGTGCGTAGAGCGACATCCTGCGGTTGGCCATGTCGTGCTCGCCGAGGAACTCGCAGCCGGCGTATTCACACAGGCGCCGCGCCGCCGAGTTGCGGTGATCCGGGTCGAACATGATGCGCTGACACTGCGGTTCGAGTTCGAACAGGCTCTTGGCCACGCGAGGCAGCAGCAGCGGACCGAAGCCCCGGTTGACGATCCGCAGGTCGGCGATGGCTGCGTGCAGACCCAGGTCGTACGGATCGGCGTCATACCGCGGCGCGATCGAATCCTTGGCGGCACGGTAGACCTCGACGTAGGCCAGCGGCTCACCCTTGAAGCTGCCGATCAGAGGGCGCGAGTACTGTCCCGCGAGTTGCGCGCTCAGGTAGGCACGCCAGCGCTCCTCGGGCCACGGGTACTCCCACGCCTCGACCAGGTGTGGTCGGTTCATCCACTCGGAGATCAGCGCGGCGTCTGCATCTGCGTCCACCACCCGGATCGCGTACGGGTCAGCGAGGACCGGCGTCGGGGGTGGCGGAACCGCGCGCACCTCGTCGGAGATGTCCGTGAGTTCGCGGGGCAGAACGGGCAGCGCGGCAGACGAAACGGAATCGGTCATCGTGACCGCTGAGCCTACCCGAGGGGTGAGGCTAGGGTTACCTTACCCTCGGCGTCAGTGTGCTTCGCGACTGTCGGCCAGAACCGTCAGCAGCACCGCGGAATCCTCAAGCGCCTCAAGCGAGTGCCGGCTGCGCGGGATCACCGCGAAATCACCCGTCGCCAACTCGACGGCGTCCTCGCCAGCGGCCAGGCGCACCTTTCCCGCCAGCACCTGCAGCGTGGCCTCACCGGGGCTGTCGTGCTCGGCCAGGGCCTGGCCCCCGGCCAGGGCGATCACGGTCTCCCGCAGGAAGTGGTCGTGGCCGCCGCGCACCGTCTGGGCCGAGCGTCCGGCTTTGGCCGTGCGGGCCGCCGCGAGCTGCTCCTCGACAACCTTGGTCAACGAAATCGATTCCACAACCGCACCTCTTTCAGCTCATCCGCCCAGCAGCAGGATGCCGGCGGTCACCAGGGCCACGACCTTCACAATCTCAAGCGCGACATAAGCGTAGTGAACCCGCGACCTGGACTCGCCAACGGCTGGGGATCCGGCGAGAACGCTATCGGATCTGCGGGTCAGCGCCGGGCGAACCGCACCCAACTGGACGACCAGGGCGGCGACGGCCAGCACCAGCGCCACCATGGCCGCCGTCGACGGACGATGCAGCGCGGCACCCACCAGGACCGCCGCGGCGAGCACCACCTCGCAGGCGTTGAGCGCGCGGAACACCACACGGCCGATGCCCAGGCCGATCTGCAACGTCACGCCCGGGGCGCGGAACTTCAGCGGTGCCTCAACGAAGGAGATCGCCAACACCATGCCCAACCAGATGAAAACTGCTGCCACAGCGATTGATTCGCCCATCATCTGCCCTCCAACAGACGAGTCAACACGATCAGATGGCTCAGATTGAGGTCTTTGGTCGCCGTCACGAGAGTTAAAGGTCCCTCGTTGGCGAGGCGACGCAGTTCGGCCAATGCATCAGCCTCGGGCCCGTCGGCCAGTTCCGCGAGATAGCGCTTTTCGAACTCGTCGAACTTCGCCGGGTCGTGTCCATACCAGTGCCGCAGTTCGGTCGAGGGCGCGACGTCCTTGAGCCAGCGCCCCACTCGAGGATCGGTCTTGGCGATGCCGCGGGGCCACAGCCGATCAACCAGGACCCGCCTGCCCTCGTCGGGCTCCACGGCGTCGTACACGCGCCTGATCTCCATCAGGTCAGTGCAGCACCCACATCCACTGCCGAGCAAGGTCACCGACCCAGGCCTCCGCCTCGAGCGGATCGGCTGGCGGGCTCCCCACCAGCACCAATTCGTCGACCCCGATGTCGGCGAGCCTGCCCACGTCATTCGGCGAGGGGTGCCGCAGCGACACCGACAGCCGCAGGTCACCGGCGTCTCGGTGGGCCTCACGACACAGTCCCCGCAGCAGCGACACCCGCTCGGCGACCTCCTCGAGGTCGGCAAGGCTGTAGCCGTACCAGCCGTCACCCCATTCCACGACCCGGCGCAGGGCGGCGTCGCTGTTGCCGCCGAGCACCACCGGGACCCGTCCGCGGCGCGGTTTGGGGTTGACCCGGATGCCGTCGAAGTTCACGAACTCGCCGTGAAACGACGCCGGTTCGTCTCGCCACAGGGTGCGCATCGCCGCGACATATTCCTGGGTCCGCTGCGCCCGCCCCTCGAACGGCACGCCGAGCGCGTCGAACTCGTCGCGGGACCATCCGATTCCCACCCCGAGCGTGAAGCGGCCCCCACACAGCCGGTCCAGCGACGCGGCCTGCTTGGCCACGATGACCGGGTTGTGCTCGGCGAGCAGAAGCACTCCGGTCGCCAGTTCGATGCGGGTGGTGGCGGCCGCGGCGAAGCTCAGCGCGATGAGGGGGTCCAGCCAGTCCGCGGTCGGCGGCACCGCCATCTGGCCGTCCTGGGAGTAGGGATAGCGCGAGGCGGACTCGTCGACCATGGCGACGTGCTCACCGGCCCACAGCGTGGAGAAGCCGGCCCGTTCGGCGGCCCCGGCCACGGCATCGATCACGGTGCGCTCGGCACCCGAGTCGATGCCAAGCGCATGCAGTCCTATCTCCACCCGGCGATCATGGCAGGCAAGATCATGGGAATGAGCCTCGATCCGGTTGCGGTACTGCAACGGTGGGAGCAGTCCGGCGCGCATTGGCGGGTGCTGCACCGCGGCGCCGGATCGGTGACCGTCGCTCTGGTCACGTGCGACGGCGGCGAAGAGGTGGATCGCCTCACGTCCGGGGACGCCGCGCTGCTGGAGTTCCTGCGCGAACGCGACTCTGACCTCGACTGATACCGGTCTGAGACGTTTAATCGCTGGCCCTTGTCGGACCTGACGGTAAGATGGACGAGTCCCGCCGAAAGTCGGCGGGATATGTGCGAGGGGCTGAACGGTTTCGACTTCGCGCATCGAATCAAGGGAAGCGTGCCGGTGCAGGCAAGAGACCACCGTAAGCGTCGTTGCAACCAATTAAGCGCCGATACCAATCAGCGCGACTACGCCCTCGCTGCCTAAGCGATAGCTAGTCCGTCAGCCCGGGAGCGCCCTCGACCCGGATCCTGGCGTCATCAAGAGGGACAAACCCATACGTCCGGTCGCGGGATGTACGGGGACACCAAACAGCGACTGGGATCGTCATCCTGACTTGTTCGCGTGATCAGGAGATCCGAGTAGAGACATAGCGGACTGCGCACGGAGAAGCCTCGAGGGAATGCCGTAGGACCCGGGTTCGATTCCCGGCAGCTCCACCGAGAAAGGCCCTGGTCAGAGCAAGTTTTCTGACCGGGGCCTTTTTCTACGTCCACACCGCGGTCCACATTTCATAGAGTTCGGCGTTTTGGCATCCATTCGCCCACGCGCCCGCAAGCGAGGAAACCTCGACGTCGTTCGACGACGCCGGGCAGGCCGTCGAGTTCACGCTAATGGTCGACCAGCTCGGCGCCGCCAAGGCTCTAGAGGTGATCGAATCGACCGACGCGGCCGGTGCGCGCTAGGCGTATCGACGCCGCGCGACCTCTCGGTCCAAAGGTGACACGCTCGGAATGGAACGGCCCGCAGTCCGGTTTCTGAGGTGATGGGTACCGGCTTTTTGGCATCGAGGAACGTGGTTTTGGTTCACGGCGCTTTTGTGGACGGGTCGACGTGGCGTGCGGTTTACGACCTGCTTACGCGGGACGGTTATCACGTTGCCGTAGTGCAGAACCCGAACTTGTCGCTGCAGGGCGACGTCGCCGCGACGAGGCTGGTCATCGACGCGCAGGACGGGCCGGTCGTGTTGGTGGGGCACTCTCACGGCGGGGCGGTCATCACCGAGGCGGGCACGCACCCCAAGGTCGTCGCCCTTGTGTACGTCGCCGCCTTTGCGCCGGATACCGGCGAGTCGGTGACGACACTCTACGGCGACCCGAACGCTGCCGAGTCGCCGCTCGTGTCGGCGCCCGGTGGGTTCTTGTTTCAGGACCGGGACGGGTTCCACAGTTCGTTCGGTGCTGACCTGCCCGCTGCAGACGCCGCGTTTCTGGCCGACGCGCAGGTGCCGTTCGCCGCGAAGGCTATGGGGGACCCGGTCACCGAGCCCGCATGGCGCACCAAGCCCAGCTGGTACCTGGTCGCAACCGAGGACCGCATGATTCCGGCGTCAGCTCAGCGCGCGATGGCGAAGCGCGCCGGTGCGACAACGGTCGAGGTGGCTGCTGGCCACGCCGTGTACATGTCACGTTCGGCTGAAACGGCAGCCCTCATTCGACAGGTAGCGTGCGAGGTGTGTAGCTAATCAGCGTGTCGGCCTCGGTGGAGAAGCCGATGGACGGGCCAGGTACTCCGCGACCGGGATCGGCGCAGTCTCCGAGTAGCCAAGGGGCAGCAGAACATCGCCGGCGGTGGTGACGTAGTAGACCTGCCACCGGTGATACCCGCGAAAAGCCGCCGGATCGGAGTCCATCACCGCGGCATAGTCGTTGACCGCCCGGACATATCTGTCGGAGTTGTTGTAGCGGAACAAGGCGTTGTCGCGATCGGCCGTAAAACCCTGCGCGGCAAGGAATCGGGCCGCCGCCATGATGGCATCGCGCGGGGCGTGAATGTCACCGCCCGCACCGTATTCGGCCCACGTGGTGGGCATGAACTGCATCGGCCCCTGAGCACCGGCGGTGCTCGTGCCCTCGATGCGGCCGAAACCGGTCTCGATGAAATTGATCGCCGCGAGGTGGGCCCAGGGCACTCCGGTGGCCGCTTCCGCCTCGCGGTAGTGCGCCAGCAGTTCATCGGCCGGCGCCGGTGTGACGATCCGCCACGCCGGCACCGTGTCGCGGATGCCGGAACTCTGCCCCAACGCGGCGAGGTTGCGGCGCGCGTCGATGTTGCGGTCATAGCACTCCAAGAGCCCCGGCGGCATCCGAGTCCGCACAATCGACTCCCGGTCGAGATCGCGTCCGAGCATGCGATAGGCCGCCTGCTGCCGCTGCGCGGCCGCGGCCCGGGCGGCCTCCGACGACGACGGGTCACGCAGCGTGCGGTCGTCGTCGACGAGGTCATCGGCGATCTGCACGGGGTCCTCCGCCAGTTCCCCGCGCGGGACCTCCGGCGTCGACGACGGGGCGGCCGCCTCGGTCTTCGAAGAGGTCGCGGAAGTGGTGGGTGACGGGGCCGCTGGATCCTCCGCGCTCGAACACCCGCCGAGTGCCAGCAGAACAGCGACGAGAAGCGCCGAGCGCGTCCCGCAGCAAGACGCTGTGGTCATGGTTCGCACACCCTCGACTATGGCAGCATCGATCAGATGACCGTTGTCATCGCCCTGCGCTGTGCGGATGGTCTGGTCATGGGCTCGGATTCACAGATCACCGACCCCGGCCGCGGACTGACCTACCCCGACCAGAAGCTGCACGCGTTGGGTAAGCGTGCGGCGTGGGGTGGCAGCGGCTCCCGCGCGGTGCTTCATGACCTCGAGCAGATCTTCGGGTCCGAGCCCGAATCCATCCTCGAATCCGACGACATCGGCCGCGCCCTGCAGGCGCGCGCCGTACCCGTGCTCAAACATCACTACGAGAACTTCATCGAGAACGTCCCAGCGCAGAAGTCCAGCGGCGCCACTCCGGCGACGTATCTGCTGGCGGCCGGCTACACCGGAGGCCAGCCCTTCATCGCGGACATCGACCCGCACGGACTGATCGGCCGTCACGAGGACACCGGATTCCAGGCAATCGGCAGCGGCGCACCGATGGCGCAGCAGGCCTACACGCTGATGGAGAACTTCACGATGTCCGACCGCGGAGTCGACTACGGCCTGCTGGGCGTGCTGCGGGTGCTCGACGCGCTGGCCGTCTCGTCGCCGAGCGTGGGTGGCCCGATGGACCTGTGCAGGATCACTTCCGAGGAGGCGCACCACCTCGATCCCGACGAGGTCGCCGAGGTCCGCGAACAGGTGAGCCGATGGAAGGACCGCGAGCGGGAAACGCTCGACAACCTCTTCGGCTAGTTGATCGGCGACGCGGACCCTGAACAACAACCGAGCCCGAACAACATCACCGTTGGTGACAGTCGCGGTGGATCCCAGACGAAGTCGTCGATCAGGTTCGCCGCGTCGCAGACAAGCACGTCCTCAAGCCAGGAGACCAGAAGGTCCTGCGGCCTATTTCGCAAACGGGGCGGTCATGCCGGCGAGAGTTCCAACCGGCTCCACATCGGGATTCTCTTCTGTCCTCATCTCGCGGATGAACTTCTCGACGCTCTTCTGCCGATCCGCGTGTGAGTCGAGCTCCCGGGACGGACCCAGCGGATGCTGTAGTGCGTACCAGAAGCCGCCGAGGCGAGTGGTCATGATTGTCCTATCTTTTTTGGGGGCAGCTGAGCGGCAACATGATTGGTCAGCAGCTGCAGCCGGTGGGGTCTACCTGTTCCTGGGCATGGCAGGCGGCGCCTGCCTGCCTGTCGGCGCACTTCGATCCGCACCATTGCCTGAGGGGTTCGGACGGCCTGTGGAGTTCGGACGCGATGTGTCATCACGATGCGTGTCCGGGTCGATCTTGTCGGCACGGTCGAATTCCTCGTTCACCTCGTCACGCGCGGAAGCCGCCTCTGTGCGCCGCACCTGCGCCTGGTGTTGTAAACCCGTCGCATGCGCTGCGTTGGCGTCGGCTTCGGCTTGAGCGGCGCGGGCTTTGGCCGCGGTCTCCTCGGCGAGCGCCTCCTGCTGCCCAACCCGGTGCGACTGCTCGGCGGCGGTGTCACGGATGTCGCCAGCCTCGACACGGTGGGATTCGGCACGTTTGTTACGCGACACCCAGGCGACTGCCACAATCAGCAGAATTGCGATGATCGCGACGATGACGAGCAGGACGATGGTGTTGGTGGTCATGGTGACTCCTCATTGGTTCAGTGTGTGACGAGCGGGCGTGTGGCGGACTCTTGCCTGTGACGGGGCCAACAGCTTCCTTCCCTCGGTGTTTGAGCGATCGCGCTACAGGTTGACGTCGCGCTGACTGGACTCAGTCGGCTGCCGAACGCGAAACCAACGACGGAACAGTCCAGGTCGATTCGAGCCAGCCTGGCCACCTTCGCCGTAGGCAGGATCCAGGCTCTGCTGTTCCAGCAGGGTGGCACGGTCGCGATTGATGAATGCCGTCTCGCGTTGGGATCGAGCGAGCTCACGCCGCGCGTCCTGCCCGCGGGCCGCCGTGCGCCGGGCACCGGCCAACAGCGTGCTCATTCCCAACATGGCCACGGCACCGACCACGATGCCGAACAGAAAGAGCGTGCCCGTCGACCCGGTGACGTGATAGCCGAACACAGCGAAATTGTCGGTCAACGGGTGCGCAGGACCGGCGTTGCTCAGCACTCCCAAGACTCCGACGATCACCGCGACGAGCAGAACTGCCAATCCGATGATGACGATCATGGCGACGCCTCGTATTCCCTGCTAGATACCTCAGTCAACGCCGAAGCGCAGCCCTTGTCAACACCGTTGACACACAACGTGGGACTACAGTGTGGGCGGAGTGTCATATAAGGAGGCATTGATGACGCAGCAACCGACTGGTGGCCCCTCTGACGGCGAGTCATCGGAGGCTCTCGACCGCAAGAACGGTCAGATCACCCGGTCCCTCATACTGCGATCAGCACTGGAGATCATCGACCGTGACGGCGTCGACGCACTGTCGATGCGCCGACTCAGCGACGCCGTGAACCGCGACACGACAGTGCTTTACCGTCACCTACCAAACAAAGCCGCCGTCCTCGACGGGGTGGCCGAGATCGTCTTGAGTCAGCTTGCGGTGGACACCGCCGACCGAGACTGGTCGGGCCAGTTGCGCGCCGTCGCACATCGATTCCGCGCGTTGGCCCTCGACCACCCCAAGGTGGTGCCGCTGCTGGTCACCCGGCCTCTGGCCACCCCACTTGGGCAACGGCCACCGGGCACTCTGCGGCCCCTTGAGAACATCCTCGCCCTGCTGACCTCCAACGGGTTCGCCAGCAAAGACGCCCTCCGCGTCTACCGGGTGCTTTTCGCCTATCTGCACGGCCACATCCTGACCGAACTCCAGGAGGTCATCGAGAGACCCGAAGAGACCGATCATGTCCTCCAGCTCGGGCTCCATCGGCTGCCGATCACGGAGTTCCCCCACATACGTTCGGTGGCACCTGCGTTGGCCACCTACGACGGAGCCGCCGAACTCGACCGTGGCCTCGACCTTCTTCTCACTGGTCTCACCGCCACCCTCACCTATGCCGACGGAACCTCCTGCACCACCACAGCCGCGCTCCACGACCGCTCCTGCGAATCCCCCGAACTGCTGCGCCCCCGCTGACCGCGCCCCTGGATTGACAGCGCCGGTCCAGGCCCCGCCAGAGAGGCGGACAGTGATTCCACAGATCAAGCGGGCCATGCGGATGGCCTTCGTCCGATGCCGCGCTGGCGGACCCGCCCGCGCATCAACCTGCGCGGCAGGCGCCGTGGCCGCAGGCAGGCTCGCCGCGCAGGGCGCGTCGGTCATCCTGGTGGCACGCCGAGTCCGGGTTGGTGGCGGTGCGGGCCAGGCCGTCACCCACCTAATCCTGGACCGCCTTGGCGATCGCGACGAACCGGGTCAATGCCGCACCGTCTGCGGCTGCGCCCCTGGCCAATTCGCGCGTCGCCTCATGGACCACACGCACGATCACCCATGCCCGGGCACGGTCCTCATCGAAACCCGCGGCGTCGGCCAGCGCCCAGAACCGCGCCCGAACACCGTCGCGGATATGACCCGCAAGATCGTCCCAGCGGTGCCAGAGCATCGGCGCGATCTCGGCGTGCGGATCGCCGTTGAGGGGCCGAGGCGAGATGCTCAGCCACGGTTGGCGATCGGAGGCCAACACCGTGCCGTAATGCAGATAGCCATGCAGCACCCGCTCGGAATCGACGCGCTCCCCAGCCAATTCGCGTCCCAGTGCGCTCGCCTGCTCGACAAGGCGGCGCGGGATCGGCGCGCTGCGAGGCAGTGCCCCGAAGTCGCGCACCCAGTCCTGGACCTGGGACCCCAGTGGGCTCAGCTGCGGCATGGCCGGTACGTGCAGGCGTCGGTACAGATCGGCGATCACACCGCAGGCCTCGACGTCGGGCACCGCCGCAAGGCTGCGCGCCTGCAGGCGTTCGAGCAGCAGCGCGCGCCGACGTGGGTCGGCCCGCAGCAGACGCGCCGCGCCGTCACCAGCCCACCGCCGAAGCACAAGGTGCTCCTGACTGTCCGGCGCATCGGGCCCGCCGACCTTGAGCACGGCCGGCAGGGAAGCCGACGTGCGCACCGGCACCACGAGGGAACGGGAACCGTGGATGGCTGGGCCGTCGGGGCGAAGATCCCACTGCTCCATGAGGCTGTCCACGACAGCGCCGACCACGTCACCCACGTGTTTCACCGTAGGGGCCCGGGGGTACAGGCCAACCACGCTGCGTCAAGATCAGCGCTCCCATGACCTGGAAGGCGACCCCCCCATGATCCCCTTCATCTGCCCCACGTGCGGTCAGTTCGACCTCGAGTCGCCCGCGTGCGCTTCCTGCGCCACTGACGACGGTGGCCGCACATCCGACCTCCGGTAACGGCTGTCAAACACGCTCGTGAACCTTCCGGTTGCAGCCGTTCGCACTCCGTTGGCGCAGACGTGAATGAAATAATGGCCCCATGCCCGACCCGTCATCCGCTCCGGACGCCGAGACCGACGCGTTGGCCCAGGCCGCCGGGGATCTGAGTGTCGGCAGCTTCCGGTTCTGGTTCCTGAGCCAGCGCTGGGAATGGTCCGATCGGGTGGCACGCATGCATGGCTACGAGCCCGGAACCGTGACCCCCACCACCGAACTGCTGCTGTCACACAAGCATCCGGAGGACCGGCAGCACGTTCAGGAGCTTCTCGACAAGGCGCTGCACTCGGGCGGGTCGTTCTCCAGCCGACATAGGTTCATCGACACCGCGGGGCAGGAACACGCCGTCCTCGTGCTCGCCGACCGCATGGTCGACGATCGCGGCGCGGTGGTGGGCACCGAGGGTTACTACGTCGACCTGACCCCGACCGTCGACCAGGCCCGGCGGGACGCACTCGAGACGTTGCCGGGCATGTTCAGGTCCCGCGCGGCTATCGAGCAGGCCAAGGGCATGCTGATGCTGGTCTACCGGATCGGCGCCGACCAGGCCTTCGAACTGCTCCAGTGGCGGTCGCAGCACACCAACACCAAGCTCCGGACGCTCGCGACCCAGGTGGTGGCCGCGGCGAGCGCCGAGGATCTCGGCTCGGACGCACTGCGCCGCCGGTTCGACCACCTGCTGCTCACCGCACACACCCGCACTAACGGGTGACCATTTCGGGTACATACTGATCGCAATGATCGATTTCCAGTGACGGATCGAGGGCGGACAGGTTCACGGCGGTGGGGCAACTGGACATACGGCAGGACGTCCACGACGGGGCGATCGTCGTGTCGGCCGAGGGTGAAGTCGACTCCGGCAACGTGGGTGAACTGGCCGCACATCTCGACGAGGCGCGCGGCGCCGCCGCGACGTCGCAGCGCAGGCTTCTCGTCATCGAGTTGGACCGCGTGAAGTACTTCGGCAGTGCAGGGCTCAGCGCGGTGCTGGACTGCCATGAGCGGGGCGGCGTTGAGGGGGTCACGGTGCGGCTCGCGGCAAGCAACACCGAGGTGCTGCGCCCGATCGAGGTGACCAAGCTCGACGAGGTGCTCCACCTCTACGACACGGTTGCCGCGGCCACCCACGACGACGGCCGAGACTAGATGAGCGCCCGCGATCCCGACCGCTCACCGTCATCGAGGGTGTTCGCCGACGGCGGTGAGGTTGGCCGGGATCTCGGGCAGGTGGACTGGGACGCGACGCCACTGGGGCCACCGCAGCAGTGGCCGCAGAGCCTGCAGGCGGCGGTCGGAATTCTGCTGTCGTCACGGTTCCCGATGTGGATGGCCTGGGGGCCAGATCTGACGTTCTTCTGCAACGACGGCTACCGGCGCGCCACCCTGGGAGAAAAGTACCCGTGGGCGCTGGGCAGGCCCGCGCGGGACGTGTGGGCCGAGATCTGGGATGACATCGGATGGCGGGTGCATCAGGTGCTGGACACCGGTCAGGCGACCTGGGACACCGCGCTGCTGCTGTTGCTGAAACGCTCGGGATACATCGAGGAGACCTACCACACCTTTTCCTACAGTCCGCTGCGCGACGACGACGGCCGGGTCGTCGGAATGCTGTGCGTGGTCAGCGAGGACACCGACCGGGTGATCGGCGAGCGGCGGATGTCGACGCTGCGCGACTTGGGCTCGGACCTGAGTGTCGTCCGCAATGAAGAGGAGATCCTGGCCTTCTCCGACCGCCAGCTGAGCCAGAACCTGCGCGACCTGCCGTTCACGCTGACATATCTCTTCGACGACGACGGCAACGCCCGACTGGCCGGCACCAGCGGCGTCCCCGCGGGCCATGCCGCGGCGCCCGACCGTCTGGAAGCCGGGGACGACACCCTGTGGCCAGTGCGACCGCCGGCGCACGGCGAAACCGTCCTGGTCGACCTCGACGAGCACCGGTTGCCCGACCTGCCGACTGGCGCCTGGCCGGATCCTCCCACGCACGCCCTCGTGGTCCCGCTGCAGCAGCAGGGCGGTTCACCGTCCGGATTCCTGGTGGCCACACTCAACCGCTATCGCCGGCTCGACGACGCCTACCGCGGCTTCGTCGCGCTGGTGGCCTCGCACGTGGCCACCGGTCTCGGCCTCGCGCGCAGCTATCAACTGCAGCAGCGGCGGGCCGAGGAACTGACCGAACTTGACCGGGCCAAGACGACGTTCTTCTCGAACATCAGCCACGAGTTCCGCACCCCCCTGACGCTGATCCTTGACCCCGTCGACGCACTCCGGCAGTCCCCGGACCTCACGCCTGAGGCACGTCAGGAGCTGGACGTCGTGTGGCGCAACGGCTTACGGCTGGCAAAGCTGGTGAACTCGCTGCTCGATTTCTCACGAATCGAGGCCGGCCGGGGCCAGGCCGCCTACCACCCAGTCGACATCGGCACGGTCACCGCCGATTTGGCGAGTGTGTTCCGCTCCGCGGTCGATCGCGCCGGGCTGAGTTTCGAGGTGGACTGCCCGCCGCTGGACATGCCCGTGCACCTCGACCTCGACATGTGGGAGAAGGTGATCTTCAATCTGCTGTCGAACGCACTGAAGTTCACCTGCGAGGGCAGCATCGCCGTCACGGCACGTCGCGACGGGGACGCCGCGGTGATTGAGGTGGCGGACACCGGGATCGGGGTTCCGGAAGCCGAGCAGTCCCGGCTGTTCGAGCGGTTCTATCGGATCGAGAACGTGTACGCGCGCTCCAACGAGGGCAGCGGGATCGGTCTGGCCCTGGTCAAGGAACTCGTCGGCCTGCACGGTGGGACGATCGACGCCGTCAGTGCCGAGAACGAGGGCACGACCTTCACGATCCGTGTGCCGTTCGGCACCGCCCACCTGCCTGCCGCGGCGGTCGCAGCCGGTTCCGCCCCGCGCACCAGCGGCGACGGCGCACAACCGTACATCGAAGAGGTGTTGCGCTGGCTGCCCAGCGGATCCGAACCCGACAACAGCGCCGCCCCCGGAACCGACACCTCCCCGGCGCAGGAGAAAGCGCCGCAGACCCGCATCCTCGTCGCCGACGACAACGCCGACATGCGCGAGTACCTCGCGCGCCTGCTGCGCAGCGACGGCTATCGCGTCGACA
The DNA here is from genome assembly GCF_010729895.1 of Mycolicibacterium confluentis. NCBI lineage: Bacteria > Bacillati > Actinomycetota > Actinomycetes > Mycobacteriales > Mycobacteriaceae > Mycobacterium > Mycolicibacterium confluentis. The sequence goes on from NZ_AP022612.1 coordinate 3,450,567, forward strand.
CCGCGGTCGACGGCCGCGAGGCCTTGGAAGCGGTCCGTGCCGACGTACCCCATCTGCTGATCAGTGACGTGATGATGCCACGCATGGACGGGCTGGCGCTGGTCAGTGCACTGCGGGCGGACCGGCGGACGGCGTTGGTGCCCGTTCTTCTGCTGTCCGCACGGGCCGGCCAGGAGGAATCGATCACCGGCCTCGCGGCCGGAGCCGACGACTACCTGGTTAAACCATTCACCGCGGCCGAACTGCTGGCCAGGGCCCGGGCCATCGTCCACCTGGCCCGCCTGCGCGACCACCAGTCGCGTTGGCGCGCAGCCCTGGTGGACTCCCTGCAGGAGGCGTTCTTCCTCTGCGATGAACACGGGTCGGTGATCGAGATCAACGCTGCGTTCACCGAGATCCTCGGATACGACGCGAGCGGACTGCCCTATGAGCAGCGGCATCCGTGGTGGCCTTCCGAGGGGTCCGACCCCGACGCCAACCGCCAGAGCGAAGAGGCGTTCCGAACCCTCCTGGAACAGCCGCACGGCATCCTCTCCGCGGTCCCCGTCATTCATCGCGACGGGCACCGGATGTGGGTCACCGCAACGTTCAACCACGCCGACGATCCCGACACCGGCAGGCGCGTCACCATCGGAACGCTGCGCGACGTCACGGCCGACCACTACCAGGCCCAGCGCGAGACCGCACTGGCGGCGCTCAGCGAACAACTCGCACAAGCGGAGACGTTGGACGGCGCTGTACTGGCCGTCGCAGAAGGCCTGCAGCGCGTCTACAACTCCGACCGCGTTCTGGCGGTCACATTGCCCGGGAGAGACGACGTGGACGCGGCGCCCTCATTGTTCTCGGTGGGCGATTCCGCCGAATGGGCCGATCTCGCTCAGTCCACGCGTGCGACCCTGACGCGGTTGTCGCACGGGGACCTGCTGGTGGCCGACACCAGTGACGCCGGCACGGCCGGCATCGCACTGCAGCATCCGCGCGGGGTTCTGGTCATCTACGTCGAACTTCGCGAGCGGAGGGCGTTCACCCCCGAAGAGCGCACGCTGCTGACCGTTCTGGCGGGTCGCCTCGGCCAGGGACTGCAGCGGGTTCATCTGCTCGACCAGCAGCGCGAGACCGCACTGGCACTGCAGCACGCGATCCTCGGGCCTGCGGTCTCAAGCGGGTTCGCGGTCCGCTACCAGCCCGCCAGCCGGCCGCTGCAGGTCGGCGGCGACTGGTACGACGTGGTCAACCTCGATGACGGCCGGATCGGACTCGTCGTCGGCGACTGTGTCGGACACGGCTTGTCGGCCGCCACAGTGATGGGCCAACTGCGCAGCGCCTGTCGCGCACTGCTGCTCGAACATCTCAGTCCCGCAGCGGCATTGGCCGGTTTGGACCGGTTCGCGATGCATCTGCCCGGCGCCCGTTGCACCACCGTCTTCTGCGGGGTGCTCGACCCGGAGTCCGGCGAACTGGTCTACTCCTGCGCCGGTCACCCACCGCCGATCCTGGTCCATGCCGACCTGTCCACCGAACTGTTGGAGGACGCCCGCGCGATACCGCTGGGACTGCCCCAACACCGAGCGCGCCCCGAGGCCCGTGTGACCATTCGACCGCGCGCGACTCTGGTTCTCTACACCGATGGCCTGGTGGAACGCCGGCGTGAATCGCTCGACGACGGCATCGCGCGGGCGGTCGATGTGGTGCAGGACAATCGCTCCGTCGTGCTGGACGGGCTGGCCAAGCAGCTGATGGCGAATCTGGCCCCCCACAGTGGTTACCAGGACGACGTCGCGCTGCTGCTGTATCGACAACCGGCCCCCTTGGAGTTGGAATTCGCCTCTGACGCAGCACAACTCGCGGGCGTGCGGACCGCCCTCCGCGGCTGGCTGCAGCGGGCCGGCGTGGGCAGGGACCAGGCTCTCGACGTCCTGATCGCCACCGGCGAGGCCATTGCGAATGCGATCGAGCACGGCCATCGCGACACCCCGGGCACGGTGTGCCTGCGCGCGACCGCCTGGGCTGATCGATTGAAGCTCACAGTGATCGACACCGGGAGGTGGGTGAAACCGCAACCCGCCCCCGCCACCGCCGTCACGTCGTTCCGCGGTCGCGGAATCAGCTTGATGCGCGCGTTGATGCAGGACATCGACATTGAACCGGATCACACCGGCACCACCGTCCATCTGAATGCGAGGATCGCCTGATGGCCACCCCGCTGGACCTGCGCAACCGTCGTCTGCCGGACGGCACTCCAGTCTTGGCGGCCGTGGGCGAATTGGATCTCAGCAACATCGCCGCCTTCTCTGCGGCCGTCACGGAGACGCGCGCGTCGGCCCCGAAGGGGACTCGGGTCACCCTCGACCTCAGCGAGGTCTCCTATCTCGACAGCGGCGCCATCAACGTGCTGTTCGACCACGTCGACGGCGTCGACATCGTGGCGCACCCGGATCTGATGGCCGTGTTGAAGATCAGCGGGCTCAGCGACGTCGGGTCCGTTCGCTCCGCGCCGTGACGTCAGTCAGTCCGGGGCACCTGACTCGGCGCGACGTGCCCTGGCCCGGCGCTTCCCTTCATGCATGGCGGCGACCCGTGCGACCGGGATGGTGCGGCCCTGCTCGATCAGGTCGGTGGGCAGTCGCTGCGCCGACGGCATCGCCTCCGTCCACGACTCGCGTGCGTCGGCGAGGCCTACAGCGGTGTGCACCGTGAAGTCGCCCGGCTGGATCCGGCCCAGGTCCGACCACGCCACTGGAAACGACACCGGCAGGCCCGGTCGCCAGCGTGGACTGTACGCGGCGACGACCGTCGCGCCACCGGACCGCGTGGAGTCGACGAAGACCCGACCGCCGCGGTCATCGACGATGAACGCGGTGGTGGCGATGTCGGGATCGAGGGCCTCGGCCCGCGCCGCGATCGCCCGTGTCGCCGCCGCCACGTCATCGACGGGCGCGGAATCGTCGATCGGCACGAACACGTGCAGGCCCCGCGATCCGCTGGTCTTGACCGCACCCTGCAGGCCACAGTCGTCGAGCACGCGTCGCACCAGGTGGGCCACCGCGACGACCGCCGGGAAATCGTCGGCCGTGGGCGGATCGAGATCGATGATCAGGTGCGTTGGCCGGTAGATGTCCTCGGCCAGTCCCAACGCCGGGTGGTACTCGATGGCCCGCTGATTGGCCAACCACAGCAGCGTGCGGCGATCGTTGCACAGCGCGTACCGGATCTCGCGGTGCGAGGCCTCCGCCCAGACCGGGACCGTCGCCACCCACTCGGGGGTGTACTTCGGCACGTTCTTCTGCATGAACGCTTCTCGGCCCCGCAGCACCCGCAACACCGTCAGGGGCCGGTGCGCCAGGCCGGGCAGCATCCTGTCCGCGATGGCGTCGAGATAGTCGATCAGGTCGCGCTTGGTCGCCCCGGCGTCCGGTCCGAGTTGCTGGTCGAGGTTGGTCAACTCGACACCGGCGCGCTGCTCCCCGCCGCTCATGTCCCCACCCTACGACCCCATGCGAAGCCACGTCTTCAGCGACCGGAATCCGTGCCGACACCGCTCAATTGACGCCTACGTCGCGCATTTCCTGCGACCATCGTCTAGGCTCCCGGCCATGATCACCCGGCCCGCCCTGCTGCTCTGCGCGTCCGCGATTGCGTTGGCATGCACCGGATGTGGCACTTCGCATGACCGGCACTCCTACGACATCGGTCGCGGTGTCAGCGCGGATGCGCACCGCATCGCCCAGAATTCAGGCTCGGCCGACATGACCGAATCCTGCCGTGAGGCGGTGCGGGCACGGTTCTCCAGCGAGCTGATGTTCCGCGATTCGCCTGCCGGGATCGACATGCCGTCGGCGATCGCCGGGTGTGTCGACGCCGGCTGATCCGTTCGACACCCGTCAGCCGCGGACGATCAAGCCCACCACGATCACCACGAGTACCGCGCACATCAGCCAGAACGTCGCCCACGTCAGCACGGGGACAAGCACTCCCGCGGCACCGAGCAGCGCATACATCCCACAGACGGTGAGCACGACGATCCGCACGGCGAAGAACCTTCGAGCCCGCCACGCCAGTCGCCACGCCTGCCGGGGCAGCCGTCGACCCACCCACACCAGCAGCAGCACGTAGCCGACGGCGGCGAGACCGACCGCGATCCGAATACCGGGCACGGACTGGCCCTCGTACTGCGGGATCACCGCCAGACTCGCGAAGATCAGCAGTACCGCAGCAAATCCGGTCAGCAGCCGCAGCGGTGTGCGCACTGCCACAACGATGTTGCTGCGGGCCAGGTCGCCGACGGCAGGGTCCAGGCGGGCGGCGGCCATCAGGCCGTGCACACCGCTGAACCAGCGGCCCCGGTTGATCCTGTTGACCGCGATATCGTGAAGCGCGTCACTGGACTCCGGTTCGAGGCGCAGCGCCTCCCGGAACGCCCCGGTGGACTCCTCGCGCCGACCGAGGCCCCTCAGAATTCTGCCGTGCGCCACATGGAGATCCGCGTCGGCGGGGTTGCGTCGCAGTGCCTCGACGATCACCGGCAGCGCCTGGTGTGCCCTTCCCGCCTCGCACAGCAGCGCCGCGTAGACGTGGTGGTTGGCCACGCCCTGCGGGTCGGTGTGCACGGCCCGCCACGCCACGGCAAGCGCATCGTCGTGCCGGTTCAGGCCGGCCAATGCCAGCGCATAGACCCGCATCGGGTAGGTGTCCTGTGGTGCCCGCCCCATCGCCGCATAGGCCGTGTCCGCGGCACCGCGCTGATCGCCGAGGTACATCTGGGTCCGGGCCAACTCCGTCAGCAGACCGGCATGATGCGGCGAGATCGTCAGCGCTGAACGCAGGATCTCCTGCGCACGGGTGTAGCTGCGCGCCTCGAGGTACTGCTGCGCAACTGCCACCGCGCGGTCGGGATCCTCGGCGCGCGCCTGAGTCACCGAAACTTTTTCCGCCGCAGATACTTCGCGAGATCGTCGTAGCTTCCGTCGCTGTTGCCGAACTCGATGACATTGCGTGCCACGTCGAACCACGGTCCGGCGCTCGGCCGGGTCTGGGCCAACCCCGCATCGATGTCGGGCATCGACACCGGCCGGACCTGCCCGGTGCGCACCGAATCCGCCATCGCCAGTTGCGTTGCCGTGGCGCACACCTGCGCCAGGTCGGCGCCGGAGTAACCCTCGGTGCGCGCCACGACCGAACCGAGGTCGATCGCGGTGACCGGTCGGTCACGCAGGTGCAGGCGGACGATCTCGGCGCGGGCCTCGGCGTCGGGCAGTGACACGAAGATCATCCGGTCCAACCGGCCGGGACGACGCAGCGCGGGATCGATGTCCCACGGCATGTTCGTCGCGCCGATCACGTAGACGCCCTCGTTGTCGGACGTCGCCGAATCAAGCTCAGCGAGCAGGGCATTGACCACCACGCGCAGCGCCGAACTGTTCGACAGCGAACTGCGGCGCAGGCCGAGAGCGTCCATCTCGTCGAAGAACAGCACGCACGGCGCGTTGCGGCGGGCCGCTTCGAAGATGTTGTGCAGCGCCCGCTCGCTGTTGCCCAGCCAGAGGTCGAGCACGTCGGAGATGGCGACCGGATAGAACGAGGCGCCGATCTCACCCGAAACAGCCCGTGCCAGAAACGTCTTGCCGCATCCCGGTGGTCCGTACAGGAGCAGTCCGCCGCGCGCCGAGAGGTTGAAGGCCCTGGCGACCTCGGGGTTGCGCATGGGCCCCAGCAGTGCGAGGTCCAACTGCCTCTTCACATCGGCCATGCCCGCGACGTCGGCCAGTCGCACGTCGGGGCGCTGCACCACGTCGTAGTCGGCGTCCGAGATCCCCGCGCCAGCGTGTTCGACTTCGATGAACTCAGGCTCGATGATCTCTGCGACCTGTTCCTCGGCGGCCCGCCAGTCGAATTCGACGGGCGGGGGCGCCTTCTCGTCGGTGGGGGCCGCCAGGGCGGCGGTGCATCGCTGCAGCAGCACCAGGGCGGTCCTGTTCGCCGCGTCCTGCGAGAGCACGGTGCTGCAGTGCGTCAGGGCCTCGGCGTATCTGCCGTCGGTGGCCAACAATTCGGCCAGATGAAGCCGCAGTTCGACCACATCCGGCGCCCGGTTCACGGCCGCCTCGATCTCCCGAATCAACGCCTCCTGCGCCACTGAGACCTCCCCACCTCGTTGCTCAGCCGTTTCGATCGTACTGAAGCTCGGAGGTGTCAGCCGACGGCAATGAGTGCGACGGCGGCCAGTGCCGCCACCATGCCGACGGCCTGCCACCGAGTGATCCGCTCCTTGAGCACCACCATGGCCAGAATCACGGTGGCCGCGGGATACAGCGACATCAGCACGCTGGCCAGCGAGAGCATCGACGCCTGCAGCGCCAACAGCATCGCGACGTTGGCGACCGTGTCGAGCACACCCGCGGCCAATGCCAGCCGCATCGGCACCCCGGTGGGCAGCTTCAGATTCGCCGTCAATGCGGCCACCAGAAACACCAGTGCGGTCGCGGATATCCGCGCGAACACCAGCGGCCACAGCTTGGCCTCGACGGGCGCCTGGTCGATCAGCACGAAGTTGAGCCCGAACGCCACCCCCGACCCCAGCGTCAACCACGCCACCTTGGCGGTGAACCGATGTGGGGTCGAATCAGCGTCGCCCGCACCGTGGCTGACCAAAAGCACCGCCAGCAGTGCCATCACGATTCCGACACCGGCCAGCAGGCCCGGCCGCTCCCCCAGCGCGAGACCCACGCCCACGGGGACGCCCGCGACGAGGATCGCGGTCAGCGGTGACACCACGGAGATGGGCCCGGCCCCAAGTGCGGCGTAGAACCACCAGACCCCGAACGCCTGGCTCACGCCGCACAGCGCGCCCCACACGACGGCCGGCGTGGTGATGTGCCCGCCGACCACCGAGGCGATCACCGCGAGCAGCACCATGGCCACCGGATAGGACACCAGGACCACGCGCAGGGCAGCGATACGGCGCGAGGCGATCCCTCCGACGAAATCGCTGACGCCGTAGCCGAGCGCTGAGACCAGCGCGAACACCAGGCCGATCAGTTCATGCCCTTGGCGCGGCGCCCCATCTCTCGGATGATCTCGCGGTCCGCATCGCGGCGGGCGAGGTCCTGCCGTTTGTCGTGGGCCTGCTTGCCTCGGGCCAACGCCAACTCGACTTTGACCTTGCCCTCGGAGAAGTACAGCGACAACGGCACCAGCGTCAGGTTGCCGTCGCGGACCTTGCCCACCAGGTTGTCGATCTGCTTGCGGTGCAGCAGCAGTTTGCGGTTGCGGCGCGGTGCGTGGTTGGTCCAGGTGCCGTGGAAGTACTCCGGGATGTGCAGGTTGCGCAGCCAGATCTCACCGTCGTCGACCGTCGCGAACGCGTCGGCCAGCGACGCCTGCCCCTCCCGCAGGCTCTTCACCTCGGTGCCCTGCAGCACCACGCCGGCCTCATAGGTGTCGAGGATCGTGTAGTTGTGCCGGGCTCTGCGGTTGGTGGCGACGACCTTGTGATTGTTCTTCGCATCGTCCTTCTTGGACTTAGCCACAGCTACCATTCACCTTCGGACATACAGGCGCAGCGTGACGTAGGACGTGACCCCCGCCATCACCACGCCGACGAAAAACAGAATCGGCGCGATGTAGAGGATATCGGCGAAGTCGATTCTCGCAATGAGATTTGCTTGGTAGAACTGGTCCAGCGCGCGTTCGAGGAACAGTGAGCGCACCACCAGCAGGCCGATCACGGCCAGCACCACGCCGATCGTCGCGGCCAGCACAGCCTCCAGCAGGAACGGCAGCTGGGTGTACCACCGACTTGCACCCACCAGGCGCATGATCCCGATCTCCGTACGCCGGGTGTACGCCGCCACCTGAACCATGTTCGCGATCAGCAGCACCGCTCCGATCGCCTGCACGAGCGCGACGGCGAACGCCGCGTTGGACAGTCCGTCGAGGACGGCGAACAACCGGTCGATCAGGTCCTTCTGGTTGAGCACGTTGTACACACCGGGCTGGCCGCGCATCGCGTCGTCGAAATCCTGGTGCTGTTCCGGGTTCTCGAGCTTGACGATGAACGAGGCCGGGAACGCGTCGCGCCCCGCGAACTCCTTGAACTGCGGGTTGCGCTTGATCGCGTCCTCGTACGCGTCGTCGCGGTTGAGGAACCGCAGCGACTTCACGTCGTCACGAGCGTCGATCTGCGCGCGCAACGCCTTGCACGGGTCGGCGTCACAGCCCGGGTCGTTGTCCGACACGTCGTTGGTGAGGAAGACCTGGGTCTCGACGCGGTCGAGGTAGATGTCGCGGGACTGGTCGGCCAGCCGGACCACCAGCAGGCCGCCACCGAACAGGCCGATCGAGATCGCCGTCGTGAGGATCATCGCAACCGTCATCGTGACGTTGCGCCGAAGGCCTGTCAGGACTTCGTTGAACAGGAAGCCAAAGCGCACTTATCGATCCATTCCGTAGACGCCGCGCTGTTCGTCGCGGACCAGACGGCCCAGCGACAGCTCGACCACGCGCTGGCGCATCGAGTCGACGATGTGATGGTCATGAGTTGCCATCAGGACCGTGGTACCGGTGCGGTTGATCCGCTCCAGCAGATCCATGATGTCCTTGCTGGTTTCGGGGTCCAGGTTGCCCGTCGGCTCGTCCGCCAGCAGCACCAGGGGACGGTTGACGAAGGCGCGTGCGATGGCGACGCGCTGCTGCTCACCGCCCGACAGTTCCGCGGGCAGTCGGTTGGCCTTGCCGGACAACCCGACCATCTCCAGCACGTCCGGCACCACGCGATTGATGGTGTCGGCAGGCTTGCCGATCACCTCGAGCGCGAACGCGACGTTCTCGAACACGGTCTTCTGCTGCAGCAGGCGGAAGTCCTGGAACACGCAGCCCAGAACCTGGCGCAGGCCGGGGATATGGCGGCTCCGCAGCTTGTTGACGTGGAACTTCGACACCTGGATGTCGCCCGCGGTCGGGTGCTCTTCACCGAGCAGCAGGCGCATGAACGTGGACTTGCCCGAACCCGAGGGTCCGATGAGAAACACGAACTCACCCTTGTCGATTTTCAGGCTGACATTGTCGAGCGCGGGACGCGCCGACTGTTTGTACTGCTTGGTGACATGGTCAAGGGTGATCATCACGGCACGCCAGTGTAGCCGGGGTAGTCCCGAGCGCCGTTATTCCGCGCGGGGCAGTGTCGGCGACGGGACCGGGCCCGGCAGAACGGGGGTGGTCGTCGGCGGAACCGGGAAGAACGGATTGGGCGCCGGCGTGGGCGTCGTGGGCGTCGTGGGCGTCGGCGGTTCGCCTGTGTCGGTCGGCCCGCCGTCGGGGACGGGCGCGTCCGTGTCGGTGGTGGGCTCAGGCGACGGCGTCGTGGTGGTCGTCGTGGTGGTGGTGGGAGTCGTCGTCGTCACGCGCGGCGCCTCGACGATGGTGCGCGGCACCCAGGTGTAGGCCGGATCCGGCACGAAGCCCGGCGGCACCACCTGCGAACCGGGTGCCGGCCTCGGTTCGGGCGAGGGTGAGTAGTTGTCGTAGACCCACCACAGCGCGAAGAAAGCGATGATCAGCACGATCGTCGACGTGCGCATCCACCCGAGCACATAAACCGGCCAGCGCCGATGCTCGCCCTCACGGCGGCCGATCAGCGTGAACTTCATCGCCGCTCCTCCTGCTGCGACGGGTGGGAGCCCTGGGTCTCCTCTTCAGCGCCGGCGGAGGTGGCCGGATGCACGATGGCGCCCACCATGGGTCTGGTCTCGGCGGTCGTCACGATGCCGTTGCGGGCCAGCGCGGCGATCACCAGCACGCGCAGCCTGCGGCCGACCTCGAACTGCTTGCCGGGCAGCGTGCGCGCGACGATGCGCAGGTTGACGTTGTCCAACTCGATGCTCTCGACGCCCATCAACTGCGGCGCGTCGAGCAGCAGGTCCTTCATGACCGGGTCCTTGATCGACGCCTCACACACCCGGTGCAGCACGTCGTTGACGAGGTTGAGGTCGGCGCTCGTCGGCACCGGGACATCGACGACGGCCCGCGCCCAGTCCTTGGACAGGTTGACGGTCTTGACGATCTGACCGTTCGGGATTGTGAGCACCTCGCCCTCCGAGGACCGCAGCTTGGTCACCCGCAGGGTGACATCGATAACCGTGCCCTCGGCCGGGAGCGCCACGCTGGTCACCGTCAGCGCGACCAGGTCACCGAACCCGTACTGCTTCTCGGTGATGATGAAGAATCCCGACAGCAGGTCCTGGACCAGGCGTTGCGCGCCGAAACCGAGCGCGGCGCCCAGCACCGCGGCGGGCGCCACCAATGACGCGACGGGAATCGCCAGGATCTCGGTGAGCTGGACGAAGACCATGACGCACAGCAGCGCGATGGTCACCCACGAGATGACCGACGCGACCGCCTGCCGGTGCTTGGCCGTCTCCGAGCGGACCAGGGCGTCGCTCTCCTGGAAGTCGGCGTCGATGCGCTGGGTGATCCGCTGTGCGGCCCAACTGACCAGGCGGGCGATCAGCACCGCGCCGATGATCAGCATCCCGATCCGCAGACCGCGCGTCAGCATCCATTCGCCCACGGCGCCGGTCCAGAAGTTGTGCCACTTCTGGTCCCAGTCGAATGCCAGGAGACTGGCTGAGGAGATGTCAGTCATCCTTCCTGTTGCGCCATCGGATGCCGGCTTCGAGGAAGCCGTCGATGTCACCGTCGAGGACAGACCCCGGGTTGCCCACTTCGTAGTCCGTCCGCAGGTCCTTGACCATCTGGTAGGGCTGCAGGACGTAGGACCGCATCTGGGTGCCCCACGAACTGCCGCCGTCGCCCTTGAGCGCGTCCATCTCGGCGCGCTCCTCCAAGCGCTTGCGCTCCAAGAGCTTCGCCTGCAGAACCCGCATCGCGGACACCTTGTTCTGCAGCTGTGACTTCTCGTTCTGGCACGTCACCACGATGCCGGTCGGGATGTGTGTGAGCCGGACCGCCGAGTCGGTGGTGTTGACCGACTGACCACCGGGACCACTGGACCGGTAGACGTCGACGCGCAGGTCGCCCTCGGGGATCTCGATGTGGTCGGTGGTCTCGACGACGGGCAGCACCTCGACGTCGGCGAAGGAGGTCTGCCGACGGCTCTGGTTGTCGAACGGGCTGATCCGCACCAGTCGGTGCGTGCCCTGTTCGACCGACAGCGTGCCGTAGGCGAACGGCGCGTGCACCGCGAAGGTCGCGCTCTTGATGCCCGCCTCCTCGGCGTAGGAGGTGTCGAAGACCTCGACGGGATAGTCGTGCTTCTCCGCCCAGCGGATGTACATCCGCATCAGCATCTCGGCCCAGTCCGCGGCGTCCACACCGCCGGCGCCGGAACGGATGGTGACGACGGCCTCGCGCTCGTCGTACTCCCCGGACAGCAGCGTGCGGACCTCCAAGGCCTCGATGTCCTCGCGGAGCTTCGCCAATTCGGCGTCGGCCTCGGCGACGGCGCTCTCCGCGTCCGCCCCACTTTCCTCTTCGGCGATTTCGTAGAGCACCGGCAGGTCGTCGACGCGCTGACGCAGTTCTTCGACGCGGCGCAGTTCACCCTGGGTGTGGGACAGCTCGCTGGTCACCTTCTGGGCGCGAGTCTGGTCGTCCCAGAGCTTCGGGTCGGAGGCCTCGTGTTCGAGCTTGGCGATGCGATCGCGAAGGCCTTCGACGTCGAGCACTCGCTCCACGGTGGTCAGAGTGGTGTCCAGCGCGGCGATATCGTTTTGACGGTCGAGGTCCACGGCTGTTCAGGTTACCGGCGTGCCGGTTCGGCTTACTACGGGCGGCGGTCTACCGTGCCGATTAACATCCAATCTGTAATCACTTTTGGCAGCGCGCGACCCCACAGCCTGGCCGGTTCAGCCCACGTACCGGCCAGGGTCGCATGCGCGGCAGTCAATGCGCCGCGACCGCGCGGGACAGCCCTCCTGCACACGGCCCGGCTTCGACAGGAAGCACATCCTCCATGCCTGATTCCCGTCCCTTCCACGTGGCGATCGTCGGCGCCGGACCCTCCGGGTTCTTCGCCGCAGCGGCTCTGCTGAAGGCGGGAGGCGACGACTCCGCTGGTCCGGAGGTGTTCGTCGACATGCTCGAGATGCTGCCCACCCCGTGGGGCCTGGTCCGTTCGGGCGTGGCACCGGACCACCCGAAGATCAAGACCATCAGTGCACAGTTCGAGAAGACGTCCGCCGATCCGCGGTTCCGGTTCTTCGGCAACATCACCGTCGGAGAGCACGTCACGGCCGCCGAACTCGCCGAGAAATACGACGCGGTGGTGTACGCGATCGGGGCGCAGTCCGACCGACCGCTGGGCATCCCGGGTGAGGACCTGCCCGGCAGCGTGGCGGCCGTCGACTTCGTCGGTTGGTACAACGCGCACCCGCACTTCGAGCAGATGGCGCCCGACCTCTCCGGCGGGCGCGCCGTCGTGGTCGGCAACGGCAACGTCGCCCTCGACGTGGCGCGCATCCTCGTCACCGATCCGGCGGCCCTCGGCGTGACCGACATCGCCGACCACGCGCTGAAGTCACTGCACGGCGGTGCCGTCCAGGAGGTCGTGGTGATCGGCCGGCGCGGCCCCCTTCAGGCACCGTTCACGACGCTGGAACTCCGCGAACTCGGTGCCATGAAGGGCCTCGAAGACGTCGACGTCGTCCTCGACCCGTCCGACTTCGCCGCCATCACCGACGAGGATCTCGAGGCTGCGGGCAAGACCGTCAAGCAGAACGTCAAGGTGCTGCGGAGCTATCTCGACCGTGAGCCCACCCCCGGGCACCGGCGGATCGTGTTCCGTTTCCGGACGTCGCCGATCGAGATCAAGGGCACCGACCGCGTCGAGTCGATTGTGTTGGGCCGCAACGAACTCGTCACCGACGAGAACGGGCGCGTCGCGGCCAGGGACACCGGCGAGCGTGAGGAACTGCCCACCCAACTCGTGGTGCGCGCCGTCGGCTACCGCGGTCGCCCCATCCCCGGCCTGCCGTTCGACGAGCGCAGCGGAATCATCCCCAACACCGACGGCCGAGTCGACGGCAGCAGCAACGAGTACGTGGTCGGGTGGATCAAACGGGGCCCGTCAGGGGTGATCGGCAGCAACAAGAAGGACTCGGCCGACACGGTCACGCTGCTGTTGGAGGGCCTGTCCGAGCGTGGAGGGCACGAGGTGTCCGGCGACCGCGGCGAGGATCTCGCCCGCTGGCTGCTGTCGCGCCAACCGGCCCTGGTGACCGACGACCACTGGCGCGTGATCGACGCGCACGAACGCGCCTCCGGTGAACCGCACGGCAGGCCGCGCGTGAAGCTCACCAGCGTGGCCGAGCTGTTGCGTATCGGGCACACGGCGCAGTGAGCACTTCGTAACGGGGTCGGCAGTCGCGACGCCATCGGTTCGTAACGCCGTCGCCGGATGCTGGGGCGATGAGCATCTACGACGAGATCGGCGGCGCGAGTGCGGTTTCGGTGGCCGTCGACGATTTCTACGCACGAGTCCTCGGCGATCCCCAGCTTTCGGGCTACTTCGAGGGCACCGACGTGAGCCGGCTCAAGCGTCATCAGCGGGCGTTCATCTCGGCAGCGATAGGCGGACCGGCGCCCTATCTCGGGCGCACGATGCGCGAGGCACATGCGCGCCTCGACATTGATCCGGCCGATTTCGATCGCGTCGTCGAGCACCTGGTGGCGACTCTGGCCGCACTCGGTGTGCCCGAGGCGACCATCGGAGCCATCGGCGCCACGCTGGCACCCCTGAAGGACGAGATCGCGCCGGGGTCCGCCGCCCGCGCGGGCTGACGCCGCCTAGTTGAGCGGCGGTTCGGGGCTGGCCGACTCCTCGGGCGAGGCGAACCGCCAGTTGTCCGGGTTCTTCGGCGAGTAGGCGACGTCGAACAGCTGACCCATCGTCGGCCAGTTGTTCACATCGAGGGCGAGTCGCTGATAGACGACATGCTCGCGGACCGTGGGCCCGCTGATGACACCGGTGATGGTGACGAACTGTTCACCGTCCACGTCTGGCCGAGGGCTCACGCCGGTCACCAACAACGTCCCGTAGGCGAGGGCGGACCCCGGCCGTGGTCCGCGCTTCATGAACCGCGGACCGATGATCAGCACCAGCGCCCCGACGAGAAGCAGCAGGACAAAGATTTCCCACACGCTGCTCATGGTAGGACTCCAGTCATGGGTGGATACCAGCAGGACCTTTCCTTGGCGCTTGAACTCGCCGACCAGGCCGACGACATCACGATGGCCCGCTTCGGCGCACTCGACCTGCGCATCGACACAAAACCGGATCTGACCCCGGTGACCGACGCCGATCAGTCCGCCGAGGAGCGGCTGCGCGAGGCGCTGTCGCGGCAGCGACCCGGCGACGCGATCTTCGGCGAGGAGTTCGGCGGCGACCCCTCGCTCGTCGGCAGGCAGTGGGTCATCGACCCCATCGACGGCACCAAGAACTTCGTGCGCGGCGTCCCGGTCTGGTGCACGCTCCTCGCGCTGCTCGAGGACGGCGAGCCGGTGGTCGGCGTGGTCAGCGCCCCGGCGTTGGGCCGCCGATGGTGGGCCGCGAAGGGCGAGGGCGCGTTCGGCTCCTTCAACGGCACTCAGCGCGCGCTGTCGGTGTCGGCGGTCGCGGAGTTGGACGCCGCGAGCCTGTCCTACTCCGACCTCACCACGGGATGGGAGGACCGCCGCGACACATTCATCGCACTGACCGACGAGGTGTGGCGTGTACGGGCGTACGGGGATTTCTGGTCGTACTGCATGGTCGCCGAGGGCGCCGTCGACATCGCGGTCGAGCCCGAGGTGAAGCTCTGGGACCTGGCCCCGCTCGACGTCATCGTGCGCGAGGCCGGCGGCGCGTTCACCAGCATCGATGGCCAGGATGGGCCCCACGGCGGCAGCGCGTTGGCCACCAACGGACTGCTGCACGATCAGGTGGTCGAACGGCTGCGAACCGTGTGAGTTAGGTAACAGTCGGCTCGGACCTTACTTCGGAGTAAGATACGGTTGTTCACACACCTACCGCAGAGGCTGATGATGAATAACCATGAGAGTGCTGTCGGTCTGAAGAAGCACAAGCGCACGGCGACTGACATCGGCCTGGCTCTGATCATGCCGATCGTGGGCCAGGAGTTGCTCGACAAGTACAACCTGCGCGACCCGTTCAACCGCGGCCTGCGCTACGGCGTCAGGACCGCGTTCTCGGCCGCAGGCGCCACGACTCGTCAGTTCAAGCGCGTGCAGGGCATCGGCAAGGCGCCCACCCGCCTGGCGTCGAGTCGCTCCGAGAAGGCATCGGACTACTTCGACCTCACTCCCGACGACGACCAGAAGATGATCGTCGAGACGGTCAAGGAGTTCGCCGAGGAGATCCTGCGCCCCGCCGCGTACGACGCCGACGATGCCGCGCAGTATCCGGCCGACCTGCTGACCAAGGCCGCGGAACTCGGCGTCACCGCGATCAACATTCCCGAGGACTTCGACGGCATCGCCGAGCACCGCTCGACGATCACCAACGCCCTGGTGGCCGAGGCCCTGGCCTACGGGGACATGGGTCTGGCGCTGCCGATCCTGGCCCCGGGCGGCGTCGCGTCGGCCCTGACCCACTGGGGCAGCGCCGACCAGCAGGCCACCTACCTGCGTGAGTTCGCGGGCGAGAACGTGCCGCAGGCATGTGTGGCCATCGCCGAACCGCACGCTCTGTTCGACCCGACCTCTCTGAGGACCACCGCAGTGCGCACCCCGAGTGGCTACCGCCTCGACGGCGTGAAGTCGCTGGTGCCTGCCGCGGCGAACGCGGAGGTGTTCATCATCGCCGCGCAGTTCAACGGAAGGCCTTCGCTGTTCCTCGTCGAGGCGGCCAGCGAGGGGCTGACCGTCAAGGCCGACCCGAGCATGGGCATCCGCGCCGCGGCGCTCGGCCAGGTTGAACTGAACAAGGTCAGCGTTCCGCTGAGCGCACGCCTCGGCGAGGACATCTCCGAGTCTGAGCACGCGCAGAACTACTCCGAGGCCATGGCGCTGTCTCGACTGGGCTGGGCCGCCCTGGCGGTCGGCACGTCGCACGCCGTGCTCGACTACGTCATCCCCTACATCAAGGAGCGGCAGGCGTTCGGCGAGCCCATCGCACACCGCCAGTCGGTGGCGTTCATGGCGGCCAACATCGCGATCGAACTCGACGGGCTGCGCCTGATCACCTGGCGCGGTGCGAGCCGCGCCGAACAGGGTCTCCCCTTCGCCCGCGAGGCCGCGCTGGCACGAAAGCTCGGTTCCGACAAGGGAATGCAGATCGGCCTCGACGGCGTCCAGCTGCTCGGTGGCCACGGCTACACCAAGGAACACCCCGTCGAACGCTGGTACCGCGACCTGCGGGCAATCGGCGTCGCCGAGGGCGTGGTCGTCCTCTAGAAAGGCTGGAAAACATGGCTATCAATCTGGAAATGCCGAAGAAGCTCCAGGCCGTCATCGAGAAGGGCCACCAGGGAGCTGCCGAGATGCTGCGGCCCGTCTCCCGCAAGTACGACCTCAAGGAGCACGCCTACCCGGTCGAGCTGGACACCCTGGCCGACCTGTTCGAGGGCATCTCGGAGGCCAAGACCATCTCGTTCGCCGGCGCCGAGGCGTTCGCGGACACCGCCGACGACGGCAAGAAGGCGAACATCAACGGCGGCAACATGTCTGCGCTGTTGAATGCCCTGGAGATCTCCTGGGGTGACGTCGCACTGCTGCTCTCAGTCCCCCGCCAGGGTCTGGGCAACGCCGCGATCTCGTCGGTGGCCACCCCGGAACAGCTTGAGCGCCTGGGCCGCAACGTCTGGGCGGCGATGGCGATCACCGAGCCCAGCTTCGGTTCCGACTCCGCCGCGGTCACCACCACCGCGACCCTCGACGGCGACGAGTACGTCATCAACGGCGAGAAGATCTTCGTCACCGCGGGTTCGCGGGCGAGCCACATCGTCGTGTGGGCCACGCTGGACAAGTCGAAGGGACGCGCGGCGATCAAGTCGTTCATCGTGCCCCGCGAGCATCCCGGGGTGATCGTCGAACGCCTTGAGCACAAGCTCGGCATCAAGGCCTCCGACACCGCGGTGATCCGATTCGACAACGCCCGAATCCCCAAGGACAACCTGCTGGGCGACCCGGAGATCCACGTGGAGAAGGGTTTTGCCGGGGTCATGGAGACCTTCGACAACACCCGCCCGATCGTCGCGGCCATGGCCGTCGGCGTCGCCCGCGCCGCCTTGGAGGACCTGCGCAAGATCCTCACCGACGCAGGCATCGAGATCTCCTACGACAAGCCGGCCCACGCGCAGAGCGCACCCGCCGCGGAGTTCCTGCGGATGGAGGCCGACTGGGAGGCCGGATACCTGCTCACCGTGCGTTCGGCCTGGCAGGCCGACAACCGGATCCCAAACTCCAAGGAAGCCTCGATGGGTAAGGCCAAGGCCGCCCGCGTGGCCAGCGATATCACGCTCAAGGCTGTCGAAATGGCTGGCACCGTCGGCTATTCCGAGCAGACCCTGCTGGAGAAATGGGCGCGCGACTCGAAGATTCTGGACATCTTCGAGGGCACCCAGCAGATTCAGCAGCTTGTGGTGGCCCGCCGTCTGCTGGGGCTCTCGTCGGCCGAACTCAAATAACGGCGTCGAGGCGCTCGCGCAGCGACGCGTCGAGTTCGATGTCGGCCACCGCGAGGTTCTCCTTGAGGTGCCCCACCGACGACGTGCCCGGGATGAGCAGCACGTTGGGTGCGACGCCGAGTGTCCAGGCCAGCGCGATCTGGGCCGGCGTGTGACCGAGGTCCTCCGCGGCTTGGGTGACGATCGCGTTGCCCAGGACGGGATTGTCGGCCACGAACGCCGATCCCAACGGGAAGAACGGCACGAAAGCGACACCGCGCCGGGCAGTTTCGTCGAGCACAGGCTGTGAGCTGCGATCCACCAGGTTGTAGGGGTTCTGCACGCAGACGATCTCGGTGCGGTCCAACGCGCGGGTGAGGTGCTCGAGGGTGATGCTCGACAGCCCGATGCCGCCGATCAGACCCTCGTCGCGCGCGGCGATCATCACGTCCAGCTGCTCGTCGAACAGAGCGTCGGCCCTCTCGCCCTCCATCACCCGCAGGTTGACCGCCGCGAGGCGGTCCACCCCCAGGGTCTCGAGGTTCCTCTCGAGGTCGGCCCGCAGGTCGGCCGGTCGTTCGATCGGCAGCCAGGCGCCGGTGTCGTCCCGTCGGGCGCCGAGCTTGCTGACCAGTGCCAGGTTGTCGGGATAGGGGTGCAGGGCCTCGCGGATCAGCTGATTGGCGACATTGGGACCGTAGTACTGCGCGGTGTCGATGTGGTCGACACCGGCTTGCACCGCATGCCGCAGCACCTCGATGGCGGCGCCGTGGTCGCGTGGCGGTCCGAACACTCCCGGCCCGGGCAACTGCATGGCCCCGAAGCCGACTCGGTGGACGGTGAACTGCCCGAGCGGAAAGCGATCTGAGCTCATGTGCGACCCAACGCCGAAGGGTCAGAAACCATTCCGGACCACCACTCGGGTCCGGCCGGTGACGCCACCCGCGAGGATCGTGCGCAGCACCTCGGGGACCTCGAGCACCGACACGTCAGCGGTGATGAGGTCCAGGTGGCGAGGGCGCAACTCGGATTCGATCTGATGCCACACGGCGCGGCGGCTCTCGATCGGCAGCAGCACCGAGTCGATACCGACCAACGTCACGCCACGCAGGATGAACGGGTGCACCGTCGCGGGCAGATCGGCCGACCCGGCCAGCCCTGAGATCGCCGCCACACCGGCATATTTCAGAGTGCTCAGGGCGTAGGCCAGAGTCTTGCCGCCAACGCAGTCCACCACCGCGGCCCACTGCGCCCGGCCCAGCGCGCGCATCTTGTCATCGGGGCCGGGGATCCGCTCGATCACCTCGGCCGCGCCGAGACCACTCAGCAGGTCCTGCGCGCCGATCTTCCCGGTCGACGCCACCACCTCATAGCCCAGGCCCGCCAGCAGGTCGACGGCGATGCTGCCGACGCCGCCGGTGGCACCGGTGACCAGAACCGGACCGTCACCCGGTGCGACGCCGTGCCGACTGAGGGCGTTGACGCTCATGGCCGCGGTGAATCCCGCGGTCCCGATCGCGGCCGCGTCAGCCGCACTGAGATCGTCGAGTTTGACGACGTAGTCGGCAGGGTAGCGGGCCACCTCCGCGTAACCGCCGTGGCGTCCGGTGCCGATGTCCTGGCCGTGCGCGATCACGGTGTCGCCCACGGCGAAGTCCGGCGACGAACTCGCGGACACGGTGCCGACGACGTCGATGCCGGGTATCAGCGGATAGGACCGGGCCACTCCAGCTTTCGGGGTGACCGCGAGCGCGTCTTTGTAGTTGACGCCCGAATACTCGACCGCGATCTCGACGTCACCATCGGGCAGGAACGACTCGTCGACCACCTCGGGACGCAGGACCACACCCCGTTCGGCGTCCTCGTGCGCGACCAGCGCATTGATTCCCGTCATGACGGCCATCATGCCGCTCCCCGTAGGCTGCCACCATGACAACCCGCGAATCCGGCACCGGTCGGCGGTCGGTGGACGACTGGATTCAGGCGGGTTACACGATCCTGGCGGAGGAGGGCATCGGAGCCCTCAAGATCGATCGCCTGTGTCAGCGTCTCGGCGTCACCAAGGGCAGCTTCTACTGGCATTTCACCGACATGGCCGGCTACCGCACCGCGCTGATCGAGTCCTGGGCACAGCAGCGCGGCGAGGAGCATCGCGTCTATCACGACATCGACGACAAGGCCCCCGCCGAACGTTTGTCGATCCTGATGACCGCACTGGTGGCGCCGCGGCATTGGAAGCTCGAGCGCACGATGCGCGAATGGGCTCGCACCGACGCCCACGTCGCCGCCAGCGTCGACGAGGCGGATCGCCGCGTGCTGCACACCGTGCGTAAGGCCTTCCTAGATCTGGGATTTCCCGCCGAGGAGGCAGATCTGCGCGCGCACACCACGTTTGCGGCCGGAATCGGCTTCCTTCAGATCGCGGGCCAGAAGACCAGCCCGCTGACCACGGCTCAGCGAGATCGCTTCCTGCAGTTCATGCTCCGGCCCTGAGAGATCACAGGCCCGCGAGCTCGGGCGCGGACACCATGAATGACCACGACCCCGCCACCTCATTCCCGTCCACGGTGAGCGCACGGTAGCGCGCCGTGTAGCCGCCAACATGCCGCAGCGGCATCAGCGGCGCCGACAGCTGCGATCCCGACACCTCGACCTGACCCGTCGTCCAGGTGTAGCTGTCGGGCCCGACCACCGTGAGAGTCGCGAACGAGCCCACGGGTTGGTCGAGGGTCGCGGTGACGCGGGTGGGCGCCACATGCAGGACTGTGCCCGCCGGCGGCGAACTCGCGACCAGGGCCGTGTCCGCGGCCGCGGGTGTGGGCCACCCGATGACCGCCCCCAGAGCCAGTGCGCCAGCAACGATCGTTCTCCCGCAGATCGGCATGGCCGAACCGTACCGACGGGCCTGCGCCAATGTGCCGGGTTGGGAGGAACTGGTCGACTGTTGACCTCCCCCCAAGATGAAAGTAATGTCAGTTTTACTTTTTACGGAGCAGGCCTGAGAGGGAGCACTCGCCCATGGAATCGTTCGTCCACCTGCGCAAAGGCAAGACGCCAAAGCGCATCCACGCCGATCTCGACGGGCTCAAAGACGACGAATTAGGCCGCGGCGGGTTCGTCGGACGCACCGCCAACATGTATCGCCGCAACGACCCCACCGCCTACCGTTCGGTCGGTCCCCTGCGCCCCACCGACGTTCTGAGTTCCGAACTCAAACCCAGCGACGCCACCGACGCGCACGGCAGACCCATGCTGCTGTTCTCCAACGCCGACTGCCTGGTGCTGCTGTCCCGGCGGACCGAACCCATGCCGTTCTTCGTCCGCTACGTCGACGGCGACCTGCTGTCCTTCGTGCACAAGGGCTCGGGGTCCCTGGAGACCGAGTTCGGCCCCCTCGACTACCGCGTGGGTGACTGGATCTACATCCCCAAGGCGTGCACCTGGCGGCAGATTCCGGCCGAGGAGACCACGCTCCTGATGATCCAGGCCACCGACGAGTTCCGGGTTCCACCCGCAGGCACACTGGGCCGGCACTTCCCCTTCGACCCGGCCCAGGTGATCATCCCGGACCCCCAACCCATCGACGACGACGGGCGGGACGAGTACGAGGTGCGCCTCATCCATTCCGACATCGACGGGGTCGGGACGACCTCTCTTTTCTACCAACATAATCCGCTGGACGTCGAAGGCTGGCGCGGGGACAACTTCCCGTTCACGTTCAACATCGACGACTACACCGTCATCACGTCCGAGAGTGTGCACCTGCCGCCCACCGTGCACCTGTTCATGCAGGCCACCGGTGTCTACGTGATGAACTTCCTGCCCAAACCGGCTGAGACCGTCCCCGGCACCGAACGCACGCCCTGGTACCACCGCAACGTCGACTACGACGAGATCGCGTTCTTTCACGGCGGTTCGCTCTACGGCATCCCGATGCCGCCCGGCCTGCTCTCGCACGCGCCGCAGGGGGTTCACCACGGCGCCCCCGAGAAGGCCCGCGAACGCGCTCGGCGGAAGTTCGACGACTACGACCGCGTGGACTGGTCGGTCATCGCGATCGACACCCGCCGCCGACTGATTCCCTCCGACGAGATCCTGGCCAACGATTTGGGGCAGCACTGAATATGACCACCACCGAGACCCGCACCACATACAAGTACGACCGCATCCCCTATCTGGTTGCCTACCAGAACAATTCGGCGGTCCGCGACGTCTACGGCGGAGTCGCCGAACTCGTGGTGCTGGAGAGCTACCTGCTCAAGCCCAGAGACGAGAACGGGCCAAAGCCGTCCGATACGGTCCTGGTGTTCATGCACCCGATCGGTGGCGGCGCGTACCTTCCGATGATCAACGCCCTGGCCCGGGCGGGGCATCACGTCATCTACTGCAACAGCCGGTTCCGGGGCACCGACTCGGCTCTGCTGATGGAGAAGGTGGTCGAAGACCTCGGCGAGTGCATCAAGGACGCCAAGAACCGCCTCGGCTACTCCAAGGTGGTGCTGGCCGGGTGGAGTGGCGGTGGATCGCTGTCGGTGTTCTACCAGCAGCAGGCGCAGAACCCGACCGTGACGGCCAGTCCGTCGGGCGACGGTCCCGACCTGACCAAGCTGGGCCTGATCCCCGCCGACGGCATCATGCTGCTGGCCGCGCACATCAGCAGGCACGGCACCATGACGGAATGGCTGGACGCCTCGATCCTCGACGAGTCCGACCCCAGCAAGCGCGACCCCGAGTTGGATCTCTACAACCCCGACAACCCGAATCAGCCGCCGTACACGCCCGAGTTCCTCGAGCGCTACCGTGAGGCCCAGATCGCCCGTAACCGGCGAATCACCAAGTGGGTCAAAGAGAAGCTCGCGGAGATCAAAGCCTCCGGGCGGCCCGATGACGAGTTCGCGTTCGTGGTGCACGGCACCATGGCCGATCCGCGCTGGCTCGACCCCGCGGTCGACCCCAACGACCGCAAGCCCGGAACCTGTTACCTCGGCGATCCCCAGGTGGTCAACAACTCCCCCGTCGGACTGGCCCGGTTCTGCACCCTGCGCAGTTGGCTCTCCCAGTGGAGCTACGACGACGCCAACGGCGATGCTGTCAAGGCCGGCCCCGACATCGCGATCCCCGCACTGGTGATCGGCAACCTCGCCGACGACGCGTGCACCCCCAGCCACACCCGTCGACTGTTCGAGGCCATCGGCCACCCCGACAAGGAGATGGCCGAGATCCCCGACGCCAACCACTACTACGCCGGCCCTGACCAGCGCGACACCCTGCGCCAGGCTGTTGGCATCTGCACGGACTGGCTGCACCGGCACGGGTTCTCGCTGTGACCGCCGGTGCACTCGACGGCGTCCGGGTCCTCGAACTCGGCACGCTGATCTCCGGACCGTTCGCGGGCCGGCTGCTCGGCGACATGGGTGCCGAGGTCATCAAGATCGAGTTGCCCACCGCGCCGGATCCGCTGCGCACCTGGGGGCAGGCCGAACTCGACGGGCACCACTTCTTCTGGACCGTACACGCGCGCAACAAGAAGGCTGTCACGCTGGACCTGCGCACCGACCGCGGACGAGACCTGTTCCTCGAGTTGGTGGACAACTCCGACATCATCGTGGAGAACTTCCGGCCCGGCACACTCGAGAAGTGGAACCTGGGTTACGACGTTCTGCGCGAACGCAATAAGGGCATCATCCTGGTGCGCGTGTCCGGCTATGGCCAGACCGGCCCCGAAGCAGGCAAGGCCGGGTACGCCTCGGTGGCTGAGGCCGCCAGCGGGCTTCGGCACATGAACGGCTTCCCCGGCGGACCGCCACCCCGGTTGGCGCTGTCCCTGGGCGACAGCCTGGCGGGGATGTTCGCGACCCAGGGCGCCCTGGCGGCGCTGTACCGGCGCAGCGTCACCGGCGAGGGCCAGATCGTGGACACCGCGCTGACCGAAAGCTGCCTGGCGATCCAGGAGTCGACGATCCCCGACTACGACATCGGCGGTGTCGTGCGCGGGCCGTCGGGCACCCGGTTGGAGGGCATCGCGCCGTCGAACATCTACCAGAGCGCCAACGGCAGCTGGGTGGTGATCGCGGCCAACCAGGACACCGTGTTCCGCCGCCTGTGCTCGGCGATGGGCCAGCCCGACCTGGCCACCGATGACCGGTTCGTCAATCATGTTGCGCGAGGCCGTAATCAGGACGAGCTCGACAAGATCATCGGTGACTGGGCCGCACAGCGTCAGCCCGAGGAGATCATCGCGATCCTGTCGGAGGCGGGCGTGATCAGTGGACCGATCAACACCGTCGCCGAGGTGGTGGCCGACCCCCAACTGCAGGCCCGCGGCATGATCGCCGACCACTTCGACGAGCGCATCGGGCGTAACGTCAAGGGTCCAGGTGTCGTGCCGGTGCTCTCAGAGTCCCCCGGCACCATCCGCAACGCCGGATCGGCCCGGCCAGGCCAGCACAACGACGAGGTGTACGTGGGCCTGCTGGGGCACACCGCCGACGAACTGAGGCGCCTGCACAGCGAGGGAGTGATATGACCGAACTGCCCGCCCATGTCGACATCCGCGAGGTGTGTCTTCGCGACGGTCTGCAGATCGAGGAGCCGATCTCGCTGGCCGCCAAGATCGAACTGCTGGAGGCCGTGGTGGCCACCGGTGTCCGCGAAGTCGAGGCCACCGCGTTCGTGTCGCCGTCGAAGGTTCCCGCCCTGGCCGACGCCGAAGCCCTGGCGGCCGAACTCACACGGTTCGACAACGTGGAGTTCTCCGCACTGGTCGCCAGCCCCAACGGCGCCAAACGTGCAATCGCCGCGGGCCTGAACTCCATCGAGTACGTGGTGTCGGCCTCCGACGCCCACAGTCGGGCCAACGTCGGGCGCGGCACCGCCGACGCCACGGTCGCCATCGCCGACGTCGCCCGCATCGCGCACGACAGCGGCGCCTCGGTGGAGGTCATCGTCGCCACCGCATGGGACTGCCCGTTCGACGGCCCCACCGCATCCCAGCGGGTGCTCGACATCATCACCGCCGCAGTCGATCTCGGCGTCGACCGGATCGCGATCGCCGACACCATCGGCACCGCTACACCGCGCCGGGTCCAGACGTTGATCGGCCAGGTGCGCCCCATCCTCGCAGGAACGCCCCTGGGCGCGCACTTCCACAACACCCGCGGGGCGGGCCTGGCCAGCGCGTTCGCAGCGGTCCAGGCCGGCGTCACACGCCTGGACGCCTCAGTGGGCGGGTTGGGTGGCTGCCCGTTCGCGCCCGGCGCCAGCGGCAACATCGCCACTGAGGATCTGGTGTACCTGCTGCGCGACAGCGACATCGGCACCGACGTCGACCTGCCGAAGGCCATTGAAGCGGCCGCGGTCGCACAACGGCTCGTCGGTCACGATCTGCCCAGTTCGCTGCTGC
Source organism: Mycolicibacterium confluentis (assembly GCF_010729895.1). Taxonomy (NCBI): domain Bacteria; kingdom Bacillati; phylum Actinomycetota; class Actinomycetes; order Mycobacteriales; family Mycobacteriaceae; genus Mycobacterium; species Mycolicibacterium confluentis. The sequence goes on from NZ_AP022612.1 coordinate 3,475,587, forward strand.
GGGCCGGCGACCGGATCATCGGCTGAGCTGTGACCCGAGCGCTCTCGAACAAGGGACAGCAGACCCGCGAAGCCATCACCGCGGCAGCGCGGAAGCTGTTCGCCGAGCGCGGCTTCCACGGCACCACGCTGGCCGACATCACCTCGGCCGCGGGTAAGTCCCCCGCGGTGTTCTACCGCTACTTCGACGACAAGGAGGACCTGCTCGCGGTGCTGGCCGAGTCGTTCCTGCGCGATGTACTGTCCGGTCTTCCGGTGCGCCTTCCCGAATCCGCGGACGACACCGAGTTCTTCACCACCGCGGTGACCGGGTACTGGAACATCTTCAAACAGAACCTGGGGCTCATGGTGGCCGTGGCCCAACTCGGGTCGACACAGCAGCGGTTCGCCGAGGTGCAGAACGAGTTCCGCCGCTTCGGCATGGACATCGTGCGCGCGTCGGTGCTGCGGGCGCAGGAGCAGGGTTACGGCGCCGACCTGGACCCCGATCACATCGCGCTCGCGATCTCGCTGCTGTTCGAGAGCTTCACCGTCGTGTACCTGCGCCCGGATGCCGCCGCACTCGGCGTGCACAGCACGGATGAGGACGCGATCCGCACCCTGACCACAATCTGGAAAAAGACCGTCTACGGTCACTGAACGTCACCGACGACGAAGGAGCACTGTGGATTTCACCCTGCCGGACCACCTGCCCGGTTTGCTGGCCGAGATGGACGAGTTCATCGAAGCCGAGATCAGACCCCTGGAACGGGAGCACATCCAGTACTTCGACCGGCGCCGGGAATTCGCCCGCACCGACCTGGAGAACGGTGGCATCCCCCGTCGGGAGTGGGAGGACCTGCTCGACGAGATGCGCCGCCGTGCCGACGCCGCCGGGTGGCTGCGCTACGGCCTGCCGTCGGAGTTCGGCGGCCGGGACGGCACCAACCTCGACATGGCGGTGATCCGCGAACACCTGGCCCACCTGGGCCTGGGCCTGCACAACGACCTGCAGGACGAGTCGTCGATCGTCGGCAATTTCCCGCAGGTGATCATGATGTCCCGGTTCGGCACCGAGGCGCAGAAGAAGGACTGGATCGAGGCCATGCTCACCGGTGAGCGCTCGATGGCCTTCGGACTGACCGAACCCAACCACGGCAGCGACGCCACGTGGCTGGAGACCCGCGCCGTCCGCGACGGCGACGAATGGGTGATCAACGGCGCCAAGCGCTGGAACACCGGCGTCCACCGCGCCACCCACGACCTGGTCTTCGCCCGCACGTCCGGCGAGGACGGACAGGCAGAAGGCATCACGGCCTTCCTGGTGCCCACCGACACCCCCGGTTTCGAGGTGCCCTACTACTGGTGGACCTTCAACATGCCCAGCGACCACGGCGAGGTCGAACTCAACGACGTGCGGGTGCCCGCCGATGCGGTGCTCGGCGAGGTGGACCACGGACTGGCTGTGGGCCAGACGTTCCTGCACGAGAACCGCATCCGGCAGGCCGCCAGCAGCCTCGGCGCCGCCCAGTACTGCATCGACCGGGCCGCGGACTACGCCGGACAGCGCGTGGTGTTCGGCAAGCCGTTGAGCGTGAACCAGGCCGTGCAGTGGCCGCTGGCCGAACTGCAGACCGAGGCCCAGATGGTGCGCCTGCTGGTGTACTACGCCGCGTGGCATCTGGACCGCGACCACCACATGGAGGTCTCCGACAAGGTGTCGATGGCCAACTACCGCGCCAACCGACTGGTGTGTGAGGCCGCCGACCGCGCGATGCAGATCCATGGCGGCGTCGGGTACAGCCGCCATGAACCGTTCGAGCACATCTACCGGCACCACCGCCGGTATCGCATCACCGAAGGTGCCGAGGAGATCCAGATCCGCCGCGTCGCGCAGCGCATGCTCAAGTTCGGCCGCAAATGAGTCTCGCGGACGCGCTGAGCGCTGTCCTCGGCGCCGAGATCGAGGACCTGACCCGGCTGACCGGTGGCGCCAGTCGCACCACGTGGGCGTTCACGGCCCGCACGGCCGACGGCGCGCGCCCCCTGATCCTGCGCACCGGCGAGGCCGACGAGGTGCATGCGGGGATGGAACTCGAGGCACAGGTGCAGCGGCTGGCGGGCGCGCAGGGCGCACCGGTGCCCGAGATACTGGCGTCGTCGAACAGCGTTGAACCGCTGGGACATCCGTACCTGATCTGCTCGGCGATCGCGGGCGAGACCATCGTGCGCAGAATCCAGCGTGCGCTCGACGACGCGGGCCGCGACAAGCTGCTGCGGCAGTGCGCCGCCGCACTGGCCGCGATCCACCGAGCCGATCCGAACGACGCCGAACTGTCCGACACCGACCAACTCGCCCAGTGGCGCGTCGAACTCGACGACATGAACGACACCACCGCGACGTTCGAGTGGGCGTTCCGGTGGCTGGACCGCAACCGCCCGAAGTCCCTGCGCACGACCCTGGTGCACGGCGACTTCCGGATGGGCAACCTCATCGTCGACGGCTCCGAACTGGCCGCGGTGCTCGACTGGGAGCTCGTGCACGCCGGCGACCCGGCCGAGGATCTGGCCTGGTTCTGCATCCGGGCCTGGCGATTCGGGGCGCCGCGGGAACTGGACGCGGGCGGCCTGGGCAGCATCGAGGATTTCGTGACCGCCTACGAACAGGCCGGCGGCGCGCCCATCGACCGGACCGAGTTCCGCTGGTGGCTGGTGTCGGCGACCCTGCGGTGGGGCATCATCTGCCGGTTCCAGGCACAGCGACACCTGTCGGGGCAGGCACCCTCGGTGGAGTTGGCGACCATCGGTCGCCGCGTCTGCGAAACCGAATTTGACCTGCTCAACCTCCTGGGCGCCCCGCTCGTCACCGCGGCGGATTCCGGTGAGGACCGCGACTCCCCCGGCCTGCACGGCCGGCCCACCGCGGCCGAACTCCTCGAGGCCGTCGCCGACTTCCTCGACAAGGACGTCCGCGACGCCACCACCGGCCAGGTCAACTTCCACACCCGCGTCGCGGCCAACGCGCTGCGGATGGTGCAGCGTGAGCTGACGTCGACGGGAGCGGAGGCGGTCAGGGCCGCGATCGCCGACCTGGGCGCCGACGACGAGGCCGCGTTGGCCGCCTCGATCCGCCGCGGTGACTTCGACGAGCGCGCCGACGACCTGCTTCCGGCGCTGCGCTATCTGGTCGGACACCGGCTGGCCGCGGCCCACCCCGGCTACGAACAGGAGTGACATGTCTGTGACGGATGAACCGGCGATCCTTGACGTCGCCGACACGCTGTTCCGCGCCATCGAGCAGACCGACGTCGGCCTGATCGAGGAACTGTTCAACGACGACATCGCGGTGTGGCACGCCGGCGACGAACGAGACAACGAGCGCGAGCGGGCCCTTCGGGTGCTGGCCTGGTTCATCAACCGCACCTCGCGGCGCCGGTACGAGGTGCTGGACCGGCGGGTGTTCGAGGGCGGGTTCGTCCAGCAGCACGTCCTGCACGCCACGGGCACGAACGGCGCCGCGATCGCGCTGCGCGTGTGCATCGTGGTGAGGCTCGGCGCCAACGGACTGATCAGCCGCATCGACGAGTACTTCGACCCCGCCGATATGGCCGCGCTGTACTGACACCGCGGTCTGATACCGAAAACCACGCAGTCGCAGCGGGAGTCGCCGTAGCATCGGCCCATGGCCGACAGTCCCGTCCGCGTGCTCGTGTACAGCGACAACGCGCGCACGCGTGAGCAGGTCATGCTCGCACTGGGCAGGCGCATCCACCCCGAACTGCCTGAGTTGAGCTATCTCGAGGTGGCCACCGCGCCCGTGGTGATTCAGCACATGGACGCCGGCGGCGTGGATCTGGCCATCCTGGACGGTGAGGCCGCCCCCGCCGGGGGGTTGGGCATCGCCAAACAACTCAAGGACGAGATCGAGCACTGCCCGCCGATCCTGGTCCTGACCGGCCGCCGCGACGACGCCTGGCTGGCCCGCTGGTCACGCGCAGAAGCGGCCGTTCCGCACCCGATTGACCCCATTGCGCTGGGCGAGGCCGTGGTGAGTCTGCTGCGTTCCCCCAGCCTCAGCTGACAGCGTGAATCGACGCGAATTACCCTGAGACCCTTGGCCGTTCGCCATCTGCGGCCATCCGACGCGCCCTCACTGCCGATAGTAACGAAAATGCGGCGAGTGCCCCGTCAAGATCGCTAGGCTGTGTTGTAGCTCACATCGACAGCCCGAGCGAGGAGCGCAGTACGGTATGGAGCTCTACACGCCCATCCTCATCCTGGGGGTCATCGCGGCCGCATTCGCGGTGGGATCGGTCGGGATCGCGCTGGTGATCGGCCCGAGAAGATACAACCGAGCCAAACTCGAAGCCTACGAATGCGGTATCGAACCGGCCAGGCAGCCGCCCGGCGGGGGCCGGTTCCCGATCAAGTTCTATCTGACCGCGATGTTGTTCATCGTCTTCGACATCGAGATCGTGTTCCTCTACCCCTGGGCGGTGTCGTTCGACCAGTTGGGCACGTTCGCGCTGGTCGAAATGGGGCTCTTCATGGCGACGGTGTTCGTCGCCTACGCGTATGTGTGGCGGCGCGGCGGACTGGACTGGGATTAGACATGGGACTCGAAGAACAGCTGCCCGGCGGGATTCTGCTCTCCACGGTGGAGAAGGTCGCCGGGTTTGTGCGCAAGGGCTCGCTGTGGCCGGCCACCTTCGGCCTGGCCTGCTGCGCGATCGAGATGATGGCGACGGCGGGCCCACGCTTCGACATCGCCCGCTTCGGCATGGAGCGGTTCTCCGCCACACCGCGGCAGGCCGACCTGATGATCGTCGCAGGCCGGGTCAGTCAGAAGATGGCACCGGTGCTGCGGCAGGTCTACGACCAGATGGCCGAACCGAAGTGGGTGCTGTCCATGGGGGTCTGCGCCTCCTCGGGCGGCATGTTCAACAACTACGCGATCGTGCAGGGTGTCGACCACATCGTGCCCGTCGACATCTACCTGCCGGGCTGTCCGCCCCGGCCGGAGATGCTGCTCAACGCCATCCTGGCGCTGCACGCCAAGATCGCCGAGATGCCGCTCGGAGTACATCGCGACGAGGTCGTGGCGGCCGCCGAGAAGGCCGCGCTCGCGGCCCCCACCACGATCGAGTTGAAGGGGCTGCTCCAATGAGCGACCGTCCCGAGGACCCCCGGGACTCCGAGGTGATCGGGGTGCGCCGGGGCATGTTCGGCGCGCGCGGCAGCGGCGACACCTCGGGATATGGCCGCCTGGTCAGCGAGGTGTCACTGCCCGGCGGCTCGCCCCGACCCTACGGCGGATACTTCGACGCCGTTGTGGATCGACTGGAGCAGGCGCTGGGGCAGACGTTCGACGCGGCAGTCGAGCGTGCCGTGGTGCACCGTGACCAGTTGACCCTGGAGATTCGCCGTGACCGCCTGCCCGACGTCGCGCGGACGCTGCGCGACGATCCGGAACTGCGCTTCGAGCTCTGCGCGGGGGTCTCCGGCGTGCACTACCCGGGTGACGCCGGCCGCGAACTGCACGCCGTGTATCCGCTGATGTCCATCACCCACAACCGGCGCATCCAGCTCGAAGTCACCTGCCCTGATTCCGATCCCCATGTGCCGTCGCTGTTTTCGGTGTACCCGACCACCGACTGGCATGAACGGGAGACCTACGACTTCTTCGGGATCGTCTTCGACGGCCATCCCGGGCTGACCCGTATCGAGATGCCCGACGACTGGGACGGGCACCCGCAGCGCAAGGACTACCCACTCGGCGGAGTCCCGGTGGAGTACCACGGCGCGCAGATCCCGCCCCCAGATGAGCGGAGGGCCTACCACTGATGACCGACACCCACGAGACCACCGTCACCCTGGGCGGTCAGGACTGGGATGAGATCGTCGCGCTGGCACGCGAAGCCGCGAACGCCTCAGCCGGTGACCGCATCGTGGTCAACATGGGCCCACAGCACCCCTCCACCCACGGGGTGCTGCGCCTGATCCTCGAGATCGAGGGCGAGACCGTCATCGAGGCCCGCTGCGGCATCGGCTATCTGCACACCGGCATCGAGAAGAACCTCGAGTACCGCAACTGGACCCAGGGGGTCACCTTCGTGACCCGGATGGACTACCTGTCCCCGTTCTTCAACGAGACCGCCTACTGCCTCGGCGTAGAGAAGCTGCTCGGCATCACCGATCAGATTCCCGAGCGCGCCACCGTGATTCGGGTGATGCTCATGGAGCTCAACCGAATCTCGAGTCATCTGGTCGCCCTGGCCACCGGCGGTATGGAACTCGGCGCGATGAGCGCGATGTTCTACGGATTCCGAGGGCGCGAAGAGATCCTCACGGTGTTCGAGAACATCACCGGTCTGCGGATGAACCACGCCTTCATCCGGCCCGGTGGACTGGCCGCCGATCTCCCCGACAACGGTGCGGACCAGGTGGCCGCGCTGCTGGATGCGCTGCCCGGCCAGTTGGATGAGCTGGAGAGCCTGCTGCGCGAGAACGCCATCTGGAAGGCCCGCACCCGCGACATCGGCTTCCTGGATCTGACCGGATGTATGGCGCTGGGGATCACCGGACCGGTGCTGCGCTCGACCGGGCTGCCGCACGATCTGCGCAAGTCACAGCCGTACTGCGGATACGAGACCTATGACTTCGACGTCATCACCGGCGAGAACTGCGACTGCTACGACCGCTACGTCATCCGCGTGGAGGAGATGAAGGAGTCGCTCAAGATCGTCGAGCAGTGCCTGCAGCGCCTGCGTCCTGGCCCGGTGATGATCGAGGACAAGAAGCTCGCCTGGCCCGCCGACCTCACCCTGGGCCCGGACGGCCTGGGCAACAGTCCCGAGCACATCGCCAAGATCATGGGCACCTCGATGGAGGGCCTGATCCACCACTTCAAGCTGGTGACCGAGGGTATCCGGGTGCCGGCTGGGCAGTGCTACGTGGCGGTCGAGTCGCCGCGCGGCGAATTGGGCGTGCACATGGTCTCCGACGGCGGGACGCGGCCCTACCGCGTGCACTACCGCGACCCGTCGTTCACCAACCTGCAGGCCGTGGCGGCGATGTGTGAGGGCGGCATGGTCGCCGACGTCATCTCCGCGGTCGCCTCGATCGACCCCGTGATGGGAGGCGTAGACCGATGACCGTCATCGACCTGACCCTGGGTCCGGCCCCCGACGAACCCGGGCCACCCGTCGGCGGTGCGCTGACCTACCCGCCCGACGTCGAAGAACGCCTGCGGGGCGAGGCCACCGAGATCATCGCCCGCTACCCGCAGGCCCGCTCGGCACTGCTGCCGCTGCTGCATCTGGTGCAGTCCGAGGACAGCTGCCTGACCGCCGCCGGAATCTCCTTCTGCGCAGCGCAATTGGGGTTGACCGACGCCGAGGTCACCGCGGTCGCGACCTTCTACTCAATGTACCGGCGCACCCCGACCGGCAAGCACCTGGTGGGCGTGTGCACCAACACGCTGTGCGCGATCATGGGCGGCGACGCGATCCTCGAGGCGCTGGAGAACCATCTGGGCATCCACCCTGGACAGACCACGGCCGACGAGTTGATCACCCTCGAACACATCGAATGCAACGCGGCCTGCGACTACGCACCCGTCGTGATGGTCAACTGGGAGTTCTTCGACAACCAGACACCAGCCAGCGCAACGGATCTGGCCGACGCGCTGCGCTCCGAGGAGCCCGTCCAAGCCAGCCGCGGCGGCGTGGTGTGTCCGTTCACCGAGACCGCCCGCACTCTGGCCGGGTTGTCCGATCCCGCGCGGGAAGCCGACGGCACCGGTCCGGGGGCCGCCACGCTGGCCGGACTGCGGGTGGCCCAGGCGCTGGAGATGTCCGCACCGGCAATCGAATCGGGAGAGTGAATGCCCACTCCGACACCGCTGACCCCGGTCCTGAGCCGGTTCTGGGATGCCGAACAGCCCTGGACACTGCAGACCTACCTCGACCACGACGGATACCGCGCATTGCGCACCGCGCTGCAGATGCCGCCGGACGACGTCACCGCCCTGATCAAGGAGTCGGGTCTGCGCGGCCGAGGCGGCGCCGGCTTCCCCACCGGCACCAAGTGGTCGTTCATCCCGCAGGACACCACCGGTGCGGGCGCCAAACCGCACTATCTGGTGATCAACGCCGACGAGTCAGAACCCGGCACCTGCAAAGACATTCCACTGATGATGACCACACCGCATCTCCTCGTGGAGGGCGCGATCATCGCCGCCTACGCGATCCGGGCCCGGCACGCGTTCATCTATGTGCGCGGTGAGGTGGTGCCGGTGCTGAGGCGGCTGCAGGCCGCGGTGGCCGAAGCCTACGAGGCCGGATATCTGGGCATCGACATCGGCGGATCGGGTTTCGACCTCGACCTGATCGTGCATGCGGGCGCTGGGGCCTACATCTGCGGCGAGGAGACCGCGCTGCTCGACTCGCTGGAAGGCCGCCGCGGACAACCCCGGCTGCGCCCTCCGTTCCCAGCCGTGGCGGGGCTCTACGCATGCCCGACGGTGGTCAACAACGTCGAGTCCATCGCGTCGGTGCCCCCCGTGCTGCTCGGCGGCGTGGACTGGTTCAAGTCGATGGGTACGGAGAAATCACCCGGTTTCACGCTGTATTCGCTGTCCGGCCACGTCACCAACCCCGGCCAGTACGAGGCGCCGCTGGGCATCACGCTGCGCGAACTGCTGTCGTATGCCGGTGGGATCCGCGCCGGCCACGAGCTGAAGTTCTGGACACCCGGCGGTTCGTCCACACCGCTGCTGACCGCCGAACACCTCGACGTGCCATTGGACTACGAGGGTATGGCCTCGGTTGGGTCGATGCTGGGCACCAAGGCTCTGCAGGTCTTCGACGAGACGACGTGCGTGGTGCGTGCGGTGCGGCGCTGGACTCAGTTCTACGCCCACGAGTCGTGCGGCAAGTGCACGCCGTGCCGCGAGGGCACCTACTGGCTGGCCCAGATCTACGAGCGACTCGAAACCGGTCGCGGCACCGCCGAGGATCTCGACAAGCTCCTCGACATCTCCGACACGATCCTCGGCAAGTCGTTCTGCGCACTCGGTGATGGTGCGGCCAGCCCGATCATGAGTTCTCTCAACTGGTTCCGCGATGAGTACGAGAGCCACCTGGGCGTCGTGTGCCCGTTCGACCCGTACGCATCGATGCTCGCCACACCGGAAGGGGTCGGCGCATGACGGTCACCACCACTGCCGAGCAGACACAGAATCGCACTCTTGGGACCGAAATCACGCGATTCTGCGTCTGCTCGCGAGAGGAGGCGGGTGTGCGATGACACTGGCCGAACACAGCCACGACGCTCCTCCGGTCGAACTGGTCACGCTGACCATCGACGATCATGAGATCTCGGTTCCCAAGGGCACTCTGGTGATCCGCGCGGCGGAGCTGATCGGCATCCAGATCCCCCGGTTCTGCGATCATCCGCTGCTCGACCCGGTCGGCGCGTGCCGACAGTGCCTCGTGGAGGTCGAAGGGCAGCGCAAGCCGACGGCGTCCTGCACCACCACGGTGTCCCCCGACATGGTGGTCCGCACACAACTGACCAGCGCGGCCGCCGACAAGGCCCAGCGCGGCGTCATGGAACTGCTGCTGATCAACCATCCGCTCGACTGTCCGGTCTGCGACAAGGGCGGGGAATGCCCGCTGCAGAACCAGGCCATGTCCAACGGTCGGGCGGAGACCCGCTTCACCGACGTCAAACGCACGTTCCCCAAACCGATCAGCCTCTCGGCACAGGTGCTGCTGGACCGCGAACGTTGCGTGCTGTGCGCCCGGTGCACCCGGTTCTCCAACCAGATCGCCGGCGACCCGTTCATCGAACTCCTGGAACGCGGTGCGCTGCAACAGGTCGGCATCGCGCCGGGTGAGGCGTTCGACTCGTACTTCTCCGGCAACACCGTGCAGATCTGCCCGGTGGGTGCGCTCACCGGCACCGCGTACCGGTTCCGGGCCCGCCCGTTCGATCTGGTGTCGGTGCCCAGCGTGTGTGAGCACTGCGCCTCCGGGTGCGCGCAGCGCACCGATCACCGGCGCGGCAAGGTGCTGCGGCGCCTCGCCGGTGATGATCCCGAGGTCAACGAAGAGTGGAACTGCGACAAGGGACGCTGGGCCTTCACCTACGCCGACCGGGGCGACCGCATCCACACGCCGCTGATCCGGGACACCGACGGTTCGATGCGACCAGCGTCGTGGTCGGAGGCGGTGACCGTGACAGCGGCCAGACTGGCGTCCGCCGCCGGGCGCGCAGGCGTCCTGGTGGGCGGACGAACCACCGCCGAAGACGCACACGCGTACAGCAGATTCGCCCGAATCGTGCTGAACACCAATGACATCGACATGCGATCCCGGGCGCATTCCGCCGAAGAGGCCGAGTTCCTGGCCGCCCGCGTCGCCGGCCGCGTCATGACCGTCACGTACTCCGACCTCGAGAACGCACGAGCTGTGGTGCTGGCCGGGTTCGACCCCGAAGAGGAGTCTCCCATCGTGTTCCTGCGACTGCGCAAGGCCGTCCGCCGCAACGGTCTGGCCGTCACGGCAGTCGCGCCCTTCGCCACCCGGGGGCTGACCAAACTCAACGGCCGCGTGGTGATGTGCGCCCCCGGAGCGGAGGCCGACGCGCTCGATGCGCTGGCTCCCGATCTGCCCCCCGACGCCGTCATCCTGGTCGGCGAGCGACTGGCCACCAGCGCGGGAGCGCTCTCCGCGGTGGCCCGGTTGGCCGACCGTGCCGGTGCGCGTCTGGCCTGGATCCCGCGGCGCGCTGGCGAACGCGGGGCGCTGGACGCCGGATGCCTGCCCAACCTGCTGCCCGGCGGCCGCCCGGTCACCGACACGACAGCCCGCGCCCAGACCGCGGCGGCCTGGAATGTCACCGACCTCCCCGCTGCCCCCGGTCGGGACACCACCGCGATCCTGGCCGCGGCCGGCTCCGGCGACCTAGACGCGCTGATGGTCGGCGGTGTCGAAGTGGCTGACCTGCCCGACCCTGAGGCGGCGCGGGCCGCCCTCACCGCGGCCGGGTTCGTCGTGAGCCTCGAAGTGCGACACAGCGCCGTCACCGAACTCGCCGACGTGGTGTTCCCCGTCGCGCCGGTCAGCGAGAAGGCCGGGTCGTTCCTCAACTGGGAGGGGCGCCCTCGCCCGTTCGGCGCGGTCCTGCCCAGCAATGCCACCTCGGATGCGCGGGTTCTGCAGGCCCTGGCCGATGAACTCGGTGTCGATCTCGGGTTGCGCGATCCCGCGATGCCGTCGTGGGACGGGCCGGCGGCCCCCGACCCGACACACCCGGCCCGACCCGTGTCCGTCGGTGCCGGTGAGGCCGTGCTCGCGAGTTGGCGCCTGCTGCTCGACGCCGGGCGCCTCCAGGACGGCGAACCGCATCTGGCCGGCACTGCACGGGCACCCCAGGCGCGGCTGTCGGCCGCGACCGCCGCCGAGATCGGCGTCGACGCAGGCGAACCGGTCACGGTGCGCTCAGAACGCGGGACGCTGACGCTGCCACTGGTCGTCACCGATATGCCGGACCGCGTGGTGTGGGTGCCGATGAACTCCCCCGGCAGCGCGCTGTATTCGCAGCTGGGCGCAGACGTCGGCGACGTGGTGCGCATCGAGCGCGGAGGTGCGTCATGACCCAACCGGACCCGCAGGTCTTCGGCCATGACCCGTTGTGGCTCATCCTCGTCAAGGCCGTGGCGATCTTCGCGTTCCTGTTGCTGACGGTCTTGGTGGCGATCCTGATCGAACGGAAGATCCTGGGCCGCATGCAGATGCGGTTCGGCCCCAACCGCGTCGGGCCGGCCGGACTGCTGCAGTCGCTGGCCGACGGCGTCAAGCTCGCCCTCAAGGAGGGACTCGTTCCCGCCGGGGTCGACAAACCGATCTATCTGCTGGCACCGATCATCGCGGTGATCCCAGCCATCATGGCGTTCGCGGTGATCCCGCTGGGCCCCGTGGTGTCGGTCTTCGGTCACCACACGCCACTGCAGTTGACCGACCTTCCGGTGGCCGTGCTCTACGTGCTGGCGGTCACCTCGATCGGCGTGTACGGAATCGTGTTGGCCGGCTGGTCATCCGGGTCGACCTATCCGCTCCTGGGTGGGCTGCGGTCAACCGCCCAGGTGATCAGCTATGAGATCGCGATGGCGTTGACGTTCGTCTCGGTGTTCCTGTACGCGGGCACCATGTCGACGTCGGGAATCGTTGCCGCGCAGAACCACACGTGGTTCGTGTTCCTCCTTCTGCCGTCGTTCCTGGTGTACGTGACGGCCATGGTCGGTGAGACGAACCGGGCCCCGTTCGACCTTCCCGAGGCCGAGGGCGAATTGGTGGGTGGCTTCCACACCGAGTACTCGTCACTGAAGTTCGCGATGTTCATGCTCGCCGAGTACGTCAACATGACCACGGTCTCGGCCCTGGCCGCGACTATGTTCCTGGGCGGCTGGCACGCGCCCTGGCCGATCAGCCTCATCGACGGTGCGAATTCCGGTTGGTGGCCGCTGATCTGGTTCGTGGCCAAGGTGTGGACATTCCTGTTCCTCTACTTCTGGCTGCGCGCGACGCTGCCGCGGATGCGTTACGACCAGTTCATGGCCCTCGGGTGGAGGCTGCTGATCCCGCTCTCACTGGCATGGATCCTCACCGTGGCCATCGCCAAAAACGTCCGGTCCACGGGCGCCGAACCGTGGGTGACCGTGGTCATCTACGGCGCCTTCACTGGCGCACTGATCGTCGGCGCCGCGGTCTGGAACGCCCGTCGACACCACCGGCGCCGCGCGGCAACACCGCCGCTGCCCGACGACGGTCCGTTCCCCGTTCCACCGATTCCCAGCAAGGAGAACGCCCGTGTCTAAACTCCTCGACGCCATCTCAGGTTTCGGTGTGACCTTCTCGACGATGTTCAAGAAGCCGATCACGGAGCAGTACCCCGACGACAAGACGCCCACGCAGGCGCGCTATCACGGCCGCCACCAACTGAATCGGTATGCCGACGGCCTGGAGAAGTGCATCGGCTGCGAGCTGTGCGCGTGGGCCTGCCCCGCCGACGCCATCTACGTCGAAGGCGCCGACAACACCGAATCCGAACGGTTCTCGCCAGGCGAGCGGTACGGGCGGGTTTACCAGATCAACTATCTGCGCTGCATCGGGTGCGGGCTGTGCATCGAGGCCTGCCCCACCCGGGCGCTGACCATGACCAACGACTACGAGATGGCCGACGACAACCGGTCAGACCTGATCTACGACAAGGACAAGCTGCTGGCCCCCCTGCAACCGGGAATGACGCGGCCGCCGCACGCGATGGCCGAAGGCACCACCGACGACGACTACTACCTCGGCAGGGTCACGCGATGACCGCCGAGGCCGTCGCGTTCTGGGTGCTGGCCGTCATCGCGGTGGCCGGCGCGATCGGCGTGGTCGCCGCACCCAAGGCCGTGTACTCGGCGATCTTCTTGGCCACCACGATGATCAGCCTCGCCGCCCTCTATGTCGCACAAGATGCCCTGTTCCTCGGTGTGGTGCAGGTCGTGGTTTACACGGGTGCGGTGATGATGCTCTTCCTGTTCGTGCTCATGCTGATCGGCGTGGACTCCTCGGAGGCGCTGACCGAGACCCTGCGCGGTCAACGCGTCGCCGCCGTCGTCGCCGGGGTGGGTTTCGGCGGCCTTCTGATTGCCGGCATCGGGACGATCTCGACGACGGGATGGACGGGACTGGCACAGGCCAACGCCGGCGGCAACGTCCAGGGTCTGGCCGCCCTGATCTTCGTGAAGTACCTGTGGGCCTTCGAACTCACCAGCGCGCTGCTGATCACCGCGGCCCTGGGGGCGATGGTGCTCGCGCACCGAGAACGCTTCGAGCACCGAAAGACTCAGCGGGAACTGTCCCAGGAACGCTTCCGTGGCCGGGGCCACCCGACCACCTGGACCAGTTCCGGGGTGTACGCCCGACACAACGCCGTCGATGTGCCCGCCCGCCTGCCGGACGGATCTGAGGCCGCCGTGTCGGTCAGCGGCACCCTGGTGCGGCGAGGATTTGAAGGGGGTGGGCTGGATGAACCCCGATAACTACCTGTATCTCTCGGCGGTGTTGTTCACGATCGGCGCCTCCGGGGTACTGCTGCGGCGCAACGCCATCGTGATGTTCATGTGTGTCGAACTCATGCTCAACGCCTGCAACCTCGCGTTCGTGTCGTTCTCCCGGATGCACGGCCACCTCGATGGTCAGGTGGTGGCGTTCTTCACCATGGTGGTCGCCGCATGTGAGGTGGTGGTGGGCCTCGCGATCATCATGACCATCCACCGCACCCGCCATTCGGCCAACGTCGACGACGCGCACCTGCTGAGGCATTGATGACAATCCTGCCGCTGATCGCGCTGCCCCTTGCCGGTGCCCTGGTGCTGCTGCTCGGCGGTCGCCGGACCAACTCCTGGGGGCACCTGCTGGGGTGTGCCACGGTACTGGCCTCCTTCGCCTGGGGCGTGGTGCTTTTCGCTGATCTGCTGGCACGCTCCGCCGACGACCGCGTCGTCGACGAGCGGCTGTTCTCCTGGGTGCCCGTCGCGCAGTTGCAGGTGGACTTCGGCCTGCGTCTGGACGCGCTGTCGGTGTGCTTCGTGCTGCTGATCACCGGCGTGGGCGCGCTGATCCACCTGTACTCGATCGGCTATATGGCGCACGACCCCGGTCGCCGAAGGTTCTTCGCCTACCTGAACCTGTTCGTCGCGGCGATGCTGCTGCTGGTGCTGGCCGACAACTACCTCGGCCTCTACGTCGGCTGGGAGGGTGTCGGCCTGGCGTCGTACCTGCTGATCGGTTTCTGGCACCACAAACCCAGCGCGGCGACCGCGGCCAAGAAGGCTTTCGTGGTCAACCGCGTCGGCGACCTCGGCCTGGCGGTGGCGCTCATGGTGATGTTCGCCGGATTCGGAACCGTCTCGTACACCGGCGTGTTCAACGGGGCCTCGCAGGCCTCCACGGGAACGCTGACCGCGATCGGCCTGCTGCTGCTGCTCGCGGCGTGCGGCAAGAGCGCGCAGGTGCCGCTGCAGTCCTGGCTCGGCGACGCCATGGAGGGCCCGACGCCGGTGTCGGCGCTCATCCATGCGGCCACCATGGTGACCGCGGGTGTGTACCTCATCGTCCGCTCCGGCCCGGTGTTCAACCTGGCCCCTGCCGCCCAGACCGGTGTGGTGATCGTCGGCGCGGTCACGCTGCTGTTCGGCGCGGTGATCGGGTGCGCCAAGGACGAAATCAAGAAGGCGCTGGCGGCCTCGACCATGTCGCAGATCGGCTACATGGTGCTGGCCGCGGGCCTGGGCCCAGCCGGCTACGCGGTCGCCATCATGCACCTGCTGACCCACGGGTTCTTCAAAGCGGGCCTGTTCCTCGGCGCGGGTTCGGTGATGCATGCGATGGATGACGAGACCGACATGCGGCGGTACGGCGGGCTGAGATCGCTGCTGCCGGTCACGTTCGTCACGTTCGGCCTCGGCTACCTCGCGATCATCGGCGTGCCGCCGTTCGCCGGGTTCTTCTCGAAGGATGCCATCATCGAAACCGCCTTCGCCGCAGGCGGACTCCGCGGCTGGCTGCTGGGCGGCGCGGCCCTGCTCGGCGCGGGCATCACGGCGTTCTACATGACCCGGGTCATGCTGATGACGTTCTTCGGTGAGAGGCGCTGGGCGCCGGACACCCACCCGCATGAGTCGCCGCCCGTCATGACGCTGCCGATGGTGGTACTGGCCCTTGGGTCGATCGGCGCCGGTGCCCTGCTCGCGCTCGGTGGCCGGTTGGCGCACTGGCTCGAACCGGTCGTCGGCAGCCATGAGGCCCACCACGTCGTCCCTGTCTGGGTCATGACGGTCATCACCTTGTCGGTGGTCGCCGTGGGCGTCGGCGTCGCCTACCGCATGTACGCGACCCGCGCGGTACCGGAGGTCGCGCCCGAGGAGGTGTCGGCGCTGACCGTGGCCGCCCGTCGGGACCTCTACGGTGACGCGGTCAACGAGGCCGTGTTCATGCGCCCCGGTGAGCAGCTCACCCGGGATCTTGTGGTGGTTGACGACAAGGGCGTCGAGGGCGTCTCCACCGGACTGGCCGCACTCGTCGGGCGCACCTCGGACGGACTGCGGCGACTGCAGACCGGATTCGCACGCTCGTATGCGCTCTCGATGTTCGCCGGCGCCGCGTTGGTCATCGGCCTGATGTGGGTGGTGAGCGTGTGGTGAGCGTGCCTTGGTTGACGGTGCTGTGGGCGATCCCGATGATCGGCGCGGCGGTGATCATCCTGCTGCCCGCCGGGGCACGGCACGTCGCGAAGTACGCCGCAGTCGCGGTGTCGATCGCGGTGCTGGCCGTCGCACTGCTTCTGGCCGCCCGGTTCGACACCGCCGGCGCGCAGTATCAGTTCGTCGAGGACCATCCCTGGATCCCGTCGTTCGGCACCGGCTACATCCTCGGGGTGGACGGCATCGCGCTGGCGCTCGTGCTGTTGACCGCGGTCCTGGTGCCGTTGCTGCTGATCGCGGGGTGGAACGACACCCCCGATCCGACCGCACTGTCCGGACGCGCCCCGCACGCCTACGTCGCGCTGGTCCTGGCCGTCGAGGGCATGGTGCTGATCTCGCTGGTCGCCCTCGACGTGCTGCTGTTCTACGTCTTCTTCGAGGCCATGCTCATTCCGATGTACTTCCTGATCGGCGGCTTCGGCGCGGGCACGGGACGGTCCCGGGCTGCCGTGAAGTTCCTGCTGTACAACCTGTTCGGCGGTCTGGTGATGCTCGCTGCGGTGATCGGCCTGTATGTCGTGACCGCAGGCAGTGCGGCGTTCGACGGTGGCACCTTCGACTTCCGGGCCATCGTCACCGCGGTCGCCGACGGTGATCTCGCGGTCAACCCCGCGATCATGCACGCCCTGTTCCTCGGCTTCATGTTCGCCTTCGCCGTCAAGGCGCCACTGTGGCCGTTCCACCGGTGGCTGCCCGACGCCGCGGTCGAGTCCACGCCTGCCACGGCCGTGCTCATGATGGCGGTCGTCGACAAGGTCGGCACATTCGGCATGCTGCGCTACTGCCTGCCACTGTTCCCCGACTCCGCGACACTGTTCCGACCCGTGATCATCACGCTCGCGGTGATCGGCATCGTCTACGGCGCGATCGTGGCGATCGGGCAGACCGACGTCATGCGCCTGATCGCCTACACGTCGATCTCCCACTTCGGTTTCATCATCCTGGGCATCTTCGTGATGACCAGCCAGGGTCAGTCCGGGTCGACCCTGTACATGGTCAACCACGGGATCTCGACGGCCGCGCTGTTCCTGATCGCGGGATTCCTGGTGTCGCGCAGGGGGTCCCGAATGATCGCGGACTACGGCGGAGTGCAGACTGTGGCCCCGGTGCTGGCCGGTACGTTCCTGGTGGCCGGGCTGGCCACGCTGTCGCTGCCGGGCCTAGCGCCGTTCGTCAGCGAATTCCTGGTCCTGATCGGGACATTCACGCGCTACCCGGTGCTCGCGGTGTTCGCCGCCACCGCATTGGTGCTCTCGGCCGTCTACGTGTTGTGGATGTACCAGCGAATGATGACCGGGCCGGTGGCAGAAGGCAACGAGAACCTGCGCGACCTGCACAGGCGGGAACTCGTCGTGGTCGCCCCCCTGGTGGCGCTGCTGCTGGTGTTGGGCATCTATCCCAAACCCGCGTTGGACGTGATCAATCCGGCCGTCGAGCACACGCTGACCACCATCGGCCAGACCGACCCTGGGCCGGCCGTCGCGGAAGGACCGGGCAAGTGACCCTGCAGGCACCGTCAGTCGAGTACGCCCAGCTGGCACCCATGCTGATCGTGTTCGGCGTGGCCGTGGCCGGCGTGCTGGCTGAGGCATTCCTGCCCCGAGGCCGCCGATTCGGAACGCAACTGGTGCTGAGCCTGGGGGGCCTGACCGCGGCCCTGATCGCGGTGATCGCCGTGGGACGGGGTCTGCACGGCGGGCTGGGCGACGCCACGGTGTCCGGCGCGGTGGCCGTCGACGCACCGGCACTGTTCCTGCAGGGCACCATCCTGCTGATCGCGATCCTCGGTGTGCTGTTGATCGCCGAACGCAGGCTCCCCGATCCCGAATCAGAGGAGACCGCAGGCGGTCTGGACGCCTTCACCCCCCAGGCCGCGGCGGTCGCGGGCAGTGTGGCCGAGAAGCTCGCGACCCGGGCGGGGATCGTGCAGACCGAGGTCTTCCCGTTGACGATGTTCGCCGTCGGCGGACTGCTGTTGTTCCCGGCGTCCAACGATCTGCTGACGATGTTCATCGCCCTCGAGGTGCTGTCGCTGCCGCTGTACCTGATGTGTGGGCTGGCGCGCCACCGTCGTCTGCTCTCGCAGGAGGCGGCGCTGAAATACTTTCTCCTCGGGGCGTTCTCGTCCGCGTTCTTCCTGTACGGCGTCGCCCTGCTGTACGGCGCGACCGGGACGTTCTCACTGACCGGCATCGGCACGGCACTGTCGGAGAACGACCACTCAACGCTGGCGCTGTTCGGCGTCGCCCTGGTCACGGTCGGCGTGCTGTTCAAGGTCGGCGCGGTGCCGTTCCACTCCTGGATCCCCGACGTCTACCAGGGCGCGCCGACGCCGATCACCGGATTCATGGCGGCCGCGACCAAGGTCGCCGCGTTCGGCGCCATGCTGCGCATCTTCTACGTCGCGGTCCCCGAGATGCGCGGAGAGTGGCGGCCCGTGCTGTGGGCGATCGCGATCCTGACCATGGTGGTGGGCACCGTCACCGCGATCCGCCAGACCGACGTCAAGCGCATGCTGGCGTACTCGGCCGTCGCGCATGCCGGGTTCCTGCTCACGGGCGTCATCGCGCTCACCGACAGCGGCGTGTCCGGCACGCTGTTCTACCTGTTCGCGTACGGCTTCTCGACGCTGGGAGCCTTTGCGGTGGTGAGCCTGGTGCGCGACCGCACCGGCGCCGAGGAGACCGACATGGCCCGCTGGGCCGGGCTGGGGCGGCGCTCTCCCGTTGTGGGCGCGGTGTTTTCGTTGTTCCTGCTCGCGTTCGCGGGCATCCCGCTGACCAGCGGCTTCGTCAGCAAGTTCGCGGTGTTCAAGGCCGCAGGTGAAGGTGGGGCCATCCCGTTGGTGATCGTCGGCGTGCTCGCCAGCGCCGCGGCCGCCTACTTCTACGTCCGGGTGATCGTGTTGATGTTCTTCACCGACCCGCCCGCCGACGGCCCGACGGTGATCCGGCCCAGTTGGACCAGCACGGCCACCGTCACCCTGACCGCGGCGATCACGCTGGCGTTGGGCGCACTGCCACAACCCCTGCTGGACCTGGCGAACAGTTCCGTGCTGTTTGTACGCTGAGCCTGTCGGGCGGGGGAACAACCGAAAGGACTGTCATGGCCGACAACTGGAACGAGAAGATCATCGAGGAGTTCCGCGCCAACGAGGGCCACGTCGGTGGCCCGTTCGAAGGCGCGACACTGCTGCTGCTTCACACCACCGGCGCCAAGTCCGGGAAGGAGCGCGTCAACCCCGTGATGGCGTTCGACTTCGACGGACGCCTGCTGGTCGTCGGGTCCTACGCGGGCGCCGACGTCGACCCGGCGTGGCTGCACAACCTGCGCGCCCACCCGCAGGCCCACATCGAAATCGGCACAGACGCCTACGATGTGCGGGCCACCGAACTCCCACGTTCCGAGCGAGATGCCGTGTACCCCCGAATCGCCGCTCAGGCACCGGGATTCGGGGAGTACGAGACCAAGACCGACCGCGTCATCCCGGTCATCGAGTTGCAGCGGATCTGACTGCGCTAGCGTCGATGCATGGCTGACGTCCTCACCACCGATCACGACGCCGTGCGCGTGATCGCACTGAATCGCCCGCAGGCCCGAAACGCGCTCAACCGCGCGCTGATCGAGGAACTCTTCGCCGCGATGTCGGTCGCCGACGAGGCCACCGAGGTGCGGGCGGTCGTCCTGACCGGCACCGACCCCGCGTTCTGCGCGGGCGTCGACCTCAAGGAGGCCCAGCAGTTCGGACGGGAGTACTTCGCAAAGTTCCAGTCACACAACTGCATCGCCAAACCCGCCGAGATGGCCACCCCGATCATCGGCGCGGTCAATGGGCCGGTGTTCACCGGAGGCCTCGAGATGGCGCTGGCCTGTGACTTCCTGATCGCCTCCGAGCGTGCGGCCTTCGCCGACACCCACGCCCGCGTGGGCATCCTCCCAGGCGGCGGCATGACGGCCCGGCTTCCGCAGCGAGTCGGTGCGGCGATGGCGCGGCGCCTGTCGATGACCGGCGAGGTCGTCGACGCCGCGCGCGCCGAACGCATCGGTCTGGTGACCGAGGTGGTGCCGCATGACCGCCTTCTCCCCCGCGCCCTGGAGCTGGCAGCCCAGATCGCCGAGGTGCCCGGGCCCACCATGGCCGCCCTCAAGGAGATCTATCAGCGCGGCTGGGCCGGCGTCACCGATCCGGCACTGGCCGCCGAGAAGCAGATCGCGGGTGCGCAGCAGTTGGACACCAGCGATCTCGCGCAACGCCGGGAGGCCGTGATGGCCCGCAACAGAGGTCAGTTACTGTAAGTCCCTCGGTAACAGTCGGGAGGACTGCACAGTGGCCAACATGACCCCGTATTTCGTGCCCGACGTCGACGCACTCGTCCCGAACACCATCGCCCAAGGCGGTTGGGGCCCCACGCTGGGCGGACATGTACTGGGGGGCCTGCTGGCCCGCGAGATCGACTCGCTGCGGGCCGACCTCGACCTGGTGCCGGCGCGGTTGACGGTGGACATGCTGCGCCGCGTGGCCACCGCGCCCGTGCGGGTCCACGCGAACGTGTTGCGGGTCGGGGGCCGGATGCAGGCCATTGACGGCGAAATCATCCAGAACGACGAGGTGGTCGCACGGGCCTCGGCGCTGTACCTGCGGCGCAGCGACCAACCAGGGGAACGCGCCTGGAGCACGCCGATCGAATTGCCGCCCCTGCCCGTCGAACCGGCCGAATTCGACGATGCGATGCCGATGTTCGTCAAGCCCTACGGCCGTGACCCCGCCGCGGGTGGCCAGGGCATGGTGTGGCAGCACGACGGCCCGCGGTACGGGTGGGTGCGAGAGGTGCGGGAACTGGTTGCCGGCGAGAAGAACTCGCCGTTCGTACAGGCGGCCCTGGCGGTCGACGTGACCGCCTCGCTGACCGGATTCTCCACGTCGGGCCTGGGCTTCATCAACGCCGACTACACGCTGACGCTGTGCCGCCTGCCGGAGGGCCCCTACATCGGGATGGCCTCACTGGCCCACTACAGCGACGCCGGATTGGCCACCGGCACCGCGAGCCTGTTCGACACGCGCGGACCGATTGGCACCGGTGTCACCACCGCAATCGCCAACCCGCACTTCGGCGCCCGGACGTTCGTCCGGGGGTAGCGTGCGCTGCGTCACGGCGCGAACGGCGTGAATGTCCCGTCCAGCACCTCGCGGTGTCCGATGGTGCGGCCCGTCACCGCGTTGGGGTCGACCGCCGCGAGTCGCACCACGGCCTCGGCGAACTCGGCCTCCGAACCGATGTCGTCGAAGTCCGTGCGGTAGTAGGACAGTCCGGGGGTCATCATGGCCTGCGAGGGCGACAGCGCGTTGACGGAGATGTTGCGAGGCTGCAGTTCGTAGGCCGCCGAATTGGTCAGGTGTTCCAGGGCGGCCTTGGATCCGCCGTAGCCGGGCAGGATTCCGCCTCCGAAATCGGTGTAGGGCCCGTCACCGGGGATGCGCGAGGCCACCGAGGAAATGTTGATGATCGCGCCTTCACCGAGCGTCAGCATGTCCGGCACCACCAACTGCATGAGCTCGTAGGCCGCGAACACCGCGATATCGAAGTGCCGCCGGAAGGCATGCACCGGGGTGCCGATGAATGCGGGCCAATCCGCCTGCGCAGTCTGCGGTTTGGCGGGTTTGGCGGCCTTGGCCGGTGTGGCGGCGGGTGTGGCGTCGGCCTTGGGCGGGCGCCCCGGTGCGGTGAACGCGGCGTTGTTGACCAGGATGCTCACCGGCCCCAGTGCGGCACGGGCCTCCTCCACCAGGCGCGGCAGGTCGTCGCGGTCGGTGAGGTCGGCGCGGATCGGGACGGCTTTCCCACCGGCCGCCTCGATCTCGGCCACGGTGGCGCCGATGGTGCCCGGCAGACGTTCGTCCCAGACCTGTTCGGTGCGGGCGACGACGGCGACGCCGGCGCCCTCAGCGGCCAGCGCCAGGGCGATCGCGCGGCCCAGTCCACGACTGGCCCCCGTCACGATTGCGGTCCGGTTCGCCAGTCGTCCCATGGTCATCTCCTCACTCCGTGCACGACGATCGCGGTGGTCTGATCCACCCAGTCCTCGTCTAACGGTCTGGCTGGATCCAAAAGCAACCTGAGCATCGTCGCACCACCGATCACTTCCACCAGACGGTCGGGGTCGATGTCGGGATGCACCTCACCGCGCTCCATGCCCTCCAGCATCCGATCGCGGACGGCCGAGAACGTCGCGGTGAACCGATCCCTGATGCGGGCGTTGAGATGTTCATCGGCCGCCATATCGGCGATCAGCCCTGGCAGCGCGGCTCGCACGACCGGTCTGGTGTACACGTCGCGGGCACCGGCGATCATGGCGCGGATATCCGCGGTGATGTCACCGGCGGGCATCTCCAGGGCGGTCGGCGCCGCGGGGAACGCGGCCTCATGCACCAGTTCGGCTTTGCCTGCCCACCGCCGATACAGCGCGGTCTTGGTGGTGCCCGCGCGCTCCGCGATTGCGGCCATCGTGAGGTTCGAATAACCGATTTCGGCAACCAGTTCCGCGGTGGCAGCGAGTATGGCAGCGTCGATACGAGGATCACGGGGGCGGCCGGCGCCGGAACCCTTGTCAACCGCCGATGGGTCTGCTTTCATAACGCTACCCACCGTATCGTAATTCTGCCGACAAGGACGTGCTCAGTGCCGAGTGACCCCACCGTCGAGACCGACATTGACCATCTCCAGCGATCCAGCCGTGACGTGAGCACCCTGCCTGCCGTGCTGTCGCAGTGGCTCTCGACCGTGATGCCGGGCGGTGCCGCACCGGACATCACCGTCGAGAGCGGCGTGGACTCCAACGGGATGTCCTCGGAGACAATCATTCTCACGGGCCGCTGGACCGCCGACGGACAGCCTCAGGAACAGAAGTGGGTGGCCCGTGTGGCGCCCGGCGAGGACGACGTCCCGGTGTTCTCGTCGTACCGACTGGATCATCAGTTCGAGGTCATGCGCGCGGCGGCCGAACTCACCGACATCCCGGTCCCCCGTGTGCGCTGGCTGGAGGACACCGGCACGGTGCTGGGCCGCCCGTTCTTCCTGATGGACCACGTCGACGGCGTCGTACCGCCCGACGTCATGCCCTACACGTTCGGCAACAACTGGTTCGCCGACGCCAGCACCGAGCAGCAGCGCGCACTGCAGGACCGCACTGTCGAGGTCATCGCCGCGCTGCACTCGATTCCCGACGCCGAGAAGACATTCGCCTATCTCACCGAGGTCGACCCGCCCGGGCCCAATCCCCTGCGGCGCCACTTCGCCTGGCTGAAGGAATGGTACGACTTCTCGGTTCCCGGGATCGGCCGCTCACCCCTGGTGGAGCGCGCGCTGGACTGGCTCGAGGAGAACTTCCCCGACGACGTCGCGGCGGCGCCGTCCGTGCTGGCGTGGGGCGACTCGCGCATCGGCAACGTGCTCTACCGCGACTTCGCGCCGGTCGCAGTGCTCGACTGGGAGATGGCCACCGTCGGACCCCGCGAACTGGACGTCTCATGGATCATCTTCGCGCACATGGTCTTCCAGGAACTCTGCGGCCTCGCCGGGATGCCCGGCCTGCCCGACGTGCTGCGCGAGGAGGACGTGGTGGCCACCTACCGCGCCCGCACCGGCGCCGAGGTCGGTGACCTGCACTGGTTCTACGTGTACTCCGCGGTGGTGTGGTGCTGCGTGTTCATGCGCACCGGCGCGCGCCGCGTGCACTTCGGCGAACTCGAACGGCCCGACGATGTCGAATCGCTGTTCTATCACCGATCCCTGCTGGAGAAGCTGCTCGAAGGGAGCCACTGATGCTCGGACCCATGGACGAGTTCCCGGTACACCAACTGCCCCAGCCCATCGCGTGGCCGGGATCGAGCGACCGCAACTTCTACGACCGCTCGTACTTCAACGCCCACGACCGCACGGGCGACATCTTCGTCATCACCGGCATCGGCTACTACCCCAACCTCGGGGTCAAGGACGCGTTCCTGCTGGTCCGTCGCGGCGACGTCCAGACCGCGGTGCATCTCTCGGACGCCATCGACCAGAACCGGCTGCACCAGCACGTGGGCGGCTATCGGGTCGAGGTGGACGAACCTCTGCACCGCCTGCGCATCGTCCTCGAGGACACCGAAGGCATCTCCGCGGACCTGACCTGGCAGGGCCTGTTCGACGTCGTGCAGGAGCAGCGCCACGTCCTGCGCACGGGTACCCGCGTCACCCTCGATGCCCAGCGGTTCGCCCAATTGGGTTCCTGGCAAGGACATCTGGAGGTCGACGGCGAGCTCATCACGGTCGATCCCACGACCTGGATCGGCAGCCGGGACCGGTCCTGGGGTATCCGGCCGGTCGGCGAGGCCGAGCCCGCGGGCCGCCCCGCGGACCCGCCGTTCGAGGGCATGTGGTGGCTGTACGTCCCAATGGCGTTCGAGCACTTCTCGATCGTGATGATCATCCAGGAGGAGCCCGACGGTTTTCGGTCCCTCAACGACTGCACCCGCATCTGGAAGGACGGCCGCATCGAGCAGCTCGGCTGGCCGCGCGTGAAGATCCACTACACATCCGGCACCCGGATCCCGACCGGCGCCACCATCGAGGCCACCGACGCGACCGGTGCCGCGCTGCGCTTCGACGTGGAGTCCAAGCTGGCCTGCCCGATCCACGTCGGCGGCGGGTACGGCGGTGACTCGGACTGGATCCACGGCACGTGGAAGGGCGAGAACTTCACCGAACGCCTGACCTACGACATGACCGACCCGGCGATCATCGGGCGGGCCGGATTCGGCGTCATCGACCACGTCGGCCGCGCGGTCTGCCACGGCCCGGACGGCACCGCCAGCGAGGGCTGGGGGCTGTTCGAGCACGGCGCGCTGGGACGGCACGACCCGTCGGGGTTCGCCGACTGGCTGACCGTAGCCCCCTGAGTCGCGATTTCGGCGCGCTTTCCGGCGCCCCGCGCCGGGAAGCGCGCCGAAATCGCTAAGGTGACGGGCATGCGTGCGGTACAGATCACCAGGCTCGACGGTCCCGAGGCGATCGAGGTCAATGACGTCGCCGAACCCGACGGCGACATCGTGATCGACGTGCACGCCGCGGGCGTGGCCTTCCCCGATGCACTGCTGAGCCGAGGCCTCTACCAGTACAAACCCGAACTCCCCTTCACTCCCGGTGGCGAGGTCGCCGGCGTCGTGCGCAGCGCGCCTGAGGGTGCCCACGTGCGCGCCGGTGATCGGGTGCTGGGCCTGACGATGATCACCGGCGGCATGGCCGAGGTGGTGGCCCTGTCGGCCGACCGCGTCTTCGCGCTGCCCGACAACATCCCCTTCGAGGCGGGCGCGGGCATCCTGTTCAACGACCTGACCGTGCATTTCGCGTTGCGCACCCGAGGACGGCTCATGCCGGGTGAGACCGTGCTGGTGCACGGCGCCGCGGGCGGCATCGGCACCTCGACCCTGCGCCTGGCGCCCGCCCTCGGCGCGGCCCGCACGATCGCCGTGGTGTCGACCGAGGACAAGATCGCGGTGGCCAAGGCGGCCGGGGCGTCCGATGTCGTACTCGCCGACGGGTTCAAGGACGCCGTCGCGGAACTGACCGGCGGTCGCGGGGTCGACATCGTGCTGGACCCCGTCGGCGGTGACCGGTTCACCGACTCGCTGCGATCGCTGGCCCCCGCGGGCCGACTGCTCGTCGTCGGCTTCACCGGCGGTGACATCCCGACGATCAAGGTGAATCGACTGCTGCTCAACAACGTCGACGCCGTCGGTGTCGGTTGGGGCGCATGGGCTATGTCGCACCCCGGTTATCTCGCCGAGCAGTGGGACGAACTCGGGGCGCTGCTCGCATCGGGGAAGGTTCCCGCGCCTGCGCCCCAGGTCTATCCCGCCGAGCGGGCCGGCGAGGCGATCGCCGCCCTCGAGAACCGCAGCGCGCGCGGCAAAGTCGTACTCACGTTCCGCTAGGCCGAGCCCTGCCCTTCGGGTCAGGCCACCGATCCGCCCAGGCCACAGACACTCTCGGCACTGTGACAGCGCAGCGACGTCATGTAAAGCGCTCGATGCGCTGTAAGCAGGTCAGCGGATACGCCTCCGGGGTGTAGGCTGGCACCCAGTTGGAAATCCAACCAGTCTGGGATGAGGCAGTTCTTCGGTCACTGCTTGTGCCGAGCAGTCCTTCACACCGGTGTATCCGGCGACATCCCGAACGGGGATTCCATGAAAACCCACCCCTCGCGCCCCAACGGAATGACCAGTATGCCGCGTGTCGGCGTGCTCGGCCCCTACCCTCCAACCCGTTGCGGTCTTGCGGCCTTCGGCGCGGGACTCGCCGACGGCCTCACAGCGCTGGGCGCCGAGGTCGGAGTCGTCCAGACCGCCGCTGACGAGCGTTCGACGGCGCCGCAGGTGATCGCGCACCTGACCGACGGTTCACCCGCGTCAATCGCGACGTGCACCGCGCTGCTGAATCAGCACGACGTGGCCATCATCCAGCACGACTACGACAGCTATGGCGGCCCCGATGGGGCAGATGTCCTGGAGGTCGTGGAGGCACTGCAGGTTCCGTCCATCATCACGGTGCACACCGTCCTCAGCGCACCCACGTCACGGCAACGCTCGATCCTCGAGGCGCTCGTGCGGGTTGCCGATCAGGTGACCGTCATGTCGGATGCCGCCAGGCGGCGCATGGGCGAGGTGTACGACGTCGACCTCCACAAGATCTCAGTGGTTCCGCACGGCGCACCCACGCTGCCGAAGACTCGCCCGTCGGGGCGATTCGGCAGACCGACGATGCTCACGTGGGGCTTCCTCCGCCCCGGCAAGGGCGCCGAGAGCGTCATCGACGTCGTGGACTCGATGCGCGACGTTGCCGGCCACCCGCGCTACATGGTGGCCGGCCGTACCCACCCGAGTGTGCTGGCGCAGGAGGGCGAGGCGTACCGCGAGTCCCTCGTGGCCCGAGCGCAGGGCGCCGGCGTGGCCAATTCGGTTGTGGTGGACGGCAATTACCGCGGCACCGCAGCATTGACGGAACTGATCCAGTCCTCAGCGGTCGTTGTGCTGGCGAACGACTCGGCCGAACAGGTGACCTCCGGCGTGCTCGCCGGGTCCATCGCCCGAGGCCGTCCGGTGGTGGCCACCGCGTTTCCGCATGCCGTGGAACTCCTCGGCACCGGAGCGGGAATCGTGGTCGGCCACGACGATCCCGACGCCCTCACCGCAGCACTGCGCCAGGTGCTCACGCAGCCAAGACTGGCCGGCGCTATGGCCGCCGAAGCACGCAGGCTGGCGCCCAGCATGGGCTGGCCGGCGGTCGCCGAGGCGTATCTGAACCTGGCCCGACGTCTGACCGCACGCCGGTCCGCCGCATGACGAGTCATTGATGGACATGCGTCGAAACGTCGGATCCCAACTCGACGTTGAGATCACCGCGGCCTCCACACTCGAATTCCAGATTGCGGTTGCGCCGCATCCCGGCGCCGAAGTCTGGGAGTCGCTGTCGTTCACCTTGGACGGCGCACCCGTGGCGGCGAAGGAGATCACCGGGTCACACGGCAACCGCATCCACAAACTCGCCGTCGAATCGGGCCTGCTGCGCGTCAACTACACGGCGACGATCATCGGCCAGGCGGACGTCGCCCCAGTCACCGACTACGACCTTTCGAGGTATCTGCGCCCCAGCCGGTACGCCGAAGCCGACAAGTTCTTCGGCTTCGCGGCAAAGGAATTCGGCAGCTATGCCAACTCGGCGGCGCTGCTGGAGACGGTGTCGTCGTGGGTCGGCACACGGTTGGACTACGTCGCGGGTTCCAGCGACCCGATTGACGGAGCTGTCGACACGCTGCTGTCGGGCGCCGGAGTGTGCCGCGACTTCGTTCACCTGGTGGTGGCGCTGCTGCGGGCGGTCAACGTTCCCGCCCGCGCCGTATCGGTGTACGCGCCGGGTCTGTATCCCATGGACTTCCACGCGATCGCCGAGGCCTTCATCGACGGACAGTGGCGCGTTGTCGATGCCACTCTGTTGGCGCCCCGTCAGTCCGTCGTGCGCATCGCGACCGGACGCGACGCGGCCGACATCGCGTTCCTCGACAGTCACGACGGAAACATCACCCTGACCGGCCTGAATGTGTCTGCCGTGGTCGATGGCGAGCTGCCGCGCGACTCGGTGGACCAGCTGGTGTCGATCAGATGAGCGTCGCCCCACTTTCCCCGCAGCTGCGGCTTGGCGTGATCGGCCGCACCAACAAAGAGAACGAGCGCAGGCTGCCGATCCACCCCGATCATCTCGACCGGATCGACGCCGACCTGCGGTCCCAGATCTACTTGGAGCAGGGCTACGGTGCACACTTCGGCGTGGACGACACCGAACTGTCGGCTCATGTGGCCGGAGTGCGTTCCAGAGAATCGCTGATTGCCGACTGCGACGTCATCCTGCTGACGAAACCCGATTCCCGCGACCTGGCCGGACTTCGACCCGGCCAGGTGTTGTGGGGTTGGCCGCACTGTGTTCAGGACCGGGAACTGACTCAGCAGGCGATCGACCGCAGACTCACCCTCATCGCCTTCGAGGCGATGAACCTCTGGACCCGCGACGGCGCCTACCGACTGCACGTGTTTCACAAGAACAACGAGATGGCCGGCTGCTGCTCGGTGCTGCACGCCTTGGCGATCATCGGCACGACCGGAACCTACGGCCGCCGACTGCGAGCCGCCGTGCTGGGGTTCGGCGCCACCGCACGCGGAGCCGTGACGGCACTCAACGCCCACGGCGTCCACGACATCGACATCCTGACCAACCGCAATGTGACCGAGGTGGCCTCTCCGATTCACTCGGCACGGATCGTCCAGTTCGACCACGACTCGCACGACGCGGACGGCCTGACATCTGTCGCACACACCGACTCGGGTCCGGTCCCCCTTGCCGACTTCCTCGCCGAGCACGATGTCGTGGTGAACTGTGTTCTGCAGGACCCCAACGCGCCCTTGACATTCCTCGACCTCGACGATCTGGAGGCATTCCGGCCGGGAAGCCTGATCGTGGACGTATCCTGCGATGTGGCAATGGGTTTCAGCTGGGCAAAACCGACTTCCTTTGCCCACCCCGCGATCACAGTCGGTGACAACATCACGTACTACGCAGTCGACCACAGCCCGTCTTATCTGTGGAACTCCGCCACGTGGGAGATCAGTGAAGCACTCATTCCCCACCTGCGCCCGGTGCTGGCGGGGCGGGAGGCTTGGGAAGCCAACCAGACGGTGCGGCGAGCCATCGAGATCATCGACGGCACCGTCCGCAACCCCGACATTCTGACGTTCCAACACCGCCGGCAAGAGCACCCACATAGCGTGATCCAGCCGAGTTGAGCCCGACCGGCGTATCGTCACAAGCAGCGAGCTGCTCAAGTCACGAGCCAACACGTTCGCCCGAAAAGGACCCGCAATGACTGCGCCAACCACGTTCTCGACTCCCTACCAACAACGGCTCGAACTCGTCAGCGACACCATCCAGGCCAACTCCACACTGAACGCGGCCGCGTCCGATGATTTGGCTGTGCACGTCCTGCTGGTCCTGAATTCAATCCCAGAGAAGATCCGCTGAGCGCCCTGCGCTCGGGTGGAGGCGTGAGATGACAGTCACCGTGAAACTCAAGGACCGCGGCAGCGACGAGTACATGCGATTCGGCGACAGCTACCACAAATGCCACGACGGCTCGCTCGAAGTGGTGCGCACCGGCGCCAAGACACCATTCCGTTATCCGCCGGGCGAGTGGACAGATGTCAGCGGAGACCAGCGTAAGAGCGCGAAATCCCGCTTCTGGCACTGATCGGCAGTCGCGGTGGGTGAAACTGGAACGATGTCGGAGACAAGCACATCTCGGGTGGCGGTGTACCTCGACTTCGACAACATCGTGATCTCACGGTATGACCAGGTGAACGGCCGAAACTCGTTCCAACGGGACAAGTCGAAACCCCCCGATGACGGCGCGGACCGATTGAAGCGGGCCACCGTCGACGTCGGAGCCATCATCGATTTCGCGTCCTCGTTCGGCACGCTGGTCCTCACCCGGGCCTACGCCGACTGGTCGGCCGACGTCAACGCCGACTACCGCGGCCAACTGGTGGGCCGTGCGGTCGACCTGGTGCAGCTGTTCCCCGCCGCGGCATACGGTAAGAACGGCGCCGACATTCGGCTGGCGGTCGATGCGGTCGAGGACATGTTCCGGCTGCCGGACCTCACCCATGTCGTGATCGTCGCTGGCGACTCCGACTACATCGCGCTGGCGCAACGTTGCAAACGCCTGGGCCGGTATGTGGTCGGCATCGGTATGGCCGGATCATCGAGTCGAACACTGGCTGCGGCCTGTGACGAGTTCGTCATCTACGACACCCTGCCCAGCGTCCCTGCGTATCCCACTGCGGCTGATGATGATTCACCTCCGAAGCGGCGATCCAAGCGTGCCGAGCAGGTGGACCCCGAGCCGTCCGATCCCCAGGCGGAGGCGACGGGTCTGCTGACCCGCGCCATCCGGATCGGCATGGACAAGGACGACACCGACTGGCTGCATAATTCGATGGTCAAGGCTCAGATGAAGCGTATGGACCCCTCATTCAGCGAAAAGTCTTTGGGATTCCGTTCTTTCAGCGACTTCCTGCGTTCACGGTCGGATCTGGTGGAACTCGACGAGAGCTCGACGACTCGTCTGGTTCGACTCAGATAGCAGACGAACCGTAAACCATCTGCGCGACAAGGGCGTACACTTCGGCTATCGGGACCAGGGCAGGCCCCCATATCAAAGGGGCAGCTGATGTCCGACAAGTCACCGCGCCAGAACATGAGCAAGAAGTCGGCGAAATCCCTCAAGGAGAAACGCGCCGACAAGCGCGCCAAGAGCGAGAACACCGGGCACGTCGAAGACATGTCGACGGGCAGGAAGCGTTAGGGGCGTTCACCCCAGCGCGTCGATGATCTCGCCCACCGCGTCCACTGACAGCGCGCCACCGGAGTAGACGCACACGGTGTCGGCGACGCCGTCCACCCGGTCTCTGATGTGCGCCGCGATGTCCTGCGGGCTGCCGACGGCCGCGATCGTGCTGAGCACATCGTCGTCGATCAGGTTCCCCATCTCCTGCCAGCGGCCCTGTTTGGACAGCGCGTGCAGTTCGGGCTGCAGATCACCCCACCCGTGCGCGTCGAGGACCGGCTTGTAGGCCGGCGTCGACCCGTAGAACGCCAGCAGGCGGCGAGTCCCCGAGTGGTCCTCCCCCGGCGACACGATGATCTCCGGCACCACCGTGAACTGATCCGGGCTCCGTCCTGAGGCCGCGACGCCCTCGCGCACCGCGGGCATGGTGTGTTCGTGCAGAAAGCGCTTGGTGCCGAACGGCATCACCAGCAACCCGTCGGCGTGCTCGGCCGTCGCCCGCGTCAGCCGGGGTCCAAGGGCGCCAACGTAAATCGGTGGAGGACCATACGGCAGGCCGGGCGGGCTGAAGTTGGGTGTCATCAGCGTGTGGGAGTAGAACTCACCGCGGAACGTCAGCCGCTCACCCGTCGACCAGGTGTGGAAGATCGCCCGCAGCGCCGCGATCAACTCCGTCATCCGCGCCACCGGACGGTCGAACTCGGCCCCGAACCGCTTCTCGATCTGGGTGCGGATCTGGGTCCCCAATCCCAGCACGAACCGTCCGCCGGACAGCTGCTGATGGTCGGCTGCCTGGTGCGCGAGGTGAATCGGATTGCGAGGGAAGGCGATCGCTACGTTGGTCATCAGGTCCAGACCGCCGACGGTGCTGGCCAGCGTCAGCGGCGCGAACACGTCGTGCGGGCCCTCGAAGGTGAAGACGCCCGCGGCGCCGGCCTCCTTGAGCGCGTGGGTGCGCTCGATCGCGTCGGTGGGACCGGATAACGCTGTCAAGATCTTCACGCGCCGCAGCCTAATGCGCTTGACTGGACCCCGTGCGTGCTCAGACAGATGTCGTGGTGATCGGTGCCGGATTCGCGGGGTTGACCGCTGCGCGGGAACTCAATCGGCGGGGCCTTCAAGTCCTGGTGCTCGAGGGACGCGACCGGGTCGGCGGCCGGTCCTACACCGGTGCGGTGGCGGGCCTGCCCGTCGACCTCGGTGCCACCTTCGTGGGGCCCACCCAGGACGCGGTGCTGGCGCTCGCGGCCGAACTCGGCTGCCCCACCACGCCGACGTTCTGCGAGGGGAAGAACCTGATCAACTGGCGCGGCAGTGTCCGGGCGTACTCGGGAACCGTCCCCGCGCTGTCGATGGGAGGACTGCTCAACATCGCGCGCGTGCGCTGGCAGTTCACCCGCGTGGCCCGCGGAGTCCCCGTGGACAGGCCGGGCGCGGCCCTGCATGCGCACGAACTCGACTCGATGTCGCTGCAGGATTGGCTCACGAAGAAGCGCGCATCCTCGACGACGCTGGACCTGATGGCGATCATGTCGCGGGTCACCTGGGGGGCGGAACCCTCCGAGGTCTCGATGCTGCACGCCGCGCGCTATGTCGCGGCCGCGGGCGGACTGGACCGCATGCTCGACGTGACCGATGGCGCGCAGCAGGACCGGTTCGCGGCAGGCACCCAGTCGATCGCGCTGCGGATGGCCGAGGAACTCGGGGATGCCGTGGTGCTGGGCGCCGCGGTTCACGGTGTCGAGCACACCGATGACGGCGCGACGGTGCATTCCGCGGCGGGATCGGTGAGCGCGCGGGCTGTCGTGGTCGCGGTGCCTCCACAGCACCGCGCGGCCATCGAGTTCAGCCCCGCACTACCGGACGGGCACGCCGAACTGCCGTCGCGCTGGCCGCAGGGCAGACTCAGCAAGGCCTACGCGGCGTATGAGACGCCGTTCTGGCGCGCCGACGGGTGCTCGGGTGAGGCACTGTCGGACACCGGTCCGGTGTTCATCACGTTCGACGTCAGTCCCCGCAAAGACGGGCCCGGCATCCTGCTGGGGTTCGTCGATCCCCGCGAGTTCGACACGCAGACACCCGGGCAGCGCCGAGAGCACGCCCTGCGCGGGTTCGCCGCCCTGTTCGGCGACGCCGCGCTGCAGCCCATCGACTATCTCGACTTCAGTTGGGGCACAGAGCCTTTTTCACCAGGAGGCCCCACCGCGGCCGTGCCGCCCGGCTCGTGGACCACTGTGGGTCGGGCGCTGCATGAACCGGTGGGCGCACTGTTCTGGGCGGGCACCGAAACCGCCGACGCGTGGACCGGCTTCCTCGACGGCGCGGTCCGTTCGGGACTGCGTGCGGCCGACGAGGTCGAAATCGCGCTGACGGGTTAGGCCCGCACCGAGTCCACCAGCGACCGCAGTCGGCCGTTGACCGTCTCGGGGTGCTCCAGGATGCCGCAGTGCCCGCCCGGCAGTTCGACGAAGTCGACCAGGTGGGGCACTTCCTCGGCGATGCGGCGCTGCGCGGCGATCGGCAGCAGGCGGTCATGCGTGCTGCCGATGACCAGGGCGGGCACCGTCAACCCGTCGAGCGGGATGTGCCGCTTCTCGACGGAGTCCATCAGCATCCGTGCGCAGCCCCCGCGACCCGCGGGAGGTGTGGTGGCGAACAGTTCGTAGACGAAGTCGGTGATCGCCGGATCCGCATCCCGACCGACCGCGAGCCGCGCGACGACGCCGCGCCCCGGGCGCTTCACCGCGCCCAGCGCCGGGATCCCGCCAAAATTGCGGATCACCTGAGTCGCCACCACAGCGCGCGGGTTGGCCAGGCGCGGAGACAACGCCAGGAACTTGACCTGCCGGACGAGCTCACCCGTGGTGGTGTTGATCAGGGCCACGGCGTCGGCACGATCGGCCACCTTGTGCCGGTACCGCTCGGACCACGCCTCGATCGCGATGCCGCCCATCGAGTGGCCCGCGATCACAGCACGCTCGCCAGGCGCCAGCGTGGCCTCCAGGACGGCGTCGAGATCGCCGGCCAGGTGGTTGAGGCTGTAGTGACCACGGGGCGGGACGCCGCTGCGTCCGTGCCCGCGGTGGTCGAACGCGATGACTCGGTGATCCTGGGCCAGGTCTTTGATCTGCTCGCGCCAGACCCGAATCGCGCAGGTGATTCCGTGTGCCAGCACGACCGGATAGCCGTCCTCGGGGCCGAAGACCTCGGTGTGCAGTCGGGTGCCGTCGGAACCTCGAACGATAACCGGTCGACTGGGCGGAAGCTCGGTGGCGGTGCGTGTACTCAAGGGACCCTCCTCGACGACGGCTTCTTTGCCGTACTTGCCGAGCATAACCCCTGTGATGGCCGAGCCGATGCACCTACCTGGATTAAGTGCGCGGCTAAAACACCCGCACGTAATCGACGATCATTTGCGCAGGATAGGAGCCCCCGGCTGGGTCGCCGCCGCCCGAGCCGGCGACCGCGACGTTGAGAACCGGGACGAAGGTGTAGCCGGGGTTGTTGAACGGCCACGGATCCATCGAGAAGGCGGGCACACGGAAGAACGGCTCCATACCGGGCGCGTAGTCCTTCCAGAAGTAGATGCCGTTCTGGTCCCAGGTGGCACGCCAGGTGTGCCAGTTGCCGTCGACGGCCATCGGCTGGGTGACGTGCGACGTGCCGTCGAGCTTGGAGTGCACCGTGGTTCCCGACGGCCACTCACCGTTGCCGTACCACTCCATGAGGTCGATCTCGCCGCCATCGACCGGGTTGTCGTTGAGAATCCACCACGCCGGCCAGCAGCCCGCGGTCAGGCACTCGAGCTTGATCCGGGCTTCCCACGTGCTTCCGATGCCCACCGGCTGGGTGCCGACGATCTTGGCGCCGAAGTACTTGTCCCCCTCCTTGGTGGCGCGGATGACGAGGTTGCCCTTGCCGTCCAGGAACAGGTTCTCGCGGCTGTCGCGGTATTCGCCCATGTTCTCGGGACGATCCCAGAACACCGGGTTCTTGATCCGCTCGCGGGCCGGCATCACGCGCCACTTCGAGTAGTCGATGCTCGACCCCGCCGGACCGTCGAAATCGTCGGCGAACAGCATCCCGGCCTGCGCCTGCCCCTGCGGGCCAGGTGCCGGGGCATCCGGCTGCGGAGGCTCGGCCAACGCATTGGGTAGGGGAAGAGCGGCGGCGGCCACGCCGAGACCCGCCATCATCATCAAGCTCCGACGATCCATCTGAGGCACAGCGAGACCTTAAGGTACAGACTGCCAAAATCGCCCGGTACTGCCGCGGACCGCGCGCCGCGGGCTCAGTCCTGCACCGTCAGACGCAGTCGCTCGAGGCGCCGGACGAGGACACTGGGCACCCATTCCCCCACGTCATCGGCCTCGATCCAGCCGGTGCTGGCCAACAGCTCGCCGAGCACGATCTTGGCCTCCAGGCGTGCGAGCGCGGCCCCGACGCAGAAGTGCGCGCCCTTGCCGAAGGTCAGGTGCCCCTTCGCCGACGGGCGGTCGAGCCGAAACTCGTTCGGCGCGTCGAACTGGCGAGGATCCCGGTTGGCCGCCCCCCACAACAGCAGCAGCCGCGAGTGCGCGGGCAGCGCAACCCCGGCCAGTTCGGTGTCACGCCGGACGTGGCGGTAGTGCCCACGGAACGGCGCCTCGTACCGCAGGGCCTCCTCGATGAACGGCCCGACGAGTGCGGGGTCCTCGCGCACCGCCCGCTGAATGTCGGGACGCGACACCAGAATCCAGGCCGCGCTGCCCAGCAGGGACGCCGTCGACTCTCCCGCAGCGCTGAACAGCGTGATCATCATGGCCAGCGCGGCGATCTCCTCGACCTCACCGAGGACGCACCGCGACGCCAGGTCGCTGATCAGTCCCTCACCGGGCGCCTGTGTGGCGGCGTGGAAGTGCTCGAGCACGTACCCGGACAGCTCCATGGCGGCCATGCCTGCGCTCTCCATGTGCTCGGCGGTCCCAACGCCGTCGAGCAGGCTCGCGGCGCGGTAGCCCAGGTCGACCAGCCGATCGGCGTCGTCCTCGGGCAGGCCCAGGAGCCGGGTGACGACCATCATCGGCACCCGGTTGGCGATGGTGTCCATCCAGTCGATCCGGTTGTCGGACAGGCTCTCTGAAAGCAGCCGCCTCGTGGTCTGCTGGGCGTACTCACTGATGATCTGAATCCGTCGGGCTGACAGGTGCGGCACCAGGATCCGCCGGTGCACGGCGTGCAACGGGTCGTCGGCCGTGGCGATGGCGTGGATCGGTCCATCGAGCTCGCCGGTGGGGAACGGGGTCACCTCACCGTGCTCGCCGAACACCATCACCGCGGTGAGGTTGGACGAGAAGTCGTCGACGCGGCGCACGGCGTCCTGCACGGCGTCCCAGGAACACACGGTGAAGAACTCGGAGTCGCCGACGCGGTGCACGGGAGCCTCGGCGCGCATCCGGTCGTAGACCGGATAGGGGTCCCGCACGCCTGCGGGACCGAACAGGGCCATCGAGTCATCGAGAACCGGCATGCACTGAGGCTGCTGCCGGCACTGCGGTGAGGTCAATGACCTGCGGCGAAGTCGCGACGCGCGGCATTGCCCGGGACGAGAAGTCCTTCTCAGCGCAGATCCCCCACCTGCGGGGCAGTGTGAGATTTTCGTGCTGATTTCTCTCATCATGAGAGACACTGCCTCAATGTCACGCAACGACTGGCTGGTCGGTGGGGATCGCGCGGACGCGGCCGCGGAGCGGATCTACGCCGGTGCGGCGGACCTCATCGCCCGCGAGGGCTACGACGCCTTCACCATCGACGCGTTGGCGGCCGCGGTGCACTGTTCACCGGCGACCATCTATCGGCACACCGGCGGCAAGACCGCGATCAGAGAGGCCGTCGTCGCCCGTCAGGCGCTGCTGGTGGTTGAGGAGGTGCGCACGGCGATCGAGGGCCTGACCGGAACAGAGCGGGCGGTGGCGGCCACCGTCGTTGCGCTACAGCGCATGCGGTCCGACCCCATTCGGCGCATCATGCGGACGTTGCCGCCTGGAAGCGACTGGTTGACCACGTCGCCGATCGTCACCGCACTGGCCGCCGAGATGCTCGGCCAGGACTCGCCCGACTCGGTGGACGCCCAGATGCTCATTCGCGTGTTCATGGCGTTGTGGTTCTGGCCGGTCAAAGATCCGGCGCAGGAGCGCGCCGTGGTGGAACGCCTGCTGGGCTCGGCGTTCGATCCCAGCCTGAGGCGCTGAGACTGCGATACTCGATGAATGCCTGACCGCAACGTGCTGGGCGGCCCACTGCAAGAGTGCGGAACCGACCCGATGACAGGGTTCTACCGGGACGGCTGCTGTTCGAGTGGTCCCGAGGACGTCGGCCTGCACACCATCTGCGCGGTGGTCACCGCCGAGTTCCTGGCGCACCAGCGCGAGATCGGCAACGACCTGTCCACACCCATGCCGGCCTACCGCTTCCCCGGCCTAGTCCCGGGTGACCGTTGGTGCGTGACCGCGGCCAACTGGCTGCGCGCGCATGAGGACGGCCGCGCCGCACCGGTGGTCTTGGCCTGCACGCACGAGCGCACCCTGGACGTCGTGCCGTTGGAGGTGCTGCGTGAGCACGCGGTGGACGTGCCCGACGATGCGGGCTCGCTGGGCTAGCCGAAGTTGGTGAAGGGGCTGACGGCGTCACGGGCGAACTGCACGATGTTGACCATCGGGTTGCCGTCCGGGTAGCTGACCGTGGCGAGCAGATTGCCGCCCGCGTCGACGAAGTTGCTGTCGGCCCGGCCCTGGTGGGTCGACGAGGTCACCAGGATGATGCCGGTGGCACCCGCGTTCTTGGCCAACGGCACGGAGAATCTCGCGTTCTGAACGGTGCTGTTGGCCTTGGGTTCGACGATGATCCGTCGACTCGGAAACCCAAGGGAGGTGAGCATTCTGCGCATCTGTTCGGCCTCTGTGATGCCGTTGCGCGGATTGCCGCCGGTGACGATGATGGGCGACTGCGGGAAGAACTGCGCGACCGCCAGGCCGGTGAGCACACGGCGACGCAGGATGGTCTGCATCGTGCCGTCAGCATTCAATCCGTAGCCCAGGATCACGATGGCCGGCTTGGTGAAGTCCTTGGCCGCGGGCGTGGGCGCCGCGACCGCGGGCGCCGGGGCGATCTGGCCGAGAGTTGCCGCCATCGCGAGCGCCATTGCGGCGACCGCACCCTTCCATCGACTGCGCATGCCGGTGTAGTCGTTGCGGAAGTGTCAATTGTTACCGACGGGACTCACCCGCCCGCGGCCTGACGCGCCTCACGCTCCTCGTGGATGCGGACGAGCTCGCGGAATCCGAGGCGGTGGTACTTCGGAACGGGCTGAATGCCCCACTCGTCCTGCGCGGTGTCCTTACCCTCAGCGCCCTCGGGCGGCCCGAGGGGCGGATAGGGGTACTTGCACTCCAACGTGTCGTCGGAGTACCGCACCTTGAGCAGCTCACTGCAGACCTCGGTCAGGCTCAACGTCGGGTAGCCGTAGTAGACCGCCATGAACGGCAGCGTGAAGGCGCCTTCGATCACCAGCGCGACCAGGCAGACCAGCACGGCCCGCTTGATCCACTTGTGCATGCGCGCGTAGTAGGGCGTGGTGCCGGGCGGCAGGTCGGCGGCCGCGTCCTGCTCCTCGATTCCTGACGGCGTGCTCACAGTGTTCTCCTTGCCACTCAGTCGGTGAAGATCTCGCGGTTGACCGTGTGCAGATACGGGATCGCGAGGAACGGCGTGATGTAGAAGATGTCGTAGAGCCACCACCCGATGACCGGGAAAACCACACCGGCGTAGCGGATGTCGGCGAACATCGTCATGTTGGTGATGTAGGCGACCCAGATGACCACGCCCATCCAGCACGTCACGACCATCCACTGATGGCCCCACCGCTTCATCTGCAGGAAACCGATCGCCGCCGCGACGCGCATCGCGAACACCGTGAAGATCAGCCCCACGACGTAGGACTTCTCCCCCGGGGCCGCCGATCCGCCGACCCAGAGTTCGTTGTAGTGCCAGAAGTAGCCGGCGTCGAACATGTTGCCCCACCCGATCATCAGCACGCGATTGATCAGGGTGTGGTTGGCCACCAGGTCCAGTGCCCAGCCGAGGCTGTTGAGCATGCCGTCGATCAGCACCAGATAGCCGATCAGCGTGACGATCATGGGCCGCACCGACAGCCCGGACTTCAGCGCCTGCCGCTGCAGCCAGACGCCGCGCATGAAGATGGGAAACCCGATCAGACCCGGCGCCCACATCCCCATGAGCGCGGCCCCGGTGATCATCCACTTGTCGGCCCTGCGCTGCGCGAGTCTCGACTCGTCGTGGTGATCCTCGAGGCTGCCGGCCTGCACTGGGACACTCACAGGTCCCACCAACCCCTGGTGAACGACATGTACAGCTGGATGAGGAACATCGTCAGCAGATAGCCGTAGATGACGATCTGGAAGACGATGAGCGCCCTCTTGCGCTTGCGCTCCTTCTGGTCGACCATGTCCCGAACTCCTCCCTAATGTGGCTGTGCACCTGCGGCGTCGGCTCCGAGCAGGCTTGCGGCGGCGACCTCGCGAAGGCCGTCCGTGATGGCCCCGTCGCCGCTCAGCGGAGCCAGGATGCAGGCGTCCGCTGCCTCCAATTCGGTTGCGCCCGCGCTGATGAGCTGCGCAGCCGTGACGAGGACGCGCGTCGACGGTGGCTCGAAGTGGAAGGCCCGGTCGGCCGTGCGGATCGCGGTCGCGCACTGCACCAGACGCTGGGCCGTGGCCGTGTCGACGCCCGACTCCGAGACCACCACCTGCGCCTCGCGGTCGGCCGGCAGGTAGGTCATCGGCAGTGTGACGAACCGCTGCCGAAACGACGGCTTGAGTTCCTTCAGCGAGCTGCGGTAGGCCGGGTTGTACGAGCACACCAGCATGAATTCGGTTGGTGCGTGGACGACTTCGTCGGCGCGATCCAGGTACAGCGCGCGCCGGTGATCGGTCAGCGAGTGCAGGATGGCCAGCGAGTCATGGCGGGCCTCCACCACCTCGTCGAGGTAGCAGATCGCACCGGACTTGACGGCCCGGGTCAGCGGTCCGTCGGTCCAGATGACGTCGCCGCCGGTCACCATGAAGCGCCCGACCAGATCCGAGCTCGTGAGGTCGTCGTGGCAGCTGATGGTCACCACAGGCCGCCCCAGCAGTGAGCCCATGTGCTCGACGAAACGTGTCTTCCCGCACCCCGTCGGGCCCGTGAGCATCACCGGGAGGTTGCGCTGATACGCCTGCTCGAACAGGCTGACCTCGGCGCCGTTCGCGAAGTAGGTGTCGGACGTCATCGCTTCCTCCCTCTGGTTACGCGCTGACCAGTTCGCGGTGGACATGGGCCAGGACCCGCGGCAGTTCCTCGACCCGCCGAATCCGTTGTGACCGGCGCGATCCGAAGACCTCCGGCAGCGGGTCCACGCGGGCCGGACCGACCCCGACGTAGTAGACCGAGACGCCTGCGTCGTTGGCCTCCTCCACGGCGTGTGCGGTGTCGGCCCAGGCGTAGCGACCCTCATACCCCTCGTCGGAGATCATGCCGTCGCCGATCGCGATGATCAGCCGCCTCTCGGCGGGCTCGTCGAGCAGTCGGCTGGTCAGGTGGCGGATGGGGGCGCCGAGGCGCGTGTACCCGCCGGTGGACAATCCCAGCCCGCTCGGCGGGACGAAACCCAGATCTCCGAAGTCCTTGAGACAGCGCACTTCCACTCGGTGCCGGGTGTTGCCGGTGAACACGAAGATGCCGTGCCTCTCGCGGGCTCGGGTCATGGCCTGCGACAGCGCGTCCGCGCACGCCAACTCCAGCCGGAACACCCGCCCGCCGTGTACGCCGAGTGATGAACTGCCGTCGAGCAGCAGTGCGGTGCTCACGTCGCGGCAGGCCGGGAGCAGGTCGCGGAACACTCGAGGTTCTCCTGCCTCCCCGGTGCGCAGGTCGACGTAGTGCCGCACATACTGGTCGACGTCAAGGTCCGCGCCGTCCTCGAGGCGGTTGGTCATCGCCCGGTGTGTGTGCTCCTCGAACCACTTCCGCAGATCCGCCGGCGTGGTCTGCGATTCACCGACGTGCGCGTCGCGCGCCAGTTCGAGCACCGCGACGTGGTCGGGCAGGAAGCGTCTGGTCCAGGCATTCCATTCCGGATAGGGGATGCCGGGCCGATGCTCGGGTGTGGAGTCCATGTCGTTGTCCTGCGGCCGACTCGGCGGCGGCAGGTTGGGGTTGCGCACTCCCCCGTCACCGCCGACGGGAACCGAGTACGGGCGCGGCATCCGCTTCTGCGACGTGGTCCACGGCATCCGGCCGAACTGCCTGCGCAGCCGGTCGGTGAGTCGCGCGGATTCCGTGTAGGCCAACGGAAGCCGCCCCAGCAGCGGATCGGTTGGGGCAGGCCGCCCGGCCGCGGCCCAGGCGATCGCCCGCGCCAGCATCTCCTCGGCATCCATGTCGGCCTCGAGGATCTCCACGGCGGGCAGCAGGCGGTGGAACTCGCCGAGCAGGCCCGGCCAGTGCGCCGCCGCCCACCCGATCGCGACGCCGGCCTCCACGAGCGTCAACGCCGACAGTTCGCGCCCGCTCAACTCGCCCAGGCGGTAGCCGACGATGCGCTCCTTCGACGGCGAACACTGCAACGCCACGGCGCATGTCACATCCCGCCGGGACCACATGCGCGCCAACGGGTACGGGACGTGCACGAACGTCAACGCACTGTTGAGGCCGAAGGCGCGGTGGTCTCCGGTGACCAATCGCGCACCCTCCCTGCGGTTTCCGCTCAGCGCAACCGCGGTCAGGGCGCAGGCGCGCTCGAGGTCGGAGGCATGCCCGGTGACGACGTCGGTCATCGTTTCAGAAGGTGCCGATGTTGGAGAACATCCAGTACCAGAACCAGATGATCAGCCCGGTGCCGCCCCACGCTCCCACGTAGCGCAGCAGTTCCCAGAGCATGTCCATGACCTGATCCTCCCCGTCGTCGACGCGCTGCTCTTTTGTAGTCGAGTCACTGATTTAAGTCAATCAATCGGTGAAGATCTCGCGGTTCACCGAGTGCAGATACGGGATCGCGAGGAACGGCGCGATGTAGAAGATGTCGTAGAGCCACCACCCGATGACCGGGAAAACCACACCGGCGTAGCGGACGTCGGCGAACATCGTCATGTTGAACACGTAGCCGACCCAGATGATCACGCCCATCCAGCACGTCACGACCATCCACTGGTGCCCCCACCGCTTCATCTGCAGGAAACCGATACCCGCGGCGATGCGCATCGTGAAGACCGTGAGGATCAGGGCCACCTCCCAGGACTTCTCCCCCGGCCCGGCCGCGCCGCCGACCCACAGTTCGTTGTAGTGCCAGAAGTAGCCGGCGTCGAACATGTTCCCCCAGCCGTTCAACAGAACTCGGGCCAGCAGCGTGTGGTTGCCGACGAGGTCCAGCGCCCAGCCGACGGTGTTGATCGCGGCGTCGATGATCACCAGGTAGCCCAGCAGCGTGACCATCATCGGCCGCACCGAGAGGCCGTCACGCTGGGCGCGGCGCAGCAGCCAGACCCCGCGCAGGAAGATCGGCAGACCGAAGATGCCCAGCGCCGCCGTACCGATCAGCAGTGAACCCGAGATCAACCACTTGTCGGCCTGGCGCTGTGCGCGCCGCGACTGCTCGTGGTGGTCCTCGAGTGACACCTCGGCCACCCCGCCGTCGCGCCCGTCCCCGAAAGTCGGCACGTCCACTCCTCCCACTCGGGAGTCATCGTGACTGACTTTAGTCATCGATGCAATGGGCTGTGCGAGTTCGACGCCGGGGTCGTTGCACGCGCCATTTCACAGCCCTGGTGTCGAACTGGGCGTGCGGTGGGCTAAGGGCGGGCCTCGATACTGCGCAGGGTGCGCGCGACGTAGTCGTCGAGCAGAGCATCGCGGGTGGGCCAGTCGCTGGTGGTGATCATCAGCGCGTAGAAGCCCAGCAGGTAGAACACCGCGCTGTTGACCGGGTTGACCTCGGGGTCCACCTCACCGCGCTGTTGGGCCCGCTCGATCTCGTGGGCCACCGACACGATCAGCGGGTGGTCCTGCCCGTCTTCGGCCAGCACCCGGGACTGTGAGAAGTGCAGCGCCAGAAAGTCTTTGAACAAGAGCTTGCCCAGTCTGCGCTCGAGTGCGAGCACCACCCGCACCGCCTCCCGCAGTGCGCCGAGCAGGTCATGTGGTTTGGCGACGAACTGATCGAACTGCTTGGTGATGCGCTGCTCCTCGCGGCGCTCCAGTTCGAACAACACGTGCTCTTTGGTCGGGAAGTGGAAGAAGAAGGTGCCGTGCGCGACTCCGGCGGCCGCGACGATCGTGCCGACCTCGGCCTCGGCCATGCCGGATCGCTTGAACTCCGCGATGGCAGCGCCGAGCAGCCGCTCCCTGGTCTGCAGCCTCTTGGCCTCCCGTGCCGACAGCCCGTCCGCCACCGCCATGTCACTCCTTCGCCTCGAACCGACCACGACACTAGCCCCTGACGCGGCGGGCTGACTCCGGTCAGCGCAGATCCGCCCGCACAGAGAGGCCGCCATCCCCTACCGTGAGCAGGGTCCGACGCGAAGGAGCCACCCGTGAGTTTCGACGACTACGAGCAGTTGACGCTGACCCGCCGCGACAACGGCGTCCTGCTGATCACTCTCGACCGCCCGGAGAAGTACAACGCGGCCGACGAGCAGATGCACACCGAACTGGCCCGGATCTGGCGGGACGTGGCCGCGGACCCCGAGACCCGCGTCGCGGTCATCACCGGTGCGGGCAAGGCCTTCTCGGCCGGTGGCGACCTCGCGATGGTCGAGCGCATGGCCGGCGACTACGACCGCGTCTCGCACATGCTCTCCGAGATGAGCGATCTGGTCTACAACATCATCAACTGCGACAAGCCCATCGTCTCGGCCATCAACGGCGTGGCCGTCGGGGCGGGCACCGTGGCGGCCCTGCTCGCCGACGTCGCGATCGCCGCCGAGGATGCCCGCATCGGCGACGGTCACGTCAAACTCGGTGTCGCCGCGGGCGATCACGCCGCGATCATCTGGCCGCTGCTGATCGGCATGGCCAAGGCCCGCTACTACCTGCTCACCGGCGAGATGATCACCGGCGCCGAAGCCGAACGCATCGGCCTGGTGGCCAAGGCCCTGCCGCGAGACCAGGTCCTCGACGAGGCCCTGCGCGTCGCCGACGCCCTGGCCACCGGAGCCCAGCAGGCCATCCGGTTGACCAAACGCAGCCTCAACAACTGGTTGCGCACCGCCGGAC
This sequence comes from Mycolicibacterium confluentis, assembly GCF_010729895.1. NCBI lineage: Bacteria > Bacillati > Actinomycetota > Actinomycetes > Mycobacteriales > Mycobacteriaceae > Mycobacterium > Mycolicibacterium confluentis. Next base: position 3,520,116 of record NZ_AP022612.1, read on the forward strand.
CGACTTTCGAGCAGTCCGCGGCCTACGAGATGCTGACCTTCCTGGGCCCCGACGTCGTCGAGGGGTACACCGCGCTGCGCGAGAAGCGTGCCCCCCGATTTCCCTCCGCCCAGTGAGGGCTCAGCGCTGGCCCCGGGGTATGCCCGTCGACCACAGTGCCCACGCGATCAGCACCGGCTGAAAGAACAGGCGGATCAGACGACTGGTGTCGCTGTTGAGGCCGAAGGCGTCCGTATGGTTGAGGAACTGCGCGAGATTCCCCGGGAAGATCAGCACGAAGAACACCGCCAGCAGGCGGCCCACCAGCACGCGGTCCCGGGTCAGCAGCGCAAGCCCCACGCCGAGGGTGATCTCGACTCCACCCGAGGCCATCACGACGCCGTCGGCGTCCATCGGCACCCACCCGGGCACCTGCGCCTGAAACTCCGCGCGCGCCCAGAAGAGATGACTCAGCCCGGCGAACACCATCGCACCCGCCAAAGCGAGGCGGGCGATGGTGCGCGGGAGTGTGGTCGGCGGCGCTGGAGGCAGCGGACTCACTCGCCGGTGCCTGCCGGAAGGTGGTAGGCGAAGGACTTCTCCTGGCGCTTCGCCATCTTCTGCAGGCATTCATGGTGCTTGCGCGCGTGGTACGCCAGCGGGAAGTAGGTGAGCCGGTCGGGCAGGACGCGGTACGCGCCCCGAATCGTCGCGTAGATGCGATGGAGTTGACGCTCTTCGGCGTCGCTCCAGGTGACGCCGAGCTTGGCGCGCAGACGCGGGTCCAGCAGGCCCACGATCGACAGGTAGTTGAACCGCAGCATGGGGCGCAGTCCCCGCTTCGCGACGGGATGCAGCGCCTTGGGCACCGACGACAGCAGGTCCACCTGGCCGGTGATCATCTCCTCGACCAACTGCAGCGCCTGGGGCGTGCCCTCCAATTGGTCGATCATGGCCTCGTAGTAGTCGTCCATCTCCGCGCGCGTCGTCGGGTAGTCCCGCATCGGCACATGCAGCAGGTTCGCCAGTCGGCGATTGTCCCGCAGCAGTTCGTCCTTCTCGGAGTCGGTGAAGTCGCGGCCGATCAGCAGACGCCCGCCCCGCGCGGTGACGATGTAGCCGGTCGCGATGACCCACTGGTAGGCCCCGGGGTTGAGCGCACTGATCTGCTTCCCGGTCTCGGCGCTCTTCATCGTGATCGGCTTGTGCAGGGCCCGGACCCGGTCCCCCTCGGCCAGGGCCTCGGTGCCGCCGTAGGTCCACCGCAACACCGAGTCGATCGAACGGATCGCGCGGCCACCCGCATCACCGTGGAAGGCCGCCGAGTAGCGCCCGGTGATCTCGGCGATGACCGGGTGCATGGCCTGCATCATGAAGGCGGCGCCGTCGACGATCAGGAATGTCCACCGCCCGGTGTGCTCGGCGGTCAGGGAGTCCAGCGGCACCAGGTCACGCGGGCCGGCGTCGTACGCATCGGACAGGTCCCCGAGTTCGGGGGCGGCGGTGCGTTCCGGGGTGGCGGTCATCTCCCGACGCTAATGTGACCTCAAGGTCGCATTCAAGTCGCATTAGGAGTCCCCGTGGCCATCGATCACCCCAGGTCAGCCCGCCGGAAGTTGCCGAGGCAGGAGCGCTCTCGCGAGATGGTCGCAAAAATTGTGTCCACCACGGCGGTGCTGATGCACACCACCGGACCCGACGAGATCACCACCAACGCGATCGCGGAGAAGGCCGGCATCAGCAAGGGTTCGATCTACCAGTACTTCTCCAACAAGGAGGAGATCATCAACGCGGCCATCGAGCAGGTGGCCGCGCAGCAGGCGCCCGCGATCGAGGAGATGCTGCGCAAGATCACGATGGACGAACCGGAGACCGCGATGCAGTCGTCGATCGACATCCTGATCGACGTCACGATCGCCAACCGCAGGCTGATCCGCTACCTCGCCGAACGGCCCGATCACGTGCGCACGTTCGAGAACATCTCGGGACTCAACGCCACTCTGCTCGCGATGGCCACGCTGCATATGGGCCACTACCGCGATCAGTACCGCCACGAACTGAGCCCGCGGGCGCTGGCCTGGCTGTTCTTCAACATGGCCGTCGCCACCACCATGCGCTACATCGAGAGCGACGATCCGATCGACATCGATGAGCTGCGCAGCGGCCTCAAGTTCGCCTCGTCGGGACTGCTCGCGGGTGGTCGCCCCTGAAACCCACGACGCGTTCGCCGTAATGGATAGACGAAGGCGTGTCTTTGTCCGAATGGGCCATGCACTGGCCGCGTCGGCGAACCTAGTCTGAGGCCATGACAGCGACACTGACCGGCGGCCCCGACCTCGAGCAGGTGCGCCGGCTGATCACCGAGATCCCCGGCCCCCGCTCTCGCGAACTCGCTGAACGCCGCAAGGCCGCGCTGCCCACGGGTCTCGCCAGCGCCGCGGAGGTGTACATCGCCAGCGCCGGCGGTGGCGTCGTCGTCGACGTGGACGGCAACTCGTTGATCGACCTCGGCAGCGGGATCGCGGTCACCACGGTCGGCAACTCGGCGCCCGCGGTCGTCGCACGTGCCGCCGACCAGCTGACCCAGTACACGCACACCTGCTTCCTCAACGTTCCCTACGAGCCGTACATCGAAGTCGCCGAGCGCCTCAACGCGCTGACCCCCGGCGACCATGAGAAACGCACCGCGCTGTTCAGCACCGGCGCCGAGGCCGTCGAAAACGCCGTCAAGTACGCGCGCGCCGCCACCGGCCGCGACGCGGTCGTGGTGTTCGATCACGCCTTCCACGGCCGGTCGCTGCTGACCATGACGATGACCGCGAAGAACCAGCCCTACAAGCACGGCTTCGGCCCGTTCGCGCCCGAGGTGTACCGCGCGCCCATGGCCTACCCGTATCGCTGGCCGTCGGGTCCCGAGAACTGCGCGGACGAGGCATTCAGTCAGTTCGCCACCCTCATCGACGCCCAGATCGGCGCCGACCAGGTGGCCTGCGTCGTGGTCGAGCCCCTCCAGGGTGAGGGCGGCTTCATCGTCCCGGCCGAAGGCTTCCTGCAGAAGGTCGCGGAATTCTGCCGCGAGCGCGCAATCCTGCTGGTGGCCGACGAGGTGCAGACCGGCATCGCCCGCACCGGCGCATGGTTCGCATCCGAGCACGAAGGCCTGGTGCCCGACCTGATCACCACCGCAAAGGGATTGGGCGGCGGCCTGCCGCTCGCCGCGGTCACCGGCCGGGCCGACATCATGGACGTCGCACACGCCGGCGGCATCGGCGGCACCTACGCCGGCAACCCGGTCGCGTGCGCGGCCGCACTCGGAGTGTTCGACGAGATCGAGAACGGTGGCCTCATCGAGCGCGCCAAGGCCATCGGCGATCTCATCGTGCGGGAACTGCGCGGCATCGCCGAAACCACCGACATCATCGGCGAGATCCGCGGCCGCGGCGCGATGATCGCCGTCGAGTTGGTCAAGCCCGGCACCCGCGAGCCCAACAAGGAGGCAGTGGCCAAGCTGGCCAAGCACTGCCACGACAACGGCGTATTGACCCTGACGGCAGGAACTTTCGGCAACGTGCTGCGTTTCCTGCCGCCCCTGACCATCTCCGACGAACTGCTCACCGAGGCGTTCGCGGTGATCCGCGACGGCTTCGCCGCCCTCTAACCCACAGGAGTCCATGCCATGACCCTCACCGCACCCCCCGCCAAGAAGGCCACCTACGCGCCGCTGGAACTGTTCGAAATCGACCGCCTGCTCGACCAGGACGAGCGCGACATCGCCAGCACCGTGCGACAGTTCGTCGACACCCGGCTGCGGCCCAACGTCGAGGGCTGGTTCGAGTCGGCGACCCTGCCGCGCGAACTCGCCAAGGAGTTCGGCAATCTCGGTGTGCTGGGCATGCACCTGCAGGGCTACGGCTGTGCGGGCACCAGCGCCGTGAGCTACGGCCTGGCCTGCCTGGAACTCGAGGCCGGCGACAGCGGGTTCCGCAGCTTCGTGTCGGTGCAGGGCTCGCTGTCGATGTTCTCGATCTACCGCTACGGCTCCGAGGAGCAGAAGAGCGAATGGCTGCCGCGCCTGGCCGCCGGTGACGCCATCGGCTGCTTTGGCCTGACCGAACCCGACTTCGGCTCCAACCCGGCGGGCATGCGCACCCGCGCAAGGCGCGACGGCAGCGACTGGGTGCTCAACGGCACCAAGATGTGGATCACCAACGGCAACCTCGCCGACGTCGCGACCGTGTGGGCCCAAACCGACGAGGGCATCAGGGGCTTCCTGGTGCCCACCGACACACCGGGATTCACGGCCAACGAGATCCACCGCAAGCTCTCGCTGCGCGCCTCGGTGACCTCCGAACTGGTGCTCGACAACGTCCGCCTGCCCGCGTCGGCTCAGCTTCCGCTCGCCGAGGGACTGTCCGCTCCGCTGTCCTGCCTCAACGAGGCCCGCTTCGGCATCGTCTTCGGCGCCCTCGGCGCGGCCCGCGACAGCCTCGAGACCACGATCGCGTACACGCAGTCGCGTGACGTCTTCGACAAGCCGCTGTCGAGTTACCAGCTGACGCAGGAGAAGCTGGCCAACATGACGCTCGAACTGGGCAAGGGCGTGCTGCTGGCGCTGCACCTCGGTCGCATCAAGGACGCCGAGGGTGTGCGCCCCGAGCAGGTCAGCCTGGGCAAGCTCAACAACGTCCGCGAGGCCATCGCGATCGCCCGCGAATGCCGAACCCTGTTGGGCGGCAGCGGCATCACGCTGGAGTACTCGCCGCTGCGGCACGCCAACAACCTGGAGTCGGTGCTGACCTACGAGGGCACCTCCGAGATGCACCTGCTGTCCATCGGCAAGGCGCTCACCGGACAGGCGGCATTCCGCTGATGACCGCGAGCATCCAGCACCTCGTCGGTGGCGCGTGGTTCGACGGCAGCGGCGACGCCGTGCGCAGCGTGAACCCCACGCGGCCAAGCGTTGTCGTCGCCGAGGGCGCGGCGGCAACCGTGTCCGACGTCGACGCCGCGGTGAAGGCCGCCTCCGAGGCCTTCGCCGCGTGGGCCGCCACGCCACTGCATCAGCGCGGCGCCGTGCTCCTCGCGGCCGCCGACGTGGTGGACCGCAATGCCGAGGCCTGGGGCCTGGAACTGGCCACCGAAGAGGGCAAGACCCGGGCCGAGGGTGTCGGCGAGGTGCGCCGGGCCGCCCAGATCCTGCGCTACTACGGCAACGAGGGTGACCGCCAGACCGGCGAGATCTACGCCTCGCCCCGCGCCGGTGAGCAGATCCTGGTGACGCGCAGGCCCGTCGGCGTCGTCGGCATCATCACGCCGTTCAACTTCCCGATCGCGATTCCGGCCTGGAAGATCGCGCCAGCCCTGGTGTACGGCAACGCCGTGGTGTGGAAGCCCGCGAGCACCGTCCCCCTGTTGGCGCTGCGCCTGGCGCAGGCGTTGACCGAGGCGGGTCTGCCCCCGGGCGTGCTCAACCTGCTCGTCGGCGGGTCGGCCCTCGGTGACGCGATCGTCGGCCATGCCGGGATCGACGCCCTGACCTTCACCGGGTCGACCGGGGTGGGCCGTCGTATCGCCGCCGCCGCGGCATCGCGCGGCGTTCCCGCGCAGGCCGAGATGGGCGGCAAGAACGCCGCCGTGGTTCTCGACGACGCCGACTTCGACCTCGCGCTCGAGCAGGTGCTGTTGGGCGCGTTCCGCTCGACCGGCCAGAAGTGCACCGCGACATCGCGTCTGGTGGTCACCGACGGCATCGCCGACGAGTTCCTGGCCGCACTGGTGGCACGGGCGCAGGCCCTGGTGGTCGGTGATCCCACCGACGATGCCACGCAGATGGGTCCCGTGGTGAGCGAGTCGGCGAGGGAGTCCATCACCGCCGGGATCGAGACGGCCGCGAGGCAGGGTGCGAACCTGCTCACCGGTGGTGCGCCCTACACCGACGGCGTGCGCGGCGAGGGATACTTCGTGGCCCCCACCGTCGTCGAGATCGGTGACACGCCCGCCGATGTGTGGACCGAGGAACTGTTCGGCCCGGTGGTCGCGGTCCGGCGCGCCGCCGATCCCGAGGAGGCGTTCCGGCTGGCCGAGGACAGTGAATTCGGTTTGTCGGCAGCAGTTTTCACCCAGGATCTGACCCGGGCGCTGCAGGCCGTCGAGACCCTGGACGTCGGCGTCCTGCACGTGAATTCCGAATCGGCCGGCGCGGACCCCCACGTGCCTTTCGGCGGCGCCAAGAAGAGCGGGTTGGGCCCCAAGGAACAGGGTGGCGCAGCACGCGAGTTCTTCACCCACACCACCACGGTCTACCTGCGGGGCGGAGCACCCCGAGCATGACCGCACGCGCACTCGACGGAGTCGTCGTCGTCGATTTCAGCCGTGTGCTGGCCGGGCCGTACGCGACGATGATGCTCGGTGACTTCGGTGCCGAGATCATCAAAATCGAACGTCCCGGCACCGGCGACGACACCCGAGCTTGGGGTCCCCCGTACGACTCCCAGGGTGTCGCAACATATTTCAACTCCGTCAACCGCAACAAGCGCTCGGTCGTGCTGGACCTGACCGATCCGCAGGGCCGCGACGAGGCTCGTCGTCTCGTCGCGGGCGCCGACATCGTGGTGGAGAACTTTCGCCCGGGGACCATGGAGAAGCTCGGCCTGGGCTACGAGGATCTTCGCGAGCTCAAGCCCGACCTGATCTACTGCTCCATCACGGGTTTCGGCCGCGACAAGGGTGCGGCGCTGCCCGGCTACGACCTGCTGGTGCAGGCCGTCGGCGGCCTGATGAGCGTGACCGGAACCGAACCCGGCGATCCCACCAAGGCCGGTGTGGCCCTGGTCGACGTGCTGGCCGGCCTGCACGCCCTGTCCGGAATCCTGGCGGCACTGGCGCACCGAGACCGCACCGGAGAGGGCCAGCGAGTCGACACCAGTCTGCTTGCGGTGCTGCTGTCCTCGATGGTGAACCAGGCCTCCGGCTACCTCGGCGCAGGCGCGGTGCCGGGCATCATGGGCAACCGTCATCCCAGCATTGCGCCCTACCAGACGTTCGACACCGCGGACCGTCCCATCGCCGTGGCGGTCGGCAACGACAAGCAGTTCCGGGCCTTCGCCGGGGCGCTGGGCCGGCCCGAACTCGCCGACGATCCGCGATTCGTCACCAACCCCGCACGCGTGGCCAATCGAGATGAGCTGTGCGCGCTGCTGGAAACCGAGTTGAAGACCGAGGGCGCCGACCATTGGTATGAGCTCTTCAGTTCCGTCGGAGTGCCCGCCGGACCGATCAACGATCTGGCGGAGGCATTCGCGTTCGCGCAGCGCCTGGGCATCGAGGCGACGGTGTCTGTGCCGGACAGTCCCACTCCACAGGTGGCCAACCCCATCAGCCTGTCGGCCACTCCCGTGACCTATCGCAGCGGCCCGCCGAGACTCAGCGACGACGCTCGCCCAGAAGCCGATCGGCCTTGACCGCCAGCCACAGCTGAGTGCGCATATCGGCGGACTCCAGATCGTCGCCCAGCAGCGCCATGATGCGGCGCAACCGATTACGCAGCGTGTGCCGGTGCACGTCGAGGTCGGCGGCCGCAGCCTCGACCTGACCGTTGTACCGAAGGAACGCGGTGAGCGTCGCGATCAGTTCCCGGTCGTCGCCCAGCGCCTGCAGGGGCGCGGCCAGCATCTGGAGTTCGGCGGTGCTGCGACCGCCCAGCAGCGCGCCGAATCCCCCGAGTTGGCCGAACTCGACCAGTCCTTCGCCGCCGCTGTGGGCCGCGAGTCGGGCCTGCTCCAGACCGACCGCAGCATCGCCGATCCGCACGGGCGGACTCACTCCGGCGGCTGAATCGGCCCCGAGCGCGCTCAACACGCCTTCGATGCGGCGCCGGCTTCGCGCGGCGGGCAGCACCAGCACGACGTCATCGCCGATCGGCACCATCAGATGGGGACCCGAGCCGAGTGCCTCCGAGGTTCGATGCTGCGCGGACAGCACTGGCCCGACGTCCGCGCACACCGCGACCACGACCTCGGAGTTGGGCTCGAACCCGAAGTGACGCAGCACGCCGTCGTCCACAATTCCTGAGCCGCAGAGCATTTCACGAGCCACCGCGGCACGGAACATCTGCTCGGCCTCGACCATGCTGGCCGGTTTCTCGACGGCGATGGAGATCAGGGACACCGCGTGCGCGACGAGCAGCCGATCCGCATTGGACATCGGCCACTCGGTGCGCACCGCGAGATGGCCCCGCACGGGCCGAGCCGCGCGCAGTGCCTGAACCGTCACGTAGGCGGATCCGTCGGCCAGGACGGATGCCGCATGGCGCCGGGTCAGGTCGGTGTCGGCCAGCACCGCGGTGAGGCGGTCCTGGTCGGCGCCGACGGCCGCCAGCACCGCGCCATCCGTGCCGACCACCACGACCGTCGCCCCCAGGCAGTCCGCCAGGGCGTCGACGACGCCGGGGATGCCGCCCCGCAGTGTGGCGCGGGCCAGCACCTCCTGCTGGTCGACCACGCGCTGCACCGAACGCAGTTCGTCGGCCCGCAGCGCATCGATGACCACCCGGGTGATCGCGATGAACGGTGTCTTGGCCGGCACCTTGAGCACGGGCAGGCCGAGCGCGTCGCCCGCGGCCAACACACCCGGCGGCACCTCGGACAGGGTCGTGCCCGTGTCGACGGCCAACGCCGCGATTCCCGCCTTCGCCAATCGCTGGACATAGGCGAACTGCGCCGCATCGTCGGCGCCGATGTTGATACCCGTGGTCATCACCAACTCGGCGCCCGACAGATGAGGAGTGGGGTCGGCCAACTCGATCGCGTGTGCCCACGAAATCTCCCGGTCGGCGGCCTGTGCGCCGGCGGCCAGGGTCAGGCCGAGGCGCTCCACCGCGGCCAGACCCCGCGCCGTGATAGCCACGCGAGAAGTCTTACCTTCCCAACGCCGCCGCGGGCGCGTTTTCCTGGCGGCACTGTTCGGCCGCCGCGATGAACGCCTCGAACAAGCGCAGTCGATCCTCGACGGGGGCGTCCGGTTCCTCGGGATGCCACTGCACACCGAGGTAGAACTTGGTGGGGTCCTCGACGCTCTCGACGATGCCGTCGAGGGCACGCCCGGCGACCACCAGGCCCTCACCCACCTGATCGACGGCCTGATGGTGACCGTTGCGGACGATGGCCCGCTCCTTCTGCAGGATCGAGTGCAGCCGCGTGCCGGGGGTGATGTCGACCGGTTCATCGAGGAACACCGGCGCACCGGGGGCACCGTGGTGCAGCGTGTAGTCCTCGATGTCGCCGATCAGGGTGCCGCCGCGGGCCACATTGAGCAGCTGGTTGCCACGGCAGATGCCCAGGATGGGTCGCTGCGCGGCCTCGGCCGACCGGATCGCGGTCAGGGCATCGAGGTCGGCACGCTTGTCGATGCCGTAGGACTTCGGGTGGGGTGTGGTGCCGCCGTAGCAGGTGCAGTCGACGTCGCCGCCGCCGAGCATCAGCAGACCGTCGAAATCGGCGGTCGCCGACGGGTTGTGCAGCGGGGTCGTGCTGTCCCACAGGTCGAACGAGGCACCGAGCTCGATCAGCGTGCTCAACGCCCGGCGGGTGAAGCTCTTGACCAGCTCCGCTTCTTTGTCATCCATATCCGGGTAGTTCAGCGACAGTACGACGCACACATGCGCCCGAGGGTTCGACGGCACCGGCAGGTTCGGGATGACGTCCTCACGACGTACCCGAGCGGTCATTGGGATTCCTTCCTTTTTCGCGCTCGATCGATCAGGTCGGCGAAGAGCGCGGCATCAGTGGTCGAGGTCGCGTGCCGATCCTCGGGATGCCATTGGACCGCGACGACGTCGGCACGATCATGTTCGACCGCTTCGACCACCCCGTCGGCGGCGGTCGCGCTGACCGTCAGGCCGGGGGCCAGGCGGTCGATGGCCTGATGATGATACGACGACACATCGATGGTCTCGGTGCCGACCATGGCGTGCAGCCGCGTCCCTGAGATCACGAACACATCGTGGATCGCGTTGTGATGCAACGGGTCTGTCTCGGTGATGTGCTGATGCAGGGTGCCGCCCAGGGCGACGTTGAGCACCTGCATACCCCGGCAGATCGCCAGCGTGGGCAGGTCGAGATTGAGCACCGCACGCGTCACGCCCAGGTCGAAGTCGTCCTGGAACGCGACGGTGCCGGTGGTCTCCCGCGCGGGTTCGGCGCCGTAGCGCTGAGGTTCGACGTCGGCGCCACCGGGAAGCAGCACACCGTCGAAAGCCGTCAGACGGCTCTCGAGTTCGGCCAAGGGGTCGGCCGCGGGGCCGTGCAGGACGACCGGCTCACCGCCGGCCGCCCACACGGCCTCGCACACCGCCTCGGCGGCCAGGGTCGCCGAGAACCGAAGAATCGGTACCTGCGCACCCCGCCGCCCGATCACGGCCACCAGTGGACGAGGCACTCAGGCCTCGTCGAACGGGTAGTCGAGGGTCGGCAGCCATTCCTTCCAGACGTCCCGAAGACGGCCGGACTCGATGAGTCTGCCCAGCGCACCGTCGATCTCGGCCAGGGTGTCCGGCCGGTCCTTGGACACCGCGATCCCCCACCTGTTGGCGGTCTGCACGGTGAACGCGAGTTCGTAGTCGGGATGGGTGGCGCCCAACGGCACGAACACGACGTCGTCGTCGACGACGGCGTCGACGTCCTTGGCCAGCAGCGCGGCCAGCATGTCGGCGTAGACGTCGTCCGATCCCGCACCGAAGGGCACCGGGATGGCACCGGTGAAGGTCTCCACCAGCGTCATGTTGGTGCTGTTCTCGATCGCGGCGACCTTGCGGCCCACCAGATCCTCCGGGCTGCTGATCCCGGTGCCGCGCCTGATCAGCACGCCCTCGTGGAAGACCGCGTAGGGCCTGGTGAAGTCCACCTGGGCCTGGCGTTCGGCCGTGATGCCCTGACCGCACAGCACCGCGTCGGCGTCGCCGCGCTGCACCGCGGGGATCATGTCGACCCAGGGCACCCGAACCCACTCGACGGGCCGGCCGAGTTCGGCGCCCAGCGCCTCGGCGACGCCCGGTTCGTAACCCTGGCGGCCCTCTTCGGAGGTCCACAGTGAGAACAGCGGCGGTGCCTCAGCATCGAGACAGGCCAGCCTCAGCGCCGCGGTCACGGCGTGTCATCCCAGTACATATCGCGCTCCCAATCAGTGACATATCCACAGAATCTCGCCCACTCATCGGCGTGGAAGTCGATGAGAAGGTTCGACAGCTCAGGTCCGAATGCCTGAGTCAGCACATCGTCGGCGCGGAAGGCCTCGATGGCCGCGCCGAGCGTCAACGGCAGAGCCGGGAACCGATCGTCGACCGGGGCGTCGTAGGACGAGCCCTGCGTCGGCGCTCCGGGGTCCGTGGCGTTCTTGATGCCGTCTTCACAGGCGGCCAGGATCACCGCATGCGACAGGTAGGGGTTGACCGCGGCGTCGGGCAGCTTGTACTCGAGGCGGCCCACGGCTGACAAACGCACCGTGCAGGTCTTGTTGTCCAGGCCCCAGTTGATCCGGGACGGCGCGAACTGCCCTGCGTCCCAATACCGTTTGTAGGAGTTCACGGTCGAACCGTTGATCAGCATGGCTCCGGCCGAATGCGCAAGCAGACCGCCAAGCGCGTGCTGACCCAGGTCGGTCAGGTGCAGTTCGGTGCGGCCCGGTTCGGCCAGAACGTTGACGTCACCTTCGTTCCACAGGCTGAAGTTGTGGTGGCAGCCGTTGCCCATCATGCCGGTCGCGGGTTTGGGCATGAAGCTGGCCTCGATGCCGAGTTCACGGGCCACCTGCTTGCAGATCTGCCGGTAGGTGGTGAGCCGGTCCGCGGTCAGATCGGCCCTGTCGTACATGAAGTTGAGCTCGACCTGGTACTCGTCCTCGTAGTCACCCTCGACCATGTCGAGGCCCAGCGCCTGGGCGTACTCGACGACCTTCTTGACGATCGGACGGTTCCGCTCGAGGTGCTCGATGTGATAGGCCGGGCTGGATCCGGGCCGGAAGCTGGCCTGCAGTCCCTCGCCCTTCCAGGTCATCTCGGGCTCACACCCGGTGCGCAGTTCCAAACCGGTGCGGTCGGTGAACCCGGCCTGCAGACGAAGCAGCAGTCCGCGAGTGTCGCAGGCGAATTCGGTGCCGGCACGCTCGAGCAGGTGGTCCGGCTCATAGAGGCGGCAGAAGACGCGGGCGAACGTGGTGTCCCACGGCAGGATCGCGAAGGTGTCCAGATCCGGCACCGCGGTGTACTCGGGTGCATTGACGCCACCGGCCAGCAGCACGCCCTCGCGGGTGCCCTGCAGGTTGGCGACCGCGGTCTGGTGCTGCTGCACACCCTTGACCGCCAGGCGCTCGAAGTGTTTGGCCGGCACCACCTTCCCCACCACACGACCGGTGATCGTGATGGCCTGGAAGTAGACGAACTCCACGCCGCGTTCGGCGATGGTCGAGAGCGCCTCGGCCAGATGCGGACTGCTGGCGTTGACCTCCCGATGCGCGTCGAGCGCTGTGGTGCTCATCAGTTCTCCTCGATGAAGATGGCCTGCGCTGGGCACACGTCCGCGGCGTCCATCACGTAGTCACGCTCCGAATCGGCTGGATTGCCGTCGAATTCGAGATTTCCCTCGTCGTTGATCAGGAACACCGCGGGCGCGGCGATGGCGCACTGCCCGTGGTCCTGGCACTTGGCCATATCGACGGTGACACGCATGGGAAGTCCTTTCTGGGCTGCTGAGAATCAGGGGGCTGGGGTGAATGCGATGGGCAGTTCGATGGGCCCGGTGTTGCCCGAGTCGGGCAGCCAGGTCGCGCCGGGAAGTTCGCGCGGATCGCGCAGGCGCCGGGCCAGAAGTGGCAGCGCCTCGCTCATGTCCGAGCGCGCCACGAAGTGGCCCAGGCAGTGGTGGGCACCGCCACCGAAACCGAAGTGCGGCTTGCGTTCTGCAGTGATGTCGAAGCCGCCCTCGAACACCCGCGGATCGGTGCCCGCCGACTCGCTGTAGAGATGGACGGTGGTGCCGGACTTCAGCAGCAGACCCTCGTATTCGAAGTCCTCGATCACCTCACGGGTCACCCACCGCACGGTCGGGTTGACCCGCATGACCTCTTCGACGGCCGCACCGCCGAGTTCGGGCCGCTCGGCGAGCAGTCGCCACTGGTCGGGGTTGGCCATGAAGCTCTGCATCGCCAGCCCGAGCTGGTTTCTGGTGGTGTCGAACCCGCCGAAGATCAGCAACACCATGGCATCGCGCAGCTCGGTGTCGGACAGTCGGCCATCCTCGGGACGCGACGCGTTGACCAGCGCGGTGACGAAGTCATCAGTCGGGTTCGCGCGGCGGTCGGCGATCAGGGCATCGCAGTATTCGTACAGCCGCTGCAGCGCCGCCTCGATCTTCGGCAGGTCCTCCTTGATCGTCACCCCGAGGGCCAGGCCGATGGTGGTCGACTCTGTGGAGATGACCTTCCACTCCTCTTCGGGAAGGCCCAGCATGATCGCGATGACGCGCGCGGCGTACGGTTCGGCGAACTCGCCGACGAATTCGCAGCGGTCCGGTTCGGCGAAGTTGTCGATCAGTTCGCTGGCCAGCGCCTGGAACCGGGGCACCAGATCACCGATGAGCTTCGGGGAGAACGCCGGGTTCATCAGGCGGCGCAGGCGATGGTGCTCCTCGCCCTCCTTGTTGAGGATCCAGCTGCGGAACCACTCGGCGAACGGCCCCTCGGTGACACCGTTGTGCGCGGGCCACGCGATGCTGCCCTGGCGCAGGTTTCTGTGCTTGAGCAGCTTGTTCACCTGCTCGTAGCGCAGCACGGCGATGCCGTACGGGGTTGTTGCGTACCAGTTGCGCTCCCGGGCCTCGTGCACCTCAGGCGACGTGATGGAGAACGCGGGATCGGTGACATCGAACACAGGAACGGGGTGAAGTGTCACAGGCGACATTCGGGCTACCTCCGTGAGCTATGACCTAAATCTAGATAAATCCTCTAGAACTAGAGCCTTCGTGTCAACAGCTGGAGGCACCGCGTAACACAACGTTTTCACTCGCCGGTCAGCGCGAGTTCGCTGAATCAGCCTCCGGCCAGGCGATCGCGAGCACCCAACCAGTGCCCAGCGGCATCTCTGCGACCTCGCGAAACGCGGTCGGGTCGGTTGCCGGACCCTCCTCCGGCATTCCGGCCAATCGCGAGCCCACCAACCACCGCGGGGTGTTGGCCGCGATCACGCGACGCTCGGTGCTGACCACGACGGCGTCTTCACCCGCACCGCGCAGCACCTCGAGCAGACGGTGTTCGACGTCGCCGACGACCAGATCGGCACCGACGATCCCGAGGAACTCCTCGCCCGCGAGGACGGGGATCGTGACGGTGATCGTGTACATATCCGATCCCGCGTAGTCGACGTATGGCCCGTAGGCGACACGCGACTGACCGTTTTGGGCCAGTTGATACCAGTCCATCTGCAGGTAGTCGTAGACGTCGATGCTGTTGGGGTCGAAGTTCAGCCGCAACCGCGAGATCCGCCCGTTGCTCCGCTGCCACCAGGGCAGACAGCGTTCCAAACCGTCGACGAGCCCGGGCGCGGCAGCAAATCCCATGCCCCACACGCCAGGTTCTTCGTTGAGCAGATCGGTGATGATGCGCTGCAGTCCGCCGAAGTGGGTCTCCGTCAGCGTGGCCCGCGGAGGCCGGCAGCGCACCACTTCGTCAGCCATGCGGCCGAGGTGACTGTAGATGAGCTCCAAGGTCTGCGAAGCCTTCTCGGCCAGTTCAGAGGCCAGCACGTTGGACGTCATGGGTCGGCTCCCGCGGTCGACAGATCCAGATGGACGACGGTCAGCCGGGCGAGTTGACCCATGACGTGATCTTCTGCCAGGCGGCGCGCTTCGTCCGGCTTTTCGGCCGAAACCGCCGCGGCGATCGCGTGTTTCTCCTCCACGTAGGCGGCGATGTCGAGCGCGGGACCGACCGGAAGCCACACCAGCCCGGACACCTCGGCCTGAAGGTTGGCCTCCCGGCGCGCGAGGCGGGCCGACTGCGAGGCGACGGCGACCTCGATGTGGAACCGACTGTCGGCGCGGATGCGGTCCCCCAACGTCGTCGCCGTACCCAGTTGGTCGGTCAGCACGAACAGGCGTCGGACCACGTAGGGCGCCGCGCGTTCGGCGGCCAACCGCGCGGCCTGACCGGCGATCGCGGTGTGCTCGTCGAAGAGGTCACGCAGGTCGGAGGCGCTCATCGCGGCAAGGCGGGCAGCCAACTGCTCCACCGGCGGCCCGGCGGGTCGGCGCACGAAGGACCCGCCGCTGCGCCCGCGCCGGGTCACGACAAGTCCCTCTTCGCGCAGCGTCGCGAGTGCCTCGCGCACGGTCATCGGCGCCACCCCGAACTGGGCCGCCAGGTCGATCTCGACAGGAAGGCGCTCGTTGTCGTCGAGCAGGCCGAGGTGGATGGCCTCGGTGATGCGCTGCACGATCTCGTCGGCCCGACCGACCGGAGCGTCGGGTGCCACCAACGGGGTCAGAGACGACACCAGCCGTTTCTCCCCTCAGTCCGGCCGAAAGCGGTACGGATCGGGAATCTACCCGACTTTCAACGAATTCTGCCGTTCCTATTGCCGCTTAAACAATAGGACTGTAGTTTTTCGCTCACTCGGACCCCCGTTCTGCAGAAAGCAGCCCCATGACCACTTCCAAGTCCGGCACAGCCCCTGAAGACGAGGGCTACTACGGATTTCACGACCAGGACGATGCGGCGCATTTACACGCCCTGGGCTACAAGTCAGAGTTCAAGCGTGAAATGAGCCCGTGGGCGAACTTCTCGCTGGGCTTCACCTACCTCTCGCCCGTCGTCGGCATCTACACGCTGTTCGCGTTCGCCCTGGCGACCGGCGGTCCGCCGATGATCTGGAGCCTTGTGATCGTCGGCATAGGCCAGCTTCTGGTCGCGCTGATCTTCAGTGAGGTCGTCGCGCAGTTCCCCGTCGCCGGCGGTGTCTACCCCTGGGCGCGCCGACTGTGGGGGCGCCGATACGCCTGGATGACCGGATGGGTCTACCTGGTGGCGATTCTGGTGACCATCGCCTCGGTGTCCTACGGTTCCGGTCCGTTCATCGCGGCCACCTTCGGCATCGACAGCACGGTGAACAACACCATCGCCTTCGCGTTGGCACTCCTCGCACTGGCCACCGTCATCAACTTCATGGGCACGAAAGTCCTTGCCAAGGCGGCGATCATCGGCTTCACCGCAGAGATCATCGGCGCACTGGTGGTGGGCATCTGGCTGCTGGTCGCGCACCGCGAGCACAATCTCGGTGTCCTGTTCGACAGCTTCGGCGCGGGCGGTGACGGCAGCTACATGTGGGCGTTCGCCGCGGCGGCGCTGATCGGTGTCTACCAGTACTACGGGTTCGAGGCCTGCGGCGACGTCGCCGAAGAGGTCCAGGATCCGGGTCGTCTGATCCCCAAGGCCATGCGTCGCACCATCTACATCGGCGGTGCCGCAGCGACTTTCGTCTGCCTGGCCCTGGTTCTCGCGGTCGCCGACATCCCCGCCGTCATCGCCGGCGAGGACACCGATCCGGTGAGCACCGTCCTGACCGAGGCCTTCGGCCCGATCGGCTCGAAGGTCATCCTGGTGATCGTCCTGATCTCGTTCCTGTCCTGCGCCATGAGCCTGCAGGCCGCGGCGAGCCGACTGGCCTACTCGTACGGGCGTGACGGCATGATCATGGGCAGCAGCCTGCTCAAGAAGTTCTCGGCGACACGGCATGTGCCGCCGTACGCGCTGGTCGTGGCGGCCATCGTCCCGGCGCTGATCATCATCGGATCAAAGATCTCCACCGACGCGATCACCAAGATCATCAGCTTCGCCGCGTTCGGCATCTATCTCGGATTCCAGATGGTGGTGCTGGCCGCACTGCGCGCCCGACTCAAGGGCTGGGTCCCCAGCGGCAAGTACAGCCTGGGCAGGTGGGGACTGCCGGTCAACATCGCGGCGCTGATCTACGGCATCATCGCGATGATCAACATGGCGTGGCCGCGCACGCCCGACGCCCCGTGGTTCGACAACTGGATCGTCGCGTTGTCGGCGGCTGTGGTCGTCGGAATCGGGTTGATCTACATGACGGTCCATCCGCTGCACGACAGCAGCTCCGGTCCGTACGCGGACGCGATTCCGCAGAAGTAGCGGTGACGAACTTGGCCCCCGGTGACGTGTCCCGGGGGCCATTTTCGTTGGAGTGGCCTACGGCGCTGGCGGGCCGTAGATGAGGTCGGTGGGGACGCCGTTGTGGAACTGGCCCCACAGATCGCCGAGATATCCGCCCTGGTCGAAGGTGCTCAGCGTGCCGTCCTGGTTCACGATGGGCGGAATGTAGGGGGCCTGTCCGGGCGCCGGAAACGCGTCCCCGGTTGCGGGCGCATCCGGAGCGGCCGGCAGTGGCGCAGATTTCGGAAAGGGCGCAGGCACCTGGTCGGGGCACGACAGCACGGGCTGTGGCGACATTGCCATGGTCTCCGGAAGACACGGCGACTCTGCGGTGGCCAGCGGCGTCACCATGACGCCCACACCGAGGCATCCCACCCCGGCGATGCTGGTCACGGCGATTCTGACCGAATTCTTCATGAACTCAGATTAGTGGGTTTGGCGGCGTCGTTCAGCGGGCATTCCTCAGCAAGTTCACGGGTTACGTGAGGTCCTCCGCTCAGCCGCAGGTGGCACGCTGGTTTCTAGTCCAGCCGTTTCGGTGAACACTGCAGGAGGCCGTCATGGCAGAAGAACTCGCGACCGTCGTCGTCGACCTGAGACCTCGCCTGTCTCGGAGGTCGGCGGAGAAGCATTCGCGCGAGTTCGTCGAGGCCATGCGCAGGCATCCCTCGTTCCAGGCCGACACCATTGATCTGCTCGACCGCCGAGCCTGCGTCGTCACTCCCCTTCGCCTGCGCTAGTCCACCGCTGGTCCACGATGTCAGACCCCGGCAGCACAATGTCGGACCATGTATGACTCCGCGCCCTACATCGATCCCACTCCGCGCGTACCCGGCTATCACGACGCCTCCTGCGTGGTGGTGTGGCGCCCCGCAGGGGACGCGGCCGCACAGCGACGCATCGTCGGCGACTTCCTCGACGGTGACTCCCCCGACGGTGCCGTCACCCTCGGGTGCGGCATCGAGGAGGCCCTGAGCAGACTCGAGATCGACCTCGACTACGACCATCTGCTGACAGTCTGCGATCTGGTCAACCGCCAACTGGCCCAGCGGCCGTGGGCCGAGGTGAAGTGTCCGCAGGGCAGCGCGCGGATCTCGCTGGTGCCACGCTGATCAGGGGCTCGGCTCGTCGAGGACGGCCAGTGCTTCCGCGGTGAGCTCGTCACGAATTCCGCTGCGCGCGTGGGCGAACGGGACGAACGCCCGGAGCAGATCGGGCAGGTCCAACAGGCACTGCGTCGAGACACCGCTGTCGGTGTCGGTCGGCCGGTTCAGCACCTCTTCGATACGGCCGGCGCTCCACCGCAGCGGATCCCCCGTCCCGGTGTCGAAGGCGATGTCCTCCAACAACTCACGGTGATCCTGGTCCGCGAACTTCGTGGCGTGACCTGAGAAGAACTCGTCGAACAGTTCCGCAGCCTGCCCGCCGCTCAGGCGCGGTGGCTGATACCGCTGTCCGCCTTCGGGCATGTGATGCAGCAGCCACCGCAGCAGCGGACGACAGGCCGGCCAGGTGTCGGATCGTTTGAGCACCATGATCTTTTCGGCCTGCTCGATGCCGTACTCCACCCACGCCCTGGCGTCGGCGGGGTCCATCTCGACGAACGTCGTGTCGGGATCGGTGTTGTGTTCCTGTGCGACGGCGACCATCTCGTCGATCGACACCGGCAGGATGAACGCGTCGCTCACCTGCGAACTCCATGTGTGGTCGACGTGGACCGCACAGGTCAGTTCCGCGCCGTCGGCCAGACGTGCCCCAATCACCACCTCATCGCCCTCGCCCAGCACATGCGTCATGCGCGTGACCCGACGGATCTCCACCTCCGGCAGACGGGTCACCCACTCCGGTGGAGCGTCCTCACGCGCGGCCAACTCTTCGCGGCACCGGGTCGCCAGAGCAGCGTCGTCGAGAAGTT
Organism: Mycolicibacterium confluentis; assembly: GCF_010729895.1. NCBI lineage: Bacteria > Bacillati > Actinomycetota > Actinomycetes > Mycobacteriales > Mycobacteriaceae > Mycobacterium > Mycolicibacterium confluentis. The sequence goes on from NZ_AP022612.1 coordinate 3,539,224, forward strand.
CGACCAGCACCCCGAGCAGGGCCGTGGTCTCGGGGATCTGCACGCCGATGAAACCCGTGATCAGGTCGTCGATGTTCACCGATTCGGGTGCGTCGGGGTTCGCGAACGCCAACGGGTCCTGCGTTGTCGCCTCGAGCAGCACGCCGACGAGCGCGAGAAGGTCCAGAGGGTGATCTGTGGCCAGGGCGTGGCGCACCTCGTCGATCAGAGGCGTCTCCTCGGGGACCTCCTCGAAGGCCTCCTCCTGCTGCGCCCGGATGCGCCGCGCGTCGCGTCGCGCCTGCTTGGCCCTGCGGCGCCTGCGCGCGTCGTCACTCATGGCCGGACCCTACCGCGCGAATCAGAGGAGTCTCACCACCATGAGGTGGCCTCGGCCAGTTGCCGGCCCAGTTCGTCGACCAGGGTGCGCACATACGTCGCGGAGAGATGGTGTGCGTCGTGGTAGACCAGCACATTGCCCTCCACCGCGCGGCACGTGTCGGGCCGGCACACCGCGTCACTGAGGTCCAGTGGCGCCATCGTCGGATAGTTCGGCAGGTGCCTCAGCGTGGGATTCCGGTCGGACAGGGCTTCGCGACGAGTCAGCCCGCAGGTCTCGGCGTCACCACCGGCGGACAGACAGTCGACGGGTGAGAAGAACATGCCGTCCCGCACCATCCACGGGGTGTCCCGCATCCCCAGGATTGGAATACCGTTGTCCGACAACTGATCCCAGATGCCCAGGTAGTAGTCGGGCACGTAGTCACCGGGTCCGTTGAGGATCGGACGCGTGGTGGTGAAGAACACGTAGTCGGGCCGGTCGGCGATGATGCGCGCCAACGCGTTGTCCGACCACGTGCGGCAGGCGGGGTAGGGCTTGAACGCGCCCGCAAGCACCGGCACCTCCTTGGTGGTCAACGGACACCCCATCTTCAGATAGGTAGCCACCTTGAATCCGTGCTGACGGCCGAGCAGATGCAGTGCGGTGAGCCAGTGCTCGGAATGCGATCCTCCGGCCAGCGCGATGGTCCGCTCGGCCTTCGGGTCGCCGTACACGCACGTGACGACGTCCTCGCCGGCGAAGTCGGCCAGGCACTCGTCAACCGTCGCGGGCGGCACATCGTCGGACGCCTCCAGCGCGGTGGGACGCATCGGCAGCTTCGGGACCTTCCGGTCCTCGACCAGCGCAAGCGCCCCCGGATAGTCGCGGAGCGGCAGCGTGCTCAACTCGGCGCCGGTGGCCCTGGCTGCGGCGACGTGACCGCGCCACGCGAACGACGACAGGGTGAGCATCACGATCAACACCGCGATCGTCGGCACGGCCAGCGCACGCCGGAGGCCGGGGTGATGCGGCACCCGCCACGGAGTCTCGATCAATCGCCACATCAGAGCGGCAGCGATGACCGCGGCCAGAACCACCAGGCCACCGTCGACAGGTCCGACGGCGTCGTCGTTGATATGCGCGAGCCAGAAGATCAACAGGGGCCAGTGCCACAGGTACAGCCCGTAGGCGAGCGTGCCCGCCACCACCAGCGGAGGCGCGGCCAGCATCCGGTGCGCGGGCGTTTCTCCCTGCGCTCCGCTGAGGATGACCAACAGCGTCGCCACCACCGGGACCAGGGCCCACACGCCCGGGAACTCCAGGGAGCCCTCGATCAACGGCCCGCACGCCAGAATCGCCGCGAGGCCGACGACCGCCGACACCGTCCGAAGCCAGGTCGGCCAGTGCACGCGCGCGACGATCGCCGCGGCCAGCACGCCCGCCAGCAGTTCCCAGGCCCGGGACACGCTGCTGTAGTAGGCCAGCAGTTGGTTGCTGGACTGCATCGTGACGGCGTAGGCGAACGAGGCCGCCATCGCCACCGCGGCCAAGGCGACGAACACAGTGCGACGCGCCCGGCCCGCGCGGGTCAGCATCGTGACCAGAGCTGCCAGCACGAGAAGGAACACGAAGAATTGGCCGAGCACCGAGACCACCCACAGATGCTGCAGGGGGGTCACCGCCTCGCTGGCCTGCAGAAGGTCCGCCGCGGAGTTGACCAGCTGAAAGTTCTGATAGAAGCCGAGGCTGGCCAGCGTCTGATCGGCGAAGGTCTCCCAGCGGGTCTGGGGCTGCACGACGACGGTCAGCGCGGTGCAGATCGTGAGCACCACCACCAGCGGCGGCAGCAGTCGGCGGGCCAGCCACGACAGTTCGGCCCGCAAGCCCGGCGCATCGAGATGACGCAGCATGCGGGCACCGAACACGAACCCGACCACCACCAGCAGGACGTCGACGCCGCCGGAGACCCGTTCGGAGAAGATGTCGTAGCCGATCACCAGCGCGATGCCCAGCCCCATCAACCCGATCAGGTCGACCCGGAATCGGCGGCCGACGGGCGCGACGAGGATCGGGACGGGTTGGAGTGTCTGCACGTGAGGTTCCTGGGCCGGCGGCGGGGGCGCTGACGAGACAGTCCTGCGGACGCGTCAATCGCCGGACAGAGGATATCGGATTCTGCCGACCAACCCGATTCGGCGATCAGCGCTTGGCGACCGCACGGTGCGTCGCGCGGACCGCCATGTGAGCAGCATCGCCAGCGCCAGCAGGATTTCGGCGATGTCGCCCCAGTAGTACATCAGGGTGCCGGCAGCGCGCAGTTCGTGGGGCGATGCCGGCACGTGTACGTAGAGGCCCGCGTAGATCAGCTGCGACAGAATCGCGTGGCCAGCCACCGCCACCCCGAGCACGACGATGCGCGCTGGGACCGAGGGTCGGTGGGGGCCCGGGTCTGGGCCCGCGATCATCCACGCGAACAGGTAGCCGGCGACGAAGAAGTGCACGTGGATCAGCACGTGAAACGCCTCGTTCGTGGTGGTGACCTCGTAGAACGGTGTGAAGTACAAGGCCACCAGTCCGCCGAGGTTGGCAAGCAGCAGGACGATGGGATTCGTCAGTATCCGCGACGGACGCGAGCGCAACACCGCCACGATCGCTCTGCCGCGCGCAGGCGTGACCGATCGCAGAATCAGCGTGACCGGCGCGCTCATGACGAGCGCCAGCGGGGCGAACATCCCGATCAGAAGGTGTCCGAGCATATGGTTGCCGAAGTCGCCAGACCCCGACGGAGGCAACCCCAGGATCAGCAGGACCGAACCGGCGACACACGCCGTCATCCGCCACAGACTCCAACCCCGCGCCTCACGTCTGCGTTTTACCGCCAGAACGATGTAGATCGTCGCGATGCCCAGCACGCTTGCCACCGCAATGAAGAGGCCGATGGAGCCGGCGGGCTCAGACGAGTCGTGGGCGAGCAGGATCACCGCGGCGCGGGATCCCTGACAACACTGCGTTCACGAGGTACTGCACCGCGCTGCAGCATCCATCCCACCACCACCAGAAGGAGTCCAAACGCCAGGAACCCCAAGTCCCAAATCGTTTGGTGCTCGCCGGCGCGGACGTGGTGGATCGCAAGAATGTGATGGTCGATGACTCCCTCGACCAGATTGAACAGTCCCCAACCCACGAGCAGCCAGCCCCACAGCGCTCGCGAGGTCCAGACACTCCCGCGGGACCCGATGAGTCGGTGATACAGCAGAAAGAGTCCAGTGAGCACCGCCAACCATGTGACCGTGTGGAACAGCCCATCCCACACGGTGTTGATCTGCAGGCCGTGCACCGTATCGGCGGGGAAGGCGCCGATGTCGATCCGTGCAGTGTCTGCGCTGGTGAGCATGTGATGCCACTGCAGAATCTGGTGGAGCAGGATGCCGTCGATGAAACCGCCGAGGCCAACACCCAAGACGATGCCGGGCAACATCAGCGACGGAGCACCTGCGCCGGTCGTGCCGGTTCGCTCAAGCTCCGCGTGGTCCATCGCACCTCCCGGATGTGAACCTCACACGGGACTACTACCCCACTCGCGCGAACCTAACCACGCGTCCACGGCTCCCTCTGAGTCACGCCTGATCGCGCGCGTGGGCTCGCAGCACGTTCTTCTGGATCTTGCCGGTCGAGGTCTTCGGCAACTCGGCGAACACCATGGTGCGGGGAACCTTGAACCCGGCCAGACGCTCACGCAGGAAGCCCTTCAGTTCCTCAACGGTGACGGTGGATCCGTCGCGCGGTGTGATGTAGGCGACCGGCACCTCGCCCCACTTCTCGTCGGCCACGCCGATCACCGCGGATTCCACCACTTCGGGGTGGCTGTCGATCGCCTTCTCCACCTCGACGGAGGCGATGTTCTCGCCACCGGAGATGATCACGTCCTTCGCTCGGTCCCGGATCTCCACGTAGCCGTCGGCGTGCATCACACCGAGGTCTCCGGTCAGGAGGTGCCTGTCGATGGTGACGGCGGCGGTCGCCTCGTCATCGTTGTAGTAGCCGAGCATGACGTCGTTGCCGCGCACCGCGATCTCGCCGATGGTCTCGCCGTCGGGGGGCACGTCCACGCCGGAGAGGTCCACGACCCGCAGCGGGCAGGCGATGATGTTGGCGATGCCCTGCCGGGCGCGCAGTCTCGCGACCTCGTCCGGCGGCAACTCGTCCCACTCGGGCTGCCACACGTTCACCGCGACCGGCCCGTAGGTCTCGGTCAGCCCGTACAGGTGGGTGACGTCGAATCCGAGTGGGGTGAGCCGGCTCAGCAGCGCGGGCGACGGAGGCGCACCGCCGGTGTCGACGTGGACCCGTTCGGCCAGCGGTTGGGCCGCCGGGTCCTCGGCGATCATGGTCAGAACCGTCGGCGCTGCGCTGAAATGCGTGACACCGCCGGCGCGCAGCAGTCGCCAGATCTCGGCCGAGTCGATCCTGCGAAGGCACACGTGTGTGCCACCCGCCGCGCCGACCGCCCAGGTGAAACACCATCCGTTGCAATGGAACATCGGCAGGGTCCACAGATAACCCGTCGAGGGGGCGAGGCGGGCGTGATAGGCCATCGCGACGGCCTGCAGGTAGGCCCCGCGGTGGTGGTACATCACGCCTTTGGGACGCCCCGTGGTGCCTGAGGTGTAGTTGATCGCGAGCAGGTCGCGTTCGTCGACGGTGACGTGGCCGTCCGGCGAAGCCTCGGCGGGCAGCCACGCCTCATACTCGTCACGTCCCTCGATCACCACCTCGACACCGCCCCGCGATCCAAGCTCCTCTGCCTGGCGCCGGAATTCACTGGTGGCGACCAGAATTCGAGCGCCCGAGTGGCCGACGATGTACTCCATCTCCGGAATCGACAGTCGGGTGTTGATCGGGACGAGGACGGCGCCGCGCGCGGGAACCGCCTGGTGCAGTTCGAGCATGACGTGGCTGTTGGTGCACAGTGCGGCCACCCTGTCCCCGCGTTGTACACCGGAGGCGGCCAGTGCCGAGGTGAGCCTGCGGCACCGGTCCGCGAACTCGGCGTAGGTCAGTCTCACCCCGCCGTCGACGACGGCGAGGCGGTCCGCGAATGCCTGGGCGGACCGCTGCAGCAGGCTGCTCGGTGTCAGCGGTGCGAAGGTGAAGTCAGCCATGTCGAGTCCCGCCTCTTTCAGTGCCGGCCGGTGTGTGGGCCGCACTGAGGACCATCTTGCCCCCACGGCGGGGTCGTCACGCCGTTTGCTTCCAAGTTGCGAACAGGGGCCGGGCGCTTCTGCGCCCGGCCCCTGGTGATGATCGAGAACTACACCTGGTGGATCACTGCCGCCCGATCCGGGCGTAGATGTCGGGGCGCTTGTTCTTGAGCACCTGGGCGACGACCACACCGATGAGGAAGACGACGTAGATGCAGCCCATGACGACGTAGGCGAAGCCGTCGGAGGACCCGAGCAGCAGCGCGAAGTTCGTCGTCGTCAGGTACAGCGCCGCGAGCAGACCCACGATCGCCAGGCCCGGCGCGATCGTCGTGTGCCACACGGTCAGCCCCGGAATCTTCTGGCGTCGCAGCCACAGCGGGACCGCGAAGCTCGTGATGACGAGCAGCAGGATGAACGCGTACCCGAACACGCCGGACAGCTGGGCATAGAGGATGTTCGGATCGATATCGATGAACACGAACGGCGCCAGACCCAGCAGAGCTGCGAGGGAGACGGCCACCGATGCCTGGTGCGGCGAACCGTGGTCACCGTGCACCGACGCCAACCGCTTGGGCAGGATGCGGTCGACACTGAGGTTGTACGCGTAGCGCGCAGTGATGTTGTGGCTGGCCAGGATTGCCGCGAACACACCGCTGACCACCAGCACCGACACCAGAAGCTGGGCCCAGTTGCCGACGAACTGGCCGACGGTCACCGGAACGACACCGGCCGGATCGGCCGCGGCGGCTTCCACCGCCTTGGACGCGCCGAGGGCCTGAACGATCACCCAGGCGGCCAGGCCGTAGAGCGCTGTGACGGTGAAGATGAAGATGGTCGAGGCGAGCGGAATGGTGCGATCGGGATCCTTGACCTCTTCGCGGTAGATCGCGGTGGCCTCGAAGCCGCCGAAGTTCATGATCGCGAACAGCAGGGCCAAACCAATTGAGCCGGACAGGAAGTTGCTCGGCTCGAAGGAGGCCATCGACAGCCCCTCGGCGCCCCCCTGGAAGGTGACAGCCGCCGCGTACACCAGGGTCACCAGGATCTCGGTGGCCAACACCCAGGACAGGACACGCGCCGACAGTTCGACCTTGAGGTAGCCCAGCACACCGGTGATGACCATCAGGATCGCAACCCAGAACCACCACGGGATGTCGGGGCCGTTGAGGGTGTCGTGCACCAGGGAGTTCATCAACACGCCGTTGAACGCGTAGACGCCCAGCAGGATGAAGTAGTAGCAGATCAGCGCGACGAATGAGGCGCCGAGGCCGGGCAGCTTGCCCAGACCCGCCGTGATGAAGGCGTAGAAGCCACCGGGATTGGGAAGATGTCCGGCCATCTTGATGAACCCGACTGAGAACAGCCAGATCAGCACGCCGGTGGCGATGTAGGCCACCGGTGCGCCGAGGCCGTTGCCCATGCCGATGACGACCGTGATGTAACCGACCACGATGGTCAGCGGCCCGTTGAACGCCAACACGGTGAACAGGAGGCCGAACAGGCCCATTGATCTCCGAAGTGCGGGCTGTTCAGCGACTTCGCCCTCTGGCGCCAATCCAGGCGTGTTGTTCAACTCTTGCGTCACGTTCCTTCTCCGATTGATCTGACCCCACAACGACGATCCATAGTCGGTTGACATGATCATCTGACCAACTAGTGATGCGGATCATGGAACAACGGCGTCGGGTGCGCGTCAAGCCGAAACGCGAAATTGGCTGTTTTGGGATGCGGCGAAGGGGTGCGCGGTCAGCCCTGGGGCGGGGTCTCGGTCCGGTACACCCCGGCCTCAACTGCCGCGACCAATGCGGCCGCCGCCAGGTCCATGTTCGCGGCCAACCGGCTCTCGCCCGCGAATTGGACCTGCAGTGAGAAGCCGTCCGTGATCGCCAGGATGGCACGACTCAGCGCTTCGACATCGATATGACGATCGACGTCATCGTCGGTACCGGCGCATGCCAGTGTCAGGTACCCGGCCAAGCGCGAGATCCACAGGGCATAAACACCTTTTGAGGCTCGGTGCCGCTCTGGCGACCGCATGGCCCACGCATAGAACTCGAACTCGCCGATCTGCGCCTCGTCGCTCTCCGCGACGAACTCCGAGAACGACCGGAGAATCTCCTGGACGGCTTTGAGGACTCCCATGCCGGCGACGACATTGCGGCCGACATACGCTGTGCCGCCCTCGCCGAAAGTCTGCGACACCGCGACGAACAGATCCTCTTTGTTCCGGAAGCAGTAGTGCAGGCTCGCCAGCGGTGCGTCCGCCTCCTGCGCTATCCGGCGGGTCGTCGCTTTGGCCAGTCCCTCTTCACGGATCACCTTCGCGGCGGCGTCGATGAACTGCCGGCGCCGCTCATCCGAGGGCACATACGCCATTCATTCCACCTTCCGCGATCGGGCATATAAGGCCTGCGCACATCGGATATTACTCGGCCGTCGCCGACGTGCCGGGTCGGCGACGGCGGCCGCGGCCCCCCGATTGGGTCAATTGACCATCTTCTGCGCATGGGATCAGCGATCCAGACGCGTGCGCGCGACCTCGGCGGCACCGTTGCCGGTCAGCAGCCACAGCGTGGTGAGACTCTCGATGAGTTCGTCGACAGAGACCTCAGCCCGACCGTCGATGAAGGCCAGGATCGCGTCCGCGGTGCCACCGACAAGGAATGCCGGCGCAATCTGGGCCAGCGGATCCTTCTCCAGCGCAACGCCGTGCACCATACGCGCCTGGGAGACCAGCGCCCGAGTCAGACCGCGCATGACACCGGCTCGATGCTGTTGCAGGGTAACCGAACTCGGCACTCCCCCGAATATCACACGGCCGCGCCGGCCTGCTGTTCCAGCGCCGCGGTGGCGGTCCCGGCCACGGCAGTCAGTGCCGCGGTCCGCACCTCGTCGGCGATGTCGTCGACGACCGCGGCCGCGACGTCGTCGAGGTTCGTGAAGTTCTCGTAGAAGTAGCGCTTGTTCAGACCCGCGGCGGCGCACAGCTTGTCCACGGTGACGGCACGCCACTGGTTGCCCGCCATCGCGTCGAGGGCCGCGTCCAGGAGGCTGGGACACCGGGCCAACTCCGGCCGACGGCCTCCCCGTCAGGTTGGGCCGGTTGACCTGAGGTCCGCAGACGCCGATACTTTGGGCTGATTACTCCGCAAATGCGGTCCGACTGGCCTGGAGGAAGCGCATGTCCGCGATACGGATCAAGGATGCTGCCGCAGTCCTGGGGGTCAGTGACGACACCGTGCGCCGGTGGATCGACAGCGGGACCCTGCCGTCATTCAAAGACGAATCCGGGCGGAAGGTGATCGCCGGTGAGGTGCTCGCCGAGTTCGCCCGCGAACATGCGACACCGCCGCCGGACCCCACCGGCGTCGGGAGTTCGGCACGCAACCGCCTCGTCGGCCTGGTCACCAAGGTCACTTCCGATCAGGTGATGAGTGAAGTGCAGATGCAGTGCGGGCCGTTCACCATGGTCTCGCTCATGAGCACCGAATCCGTCCGGCAACTCGGCCTGCAACCCGGCGTCCTGGCGGTGGCCGTTGTCAAGGCCACCAACGTGGTCGTCGAAACCGGACGGCCATGAAGTCGATCGTCGCCCTCGTGGCGCTGAGCCTCGCGATGCTTGTCGCGGGATGCTCTTCCTCACAGCAGGATTCGTCGTCGATCACGGTGTTCGCGGCCGCGTCGCTCAAGTCCACCTTCACTGAACTCGGCAGCAGGTTCGAGAAGGACAATCCGGGCACGGCGGTAATCTTCAACTTCGCCGGCTCCTCGGATCTCGTCACCCAACTCACGCAGGGCGCACCTGCCGACGTCTTCGCCTCCGCAGACACCAAGAACATGACCAGGGCCGCCGAACTCGTGGACGGCGAACCCGTGGACTTCGCGACCAACACGCTGACCATCGTCACCGCACCCGGAAACCCGAAGGGCATCAAGGATTTCAGCGACCTGTCCAAGCCCGGCACCCACGTCGTGGTGTGCGCACCTCAGGTGCCGTGCGGATCGGCCACCGAGAAGGCCGAGGAGGCCACGGGAGTCACCCTCACCCCGGTCAGTGAGGAGTCGGCGGTCACCGACGTGCTGGGCAAGGTCACCTCGGGCCAGGCCGACGCCGGACTGGTGTACGTCACCGACGCCGCAGCTGCCGGGGGCAAGGTCACCGCCATCGCCTTCCCCGAGTCCGCCGACGCGGTGAACACCTACCCCATCGCCGTCCTGAGGGATTCGACGAATCCCGAGGCGGCGAGGAGGTTCGTCGACCTCGTGACGGGGCCTGCCGGTCGGGAAGTGCTGGCAGCAGCGGGTTTCGCGGCACCATGACGAGTGCGCGCCGACCCATCCAGGTGGGGATGCCCGCCTGGGTCTACGGGCCTGCCCTGCTCGGCGCACTGTTTGTCATCGTGCCGCTGATCGCGATCCTGCTGAGAATCGACTGGGCCCACTTCATTCCACTCGTCACCTCCGAATCTTCGCGGGCTGCACTGGTTCTCAGTCTCAAGACCGCAGCCGCGAGCACGGTGGTGTGCGTCCTGTTGGGCGTCCCGATGGCACTTGTACTGGCACGCGGTCAATTTCGGGGACTGCCCGTCCTGCGCGCACTGGTCCTGCTACCGCTGGTGCTGCCGCCCGTCGTCGGCGGCATCGCCCTGCTCTACACCTTCGGGCGCCAGGGCCTGATCGGTCAGGAACTGGACCTGCTGGGCATCCGAATCGCGTTCTCCACCACTGCAGTCGTGCTCGCGCAGTCTTTCGTCTCGCTGCCCTTTCTGGTGCTCAGCCTCGAGGGTGCCCTGCGTTCGGCTGGAACCGGTTACGAGCACATCGCGGCAACCCTCGGCGCCCGCCCGACGACCGTGCTGCGGACCGTCACGCTGCCGTTGGTGCTTCCCGGTCTGCTGTCGGGTGCGGTGCTGGCGTTCGCGCGCTCGCTCGGTGAATTCGGGGCGACGCTGACGTTCGCCGGGTCCCTGCAGGGTGTGACACGCACGCTGCCGCTGGAGATCTACCTGCAGCGCGAAACGGACGCCGACGCCGCGGTGGCGCTGTCCCTCGTGCTCATCGTGGTTGCGGCAGCGATCGTCATCCTCTCGGCCAGCAGGCGTTTGACGGGACCGCTGTGAGCAGCCTGCGGGTGCGGGCCCGACTCGCACAACGCGGTGTGGACCTCGACATGGCACTGGCCGACGGCGAGGTTCTCGCCGTACTGGGCCCCAACGGCGTCGGCAAGTCCACCCTGCTGATGTTGATCGCCGGACTGCTGTGTCCCGACGACGGCCGGATCGACCTCGGTGACACGGTGGTCACCGACACCGCCGCCGGGACGTTCGTGCCCCCACATGCGCGCGGGGTGGCCATGCTGTCCCAGCAGGCCATGCTGTTCCCGCACATGACCGCCCTGGCCAATGTCGCGTACGCACCGCGCTGCCGGGGCCAGTCCCGGCCACAGGCGAGAGCCACCGCACGACGCTGGCTCGACGCCGTCGGCGCCACAGACCTCGCCGACCGCAGGCCAGCCCAGTTGTCCGGCGGTCAGGCTCAGCGGGTGGCCGTCGCCCGCGCCCTGGCCGCCGAGCCCCAGGTGCTACTGCTGGATGAACCCATGGCGGCCCTTGACGTCACCGCCGCCCCAGCGTTGCGGCGACTGCTGCGTGAAGTGCTGCGCGAGGCGGGCCGCACCGCCATCATCGTCACCCACGACCTGCTCGACGCCCTGGCGATCGCCGACCAGGCCGTCGTGATCGACGACGGCCGCGTCGTGGAGAGCGGACCGGTGCGCGACGTCCTGGCCGCCCCGCGCAGCGAGTTCGCCGCACGGATCGCCGGCATCAACCTGATCCCGGGTCTCGTCTCCGAGCCGGGGGCGCTCCGAACCGATTGGGGTGAATCGATTTCCGGTGTCGGCGATGTCACGGTGGGCAGCGGCGCGGTCGCACTGTTTCGCCCCGCCGCCGTCGCCGTGCACCTGTCGCCCCCGCAGGGCAGCCCTCGCAATGTCCTTCCGGTGACCATCGCCGAACTCGACATCCACGGCGGAGGAGTGCGGATCCGCGGTGCCGAGCAGCCTGACGGCGGTGTCGGCCTGGCCGCGGACATCACCGCAGCGTCAGCGGCCGATCTGGACCTCGAACCCGGTCAGACCGTGTACTTCGCGGTCAAGGCACAGGAGGTGCAGCTGCATCCGGCATTGCCCGCGGGCACATAGCGTCAGCGCCGGAACAGCGGATTGCGTTTCGGCGTCGGCGGTTCGGCCCGGTCCGAGCAGGTGCACCAGTCCGAGGCGGGCACCGAACGCCGGACGTCCGCGACGTGTTGGCCGCAGCCGTCCCAGGTGGTCTTGCCGCATCGGTGACAGGTGGTGGGGTAGCACATAACGAATCCCAACTGGTGTGAATGTTCTGGTGTGAATGTTTACGCCGTGGCGGCTTCTCGGGCGGCGATCGTGGCGCGCACAGATTCCATGTCGAGCCCCTTCACCCGCGTGATGAGGTCCTCGAGCGCTGCGGGGTGCATCGCTCCGGGCTGGCTGTGGACCAGGACGCCGTCGCGGAAGGCCATCACGGTCGGAATCGATCGGATCTGCAGAGCCGAGGCGAGGTCGCGCTCATGCTCGGTGTTGACCTTGGCGTGCACGACGTCGGGATGCACGGTCGAGGAGCGTTCATAGACCGGACCGAAGGCCCGACATGGTCCGCACCATGACGCCCAGAAGTCGACGAGGACGACTGAGTTGTCGGCGATCGTGGACTCGAAATCGTCGTAGGTCAGGTTGATCGTGCTCATGGTGCGTTCCTCCGCTTCCCTCTCTTGGGGTCCCGGCCGGGTGATTGCCCGGCGCTGCAGGCCACAACAAATATACCCCCTAGGGTATTCCACTGGCCCGAGTCAGGCCAGGCCTCGACGGCGGGATGGACGCGCATCGTTGGCAGCAGGCCCTTGGCCGCGACGACTGAAGCGGTCTACCGTCAAACCAGGGACATGGAGGTTCTCATGATCGAAGAACTGCAGGACATGCCCGCCGGCGTCGTCGGCATCCGGGTGTCGGGCCGGGTCACCGCCGAGGACTTCCACCAGTTCAAACCCACCCTCGATCGGATGCTGGACGCTGATGAGATCCGCTTCGTCGAGGTGGTGGCCGCTGATTACGAAGGCTTCGGCCAGGGCGGGCTGATCGCCGACGTCAAACAGGGCTTCAGCACCATCAAGCACCTCCACGCGTTCAAACGCACCGCCGTGGTCACCGACAAGGAGTGGATCGGCCACGCCATGCACGCGCTGGCCTGGATGATCCCCGGCGAGGTGTCCCTGTTCGGCCTCGACGAGTTGGACGCCGCCAAGCAGTGGGCGGCGAGCTGAGGCGTTTCGCGCGTACTGCACTGTGACGCGGCGCACCTTTTCGGTATGAAATCGACTGAGCTGTACCCAATCTCACACCCACGTTTTTTGCGTTACACGGAATTAACATAGACACTTGTTGTGTTGCACACATCGGGTGATCCTCGATCCGTGGATGCCACCAAACAATGAGCTCCCCCGCGACCCGGGGGTCTACAGAGGAGTGAGAGAAATGTCCTTCGCGCAGTTCCGCGACAAACAGAAGCGCGCCATCGGACGTCGGCGCCTCTACGCCCGCATCAACTCGATGCCCGCCTCGACCGTGCGCGAAGAGCTGATCGCCATCGCGCAGCGTTATGAGCGTGAGAACGCCTGACGCGACGCCTCCCATTTTCAGAGCCGGCGGCCCCTAGGGTCCCGGCTCTGTTGTTTTCTGGGCCGAGGTCAGAGGCCGACGGCCTGCCCGTCCCGACGCGGGTCACTGGCTCCCAGGTAGCCGTCGGGCAGACGCCAGATCGCCTGACAACTGCCGAAGGTGTCGGTGTCGCCGACGACGGCCACGTCGTGACCGCGTGTGCGCAACCCGTCGACCGTCGCCGCTGAGAACCCGGACTCGAGGCGCACCCGCATCCCGTGTTCCCACCGGAACCGCGGCCCGTCGCACGCGGCCTGAGGGTTCTGGCCGTGGTCGGCGATACGCACCACCATCTGCAGATGCCCCTGTGGCTGCATGAATCCGCCCATCACCCCGAAACTCATCACCGGAACGCCATGGCGGGTGAGGAAGGCGGGAACGATGGTGTGGTACGGGCGCTTTCGTGGCCCGACGACGTTCGGATGCCCTGGGACCGCGCTGAATCCGGTGCCGCGATTCTGCAGCGAGATCCCCGTGCCCGGCACCACCACACCCGACCCGAAACCGTCGTAGTTGGACTGGATCATCGACACCATCATTCCGGCGGCGTCGGCCGCGGTCAGATATACGGTGCCGCCCTTCGGGGGCCTGCCAGCCGTGACGGGCGTGGCTCGCGTCGGGTCGATCAGCGCCGACCGCTGTCGCAGATAGTCGGGGTCCAACAACCGGTGCGGCGGCACCGACATGTGGTCGATGTCGGCGACGCAGGCCTGCGCATCGGCGAAGGCCAGTTTGATCGCCTCGATCTGCAGGTGCACGCTGTCGGCGGAATCGACTGGGAGCGAGTCCATGTCGAAATGCGCCAGCATGCCGATCGCCATCAGCGCGACGATCCCCTGACCGTTGGGTGGGATCTCATGCAGCGTGTAGCCGCGGTAGTCGACGCTGATCGGGTCGACCCAGTCGGCACGGTGCGCGGCCAGGTCGGTGGCCTGCATCGCGCCACCGTTGGCGGTTGAGTGCGCCTCCATCTTCGCCGCCAACTCACCGCGATAGAAGTCCTGTCCGCCGGTCTCCGCGATGGTCGTCAGTGTGGCCGCATGCTCGGGCAGGCGGAACAACTCCCCCGGCGCCGGTGCTCGCCCACCGGGAAGGAACGCTTCGGCGAACCCGGGCTGTGAGCGCATCGCGGGCACCTGACGGGCCCACTGGGCGGCCACCGTCGGCGACACGAGAAAACCGTTGCGGCCATAGTCGATTGCGGGTTCGAAGATCGAAGTGAACGGCAGTCTGCCGAACCTGGCGTGCAGTTCGGCCCAGGCCGACACCGCGCCCGGCACGGTGACCGAGTTCCACCCTCGTGACGGGATCAGGCCGTCGTGGAAGTAGGACGGCGTCCACGCCTGTGGGGAGCGTCCCGAGGCATTCAGACCGTGCAGACGCTCGCCATCCCACACGAGGGCGAACGCGTCCGACCCGATGCCGTTGGACACCGGTTCCACCAGGGTCAGGGTGATCGCGGTGGCCAGCGCTGCATCGATCGCGTTTCCGCCCTGGGCCAGCATGGCCAGACCCGCCTGCGCCGCCAGCGGCTGGGACGTGCAGACGACGTTGCGCGCCAGAACGGGTGTGCGGGGCCACGCGTACGGCAGATCCCAGGTGAACGGCGGCCCCGTCATCGGTGCAATTCTAGAACCGGTCGCGGCTGGAGGCCTGGGCATCAGACCCACGGCAACCAGGGCTGCCACAACGGAACGCCGTAGAAGCCACGGGGATAGTCATGGAAACCGCCGTACCCGTGGAAACCACCGCCGTAACCGTGGAAACCACCGCCGTGGAAACCCCCATAGCCGTGACCGGCGGGCACGACGTCCCCGCCGGTGGCCGTGGTGACCACCGCAGGCTGGCCCGTGCCGGGGTCGGCCACGGCCACCGGTGCGGCAGCGATAGCGCACGCTGCGGCGCACGCCGCCAGTGCCGTTGTGATGTACCTGATTCCAGTACGCATGATCGAACTCCTTCGAGAATCCTTTGCAGGCTTGCTCTTTCCAGAGTTGCGCTCGCCCGTGGCAGCGCCATCACCGCTGGCCCCCATGGGGACTACCTGCTGGCAGGTACTAGGCGATGGCACGGGCTTCCTTCTCCACGTCGTAGTCGCGCACCCAGGAATGGTTCAGACTCACAGGTTGCGCGGAGTCGAAGAGATGCCCGTTGACCCGCGCGTCGTGCTGAACGCGCGCAGTGTGTTCGCGGCGCAGTGTCTGGTACCGCATCAGAGCGTCGGGGACGTCGGCGGCCGACACGCCGCGCAGCAGGATGGCCAGCGCCAGCGCATCCTCGATCGCCTGGTTGGCCCCCTGACCGAGGTGCGGCAGCATCGGATGGGCCGCATCGCCGAGCAGGGCCAATCTGCCGGTTGTCCAGCGAGGCAGCGGATCGCGGTCGTAGAGACCCCACCTGAACGTGGATTCGACGCGCGAAAGCAGGTGGGCGGTTTCCGGGGCCCAGTCGGCGAACTCGGCGGCCAACACCGCGGGATCACCTGGAGCGGACCATGATCCGAGCATCTCGTCGCCGGCCGGAACAAAGCCCACGTAGTTGACCAACTGACCGGCGCGCACAGGGTAGGTCAGCAGGTGCCGGCCCTCACCACCCCACGTCAGCAGCCCCGCAGGCCAGTTGTGCAGTCGCGCGGCCGGAATCAGGCCACGGTAGGCGACCATGCCGGAGAACACCGGGTCCGCGGGTTCCGCGACGTAGCGCTGCAGCGTGGAGTGAATCCCGTCGGCGCCGATCACGACGTCGGCATGCACGAGGGCGCCGTTGTCGAAGCCCACCACCGCCGAGTCCTCGTCCTGACCGAACAGCACGCAGCGATGTCCGGTGCAGACGGTGCCCGGAGGCAGGGCCGAGGCCAGGGCGGCCACCAGGTCAGCACGGCGAAGTGCGAGTGGCCAGGCACCGACGCTGTAGATCTCATGTGAAACGACGGTCCCGTCCGGGGTGAAGAACTGGAACTCGGGCAGCAGCGAGCCGAGGCGGCCGACCCGCTGGCCGACACCGAGTCGATCGAGAACCCGCTGGCTGTTGTGCTGCAGCGAGACGCCGGCCCCGATGTCACCGAGTCGATGCGCCCGTTCATAGACCCGTACGTTCGCCCCGGTCCGGTGCAACGCGAGGGCCGTCGACAATCCGCCGATCCCGCCGCCGATGATGGCTGCCTTCAGTCTCTTCGTCACGTTCGTCCACCTGCCCGTTCGACGGCTGCTGCCCTCTTCAGGATCAGCAGCCCGCGCAGTGGGTGTCATTGGTGCTGGCACCCATTGCTGCTTCCGGTGAGCCGGAACTGCTGCGGGTGACTCGGGTAGCGGACTACTCGCGACCGGTACCCGTCGCCGTGCCTAATCTCGGTCCACGAACACGCGACGCAGCCTGCGTCCCGGACCGGGGGGATCCGATGACATACATCAGTTGCAGCATCAAGACACTGCCGACCGAACTCGCGGAAGAGGCGGCGGCCAAGGCGATCGAACTCAACCCGGAGAATGCGCCGTCGGCGCAGGACCGGGCCGCGCTGGGCCCGGACCTGCCCTTGTCGGCGATCACCGCACGGCGCTGGCCGAAGTCCGGTGTCCGGTTGAGCGTCAGCTTTCTCGACAATCCCGGCGCCGACCTGCGCGCCCGCATCCTGTCCCACATGAACGCCTGGGGGGCCTGGGCGAACGTGCGGTTCACCGAGACCGCTGGCACCGGCCAGGTCCGCATCGCGCGGAAGGCCGGCGACGGCTATTGGTCCTATCTGGGCACCGACGTGCTGTCAATCGCGACCAACAAGCCGACGATGAACCTCGCCAGCTTCAGCATGAACACGCCGGAATCGGAATTCCACCGGGTGGTGCGGCACGAGACCGGGCACACGCTGGGCTTCCCCCATGAGCACCGCCGCAAGGCGATCGTCGACCGGATCGACCGGGAGAAGGCCATCGTCTACTTCATGCGCACTCAGGGCTGGACCCGGGCGGAGGTCATCGAGCAGGTGCTGACCCCGTTCGACAACTCGGCCCTGATCGCGAGCGCGGCCACCGACCCGACCTCGATCATGTGCTACGGCCTGCCCGCCGAGATCATGAAGGACGGCATCGCCGTCCCCGGCGGTCCCGACATCAACAACCTCGACGCCACCTTCGCCGGACAGTTGTACCCCGGCCCAGTGTCGCCGACGTCGATGTGGCCCAACGGCAAGGTGTATCTGTTCAAGGGATCTCAGTACGTGCGCTACAACGTCGCCGCAGACAAGGTCGACGCGGGTTACCCGCTGCCGATCGCGGGTAACTGGCCCGGGTTCCCAGCGGACTTCGCCAGTGGGATCGACTCCGGCGTGCTGTGGACGAACGGCAAGGCCTACTACTTCCGCGGCAACCAGTACATCCGCTATGACGTGGTCAACGACAGAGTGGACGCCGGCTACCCGCGGCCCATCTTCAACAACTGGCCTGGGTTGTGGGCCGGCGGCATCGACGCCGGTGTGGTGTGGCCCAACGGCAAGGCCTATCTGTTCAAGGGATCTCAGTACGTGCGCTACGACATCGCGGCCGACCGCGTGGATCCCGGCTATCCGAAGCCGATCGCCGGGAACTGGCCCGGCATGCCCGCGGCGTTCGCGCAGGGCATCGACGAGATCGTCGTGTGGCCCAACGGCAAGGCGTATGCGTTCAAGGGATCTCAGTACGTGCGCTACGACATCGCGGCCGACCGCGTGGATCCCGGTTATCCCCTGCCGATCGACCCGCACTGGCCCGGCCTGTGGAGCAGCGGAGTAGGGACACGATGAGCATTGAGCACATCAGCGGGCCCAGCCTGGAGACTCCGCGGCGACGTCGGTTGCGGACGTTCGCGTTCGACCCGATGTCCACGCGCCTGTCGGGCCGGCACCTGACGGTCAGCGTGCCCTACGAGACGGGGTTGGAACCCGGCCCGCGGGGTGAGGCGGTGGAGGTCGTCGACTACAACCCGGTGCACGACACCTGGGCGGCGATGATCGATCTCGACGATCCGTTCGTCCTGGCGCAGGACGGCATGGAACCCGCCGAAGGTGATCCGCGGACACATCAACAGATCGTCTATGCCGTCACCACCGGCGTCCTGGAGCGCTTCGAGCGCTATCTGGGACGCCGGTTCCGGTGGCGCGGGGAGAAGCAACTCCGCCTGGTGCCGCATGCGTTCGAGGGACGCAACGCCTTCTTCGACCCGAAACGGAAAGCCGTGCTGTTCGGCTACTTCCGGGCCGATGCGAACGATCCCGGGGCGAACCTGCCCGATCAGATGATCTTCACATGCCTGTCCTCGGACATCATCGCCCATGAGGTGACGCACGCGATCGTGCACCGGTTGCGGAGGTACTTCTCCGAACCCACCAACCGGGACGTGTTGGCGTCACACGAGGCCTTCGCCGACCTCATCGCCCTGTTCCAGCACTTCAGTCATCGCGACGTGGTGTTCGACGCGGTGACCACCACCGCGGGCGCCCTCGACAAGGGCGGTGTGCTCTTCGACCTGGCCGACGAGTTCGGCAAGTCGACGGGTCGCGGCGCCGCGCTGCGCAGGGCCATCGATCCCGCCGTCCCGCGTGAGGAGCAGCGAACCCCCGAGAGGTTCCGTGCCGCAACCGAACCACACGAGCGCGGGGCATGTTTCGTGGCCGCGGTGTTCGACGCCTTCCTGGATCATTTCGAGGCATCGGTGGCCGATCTGAAGCGGATCGCCAGTGGCGGCACCGGCATACTGCCGCCGGGACGTCTGCATCCGGACCTGGTGAACCGGGTGACCACCGAGGCCGTGCGCTCGGCAGACCGGCATCTGGCCATGGTGGTGCGCGCCTTCGACTACCTTCCGCCGCTGGACGTCACGTTCGGTGACATCGTCCGAGCGGTCGTCACCGCCGATCATGCGCTGTACCCAGAGGATTCACTGCGGTTGCGGGCCGGTCTGGTCGAGTCGCTGCGCCGGCGCGGAATCTGGCCGGCGCAGGTCGCCTCGCTCAGCGAGGAGGCGCTCGTGTGGCCGGGCCCGATCCAACCGCTGAGCCTGTCCCCCGACGTCCCGTTGGCAGATCTCGTCCTCGAGGCGACGATGAACCTCGACACCGACAGCAGACCCGGTAAGCGATGCCCGGACTTCTATCGCAGGCTCCATGCCTGGGCTGCGGGCAACGCGGTGGCATTGGGACTGGACCCGGATTCGGGAACACCCATTGCGGTCGAAAGCGTGCACGTCACATTTCGGCTCGCCGACGATCGGCAGCCCCGTCCCGAGGTGGTGATCCAATTGGTCCAGCGCCGTGAGGATCTCGAGGTTCAGCTGCAGCCGGGGCTGCCGGAGGATGCGCGCACTCCGCTGCGCGCCGGCACCACGCTGATCGCGCGTGTCAGCGGTGAGGTGATCCACGTGGTCAGCAAGCCGCTGCCGTTCACGGTCCCACCGACGGGCACCGACGCTCAGCTGTTCCACTACCTGGGCGCCGAGCGGTTGCACAACCTGCAGAACTGGTTCGGCCAGGTCGATGACGACGACCCGCTGGCCCCGTGGCTGGCCGAACCCGCGGTCAGTCGGCTGACCTTCGCCAACCTGCACGGCAACGACTGACGGGGGTGGGGATGATGGGGAGTAAGACAATCGAAATCCGGATGTACAACGTGGGTTTCGGCGACGCCTTCCGGATCACGGTCCGCGACGACACCGACGTGTGGCGGATGCTGGTCGACTGCGGCAAGCATGCGCACAGCAGTGAGGCACCGCCGATCGCCGACAGCGTCCGTGCCGTGATCGCGGACCTCACCGAGGACTGCGGCGGCACACCGCATCTCGACGTACTGGCCGCCACGCATCGGCACCAAGACCACATCTCCGGGTTCGCCTGCGACGAATGGGCGGACGTCTCCGTCGACACGGTGTGGCTGCCCTTCGTCGAGGACCTCGACGATCCGGACGCCACGGCACTGCGCACCAAGCAGGACAGGGCGGTGAATCAGTTGGAGGCGTTCATCTCCACGCGACTGGCTCTGGCCGTCGGGCGCTCCGGTGAGTCCCGTCGGCTGAAGGAAGCGCAGGCGTTCCTGGTGAACTCGCGGGGCAACGCCGCGGCCGCCGACCGGTTGTTGGGTTGCAACGGCAGCGGATTCGCGGGACCACACGAGGTGCGGTTCTTCCCGAAGCCGGACACCCGCGACGACGTCGTGGAGGTCGGGCGATGTGGGATCGTCGCGCATGTGCTGGGCCCGTCACGTGACCCGGCGATGCTCACACGGATGGACCCGCCCTCGAGCGCGGGTTGGCTGCGCCTGAATCTCGACGACGACACGACGCCTCCGGTGAACAACGGCCGCCCCCTGTTCGCATCCCAGTACACCGTTGCGCGCGAGAGCGTTCCGGCGGAACTGCTGGCCGCGCAGCAGTCCCTCAAGCTGTCCTCGGTCAGTGACGACATGGGCCTGCTGGCCGCGGCGTCGGTGCTGGAGCGGTCGGTCAACAACACCAGCCTGTTCTTCGTGCTCGACGTGGACGGGTTCCGCATGCTCTTCCCCGGCGACGCGCAGCACGGGGCCTGGGAGCACGTCCGCAGCGATCCCGACGCCGACGCGCTGATCAACAGCGTCGACTTCTACAAGGTGGGCCATCACGGCTCGCACAACGCCACCCCGAAGGATTTCGTGCTGGGCGACTGGCTCAACAAGGGTGACGCGATGGTGCCGTGGGGAATGGTCAAGCGTTGGCAGGACACCATTCCCAAGCGGGAACTGCTCACCGCGCTGAAGGACACCCACCACGCCGTCGTGCTGCCGACGCCCGTCGATCCCGCGGTCGACGACGTGCCGCCGCGAGGGAAGCTGGAGCGCAGCGAGCGCTGGGCTCAGTTGACGTTCACTGTGTAGCGGGTTCCTGAGCCTTCTCCGCCATCTCCGTGAATTCGCGCTGGACATCGTCGTCCTCGCGTGCGGTCATGAACGACACCGCGACAGCGAAGACCAAGCAGGCGATGAAGCCGGGGACGATCTCGTACATCGTGTCCGACAGCGCGTCGATCTGGCCCCAGAAGCCGACCACCACGGCACCGGCGATCATGCCGGCGATCGCGCCGGCGGAGGTGAGCCTGCGCCAGAACAGCGACAGGAGGATCAGCGGGCCGAACGCGGCGCCGAAACCGGCCCATGCGAAGCCGACAAGGTCGAGGATCGTGTCATCGGGGTTGAGCGCCAACAGGACCGCCACCACCGCGACCGTCAGCACCCCGAGCCGGCCGTAGGTGACCAATCTCTTCGGGCTGGCCTCTTTGCCGAACGCGCGGTAGATGTCCTCGACCAGAGCCGACGAGCACACGATCAGCTGCGACGAGATGGTCGACATGATGGCCGCCAGCACCGCGGCGAGCACGATTCCGGCGACAAAGGGATGGAACATGATCTGCGCCAGCTCGAGGAACACCGTCTCGGGGTTGTCCAGCGTCACGCCCTCGCGGAAGAAGTAGGCCAGACCCGCGAAACCGGTGGTGATCGCGCCTCCGGCGGTCAGCACCATCCAGCTGATGCCGATACGCCGACCGGCCTTGGCATCAGCCGAGGAGCGCATCGCCATGAACCGGACGATGATGTGCGGTTGGCCGAAGTAGCCGAGCCCCCAGGCGGCCGCCGACACGATGGCGAGGAAACTTCCGCCGAAGAACAGTGAGGTGCGCTGTATTTCGTCTCCGGGGTTGGCCGCGTTGTGTGCGGTGTCGGCGGCTTGGACCAGGTTGACCATCTCACCCGGTCCGCCGGTCGCGATGATGGTGACGACGGGAATCGTGACCAGTGCGGCGAACATCAGCAGTGCCTGCGCGACGTCGGTCAGCGACGCTCCCAGAAAACCACCGAACAGCGTGTAGCACAGGGTGACTCCGGCGATCAGCAGCATGCCCACCAGATACGACGAGCCGAACGACGACTCGAAGAACACGCCGCCGGCGACCATGCCGGACGACACGTAGAACGTGAAGAAGACCAGGATGATCGCGCCTGCCGCGATCCGCAGGACATGCGAGGAGTCCCGCAGCCGGTTCTCGAAAAAGCTCGGCACGGTGATCGAGTTGTTGGCGATCTCGGTGTAGGCCCGCAGACGCGGTGCGACGAACTTCCAGTTGAGCCAGGCGCCGATCACCAGGCCGATCACGATCCACGACTCGACCAGGCCGGAGGCGTAGATGGCGCCGGGGACGCCGAGCAGCAGCCATCCGGACATGTCTGATGCGCCCGCGGACAGCGCGGCGACGGTCGGGGTGAGCTTGCGGCCCCCGAGCATGTAGTCGTCGAGGTCGCTGGTTCGGCGAAAGGCGTAGAAGCCGATCGCGAGCATCCCGGCGAAGTACAGGCCGATCGCCACCAACTGAAACGCGGTGTCGGACATCGAGGTCTCGTTCCGTCGAAGGTTCCGGATGTGCTCGTCGGCTTCGGTATGAGAACGGGACGGCAATCAGGACTTCTGGGCCGATCGTAGGGGAAATGGGCTCGCGCTTTGTCCGGTTCGGCAGAGCGCCCTGTGAAGCCTGCTCAGCCAACGAAAACGGCTCCCGGAGTTGCCTCCGGGAGCCGTTTTACCTTAGTAGCGGGGACAGGATTCGAACCTGCGACCTCTGGGTTATGAGCCCAGCGAGCTACCGAGCTGCTCCACCCCGCGACGGGTGAACACTAGGTTACTGATGCCGCGCCAATGCTCCAAATCGTCTGGTCAGAGCCCTTTTCTGCCCGCGAGGGGCCG
Organism: Mycolicibacterium confluentis; assembly: GCF_010729895.1. Taxonomy (NCBI): domain Bacteria; kingdom Bacillati; phylum Actinomycetota; class Actinomycetes; order Mycobacteriales; family Mycobacteriaceae; genus Mycobacterium; species Mycolicibacterium confluentis. Next base: position 3,562,202 of record NZ_AP022612.1, read on the forward strand.
CATTTGTACGCACCCCTCGGTGTGTTTGCGTACAGACACGGCCTCTCGTGAGACAGGAATCACAGTGCTACAGCGGGTAGCGGGCCACCTGGCCGGTCCGCAGCACGCCGGCGGGGTCGTAGCGCTCGCCGAGGGCGGCCAACTGGTACAGCGTGTCCTCGTCGTAGCAGCGCGCCAGTCGGGCTGCGTCGGCTGCGGGCGCGAAGTTCGGCAGCTGCCCACCCGTGGACCACTGCCCCACCGAGGCGACCACCGCGGCCGCATGCGCGGCGCCGGGTTCGGCGATCTCGGGGACCGCGGCGCCGATCGTCGTCAGGGTGAACGCGGCGTCGCGGTGGCACAGTGCGCTGCGGTGCGGCGGCGTCTGCGCGAACGCCCCACCGAGTTGGCGCAGTTCCACGATCACCTGCATGCTGCCGGCGTCCGGACCCGCGACGGCCAGCAGCGCATCGACGGCCTCGGCGGGCAGTTCCCGCAGCAGCGCGTGATTCTCGTGCGTCGGCATCGGGTCCACTGGGTCGGCGTGCACCGCGGCGATCGCCGCATAGGGCATCACGCTGACGGCGTCGATCAGCGGATTGGCGGCCTCCCGCATGGGCATCAGCAGGCGCTGCGCCTCCTCGGTGTCCCCGAGGGCCACGTAGCGCACAGCGATGGTGAACCGACCGGCCAGCGGCGGGGGCACATCGGGCGCGTCGGGCAGTTGCAGCAGCGCCACCGAGGTGGTCACGGTCTGCGGGAGGTCGGCGCACCAGCGCCGCCACTGGTGAAGCACCGCGGCGGCATCGGTGCCGTCGAAATACAGTGCACCGCCATAGAACTGCGGGATGGGCAGCAGATCGAACTCGACTTCGGTGACTATGCCCAAGGTCGCCTTGCTGCCGCGCACACCCCAGAACAGGTCGCTGTGTTCCTCGGGCGTCACCCGCAGGATCTCGCCGGTGCCGGTGACCAGCTCGAAGGCCCGGATGTAGTCCGACGACGCCCCGACGCTGCGCACCAGCGGGCCGATCCCGCCGCCGGTGAGGAAGCCGACCACACCGACGCCCGGCGACGAGCCACACAGCGGCGCAAGACCATACGGCGTGGCCGCGTCGATCACCTGCTGCCAGCGCACCCCGGCGCCGACCCGGGCGTATCGGTTCAGGGCGTCGACGGTGCAACTGGTCAGCTCGCCCGTGAGCACCATGATCGCGTCCTGGCCAACGGGCAGCGCGCCGTGTCCGGTTGACTGCACCACCACCTTGAGGCCCTGCCTGGCGGCGAACCGCATCACTTCGGCCACGTCCTGGGCCGACTCGACGAACACCGCGGCGCGCGGTGTCACGGGCACCGCCACATTCCAGGGCTGGATGCGCTGATAGTCCGGGTCGCCGGGCACCGCGACGGTGCCGGCGACGCGGGTCCGCAGGTCGTCAGCGAGCGCGTCGTCGGTGACGGACGTGAGGGTCATTGGTCACTCCAGAAGTCGGGGGAACGAATTGCCCCCACTCTGGCGGTCAGGCCTTGGTGAACCCTTGGTCCGCGGGCGCCAAGAATTCTCCAAGTGCCTCTAAGCGAGGGCGCGGGCCAGCACGGCCACCGACTGCATCCCGATCCGGTCCGCCTCCGAGGCGATCTCCGCCAGCCGCCCGGCAACGGGCTCCCCGGCCACCGCATCCATTTCACAGAGCAGGAGTGCACAGCGCAGCAAAGTGGGTGCACCTCCGCTGAGTTCCGCGATCTGCTGGGCGCGCGCGACATCGGCGCGTGCCGCGGCGGTGTCACCGAGCAGGGCGTGCAGACGTGCGGTGGCCAACGCCACGGGCCCCACATTGCCGACCTGCCCGATGGCGGCGACGCGGCCGGCATAGGGACGCAGGGCATCGAGCAGTGTGGGCGCGAACTCCGGCAGTCGGTGGTCCGCACAAAGGTGCGCGAGCAGTGTGGTGTGACCCAGGTGGGTCCAGACGTGCGGACCGACGTCGACCCCTGCCGCGAGGATCTCGGCGGCCTCGGCGCGGGCGGCCTCATCGCGGCGCAGCGTCAGGAGCATGCCCCTGGCGACTCTGATCATGTCGTCGGACCCGAAGTCGGCGTACGGCGCGAGCAGGGCCCCCTCGTCGATGACCCCGCCGCGCTCCCGCAGCAGCGAGGTCGTCGCGATCAGGCCGCTGCCGGCCTCGTAGAGTTCGGTCTGCTCATGCACGTGCGCCGCGATGGTGTGGTGACGGTGCGCCTCGGTGAAATCCCCTCGCCACACCGCGAGCACAGCCTCCATCCACCGCAATTGGGCGCGCAGCACCGGAAGCCGAAGCTTCTCGCTGCCCTCGATACCGGCCCGCAGATGCCTCTCGACAGCGTCGACGTCGCCGAGGTTCATCGCCGCCATCGTGGCCACCGAATGGGCGATCACAGTGTCCTCGCGACTTCGGCTGTGCCGCAACGCGAGCAGCGTGTCGACCGCCTCCAGACTCGACGCACTGTGCTCGGCCACACCGGAATAGGTGACCAGACGCCCCAGCAGCGTATCCGCGAGCACGTCGGGGTCGCCCGCTTCGGCCGCGAAATCCGCTGCCGCCGAAAGCAGTCCGGCCACCACCGACGGGTCCGGGAGGTAACACAACCCGATCGCGAGTGCGGTGCGGACGCGTGCCGCCGCTCCCCTGTCATCCCGGATCTCCTCGACGGCCCGCATCAGAAGTCCGATCAACTCGGTTGGGTCGCTGCCCGGTGCGAGCCACGGCCATCCGCCGCTGACCCGGATCAGCGCGGCGGCCACTCGGCCCGCGGTGGCCGACCGGGACGACTCAAGCGCCTCGGCCAAACCCGTTGCCGCGGTGTCCAGGACGGTCTGACCTCGGCCGGCCCGACCGAGCGCCTCGAGCATCGCCACCGTCAGCGCGTCGCGTTCGGAATCATCCCTCTCGGCCGCGGGCAGCAGGTCATAGGCGTCCAGCGCACCACGCCACCATCCCGCGGCGGTGTCCGAACTCCACTGTTCCGTGGCCTCCTGGGCGGCGGCGCGGCAGGCCGCGACCACCACCGCGGGTTCCACCAACGGCAGGGCGGCGATCAGATGCTGCGCCCGCCGGCTCACCGCATCACGGGAAGCACTGTCGGCCAGCACTTCCGCGACCTTCGCGTGCAGTCGTTGCCGGCGCAGGGCGGGCATCGAGATCAGCAACTGCTCGCGCAGCAGACCGTGGGCGAACTCGTAGCCGGTGCTGTCGTGCGCGGAGATCAGGATGCGCTCGTCGGCCGCCTCGTCGAGGTAGTCGGCCAGGGTGTCGAGGTCCAGTCGCGTGGTCTTGGCCAGCACCGCGACCGCGGACCCGTCGAGCGTCTCGGCGATCACCGCGGCCGCGCGAAGCACCTGCAGCACAGCGGGATCCAGGTTCGCCAGGCGGCGTTCCAGCACTGACTTGACCGCCGAGGGGATGTCACCGGCCTCGCGCTCCTCGCGCGGCAGGCGGGCGTACTCGGAGACGAAGAACGGGTTGCCGCCGGTACGGTCGGCCAGGACTTCCGCCTCGGCGTCGCTGAGTCTGTCCTCGGGCGACTCCGCGACGTGGTTGGCCAACGTCGCCACCTCGCGGGCCGCCAGTGCGGGCACGTCGATGCGGCGGTTGCGGTCTCCGCGAGCGACGGTGGCCAACAGCCGGCTCAGCTCAGTCCCGTGGTCCCCGTCGCGCACCGTGACGATCACGGCGACGGGCTGATCCCGCAGTGCGCCAGCGATATACGACAGACAGCTCGCCGAGCTGGAATCCGCCCACTGCGCGTCATCGATCACGACCGCGAGCGGGCCCTGGTCACGCAGCAGGGTGTGGATCTTCTCGTAGATGCTGAACCGGGCACTGTCCGGGTCGACACCGTCGGGGACCTGCAGCACGTCGTCGGCGTCGGCGCCCAGCCCGCGCACCAACTGGCGCATGGGCCACCACGGCGGGGTGCCGAGTTCATCCGGACAGTTCACCCACACCACGCGCCCACCCGTGGCCGCGAAGGTGGCCGCGGCCTCCTCGGCCAGACGGGTCTTCCCGATTCCGGGCGGTCCGGTGAGTACCAGCCACCTCGTGGCGCCCCGGATGGCTTCTGAGACCAGCCTTTTGACGACGGCGACCTCGCGGTCCCGCCCGACCAGCAGCGACTGCGGTCCGACGGGCACGGGGGCCTCGACGGTGCTGCTGCTCGGTGTGACGACGGCATCGGCGCCGGACCAGGCCGGCGGACGCGGCCAGGCCGCCAGTTCAGGTGACTGCCGCAGCACCGCGGTCTGCAGGTCACGCAGTTCGGTTCCGGGCCGCAACCCGAGTTCGGCGTCGAGGTGTGCCGCGTGCTCGGTGTAGGCGGTCAGCGCGTCGGGTCCGCGGCCCGCGCGGTACAGCGCAAGCATGTGCAGCCAGCAGGCCCGCTCCCGCAACGGTTCGTCGGCGCGCAGTGCAGCGGCGTCCTCGAGTGCCGCGGCGATGCTCCCGAGCGCCAACAGCGCGGTGACGCGGTTCTCGCGGCACTCGGTGTGCAGTTCGCCGACGCGGACGGCTTCGTCGCGCACCCAGGGTTCGTCGCGCAGATCGGTCAGCAGGCCGCCGCGCCACAGGCCGAGTGCGGCAGTGGTGGCGTCGGCCGCGGCATGCCACCGCCCGTCCGCCACCGCGTTTCGGGCGGCGACGCAGTGGTCGCTGAACTCCGCCAGGTCGAGGTTCTCGGTGGCGAGGTAGTACCCGGGCGCCTGCCGCACGATCGCCGCGGCAGCCCCCTCCTCGCTGCGCAGCGCCTTGCGCAGGTTCGAGATGTAGGCCTGCAGGCTCGCGGTCGCGCTGCCGGGCACGTCGTCGCCCCACACCGCGTCGATCAGGCGGTCGGTGGACACCACCGCGCCACGCGCGAGCAGCAGGACGGCCAGCACGGCGCGCTGCTTGGGCGGGCCGATGTCGATGCGACGCCCGTCGTGCACCACGTGCAGCGGACCGAGCAGGAGGTAGCGCACCCGCTGAGTCTAAGGACCCGCCCCGTGCCGCGCCGAGCGTCCGCGTTTGTACGCGTTCGACGGCGTGTCAGCGTACAAACGCGGGCGCTCGCGGGGGTTTGAAAGCCCCGCCCGCTCGCGGGAACTCCTACTTGGCGTTGTCGTACTTGTCCATCGCGTCGTTGAGCCGCTGCAGCGCCTCACCGTAGTCGGCGAAGTTGCCGCTCTGCTGCGACTGCCGCACCGCCTCCATGGCCGACTTGATCTCCTGCAGGGCCGCAGACTTCGGTCCGGAGAGTTCCACCGGCCCGCTCGGACCTGGCACTGCCGCCGCCGGAGTGGGCACCTCAGGCACATTGCCCTGCGGCACATCGGCGTTGGCCGGTGACGCGGGCTTGTCTGCGGGAGGAGTGCTGCCGGGGGCGGGTGCGGGACCGGTCGCGGTCACGCCCGCGCCCTTGCCGAAGATCTCGTCAAGCGCGTCACGGACCGTCGGCCCGTACCCGACCTTGTCGCCGTACAGCATGGCCACGCGGATCAGGCGGGGATACGACGACGCGGCGTCGGTGTTGCCCGGCGAGGCGTAGACCGGCGCGACGTAGAGCAGACCGCCCTGGCCGACCGGCAGGGTCAACAGGTTGCCCCAGCGGATCCGGTTCTGGTTGTCACGACCGATGACACCCAGGTCCTGGGTGACCGCGGTGTCAGTGCTGATCGCGGTGAAGGCCAGCTTGGGACCGCGAACCGCGTCACCCGGAATGGTGAGCACGGTGATCCTGCCGTACGTCTCCGGGTCGGAACTCGCGCTCATGTAGGCGGCGAGGAACTCGCGGCGGAACCGGTTCATCGCGCTGGTCAACTGGAAGGACTCCGAGTTGTTGTCCAGCGCAATGTTCCTGGCCACGATGTAGTACGGCGGCTGATAGCTCGAGGCCGTCGGGTTCGGATCCAGCGGGACGTCCCAGAAGTCCTGCGCCGAGAAGAACGTGATCGGGTCGTCGACCTGATACTTCGCCAGCAGCGCACGCTGAACCTTGAACAGGTCCTCCGGGTACCGCAGGTGCTCCTGCAGTTCCTTGGAGATGTCCGCCTTGGGCTTGACGGTGTCGGGGAAGACCTTCATCCACGCCTGCAGCACGGGGTCGGTCTCGTCCTGTGCGTACAGGGTGACCTTGCCGTCGTAGGCGTCGACCGTGGCCTTCACCGAGTTGCGGATGTAGGACACCTGCTTGTCGGGGATCAGGCGGTTGACCGCCACCTCGTTGGAGTCCACCGTGGTGTTCGACAGCGAGGTCAACTCCGAGTACGGGTAGTTGTCCAGCGTGGTGTAGCCGTCGACGATCCACACCATCCGCTTGTTCACGATCGCCGGGTACACGCTGGTGTCGGCGGTCAGCCACGGCGCCGCGGCCTTGACGCGCTCCACCGGGTCGCGGTTGAACAGGATCTTGCTCTCCGGTCCGATCACATTGGAGAACAGGAAGTTCCGTTCGGCGAACTTCGCGGCGAACACCGATCGGGCCAACCAGTTGCCCAGCGGCACACCACCGGATCCGGTGTAGGTGTAGTTCTTGGTCTCGGTGTTGGTCTCGTAGTCGTACTCGCGGTCGGCCCCGTTGCTGCCGACGATCGCGTAGTCCGACGGTGCGGCCGCGATGATCGGGCCGAAGTAGACGCGGGGCTGATCCAGCGGGGCGGGTCCGGGTGACACCACACCGCCGTTGGCGCCGACGACGCTGGCCAGGAACTCGGGGTAGCCGCCGTTCTGGTTGGGGTCGTTGGCGATTCCGCGCACGGTGTTGGCCGGCGAGGCGATGAAGCCGTTGCCGTGGGTGTAGACCGTGTGGCGGTTGATCCAGTCGCGCTGGTTGTCGGTGAGCCGCTCGGGGTTGAGTTCACGTGCGGCGACGACGAAGTCACGCAGTTCACCGCCGGGCAGCGAGTACCGGTCGATGGACAGGTGCTCGGGGAAGCTGTAGAAGTTCTTGCCCTGCTGGAACTGCGTGAACGCGGGGCTGATGATCGTGGGGTCCAGCAGTCGGATGTTGGAGATGGTGGCGCGGTCGGACGCGATCTGCTGGGCCGACGTCGGCGCGTCGCCACTGTAGTTGCGGTAGGTCACGACGTCGTCGGTGAGCCCGTACGCCTGTCGCGTGGCGCTGATGCTGCGACTGATGTACTCGCTCTCCTTCTGAGCGGCGTTGGGCTTGACGCTGAACTGCTCGACGACCAACGGCCATCCCGCGCCGACCACGAGCGACGACAGCAGCAGCAGCACCAGGCCGATCGCCGGGATGCGCAGATCGCGGAGCACCAGCGCCGAGAACACCGCCACGGCGCAGATCAGTGCGATCGCCAGCAGGATCAGCTTCGCCGGCAGCACCGCGTTGATGTCGGTGTAGCCCGCGCCGGTGAACGGCTTGCCCCCGCGCGTGTGGCTGAGAAGTTCATAGCGGTCCAGCCAGTAGGCGAGCGCCTTGAGCAGCACCATGACACCGACGAGCGCGACCAGTTGGATGCGGGCGGCCTTGGTGACCACACTGCCGCGGTTGGCCAGCCGAATGCCGCCGAAGATGTAGTGCGCCACCAGGTTGGCCGCCAACGCGAGGAACACCGCGAAGAACAGCAGGGACAGGACCGTCCGGTAGAACGGCAGGTCGAAGGCGTAGAACCCGAGGTCCTTGCCGAACTCGGGGTCGGTGACACCGAAGTCGCCGCCGTGCAGGAACAGCTGGATCTGCTTCCAGTTGTTCTGCGCCACGAACCCGGCGATCAGCCCGACGAAGGCGGGGACGCCGAGCCCGATCAGCCGGAGCCTGGTCAACACCGTCGTGCGGTAGCGCGCGACGGGATCGTTGGGCCCGGCGGCCGGGACGAACACCGGCCGGGTGCGATAGGCCAGCGCCAGGCCGGCGAACACGATCGCGCCCATCAGCAGGAATGCCGCGAGGAACAGCACGAGGCGGGTGACGATCTCGGTGGTGAACACCGAGCGATACCCCAACTCGCCGAACCACAGCCAGTTGACGTAGGTGTCGATCAGTCGTGGACCGAGCAGCAGCAGCACCACGGCCACAACTGCGATCGCTATCAATACTCGACTACGCCGAGTCAGGTTCGGCATCTTTGCGGCCGGCCGCATTCCCACAGGTGGACTCCCGGTCAGTGCTGATCAGACAGTGCCCCAACTGTACGCAACGTCCGCACGCACCGACCGAGGCGCCCGACTAACAGCGCGGAGGTTCGCCACCGGCTGAAAGGGTGTTCAACGCGTCGACCGCCCCGGCGAGCGTCTCGACCTTCACCAGTTCCATGCCGTCCTGGGCACCTGAGCGCGCCTCGTCGCAGTTCTCCGCCGGTGCCAGGAACACCGTCGCGCCGGCCTCCTTGGCGGCCAGCATCTTGTGCGTGATGCCGCCGATGCCACCGACTTTGCCGTCGCCGCCGATGGTCCCGGTGCCCGCGACGAACTCCCCGTGGTTGAGATCTCCGGTGGTCAGCTTGTCGACCACGGCGAGGCTGAACATCAGCCCCGCCGACGGACCGCCGATGTTGGCCAGGTTGAAGTCGATCGAGAACGGCGCCCACGGCGCGTCCCGGACACCCACCCCGACGTAGCCGTAGTCCCGGTCGTCGTTGGATCCCAGCGTGATGGTCGCGGTCCCGGGCGCTTCGTTCTTGCGGCGGAAGTCGACGACCACCTGATCGCCCGGTTTGGTCTTCTTCAGCAGTGACGTGAAGGCCTCGACGTCGGCGACGGGCGTGCCGTTGACGGCGTCGATCGCGTCACCCGAGGACAGCTTGCCCTTGGACGGGCCGTCGTCGTTGACCGTCTCGACGGTGACGGCCCGCGGGTAGTCGAGGAAGCCCAGCGCGGCGTACTCGGCGGTGTCCTCGGAGTTCTTGAACTCCTCCTTGTTGGCCTTGTCGACGTCGTCGCGGCTCTTCTCGGGCGGGTACACCAGATCGCGCGGGACGAGCTGTTCGCGGCCCGACAGGTACATCGTCAGCGCCTGGCCGAGCGTCAGCCCGTCGCGCTGCGACACCGTGGTCATGTTGAGGTGTCCCGAGGTGGGCTTGACCTCGGTGCCCTCGATAGCGACGACCTGTTTGCCGTCGTACTCACCCAGAGTGTTGAACGTGGGTCCGGGCCCCAGCGACACGAACGGCACAGTCACCACCGCCAGCAGCGCACCGAACACCACGATCGGCACCAGCGCGACCACCAACGTCAGAATCCGCCTGTTCACGCCGCCCAGATTAACCACGCGGGTTCACTGAGAGCGTGACCGGCGGGCGCGCAACCCGTTGAACCGGTGAGTACCGTTGAAGCCATGTCCGACCAGCCCTTCGGGTTCTCCCCCGGCGACGATCCAGACCGCGACAAACGCAAGAAGGATTCGGGCGGCCCCTCCGATCCGTTCGGGTTGGGCTCAGGAGACATGCCCGACCTTGGGCAGATCTTCACCCGGTTGGGCCAGATGTTCTCCGGTGCGGGCACCGCGATGTCCAGCGGCACCAGCAGCGGCCCGGTCAACTACGACCTGGCGCGCCAGTTGGCCAACAGCTCCATCGGCTTCGTCGCGCCCATCCCGGCCGGCACCACGGCCGCCATCTCGGACGCCGTCCGACTGGCCGAGACCTGGCTCGACGGCGCCACGGCGCTGCCCGCCGGCACCACCAAGACCGCCACCTGGACGCCGACGGACTGGATCGACAACACGCTCGACACCTGGAAACGCCTGTGCGATCCCGTAGCCGAGCAGATCTCCACGGTCTGGGCCTCAGCGCTGCCCGAAGAGGCCAAGACCATGGCGGGCCCGCTGCTGTCGATGATCTCCCAAATGGGCGGCATGGCGTTCGGTTCGCAGCTTGGTCAGGCGCTGGGCCGGCTGTCCCGCGAGGTCCTCACGTCCACCGACGTCGGCCTGCCGCTGGGCCCGGCCGGCACCGCCGCGCTGATGCCCGAGGCCGTCGAGGAGTTCGCGTCCGGACTCGAGCAGCCGCGCAGCGAGGTCGTGACGTTCCTGGCGGCGCGTGAGGCCGCGCATCATCGCCTGTTCAGCCATGTGCCGTGGCTGTCCAGCCAGCTGCTCAACACCGTCGAGTCCTACGCCAAGGGCATCAAGATCGACATGAGTGGCATCGAAGAACTGGCCCAGGGCTTCAACCCCGCTTCGATGACCGACCCGGCGGCCATGGAGCAGCTGCTCAACCAGGGCATCTTCGAACCCAAGACCACACCGGAGCAGGCCGCCGCGCTGGAACGGCTCGAGACGCTGCTCGCCCTGATCGAGGGCTGGGTGCAGACCGTGGTGTCCGCGGCCCTGGGCGACCGGATCCCGGGCACCGCGGCGCTCAGCGAGACGCTGCGTCGCCGTCGTGCCAGCGGCGGACCGGCCGAGCAGACCTTCGCCACGCTCGTCGGACTCGAACTGCGGCCACGCAAGCTCCGTGAGGCCGCAAGCCTGTGGGAGCGGCTGACCGAGGCCGCCGGCATGGATGCCCGCGACGCGGTCTGGCAGCACCCCGACCTGCTGCCGTCGGCCTCCGACCTCGACGACCCCGCGGGCTTCATCGACCATGTCATCGGCGGCGACACCAGCGGCATCGACAGCGCTATCGCCGAACTGGAGAAACAGCTTCGCGACGAGGCGGAGTCCAAAGACCCCAAGGATCCCGAGGACCCGCAGGCCTGACCTGTGGATCGCTGACCACGCGGCACCCGGTCCGCGTGGCACAGTCCGGCCATGACGCGCCGGATCAGCCTCGACCCCTCGATGCCCGTGCTGCTGCGGCCCGACGGCGCCGTGCAGGTCGGCTGGGATCCCCGGCGCGCCGTCCTGGTCCGCCCACCGCGCGGCCTCACCGCCGGCGGCATGGCCGGGGTGCTGCGCCACATGCGCTCCCCCGTCGAGGTCGGTGACCTCACGGCCGAAGCCACCCGCCTGGGCCTGACCGACGCAGGAGAACTGACCGCCCTGATCGACGCCCTGGAGTCCGCGGGCGTGGCCAGCGCCGACGCACCCCGCAGAACCGGACGCGCGGCCGCCATCCGTGTGCACGGTCGCGGTCCGCTGACCGACGTGCTGGTCGACGCACTGCGCGGCACCGGTGTGCGCGTCAGCCACAGCAGCCAGCCACACGCCGCGGTCCGGGCCGAGAAGACCGACCTCGTCGTCCTCGCCGACTACCTCGTCGCCGACCCGCGGATGGTGCGCGACCTGCACGCGGCGCAGGTGGCGCATCTGGCGGTGCGGGTGCGCGACGGCACCGGGGTGGTCGGACCGTTGGTCATTCCGGGCGTCACCAGTTGTCTGGTGTGCGCCGATCTTCACCGCATCGACCGCGATGCGGCGTGGCCTGCGCTGGCGGCGCAGCTTCGGGACACCGTCGGCATGGCCGATCACTCGACCGTGCTGGCCACCGTCGCGCTGGCGATGGGTCAGGTGCAGGCGGTCGTCGCTGCGGTCGACGGGTCAGCGACGCATGCCGCCGCCCCCTCCAGCCTGTCGGCCACCCTGGAGTTCGACGTGCGTGCCGGCAGCATCGCGACGCGCCGATGGCCCCGGCATCCACGGTGCTCATGTTGAGGCACGGCGGGTCCTTGGTGCCGCGAGCTCTCGCAGCGCACCCAGAAACAGCTCGTCCATCCGCGGGCTCAGTTCGGCCAGCGCCGCGCCGCTGGCATGGCTGACCGAGCCGAAGACGCGTTCCAGTGCCTCGGCCTCGGTGGCGGAGCCGACCGAAAGGCACAGACACGCAACGCCATCCATCCGGAGCTCTTCGAGTGCCCGGCGCGCGTCGGCCTCCGCGTACCGGCCCTCGTAGCCGTCGTCATACGGGTGCCCGTCGGAGAGCACCAACAGCAACCGGTTCGGGGTGCCGGCCTGTTCCTTGAGGATCTCCCCCGCACCCCGGATCGCCGCGCCGAGGCGCGTGTAGTCGCTCGGCTGAAGCTGGTTGAGCCGGGCCCGACTGAGAGCGCTGAACCGCTGCTCGAAGGACTTGATCGCGGGCAGGTGGACGGCGTTTCGCCCTTTGGAGCGGAAGGCGTAGACCGCGACCCGGTCACCGAGATCCTCCAGCGTCGCCGCGATCGTGGCGGCCGCCCGCCTCTGATGGTCGTGCACGGCAAGGCCTTCCGGGTCGGCATCGGTGGCCGATCCGGAGGCGTCGAGCAGGATCAGAACCCCGAGATTGCGGGCGATCCTGCGGTGCTCGGTGTACACGTGCTCCGGCGGTGAGCAGCCCGACCGGAGTTCGACGGCGAAGTCGGTGAGTGCCTCGATGTCGAGGTCGTCGCCATCGGGTCTGCGCCGCAACGCCTTCGGCCCCAGACCGACTCGGGACAGCCGTCGCCGCAGGACCTCGTCGTGCGCGATGCCTGCCGCGGAGACGTCCGCCGCCGCGGTGAACGGATAGTCGATGACGCGGCACCAGTCGGGCCGGTACTGCTGCTTGAAGACGTCCCACTCGGGGTGCAGAGCGCCGCCGACACCCACGGCGGCACCGGGATTGGCGTGGTCGGTGAAGTGGATGCGGGTGGGCGCCGGACGCGCATCGGGTCCGGCCGAGCGCCCGCGCCTGGCGGCGCCGACCCGCAACTCCGCACCGCCGGGGTTGTCCGCCGTCGAACCCGAGGAGGTGCCGAGCAGCTTTCGCAGGAAGTCGCCGACAGACTGGGAGTTGAACAGCGGATTGTCGAAGAGTTTGAGGATCCGGCTCTCCTCGGCTGGGCCATCGTCATCGTCATCGTCTTCGTCTGCGGCGGTGACGATCTCGAAGCGCAGGTCGGCCTCCGTTGGCGGCGTGCCCGCTGGCCCGGACGGTGACGACACCTGACCCGGCTTGAGGGCGCCGAACCACGCGGGTGGGTCGGGCACCGGCGTACGGCCGCGCGCCAGGTCGAGGGATTCGGCCGCCGAGGACGTCCACGGCGCGCCGCCGGGATGCACCTCGGCCGCCAGCGGCACCCGGGCGGCCAGGTCGGTGAGCACGCGGTGACCCTCGATCGCCAGGTAGCGACGGGCCCACGCGGCCCGAACCCGCAGGGGCCGGATCAGGGCAGGGTCGAGACTTCCGGCACCGAGCAGGCCGCTTTGGACCAGGACCTCGCGGCGCTGCAGATCCACCGACCCGTCGCGGGTGACGAACACGACCCGGCCGTCGGTGTGCGCGGGCTGCCCCGCGGGTGCCTCCGCGACGTCGACGGAGCGACCCGCGAGGTGCGTGGCCAGCAGTCGGAGGTGTTCGGGGCCCGGCGAATCGGTCACGGTCGTGGCAGCAGGGCCTCGACCAGTTCGCCGAGCGCTCGGACGACGTCGCGGTCGTCGGAGAGCGCCTCGACGATTCCGGCCCGCACGGCGCGGCGCAGGCTCAGACCTTCGGCGACCAGACCCCCGGCCAGGATGAGCATGCGCGTCGAGGACACCTCGCGCAGCGGTGACCCGTCGATGTTGCGGATCGCGGTGCCGATCGACACCAACACGTGCGCGGTGGCGGCGTCGACTCCGGCCTCGTGCGCGACGATCTCGGCCTCCACCTCCGGCGGCGGGAAGTCCAACTCGATGGCCACGAACCGCTGCCGCGTCGACTCCTTGATGCTCTTGAGCACGCTCTGGTAGCCGGGGTTGTAGGAGATCACCAACTGGAAGCCGGGGGCGGCGGACAATGTGGTGCCCAGCCGGTCAATGGGAAGCTCGCGGCGGTGGTCGGCGAGCGGGTGGATCACCACCGTGGTGTCCTGACGTGCTTCCACGATCTCATCGAGGTAGCAGATGGCACCGGTGCGCACGGCCCGCGTCAGCGGTCCGTCGACCCACACCGTCTCGCCGCCCTTCAGCAGGAACCGACCCACCAGGTCCGCCGACGTCATGTCCTCGTGCCCCGCGACGGTGATCAGGTCCCGGCCGAGTTCATGGGCCATGGCCTCGATGAACCGGGTCTTGCCGCACCCAGTCGGGCCCTTCAGCAGGACCGGTGACCCGCGCCGCGCGGCCGCCCGGAAGACCTCCGCCTCGTCACCGACGGAGCGATAGAACGGTGTACCAGTGCGGTTTTCGACGACGACGCCGTTATCGGTGAGCAACTCAGCCGCGCCCTTCATGCGGCACCACCGCCGGCATCTCCACACCGTCGGGCAGGACGAGTTCACCGTCGGTGTTGACGTAGCCGGAGTGCTTGGTGGGGATGGGCAGCGACGGGTCGGGGCACGGCCGGTCGGTGCCATCGCCGCAGATGCCGGAGGTGAAGTACGAGCGCTTCTGCACGTCCTCGGGCCACGGGTCGGCATGCGTGGCCATGAACTGCGCCGGAACGATGTAGAACACGAAGAACGAGGCACTGACCGCGGCGAAGATCGCCAGGAACCGGACGAACTGCTGCTTGGCGAAACCACCGCGGACGTTGTCGAGCCCCTTCTCGACGACCGTGCGGCCACGGTCATCGGTGAAGAAGCGCAGGCAGCACAGCGCGGCCTGCACGCCGCCCCACATGAGTCCCTCGTAGATGGGCCACTGGTAGTAGGTGCCCGCGTTGATGGACAGCGACTGGATGGCACCGGGGAAGGTGTACATGCCCAGCGGCATGAGGATCAGGCCCTCCATGATGAAGTCGAAGACGAACCCGAATGCGAACGCGACCCCGATCAGGCCCTTGGTGCCGATGTTCGGCCAGCGCTGCTGGGCCTTGCGCATGAACCAGCAGCCCAGAATCGTGCACAGCAGCACGCCGAACGCGTAGCCGGACACGTTGATCCCCAGCGGTTCGGCCACCTGCGCACCCGGCCGTTCGGGCGACATCCAGCCCGGGACGTGAGGCGCCCACGAGCCCATGTTGAAGGCCCAGGCGTTGTAGGTGCACCACGTGTTGATGTAGTTGAGCAGCGGGTCCTGGAAGAAGAACAGGCCCGTGGACACCATGATCATGCCGTCGAGGGTGATCCGCCGCTCACGTCGCCACGGCCGGATGATGAACCACCAGATCGCGACCGGGAACAGCGCCGGCGAGCCGATCTGCCACATCATCAGGGCGATCTTCATGAACGTCGGCGGATCCGTCGGCCCGGGATCCACCGGCGTGAAGTAAGGGCCGGTGATCCACCGGATCCACACATAGACCTGGAGGGCCAGGATCAGCCCGCCGGCCGTGGCCCAGATCTTGACCCGGCGCGCCGAACCGGTGACCGACGTCGGCCCATGGAGGTTGCCGACCGTGCTCAGGTCCTCCGAGATCGCAGGCTTCTTGTCCGACAGTTCACTCACACCGACCCCTCCATCCGTCGCGCACCGAAAGCGCGACCCCCGGAAATATACCCATGAGTATCTGGATGACTCAATGGGTTCTGAGAAACCTATGGCACACTTCGGTCATGACGGAGCGGTGGACACGCGAGCGGCGACTCGAGCACACGCGCAGCCTGCTGCTGGACGCCGCCGAGAGCGTGTTCGGCGAAAAGGGCTTCACCTCCGCCACTCTCGATGACATCGCGTATGCGGCGGGGTACACCAAGGGCGCCATCTACAAGCATTTCGCCGCCAAAGAGGACCTGTTTCTGGCCGTCAGCGACCGGTACTGGCGGCGCTACTTCGACAGCTTCGCCGAAGTGATGGCCTCGGCCAGTCGCGTCGGCGCGCACGAACTCGACGCCATCGCCGACCGCTGGCGACAGCTGAGCCTCGACCGTGGCGCCGAGCATGCCGCGCTTGGACTGGAGTTCACGCTGTATCTGCTGCGCAACCCGGAGGCCAGAGAACGGGTCGCCGAGAAGCGGTCGGAAGTCGTCGAGAAACTCGCCGAGTTCATCGTCGCGAGCATGGACAGGCTCGGCGCCACCCTGACCATCCCCGCGCTGACCTTCGCGCAGGCGCTGGTGGCCACCAGCGACTCGGTGATCCTGGGAAGCCAACTCGACCGAGTCGACCTGTACCGGCCCATGATCGAGATGTACACATCGGTGATCAAGCTCCCCGACTGAGCGACCGTCGACCTGGGATCCCATGTTGAAAACGTTTGTTGCCAGTTCGGTGTCATGGGCAGTGCTGCCGTGGTGGATGATGGTCTGGTGGCAGAGATCAAGCGCGGGAGTGTGGCACGAAACGCGAAGTTGGCAGGCCTGGCCGGCGGCATGGCAGGTCGCGCGGCGTTGGGGGTCGGCAAGCGACTGACCGGCAAGTCGAAAGACGAGGTCAACGCCGAGTTGGTGGAGAAAGCCGCCGACCAGCTGTTCAAGGTGCTGGGCGAACTCAAGGGTGGGGCGATGAAGGTCGGCCAGGCCCTTTCCGTGCTCGAGGCCGCGGTTCCCGAGCAGTTCGGCAAGCCGTACCGGGAGGCGCTGACCAAGCTGCAGAAGGACGCCCCGCCGCTGCCGGCGGACAAGGTCCACCGGGTCCTCGACGCCCAACTGGGCACCAAATGGCGGGACCGATTCCAGTCCTTTGACGACACACCCGTCGCGTCAGCAAGCATCGGCCAGGTGCACAAGGCGGTCTGGTCGGACGGGCGCGAGGTCGCCGTCAAGATCCAGTACCCGGGCGCCGACGAGGCCCTGCGGGCCGACCTCAAGACCATGCGGCGGCTGGTCGGCGTGTTCAAGCAGTTGGCGCCCGGCGCGGACGTCCAGGGTGTGGTGGACGAACTGATCGACCGCACCGAGATGGAGTTGGACTACCGCCTCGAGGCGGAGAACCAGCGCGCCTTCGCCAAGGCCTACGACGGCGACCCGAAGTTCCTGGTGCCGCATGTGGTGGCCAGCGCACCCAAGGTCGTGGTCGCGGAGTGGATCGAGGGCATTCCGCTGGCGCAGATCATCCGCGAGGGCACGCAGGAACAGCGCGACCTGATGGCCACGCGGCTCTTCGAGTTCTGCGACGACTCGCCGCGGCGCCTCGAGATGGTGCACGGAGACGCCCACCCTGGGAACTTCATGCTGCTGCCGGGCGACAAGCTCGGCGTGATCGACTTCGGCGCGGTGGCGCCCATGCCCGGCGGGTGGCCCGTGGAACTGGGTCAGATGCTGCGCTACGCGGTCGACAAGAACTACGAGAAGCTGCTGCCGACCATGGAGCACGTCGGATTCATCCAGAAGGGTGAGCAGGTCTCGATCAGCGAGATCGACGACATGCTGCGGCAGTACGTCGAACCGCTGCAAGTGCCGGTGTTCCACTACACCCGCAAGTGGCTGCAGCGGATGACCAACGTCAACTTCGAGAAGGTCTCCGGTCAGCTCAAGACGGCCCGGCAGATGGACATCCCGCCGAAGCTGGCGATCCCGATGCGCGTGCTCGCCTCGGTGGTCGCCATCTCCTGTCAGCTCGACGCACACGTGCCGACGCGGCAGATCGCCGACGCGATGGTGCCCGGGTTCTCCGACCCCGACGCCGTCTGAGTCAGACACGCGAAAGGCCCACCTTCACACGATGATTCGTGTGAAGGTGGGCCTTCTTCGTCGGTGGGTCAGGCGGCTCAGGCTGCGACGACGTCCTTGCGTGGACGACCGCGCGGGCGCTTGCGTGCCACCACCGATCCGCGCTCGACGATCTCACCGCCCCAGACGCCCCAGGGCTCTGCGCGGTCAAGCGCGGCCGACAGGCACTGCCGTCGGATCGGGCACTGCGCGCACAGCACCTTGGCGCGTTCCAACTCGGCGGGAGTCTCGGCGAACCACAGGTCGGGGTCACCGACATGGCACGGCAGCACCGGCAGTTTCTCCTCGCGGACTGTCAGGGCTGACATGTCCTCTCACCTGCTTCCTGGTCTCGTGGCTGACTTGCTTGTCCTCGAGATCCGGGCCGGCGGTGAGATGACACCAAAGAAATTGGCCACGGATCCGGGTGACTTCGGGTCCGTGGCCATGTGGCTGATTCGTGGGCTCCTAGCTGGAACCCCGATACACGGACGCGAATGTCGCGGCGGCGGGACGGCGCTTACGCGGTGCTGCGTGGGCCTGTCCCGCCCAGGCGGCGGCCGCCGCCTGGATGTGCGCTGCGGGAACGACGAAGGTCCCCTGGGCATGCGCGGGTACGGCGGCGGCTACGCCGACGTTCATGGCGGTGCTGATCATCGTGAGGACCTCCTTCCCAGCGCTCGCGTGCGTGAATGGTGCGGGTTCGAGGCTAGACCGTGGGCCGGTGGAACCACAAGCGATTTTCTGACCTGCGGTTTTTCAACTCCGGCCGTGTACCAACTCCAACACGTCCGCACCGAACTGCTCCAGCTTGCGCGCCCCGATGCCCGAGATCGACGTCAGCGCGGCATTGTCGGCGGGCCTGGTCTCCGCGATCGCGATCAATGTGTTGTCGCTGAACACCACGAACGCCGGCACCTTGAGTTCCTGCGCCGTGCGCAGCCGCCACTCCTTGAGCCGCGCGAGCAGGTCGGTGTCGATGTCGGACGCGCACGTCTCACACCGCCCGAGGATCGATGCGGCGGCCGTGGTCAGGTTGGCGTTGCAGACGCGGCAGCGCTTGCTCGCGGCGGACCGCTGGCGGCGCGGGGCGGTGGGCCCGGTGTCCCGGCTGGCCTGCGGCGCGATGCCGTTGAGGAACCTCGACGGTTTACGCGTCTGCCGTCCGCCAGGCGTGCGGCTCAGCGACCAGCTCAGGGCCAGATGCACCCGGGCGCGGGTGACGCCGACATAGAGCAGGCGCCGCTCCTCCTCCACGGCCTCACTGTCCGGGCCGTGCGCCAATGCATGCGAGATGGGCAGCGTGCCGTCGGTGAGCCCGACCAGGAACACCGCATCCCACTCCAGACCCTTGGCCGCGTGCAGCGACGCCAGCGTCACGCCCTGCACGACGGGTGGGTGCCGGGAGTCGGCACGAATCCGCAGTTCGGAGGTCAGCGCCCGCAGGTCCAGTTCGGGGCGGGCGGCCGCCTCGTCGTCGACCAGCTGCGCGAGGGCGTCCAGCGCCTCCCAGCGTTCCCGCACCCGCGCACCCGTCGGCGGCTCCGCCGTCAACCCCAGCGGTTCCAGCAGCGTCCGCACCACCGTCGGCAGGTCTTTATCCGCCCAATCCTGGTCGGCGGCACGCTGCAACACCACCAACGCCTGCCGGATCTCCTGGCGGCTGAAGAAACCCTCGCCGCCGCGCACCTGGAACGCGACACCGGCCTCGGTCAGCGCCTCTTCGTAGACCTCCGACTGCGCGTTGATCCGGTACAGCACCGCGATCTCCGCGGGCGAGACACCCGACTCGATCAGCTTGGTGATCGACTTGGCGGCCGCCTTGGCCTCCGCGACCTCGTCGGGGTAGTCCTGAAACGTCGGCTCCGGTCCGGGATCACGCTGACCCACCAGATGCAGCCTGCTGCCCGCGACCCGGCCGCGCGCGGCGGCGATCACGCGGTTGGCCAGCGACACCACCTGCGGGGTGGAGCGGTAGTCGCGCTCAAGCCGCACCACGGTGGCGTCGGGAAAGCGCCGGGAGAAGTCCAGCAGGTAGCGCGGGGAGGCGCCCGTGAACGAGTAGATGGTCTGGTTGGCGTCGCCGACCACCGTCAGGTCGTCCCGCGAACCCAACCACGCCGACAGCACGCGCTGCTGCAGCGGTGTGACGTCCTGGTACTCGTCGACCACGAAACAGCGGTACCGGTCCCGGAACTCCTGGGCGACGGCCGGATCGTTCTCGATGGCCGCCGCGGTGTGCAGCAGCAGATCGTCGAAGTCCAGCAGCGCGGTCTCGCCGCGGGCCTTGAGGTTCTCGTACCCGGCGTAGACCGCGGCCACGCGCTGTGCGTCCAGCGGGACGTCGCGGGACACCTTCGCGGTCTCGGCCGGGTAGGCCTCAGGGGTGATCAATGACGCCTTGGCCCACTCGATCTCACCCGCGAGGTCTCGCACGTCGTCCGTGCTGACTTTGAGCTTGGCCCGGTTGGCGGCTTGGGCGACGACGGAGAACTTGCTGTCGAGCAACTGCCAGCCGGTGTTGCCGACCACGCGCGGCCAGAAGTAGGACAACTGCCGACGCGCCGCGGCGTGAAAAGTCAACGCCTGCACCGACCCGATCCGCGGCCCGTCGGGATCGGCGGCCTCGATGCTGCGCAGCCGACTGCGCATCTCCCCCGCGGCGCGCGACGTGAAGGTGACCGCCAGGACCTGCGCCGGCGCCACCTGCCCGGCCGAGACCAGGTGGGCGATGCGGTGGGTGATGGTGCGGGTCTTGCCGGTGCCCGCACCCGCGAGCACGCACACCGGCCCGCGCGCAGCCAGCACCGCCTCACGCTGTTCCTCGTCGAGGCCGTCCATGGGCATGCCGATCATCATCCCAGGGTCGGGTGACAAGATGGCGACATGACCGTGAGTGAGACCCCGCTGATCATGTACTCGACGTCGTGGTGCGGATACTGCCGTCGCCTCAAGACCGCGCTGAAGTCGGAGAACATCAGCTACACCGAGGTCGATATCGAGGCCGATCCCGCCTCGGCGGACTTCGTGGCGTCGGTCAACGGCGGAAACCAGACGGTGCCGACCGTGAAGTTCGCCGACGGCACCACGATGACCAACCCGAACATCCGCGAGGTCAAGGCCAAGCTCGCGAGCTGAGCGTCCTCTCCCCTGTCCGCGGGCGGCCGGGTTTGTACAGGATTTGCGGCGTGTCGGCGTACAGACACGGGCGCTCGCGGGGGCACCGCAGGCCGCTCGCGGGGTGGGGGTCAGTCCGTCTCGGCCCAGGATTCGATGATCTCCCGGGCGATCGAAATCGAGCCCGGCAGAAGCAGTCTCGACTCCGTCGCGGCCGCGCTGGACCAGTCCCCCACGTCGAGCGCGGCGCGCACCTCGTCGCGGGTGAACCAGTGCGCCTCGGCGATCTCGCCGTCTTTGAACTCGAACTCCTGATCGGGGTCGGCGAGGGCATGGAAGCCCACCATCAGGGACCGCGGGAACGGCCACGGTTGGCTGCCGAGGTAGCGCACGTCGCGCACCGCGATGCCGATCTCCTCGGAGATCTCGCGGATCACGCACGTCTCGAAGGACTCGCCGGCCTCGACGAACCCGGCCAGCAGCGAGAACATCCGCTCGGGCCAGGCCGCTTGCCGCGCCAGCACGACCCGGTCCGCGCCGTCATGCACCAGGCAGATCACCGCGGGGTCGATCCGCGGGAACTCCTCGACGCCCGTGACCGGGTTGATCCGTGCCCAACCGCCCTTGATTGACCGGGTCGGCGCACCATCGACCGGCGAGAACCGGGCATTGTCATGCCAGTTCAGCAGGGCGGTCGCCGTCGACACCAGTTGTGCGCTGACGTCGTCGAAAACCCTTCCGGTGCGGCGGATGTCGAGGACGGTGGCATCGGCGGCCTCGCCTGGCGGCACCAGCGGGGAGCGGATGGCCCACACGTGCCTGCCGTCGTCGATGCGGCCGAGGAACACCGCATTGTCCGGAGGGGTGTCGCCGAGATCGGCGGTGCCGCCCAGCGCCACTCGGCCATCCACGATGAGCACCTGACCGCGGTTGTCGACCCGCAGGACCGCGGCCGACGCCCAGCCCTCGACCGCCGCGTCGACGTCGGTGCGCAGATGATCGGAGCGGTCGGCGCCCACCCTGGACAGCAGGGGTGTATTGCGCAGTGTGAAATCAGGCACGGTCTTCGCCTCCACTTCGGACATAGAGCAGTCGGTCGCCAAGCTCGAGCGCATCGACCT
This sequence comes from Mycolicibacterium confluentis, assembly GCF_010729895.1. Lineage (NCBI taxonomy): Bacteria > Bacillati > Actinomycetota > Actinomycetes > Mycobacteriales > Mycobacteriaceae > Mycobacterium > Mycolicibacterium confluentis. Next base: position 3,583,797 of record NZ_AP022612.1, read on the forward strand.
CGTCGACGCGGTGCAGGTTTCCGCCGCGCACCACACCCAGCACGATGTCGACCAGGTGCTTGGGTGAACCGCCGACCTCCTTGCGCTCCACATCGCGTTCGGCGACCGCGAAGCCCTCGTCGGGGGTCAGCAGGTCCTCGATGAGTTCCACGACGTTGGGGGTGCTGGTTGCGATGCCGAGCAGGCGGCCCGCGGTCTCCGAGGAGACCACCACCGAGTCGGCGCCGGACTGCTGCAGCAGGTGCTGGTTCTCTGCCTCGCGGATGGAGGCGATGATCTTGGCCGTCGGCGCCAGTTCGCGCGCCGTCAGCGTGACCATCACCGCCGTCGGATCGCTGTTGGTGGCGACGATGATCGACTTGGCGTGCTGCGCCCCGGCCAGGCGCAGGACGTCGGACTTGTTGGCGTCACCGTGCACCGTCACGAGACCGGCGGCGCTCGCGCGGTCCAGTGACGGCTGATCGGTGTCCACGACGACGATCTCGCCGGGCGGGACGCCGTCGCCGATCATCGCCGCGACGGCCGTCTTTCCCTTTGTGCCGTAGCCGATGACGATGGTGTGGTTGCGCACGGTGTTCCTCCAGCGCTGGATCTTGAGGGCCTGCCGCGACGCCGCGGTCAGCGTCTCCACGGTGGTGCCGATGAGCACGATCAGGAACGCCACCCGCAGTGGCGTGATGACCAGGACATTGATCAGTCGCGCGGTCGCGGTGACCGGGGTGATGTCGCCGTAGCCCGTGGTCGACAACGACACGGTGGCGTAGTACAGGCAGTCCAGGAACGACAGGCCGCCCGGCACCGGATCGTCGGAGATGTCCCGGTAGCCGTCACGGTCGAGGTAGACGATGAGCACGGCCGCGAACAGCGCGAGCAGCGCGTAGATGACGCGCATGAAGATCCTGCGCCCCGGGCTGACGAACTGCTCCGGGATGTGCAGATGTTCGACCAGCGCGGCGTCCGGCTTGGCCGTCAACGTCTCGTCGAGTCGGCGCAGGCGCCTGCGCATTCTGTTTTTAGCCACGATGCTCTGTCATCGACTCCGGCACTGCTCGCCGCACGTCATCATGTAACCATGACGTCCTTCCGTTCCGCGCCGGGAACCGCCCTGACCGACACCGACCGGCGTGCCGGAGAACGCGCCGCGCACCGGTTGGCCGCCCTGCTGGGCGGTGTCGGGGTGCTGCATTTCGTGGCCCCCGGGCCATTCGACTCGATCATCCCAGTCGAGCTTCCCGGCAGCGCCCGCACCTACACCTATGCCTCGGGGGTCGCCGAACTGGCGACTGCGGGCCTGCTCGCGGCCCCAGCCACCCGCAGGCTGGGCGCCACCGCCGCGGTGGCACTGTTCCTCGCGGTGTTCCCGGGCAACCTCAACATGGTCCGCCTGTGGTGGGACAAGCCCTGGATCATGCGGATCGCCGCCATCGCCCGGCTTCCGCTGCAGATCCCGATGATCACCGAGGCCCTCAAGGTGCGCCGGCTGTCGTAGCGGCAGGATCGGCGTCGCGCAGCATCTGTTCGAGTTCCTCGCGGGACGGCAGGTCCTCGGGCTCCACCGTCTGACCGCTGCGCACGTAGTGGAAGGCCCCCCGCACCGACGACTCCTCGCATCCGTTGAGCGCGGCCCAGGCCAACCGGTACACCGCGAGCTGGATCGCGGCCGTGCGCATCCCGTCGGCGTCGGCGGGTGGTGCACCGGTCTTCCAGTCCACCACCGTGAACCCGTCGTCGTCCGCGAAGACCGCGTCGATGCGTCCCCGCACGACACGGCCCGCGACGGTCATCTCGAACGGCACCTCGATGTCGATCGGCGTGCGGGCGGCCCATCGCGAACTCATGAATTCCGCCTGCAGATCCGCCAGTTCCTCGGCCTGCGCCCGGGCGTGTTCGCCGTCGACCGCGCCGGGCAGGTCGTCGAGGTCGAAGAGCCGGTCCGCTCCGTAGAACCGCTGCACCCAGTCGTGGAATGCCGTGCCGAGCAGCGAGTGTGGGTCCGGGCGCTGCGGCACCCGGCGATTCAGCCTGGCCAGTGCCGCGCCTGCATCCTTGCCGAGTTCGACCAGGGTGCTCACCGACAACAGGTTGGGCAGCGCCGCGGACGCCGCGGCGGGCTGCTCGGCACGTTCGGCGAGCAGCGCGTCGACGTCGGCGACCCAGCCGTACTGGTCGTCGTCCGCGACGATCTCCTCATCCATGGCCGCAGCGACCAGGGCGGCGCCACGCTCAACCTCGGAGCGGTTGCCAGCCAACGGGTCGACTGGCCAACTGGCTTCGACCACGTTGTCCCGCAACGGGTTCTGCTCCGATGACGGAGGATCGGCGGCCCACTGCACCACCTCGCCGCATGGCCGCCCCTCGGCCGCCGCGGTCTCGATGATGTCCTTGAGTTCGCACAGGAAGTCTGAGGGGCCGCGGGGTTTGGTCTCGGTGGCGCCCCAGTGGTGGCCGGACAGCAGCAGCGTGTCCTCCGAGCGGGTGATGGCCACGTAGAGCAGTCGCCGTTCCTCGTCGATGCGCCGCTGCTCCAACTGCGCGCGATGGGCGTCGATGGTGTCCGACAACTGCTTTCGATGGGTCACCGCGTCGGTGTCGAGGACGGGAACCCCGTGCGCGCCAAGTTCGGCGCGGTCACCGCGCAGCAGTGGCGGCAGGTCGGCCGGATCGGTCAGCCATGTCCGCGCATTCGCCGTGGACGGGAACACCCGGGCCGACAGATGCGGCACCGCGACGATCTCCCACTCCAACCCCTTGGCCGCATGCACCGTCAGGATCTGGATCCGGTCCGCGGACACGGACACCTCCGCGGGTGCCAACCCGTTCTCCACGTCCTCGGCGACCGTGAGATATCCCAGAAGTCCATGGATGTCCGTGCGGGCCAGAGGTGTTCGCGCGGCATAGGCATCCACCACCGCCGCGAACGCGTCCAACTGCTCGGCGCCGAGCGAGTCGGGGCCCACATGCTTAGCCCGCGCCTCGGTGTCGACGCCCAGCCTGCGGCGCACCTCGGCCACCAGGTCCGGCACCGGCCGGTCCAGATGGCCGCGCAACACCGTCAACTCCTCGGCCAGCGCACAGATGCGCTCGTAGCCCGCGGCCGAATACTCTTCGGCCGGACCGGGATCGCAGATCGCGTCGGCCAGCGAGGCGACGTCGGTGTCGGGACGCAGTTGGGCCAGCACCTGATCGACGGAACCGTCGTCGCGTGGGCGGTCGTCCAGATCGCGCGCCCGGTTCCACAGTGCGGTGAGGTCACGCGCACCCAACCGCCACCGCGGCCCGGTGAGCACCCGCATGGTCGCGGCACCGGCGGTCGGATCGGCGACCGTGCGCAGCATCGCGACCACGTCGGCGACCTCCTCCACAGCGAGCAGTCCCGCCAGACCGACGACCTCGACGGGAAGTCCGCGTGCCCGCAGGGCCTCCGCCATGGGAACCGCGTCGGCGTTGCGGCGCACCAGAACCGCCGCGGTGGGCGGGTTCTGCGGGCCAGCGTCGGCGAACGCCTGCGCCATCTGGTCGGCGACCCAGTCCCGCTCGACGGCCACATCGGAGCACAGCGCGCAGCGCACCGTCCCCGCGCCCGCGTCGGGGCGCGCGCGCAGTTCACGCACCTCGACCGACCGGCGCCGCGCCTCGGCGGAGATCGCATTGGCCACCTGCAGCGTGCTCGGCGGATTGCGCCAACTGGTGCGCAGTTCCAGCGTCGGGGCCGGTGTCCCGTCGGCGCACGGGAAGTCGGTGGCGAACCGCGGCAGATTGGTCGCCGAGGCGCCGCGCCAGCCGTAGATGGACTGGATCGGGTCCCCCACCGCGGTCAACGCCAACGACTCGTCGACGCCACCGCCGAACAGCGCCGACAACGCGACGCGCTGCGCGTGCCCGGTGTCCTGGTACTCGTCGAGCAGCACGACCCGGAAGCGCTGCCGCAGGGCAGCGCCGACGCTCGGAAAGCGCGTCACCAGTTGCGCTGCGGCCGACATCTGCATGCCGAAGTCCATCGCCTTCTCGGCCCGAAGCCGCTGATGCAGTGCGTCGATGAGCGGCACGAGTTCGGCGCGTTGGGTCTGGACGGCCAGCATCTTCAGCAGCCACTGGTTGGGCCCGCGGTCCCGCTGGTTCGGGCCCGGCGGCAGCGTGTGCACGAGCCGTTCCAGTTCCAGGTGGGTGTCACGCAGTTGGTCGGTGCTGACCATGTGTTCCGCCAACTGCGAGGACAGTCCCAAGACCATCTTGGTCACCGCGGCGGGTGTCTTGTCGGTCTCCAGATCCCCGGGGTGGGCGCACACGACGTCGAAGGCCAACTGCCACAGTTCGGTCTCGCTGAGCAGACGGGTGTCGGGCTCGACGGGCAGCAGCAGACCGTGGTCGCGCAGCAGCGATCCGGCGAAGGCGTGATAGGTGCTGACCGTGACGGGCTCGTGCGAACTGGCCTCCATCAGGCCCGTGCCGGCCAGCCGGGACAGCCGGGAGCGCACGCGACGCAGAAGCTGACCCGCGGCCTTGCGGGTGAAGGTCAGGCCCAGCACCTGGTCGGGTGTCGCGTAGCCGTTGGCGACCAGCCACACGACCCGCGCCGCCATGGTCTCGGTCTTGCCCGCACCCGCGCCCGCGATGACGACCAGCGGTCCCAGCGGGGCCGAGATGACGGCCGCCTGCTCGTCGGTCGGGGTCGGCAGGCCCAGGGCGTCGGCCAATTCGGCCGGACTGTACTGCGGCATGTCATACACCTTCCGGTGCGCTTGCGGGGCGGTTGTGAGCGGGGCAGCTGCGGCGGACCGGGCAGTGCGCGCAGCCGTCGTTGACGCGCGCGGTGAACTCCGGCCCGGCCGTCGCCGCCGCGGCCTGGTGCACATCGGTCCGCCACGTGTCGCGGGCCTCGGCACCCATCGGATCCTGTTCACGCTGAGCGGCTCCCGAGGCACCGGACTTGCCGATGTAGACCAGCCTGCCGCCGCCGGGCTCGATGCCCTCGGGCAGCAGGCCCGCCGCGACCGCGAGCTGATATGCCGCCAGTTGCGCGTGCTGCTGCGCATCGTCCTTGCTGACCGGGGTCTTGCCGGTCTTGACGTCGACGATCACCAGGCGGTCCTCGGCGTCGCGCTCCAACCGGTCGATGCGCCCGCGCAACCGGACCGCGGGATCGGCCGGGTCGGCCGCCTCCAGCACGCCGTCGACCTCGACCTCGGTGCCGACCTCGGTGAGCTCGCCTCGGGACTCCTCGCGCCAGCGGGTGAACGTCTGCACCATGGCGCGGTGCCGCGCAAGCTCATTGCGGGCGAACCACTGCGACTCGAACGGCAGTTGATCCCAGACCGCGTCGAGACGGGCCAGCATGGCCGTCTCGTCGGCGCCGGGCTCGGCGATCAGGGCGTGGACCAACGTCCCCAGCGCCGAACGGAGTTCACGCGCATCGGTGCCGCCGTGCCGCTCCATGAGCCAGCGCAGCGGGCAGTCCTGCAACTGCTGCAGCGTCGACGGCGACAATGTGACGGTGTGGGTCTCGCCGGGCTCGGCGGACCAGCGCGGCTCCTCAGTGCTCACCGCGGTTAAACCCTGCCACTGCGCGGGGTCGGCCCCCGGCACACCGGCCTTCGCGAGCCGGGCCAACTGCGTTGCCGCACAAGCCCTCTCATCAGCGTCGACGGCGGCGTCCGGGGCGCACACCACGGCCCGCAGCCGGCCCACCACCGCGGGAACCGACAGCACCGGCGGAGCCACCACGGGCGTCATCTGCCCCGGCACGGCCTCGTCGGTCGCGAACCTGGCGATGTCGCGGAAGAACGGTGACGGAACGCGCAGGCCGTCATCGGAGTCGGTGGCGGTGCCGTCGACCGCGGTGACGACGAGCCGCCTGCGTGCGCGGCCTACCGCGGTGATCAGCAGGCGCCGCTCGTCGGCGATCAGCGGCGCCCGGTCGGACACGTCGGCGCCGATCCCGTCGAGCACGTCCATCAGCCGCTGGGTGCCCAGCACCCCGCCGCGCGGAATCGTGTTCGGCCACAGGCCCTCCTGAAGGCCCGCGATCACCACGGTGTCCCACTCCCGGTCCAGCGCCTGGTGCGGGCTCAGGATCGCCACCTCCTCGGCCGGGTGGTCGGGTTGGGCCGCACGGATCGGCAGCTGCCATGCCCGCACGGTGCTCACCAGACCGGCCACCGTGGCGCCCGCTGTCCGCGACACGTACTGGTCTGCCGCCTCGAACAACGCGGTCACCGCGTCGAGGTCGGCGTTGGCATGCCGCCCCGCCTCCCCGCCGCGCTCGACGGCGTTGACCAGCCTGCGCTGCAGGCCACTGCGGTGCCAGGCCTGCCACAGCGTCGTCCGCGGATCAGCCTGCTGCCGAAGGGTTTTTGAGGCCGCGGCCAGTACGGTGTGGACCCGGCGGAGGGGGCGGGCGAGCGCGGGTGCCAGCGCCGCCGACGGTCCGTCGGTCAGCGCCGCGATCAGCAGTTCGGAGAAGTCCCGTGCCGGGTCGATCCGGCGCAGCGCGCGCCGAAGTTGGCGCAGTGTGACCGGATCGACCCGTCCGATCGGACCCGTGACGAGTTCCTGGGCATGCTCGGCGGTCAGGCCGTCGACCGCGGCCGACAACACCGTCAGCAGCGCACGCACGGTGGGGTTGTACGCCAGCGGCGGATGCGTGGCGCCTCCCGCGACGGGCACCCCCGCGTTCGCGAGTACGCGCGGCAGCATCGCCCCGACACCGCCCACCGACCGCGCGATGACGGCCATCTGCGACCACGGCACCCCGTCGATCAGGTGGGTGCGTCGCAGCGTGTCCGCGATGACCGCGGCCTCGGCCTGCTCGGAGGCGGCCAGCGTCGTGATCACCTGGCCGGGTTCTGAGGTGGCGCTGCCGAGTTCACGGATGGGCCCGGACCCCGGAAGCTGACGGGCCAACCCGTCGACCACGGCCGCGACACGGTCGGCGCAGCGGTGGGACGCGGTGAGGGTGACCGCGGGCCACTCGGATTCGAGCAGCAGCGCCGGGTCGGCGCCACGGAACTTGAACGCCGCGCGATTCGGGTCCCCCGCGAACACCGCGAGGTCGGCTCCGGCGGCCAGCACGCGCGCCAGCAGAGCGGCCTGCGGGTCGAGGTGCTGTGCGTCGTCGACCAGGAGCACCCGCACACGCGCCCGTTCGGCCGCCAACAGGTCGGGGTCGCCGCCGAGGGCCTCGAGCGCCGCACCGACCAGTTCGGCGGCGCCGAGTGCGGGCACCGTGGCCTGCGGAGCTGCGGTCCCGACCGCCGAGCGCAACAGCATGACCTGCTCGTACTGCTGTGCGAACCGGCCTGCGGCAACCCATTCGGGCCGTCCCGCGGACCGCCCGATCCGCTGCAGTTGCCGTGGGTCGACGCCGCGTTCGGTGCAGCGTGCCAGCAGGTCACGCAGTTCGGTGGCGAACCCCGCGGTGCCCAGCGCCGCGTGCAGCGTCGCCGGCCAGTACGCCGCGCCGTCCTCGAGGTCACCGGCCAGGAGTTCACGGATCACGCCGTCCTGTTCGGCGCTGGTGATCAACCGCGGCGGCGGGTCACCGACACGCTGGGCGGCCAACCGCAGCACGCCGAACGCGTACGCGTGCACCGACCGCACCAGCGGTTGCCGCACGACCGCACGACCCGACCCGGGGTCGGCCGCCGTGAGCAGCGCGGCCGTCAGCGTGCTGCGCACCCCGGCGCTGACCCGCCCCGAACCGGTGAGCAGCAGAACGGATTCCGGGTCGGTGCCCGCGGCGATCCGCGTGCTCGCGATGTCGACCAGCAGGCTTGAGGTGCCGGTCCCGGGGCCACCCAGCACACGCACGGTGCCGCGCCGGTCGGTGTCGAGGATCTGACCGACGGCGCCGTCCCAGTGCCGCGTTCCAGCCGAGGAGGCCTCGGCGGTGGCGGTGTGCGGTGTGACCATGCGGGAATGACATCACAGGCCTCCGACAAGCTGTCCCGCCCGCGGCGGCACCTGGCAGGATCTACAGGTCGTGAGCCCTCTGCATGTGCACCGACACGGACCCGCCGGACCCGCCCAGGTGCTGGCCGTCCACGGCCTGACCGGCCATGGTCAGCGCTGGCAGGTCCTCGCCGACACCCACCTCCCCGACGTCACGCTCGTGGCCCCGGACCTGCTCGGGCACGGTCATTCCCCGTCGTCGGCGCCCTGGACGATCGAAGCGAATGTCGCTGCGCTGGCACAGGTTCTCGACGAGACCGCCGAGGGTCCGGTGGTGGTGGTGGGCCACTCGTTCGGCGGTGCGATCGCCCTGCACCTGGCGGCCACGCATCCCGACCGGGTCAGGGCGCTGGTCCTGCTGGACCCCGCTGTCGGGTTGGACGGGTCCTGGATGCACGACATCGCCGAGTCGATGTTCGCCTCGCCGGACTACACCGACCGTGCCGAGGCCCGCCACGAGAAGAGCAGCGGTTCGTGGGGCGATGTCGACGACACGCAACTCGACGCCGAACTCGACGAACACCTCGTCGAACTGCCCAACGGCAGGGTCGGGTGGCGCATCTGCATTCCCGCGATGATGTCCTACTGGAGCGAACTGGCGCGCGATGTCGTGTTCGCGCCCAAGGGGATTCCGACCACGCTGGTGCGTGCCACCCGCACGTCACCGCCGTATGTGACCGCCGAACTGATCGAAGGCCTCAAGTCTGGCCAGGGTGCGCAGTTCACGCTGGTCGACCTCGACTGTGATCACATGGTCTCCCAGGCCAAACCTGCCGAGACCGCGCACCTGATCCGGGCCGCGCTGGAGTCCTGACATGCCCGCGGTGACCGATGAGCAGGTCGAACGCGTACGCGCGCTCGTCGCATCGATCCCGCCCGGACGCGTGGCCACCTACGGTGACATCGCCTCGGCAGCAGGGCTTTCCAGCCCGCGCATCACGGGGTGGATCATGCGGACCGACTCCTCAGACCTGCCCTGGCACCGCGTGATCTCGGCGTCCGGACGGCCCGCGGAGCACCTGCGCACCCGGCAGTTGGAACTGCTGCGCGCCGAGGGCGTCCTGGCCTCCGACGGCCGGGTCAGGCTGACCGGCCCTGACTCCGTGCGTCACGTGTTCGATCTCGCCTAAAGCGCGAGGCGCACCAATGCCGCCGTGCGGGCCAACCCGGGGAACGCCGAGGCGGTCGCGCGTGGGTGCAGAGCGTGCACGGCCAGCCGGAACATCAACGCGCGCAGCAGCATCTGCGGCCACTCGGGCAGGGCGCTCCAACGCTCGATCAGACCGTCGTCGGCGTCACCCCAGGCGAGCGCGTCGACGACCACGACGCCGGCGGCCCAGGACGGCGGCCGCCAGTATGGCGTGATGTCGGTGATGCCGGGCGCCGCGGTGCCGGCGAACAGCACGGTGCCGTGCAGATCTCCGTGCACCAGCTGGTTCGGACTCTTGGTGGGTCTGCGCAGCCCGGCGAGCTGATTGATCAGGTCGACGGAGCGCTGGCCGTCCGCCGAGCCGGGGCCCACCCTGGCCTCCGACGGCAGCGAATGCAGCGGACGCTCCTCCCACGCCGCGCGGTCGGCGGCGACGAACACGTCGACGTCGGCCCAGGGCAGCGCGGGCGGCTGGGTCAGGAAGCGCGGACGCTCGAGTTTTGCGGTGGCCTCGTGCAACCGGACCGCGGCCGAGACCACCTCGTCGTGACGAGGCTCCGGGGTGCCCGACACGTAGGTGTCGGCCCGCCAGCCCGAGACGACGTAGCGGCCGTCGGTGGATCGCACGGGCCGGGCCAGTCGCACGCCGTCGACGAACAGGGTCTCGCGAACCTTCGCCGACCATGCGGCGCGGGCGTGGTCGGCGACCAGCGACAGCACCACCTCACCGCAGCGCCAGCCACCCTCCCAGGCGGAACCCAGGGACGTCGGCGTCGATCCGGTCAGACCGAACGCCGCCAACACATGCTCGGGCGGCTGCTCATCGGTCACAGCAATCACCCTATAGTCGGGCGGCCCGCAAACCTGCACGCTGACCTGTTGTGTCGCGCAAGTTGCCGGATCAGTACATCACCATGTCGGGTTCGTACTGCTTGGCCCAGGCGGTGATCCCGCCCTGCAGATGCACCGCGTCGGCGAATCCGGCCTTCTTGACCGCGGCCAGCGCCTCAGCGGACCGAACACCGGTCTTGCAGTACAGCACCGCGAGCCGGTCCTGCGGCATCTTGGCCAGGCCCGCACCGGACTCCAGGGTCGACTTGGGGATGAGTTCGGCACCGGCGATGTGGTTGATGTCCCACTCGACGGGCTCACGCACGTCGATCAACGCCAGATTGCGGCCTGAGTCGATCAGTTCACGCAGTTCACGCGGCGTGATGGTGGAATCGGCCGCCGCGGCGGCAGCGTCCTCGGAGACCGCACCGCAGAACAACTCGTAGTCGATGAGTTCGGTGATCTTCGGCGTCGACGGATCCTTGCGGATCTTGATGGTGCGGTACGTCATGTCCAGCGCGTCATACACCATGAGCCGGCCCAGCAGGGTCTCGCCGATGCCCGTGATCAGCTTGATGGCCTCAGTGCCCATGACCGACGCGATCGAGGCGCACAGGATGCCCAGCACACCGCCCTCGGCACAGGACGGGACCATGCCCGGAGGCGGCGGCTCGGGGTAGAGGTCGCGGTAGTTCAGGCCCAGTCCGTCGGGGGCGTCCTCCCAGAACACTGACACCTGACCTTCGAAGCGGAAGATCGAGCCCCACACGTACGGCTTGCCCGCGAGCACGGCGGCATCGTTGACGAGGTAGCGGGTGGCGAAGTTGTCGGTGCCGTCGAGAATCAGGTCGTACTGCGCGAACAGATCGACCGCGTTCTCCGGTTCCAGCCGCAACTCATGCAGGTTGACCTGGACCAGCGGGTTGATCTCGCGGATCGAGTCGGCGGCGCTCTGCGCCTTGGACCGGCCGATGTCGGACTGGCCGTGGATGATCTGGCGCTGCAGGTTCGACTCGTCGACCACGTCGAACTCGACGATGCCGATGGTGCCGACGCCGGCCGCGGCCAGGTACAGCAGGGTCGGCGAGCCGAGGCCGCCGGCACCGATGACCAGCACTCGAGCGTTCTTCAGCCGCTTCTGTCCGTCGACGCCGAGGTCGGGAATGATCAAGTGCCTGCTGTATCGCGCGACCTCCTCGCGAGTGAGCTCGGCGGCCGGTGAAACCAGCGGTGGCAATGTGGACACGAAGTGACTCCTCAGGGATGGTGACCTTCACCAATTGTCTCAAAGCGCGTGACACATCAACACGGGAGGCGGGCAGGAACTTCCCAGCCGGGTGTGCGTCACACTCCGAGCGGCCCTCGCGGGTCAGGCGATGGGATACGGCCAGGGGTTGAACCGGCACGTCTTGTCGTCGGCCTTGATCCAGTCCGGATCGAACTTGGCCGCGTCGACGTTGGAGGTGGAGAAGGTCTGCTGCATCATCACCGGGGCCAGCGCGCCGTTCTCGTCGCACGCCTCGTGGTGCTGATAGCCGATGGCGTGCCCGACCTCGTGGTTGATCAGGTACTGCCGGTAGGACCCGATGTCGCCCTGGAACGGCACCGCACCGCGGACCCAGCGCGCCTCGTTGAGGAACACCCTGGGTTCCTGGGGGGCACCCGGCACGGGTCGATAGGCGGGGTTGTAGCACGAGGCCTCGAGTTGGATCTCGTAGCCACAGCCCTCGCGGATGGTGATCGGCGACGTCAGCGACACCCGGAAGTCCGGCTCCCCGGAGTCGATGCGCGTGAACGCGAACTGCGGGTTGTGGATCCAGCTCTTGGGATTGGCCAGCGTCTGGTCGACCATCCGGGCGAACGCGTCGTCGCCGCCGAAAGACGTTGTGTCGACGCCGTCCTCGACCTCGACGGTGTAGCGGAACACCTTGGCGCTGCCCGTCCCGACCTGCGGTGTGCCGCCCGGGATGACGCGCCACGTGCGCTCGCCTGCCTCGGTGTACGGACCGCCGTCGGGCAGGATTCCGGTGGGCAGGTCGGCGTCGAACTGCGTGAGCCCGCGCGGAGGCGCGCCGATGATCGCGGTGCCCTCCGCGCCGATCGTCGGAGGCCCGTGGACCTCCTCGGTGGCAACCGGCGTCCCACCGCTCGCGCCGGTGATCGTCTGATAGATCACCATCACCGTCACCACCACCAGCGGGGGCAGCGCATAGGCGCGCCAGCCGTAGGTGGACACGAACCGCCCGAGCCAGGTGCGTTTGCGCCAGCGCTGGTGTTCTTCGCGGTTGGCACGGCTGCGCCCGGAGTCGCTGGCCAACGGGTCGCGTTGTGCGCGCAGCGGCTCGCGCCACTCGTTGCGCAGCACAGGCACGCGATTTCCCCCGCGACGCCCCGGGTCGTAGGTCACCGACCAAGGATGGCACAGCGGGCAGCGGGCGGGCTCCCGGCGCGCCAGCAAGAGCGACGCAGGGGCGCCGTACCCAGGGTTTCGCAGTTCCGGGTAGTACTGTCGTTGCGACGAGCCATCATGCCGGGCGCTCCAGCCCGAGCAGCTCGATGAGGACAAAGACAGAGGATTTGATGAGCGATCTCGCCAACACAGGCGCACGGCGAGGTGCCAGAACGGCCAACACACAGCGAACTGAACGGGCCGCCGCCACGACGAACCGCCGCGGTAACCGGCTCCCCCGTGACGAACGTCGCGGGCAGCTGCTGATCGCGGCCAGCGAGGTGTTCGTCGACCGCGGCTATCACGCCGCGGGCATGGATGAGATCGCCGATCGCGCCGGCGTCAGCAAGCCGGTCCTCTACCAACACTTCGCCAGCAAGCTGGAGCTGTACCTCGCGGTGCTGGCCAAGCATGTCGAGAACCTGGTCTCCGGGGTTCGGCAGGCGCTGCGCACGACCACCGACAACCGCCAGCGCGTGCGCGCTGCCGTGCATGCCTTCTTTGACTTCATCGAGCATGACGGCCAGGGCTACCGGCTGATCTTCGAGAACGACTACGTGACCGAGCCTCAGGTGTCCGCCCAGGTCAAGGTCGCCACCGAGGCGTGCACCGACGCGGTGTTCGACCTGATCAGCCACGACTCGGGGCTGGATCCGCACCGTGCCCGCATGATCGCCGTGGGTCTGGTGAGCATCAGCGTCGACTCGGCGCGCTACTGGTTGGACAATGCCCGCCCCATCACCAAAGACGACGCCGTCGAAGGCACCGTCCAGTTCATCTGGGGCGGGCTGTCACACGTTCCGCTGACCCGGTCCTGATCGGAGCCCGGGTCCGGCCGACCTAGTCGGTGTTCGGCGGCGTCACCGGACCGGCACCGATTCCGAATCCCACCCGACGGCTGTCGGCGGGTCCCAGTTCGACATAGGCGACACGCGTTGCCTGGATCAGGAAGCGCCGGCCCTTCTCGTCGGTGAGGCTCAGCAGGCCGGCCCCCTCGGACAGCGCGGCACTCACCGACTTCTCCAGCTCATCAGGTGTCTGTGTGCTGTTGAAGACGAGCTCACGCGGGCTGTCCGTGACACCGATCTTGACCTCCACGCCGGACCCTTTCCGTTCAGATTCGCAGAAAACTGCGGCGCCCCGAGATACGAGCGCGCTGTACAAGAAGGCTAGTGCACGCTCGAGGACCCGCGCCGCACCAGGCGTTCGCGGTCAGCGAAGCCTCCCGGCGGACAGCGCTGACCTGCCCGGATGAACTTGGTCACCAAAGTCCGACACACCCCGCGCGCTGCGCCGCGGCAGATGCCCGCCCCGATACCATTCCCGTGAAGGATGTGACTGGAGTGATCAAAGTGATTTCGAGCGCCGAAGGCGAGGTGACCCGATGAGCAAGCCCTACTGGAGCGGTACGGGAACGCGGGGCGGTAACACCTACGCCGACGAGTCCCAGCACTCCACCGACTCCGATGGCCACAGCACCGAGTCCTACCAGTCGGCCTACAAGGCCGACGGGACCTACGACACGTACGACACCGGTGCGACCGAGATTCTCGACTACGAGGATTACGACGACTACGACGATTTCGAGCACGACCGCGACACCCGCTGGCGGTGGATCGCCGGCGCCGCCGCCGCAGTGCTGTTCGTCTCAGTCGTCGCGATCGCCACAGTGCTCGGCAACGACAGCGCCACGTCCACCGCGACTTCCACGCAGACCAGCGCGGCCGAGGCCCCGGTGCAGGACGCCGCGCCCACGTCGACCACACCGCGCACCGTCATCGCGACGGTGCCGCCCGGCCCCGGTCCGTCCGCACCGCTGGCGCCCGAGACCGTCGTGACCGTCACCACCACGCCGTCGGCCACGCATCCGTCGCCCGCCGAACTGCCGCCGCCCCCGCCGGTCGAGGGTGTCGCACCCGAACGCATCATCACCTACTCGGTCACGGGCAATCGGCAACTGTTCGACCTGGTCACCGTCATCTACACCGACGAACAGGGCTTCCCGCGCACCGATCTGAATGTGGCGCTGCCGTGGTCGCGCACGGTCGTGCTGAACCCGGGCGTGGAGACACAGTCGGTCACGGCGACCAGCGTGACCGGTCAGCTGAACTGCACGATCACCGACGCCACCGGAGCGGTCACCGTCGCCCAGGGCAACAACTCGCTGATCGCGACCTGCACCAAGTAGCCGCGGAACTCAGGCCAGGCCGAGTTCGGCCATCCGTGCCGCGTGGGTGTTCTGCAGCCTGTCGAAGAACTCGGTGATCTGGCCGAGCCCGCCTGTACCGGACACCACGAGGTCCACCAGCTCGTCGTGCTCGGCCAGCACATACTGCGCCTGGGTGATCGCCTCACCGAGCAGTCGGCGCGACCACAGCGCGAGCCTTGAGCGGTGCACGTCGCTGGCCGCGACCGCGTCCCGGACCTCGGCCACCACGAACTGTGAGTGACCCGTCTCGGCCAGCACCCCGCGGACCACGTCGGCGACCTCATCGGGCAGCACGTCGGCGATCTCGAGGTAGAAATCGGCTGCCAGCGCATCGCCGACGTAGGTCTTCACCAACGCCTCGAGCCACGTGCTGGGCGTGGTCAGACTGTGGTAGTCGTCGAGCGTCGGGGCGTACTCCGTCATCTTCGTGACGACGTCGACTCCCCTGCGCTGCAACGCATCTCGCAGGAGTTCGTAATGCCCCATCTCGGCGGCGGCCATGCTCGCCATGTTGATCCGCCCCGTCAGATTCGGAGCCATCCGAGCCTCGTCGGTGAGGCGGTAGAACGCCGCCACCTCGCCGTAGGCCAGAAGCGCGAAGAGCTTGTCGACACCGGGATGATCGGCGGGCACTCGGGGGGTCTGCGCAGACTCCTGCGGTGAGGACTCGGGGCCGGCCGCGGGCTGCGTCGAACTCATGGGGTCACTGTAACGATTGGCGGTTGCGGCCAGACGCGGGCGGCACCGTTGAAGTCACCGTAAGCCGCCCCAGCGGAGCCGACCAGTTACAATGGTTTGCGGAAGGCTCATATTCACCGCCTTCCGAGGAAATGTGCGTGCACGTGCACGGCCCGCCTCGAAGCTTTTTTCCAGCGCTGGGCCCAGCGGATTCGGTGTCCCGAGACACCGAGGTTGTCTCTCTACGACTCGTGCGCGCGAGATGACGCGACGAGAACTACAGACGAGCTGACACCTCGGAATTTGACTCGCAAGACACCGAAAGGTTGCACACCTCCTTTATGACTCAGTTACAGACTCCCGCCGACCACACGTTTGCCCAGCTCGGCGTTGATGACGCGATTGTGCGCGCGCTCGCCGAGGAGGGCATCGAGCACCCCTTCGCCATCCAGGAGCTGACGCTTCCGCTCGCACTGGCCGGCGATGACCTGATCGGCCAGGCGCGCACCGGCATGGGCAAGACCTACGCGTTCGGCGTCCCGCTCCTGCACAAGATCATCAGCGATCCCAGCCGCCCTCTCTCCGGCGCACCGCGTGCGCTGATCGTGGTGCCCACCCGCGAACTGTGCGTTCAGGTCTACGGCGACCTCGCGGGCGCCGGCAAGTACCTGACCGCCCCCGCCGCCGACGGCGACGGCACCCGCCCGCTGTCGGTGGTGTCCATCTACGGCGGCCGGCCCTACGAGCCACAGATCGAGGCGCTGCGCAACGGCGCCGACGTGGTCGTCGGCACCCCGGGCCGACTCCTCGACCTCGCGCAGCAGGGACACCTGCAGCTCGGCGGTCTGTCGGTGCTGGTCCTCGACGAGGCCGACGAGATGCTCGACCTCGGCTTCCTGCCGGACATCGAGCGCATCCTGCGCCTCACCCCGGACTCGCGCCAGTCGATGCTGTTCTCGGCGACCATGCCGGATCCGATCATCACGCTCGCGCGCACGTTCATGAACCAGCCCACCCACATCCGGGCCGAGGCGCCGCATTCGGCCGCCACCCACGACACCACCACGCAGTTCATCTACCGCGCCCACGCGCTCGACAAGGTCGAACTCGTCACCCGGGTGCTGCAGGCGGAGGGCCGCGGCGCGACGATGGTCTTCACCCGCACCAAGCGCACCGCGCAGAAGGTCGCCGACGAGCTCGCCGAGCGCGGCTTCAAGGTCGGCGCCGTGCACGGTGACCTCGGCCAGATCGCCCGCGAGAAGGCGCTGAAGTCCTTCCGCACCGGTGACGTCGACGTCCTGGTCGCCACCGACGTGGCCGCCCGCGGCATCGACATCGACGACGTCACCCACGTCATCAACTACCAGATCCCCGACGACGAGCAGTCCTACGTGCACCGCATCGGCCGCACCGGCCGCGCGGGAAAGACCGGTGTCGCGGTGACCCTGGTCGACTGGGACGAGCTGCCCCGCTGGACCATGATCAACAAGGCGCTGGGCCTGGACTGCCCGGAACCCGCCGAGACGTACTCGAGCTCGCCGCATCTGTTCGAGGAACTGGGCATTCCGGCGGACGCGACCGGGTCGATCGGGACCCCGCAGAAGAAGGTCACCAAGCGTCGCGAAGAGCGGACCGAAACCATCTCCAGCGGCGGGAGCGACAAGCCCCGCCGGAACCGTGAGCGCCGTCGCACCCGCGGAGGCAAGACGCTGACCGGGCACGTCGAGGGCACCACGGCCGACACCGACACCGCGGGCGCCGACGCTCCCACGGCCGCTGCCGGTGAGGACGGCGCCGAGGCCACGCGTGCACCGCGTCGCCGGCGTCGCCGCGGGCCCCGCAAGCCCGCCGCCGAAGCCAGCGTCACCGCCGGCTGACCGGCGCCGATGGTCAGACCGGAGCGCCGCACCCGCGGCGACATCGTTGCGGCCGTCGCGATCATCGCGATCGTCGCCGTCGCCGCCGTGGCGATCTGGTGGACCAGTGATGCCCGCGCAACACTGAGTCAGCCCGCGGCCACACCGTCGACCAGCGTCCCACCCGCAGGCGAAGTCCCCGACGAGCTGCGCGAACTCTGGGCCGCGCCGAGCGCCGCGACCACCATGCCCGTGGTGGCCAGCGGAACCGTGGTGACCGGCGACGGCCGCACGGTGCACGGCCGCAACCCGGACACCGGCGAGCCTGTCTGGACCTATGCGCGCGATCTCGACCTGTGCGGGGTGACCTGGATCTACCAGTACGCCGTCGCGGTGTACCCCGACGTTCGTGGCTGTGGGCAGGTCAGCACGATCGACGCGTCCACGGGTCGTCGCGGCCCGTCCCGCACCGGCTACGCCGACAAGCGTGTGGAACTGTCCTCCGACGGCACCGTCGCGCTGGCCACCGGCGCGACCAGGCTGGAGCTCTGGCGCTCCGACATGGTGCGGGTGATCGGGTACGGCGAGGTGGACGCGCGGGTCAAGCCCAACCACACCGGTGTCGGCAAGGGCTGCACAATCCTGTCCGCCGCGGCCAGCCCGTCGGCCGTCTCACTGCTGCAGACCTGTGCGGGTGAGGCGGACGTCCGGTTGACCCTGCTGCGACCGGGCAAGGACGACGACGAGCCCGAACTGCGCGATATCCCGCAGGCCGGCGTGCCCTCGAGCGCGGGACCGCGCGTGCTGGCGGTCTCCGACACCAACACCGCGGTCTACCTCCCGACGCCCAAGCCCCGCGTCTCGGTGGTCAACGACGTCGGCACGGAGACCTCGAGCACGCCGGTGAGCGCGCCGCCGTCGATGGCCGATCCGGAAAGCTCGGTGACTCGGGCAGGCAGCCTGGTCACGTGGTGGACCGGCCGATCGGTCATGGTGTTCAACTCCGACAAGCTGACGCACAAGTACACCGTCAACGCCGAGGAGAACATCGTCCCGCTGGGACCGGCGACCATCATGGCCGACAAGCTGCTCATCCCCGTCACCGGCGGGGTCGGCGTCTACGACGTGTCCGACGGGCACCTCGAACGCGTCATCGACGTCGAGCGCCGCGGCATGGAGTCCGGTGTCGGAGTGATTGTGCCCACCGTTGTCGGTGCGACGCTGCTCGAGCAGCGCGGACGCACCCTCGTCGCGCTCGGATAGGGCGCTCACACCTCCGGTGTGAAGGTCTCCAGCTTCTTGCCCGACTTCCAGTACTTGAGCAGGCTCGTGGCCAACTCGCGGTAGGCGTGAGCACCCTTGTTCTTGCGCCCGGCGATCACCGAGGACCCCGACGCCGTCGCCTCCGCGAAACGCACGGTGCGCGGGATGGGCGGTGCCAGCAGCGCCAGTCCGTAGCGGTCGACGACGTCGAACAGCACGTCGCGGCTGTGCGTGGTGCGTGAGTCGTACAGCGTCGGAAGCGCGCCGAGCAGGTTGAGGTCGGAATTGGTGATCTGCTGGACGTCGGAGACCGTCCGCAGGAACTGACCCACGCCACGATGCGCGAGCGTCTCGCACTGCAACGGCACGAGCACATCATCTGCCGCGGTCAACCCGTTGAGGGTGAGCACGCCCAGCGACGGCGGGCAGTCGATGATCACGACGTCGAAATCATCGGCGACCTTGGCCAGTGCGCGCTTGAGCGCATACTCGCGACCTGCGCGCATCAACAGCATCGCCTCGGCCCCCGCCAGGTCGATGTTGGCCGGCAGCAGCGTGATCCCCTCGCTGGTCTGCACCAGCGCGGCGTTCGGTTCAACCTCCCCCAGCAGAACCTCATGCACCGAGACCGGGAGCTTGTCCGGATCCTGGCCCAACGAGAACGTCAGACAGCCCTGCGGATCGAGATCCACAAGCAGGACGCGTCTGCCCGCCTCCACCATCGCAGCACCCAACGACGCCACCGTCGTCGTCTTGGCCACCCCGCCCTTCTGATTGGCCACCGCCAACACCTTTGTCCCCACGGCGCCATACTGTCACGTGCGGCATCCGCCCGCCCGGACGACTCCACGGCGTGGCTCCGGCGGCGTCAGGCAGAATCGTCAGTCGTGAGTGTTGGTGAGCATCGGCTGGTCCTGTTGCGCCACGGAGAGACCGAATGGTCGAAGTCAGGTCAGCACACCAGCACTACAGATCTCGATCTCACCGAATACGGCCGTGAGCAGGCCGGATTGGCGGCCCTGGCGGTCGCGCACCTGGGACTCGAGGACGCCGTGGTGTTCTCCAGCCCGCGACGTCGTGCACTGGCGACCGCCGAACTGGCGGGCCTGACGGTATCCGAGGTCCTGCCCGGACTCGCCGAATGGGATTACGGCGACTACGAGGGCCAAACGACGCATGACATCCGCACCCAGACCCCGGGCTGGCTGCTGTGGACTCACGGCTGCCCGGGCGGCGAATCGGTTTCCGACGTGAGCAGGCGTGCCGACGCGGCGATCGAACTGGCGCTGGACACCATGCGCGAACGCGATGTGGTGTTCGTCGGCCATGGCCACTTCTCCCGCTCGATTGTGACGCGCTGGGTTGAACAACCGTTGTCCGAGGGCGCGCGGTACGGCTTCGGCCCGGCGTCGCTGGCCGTGTGCGGCTTCGATTACGGCCTGCGCCAGCTCAAATCGCTGGGGTTGACCGCGCATCGTGTGAACACCGAGACGCCGTGACGCCTCCGTCCTTCGTCCTGAGCGGGCCCGCAGGCACCATCATCGGCTCCGGTGTGCGCACCCCGTTCTCCGAGATCGGTGCGGCGCAGCGCGCGCTGCGCTCCGGCGATGTGCCGATCGTGGTGGGCGCGCTGCCGTTCGACACCTCCGGTGTCGCCGCGTTGCACGAACCCGAGACCCTGTCGCGGGGTGACAGCCTGCCGTCCTGGCCGAGCATCCCCCTGCCCCGCGTCACGGACGTTGCGCCGGAACCGAATCCGGCGGTCCACCGGGATCGGGTGGTGGCCGCCATCGCCCGACTGACGGCCCCCGGCACGGAACTGCACAAGGTGGTGCTGGCCCGCGCGCTGCGGGTGAGCGCCGACGCACCGTGGGACGCCCCGACGGTGCTGCGCCGCCTGCGCGACGCCGACCGGGGTGGGTACGCCTACCTGGTGGACCTGTCCCCCGCCGGCGGCACCTACGCGGGCACGACATTCGTGGGCGCGAGCCCCGAACTGCTGGTCGCGCGCTCCGGCGACCGTGTGACGTGCCGGCCGTTCGCGGGTTCGGCGCCACGCTCGGCCGATCCCGACGTGGACCGCGCCAACGGCCGGGCGCTCGCGGAGTCCGCGAAGAACCGCCATGAGCATCAACTGGTGATCGACGTCATGCGCGCCGCGCTCGAACCGTTGTGCGTCGAGTTGGACATCGCCCCCGAACCCGAGCTGCACCACACTGACGCGCTGTGGCACCTGAACACCCCGATCTCGGCCCGGTTGCGCGAAAGGGACACCACAGCAATGGATCTGGCGTTGGCACTGCAGCCGACCCCGGCCGTCGGCGGGGTCCCGACCGCAGCCGCGAAAGCGCTGATCGCCGAACTCGAAGGCGACCGCGGGTTCTATGCTGGAGCCGTCGGCTGGTGCGACGCCCGCGGCGACGGCCGGTGGGTGGTGTCGATCAGATGCGCGCAGCTGTCGGCGGACGGCCGGACCGCCACGGCACACTCCGGCGGGGGCATCGTCGCCGAGTCCGATCCCGACGACGAGGTCGCCGAGACCACAACGAAGTTCAAGACGATCTTGGCCGGACTGGGAGCGACACCATGACACAGCACATTCGGCCCGCCCGCCCCGGCGATGAGGCGGCGATCACCGCGATGGTCCACCAACTCGCCGATTTCGAGAAGGCCGCGCACGAGGCCACGGTCACCGAGGAGCAGATGCGCACTGCGCTGTTCGGCGACCACCCGATCGCGTACGCCCACGTCGCCGAGGTCGACGGCACAGCCGCGGCCGTCGCGGTGTGGTTCGTGAACTTCTCCACCTGGGACGGGGTCGGCGGCATCTACCTCGAGGACCTGTTCGTGCGTCCGGAGTTCCGCCGTCGGGGCCTGGCCCGGGACCTGCTGGTGACCCTGGCGCGCGAATGCGTGCAACGCGGTTACTCGAGGCTGTCCTGGGCCGTGCTGAACTGGAACGTCAACGCGATCGCACTCTACGACGGCGTCGGCGGCCTGCCGATGAACGACTGGACCACCTATCGGGTGTCGGGGCTGAACCTCACCGCACTGGCCGGCGAGCCGGTGGTGGACCAGCCCTGAGTCAGTCCCGTCGCGAAACCCACTGCACCGCAGAGGGACTGAACAGAAGCCCGAGCGCCACGAGCGCAACGAGGGCCACCGGGACGGCATAGGTGAGCTGGTGGGAGCTGTAGATGTACCAGGCCACCGGGAGCAGCAGCAGGTTGATGAACACCGCGATGCCGCGGCCCCAACGCCGCTCGGTGAGCAGCGCCCACCCGCCGGCCGTCACGCCGCCGCCGACCAACAGGAACCAGATGGCGGTGCCGTACCCGCTGACGATGTGCTGGTCGGCGCCCAGGACCGCACGCACCACCAGCACGGCGGCCACGATCAGCATCAGGATGCCCTCGGCCAGCACGACGAATCCGGCGTAGCGCACTGCCGGCGGCGGAGCCTCGCTCACTTCGCGAGCCTCTCGGCCAGCCAGTCCACCGCGAACCGATAGCCCAGAGGACCGGCGCCGGCGATCACCACTTCGGCGACGGCCGAGGTGAAGGAGTGGTGCCGGAACTCCTCACGGCGGTGGATGTTGCTCAGGTGCACCTCGACGACGGGCAGGTCGGCGGCGCGCAGGGCGTCGGCGATCGCCACCGAGGTGTGGCTGTAGGCGGCCGGGTTGATGATGATGCCCAGGCAGTCCTTGCGTGCCAACTGGATGGCGTCGATCAACGCCCCCTCGTGATTGCTGTGCACCGCGCGCACCACGAAGCCGTGTTCCGCGGCGGCATCGGAGGTCAGCTGCTCGATCTGCACCAGCGTGGTGGTGCCGTAGATCTCGGGCTGACGCGTGCCCAGCAGGTTCAGATTGGGCCCGTTGACGAGGAGCAGACGGCGTTCGGTCACCCCAGTACGGTACCCACGCTGCGACGGCATCGGGCCAGGCACACCGGGACACTGTCATAGGGTGTGTGCGGGCCGGGAGCGAAGGAGGCTGCGGATGTCCGCCAAGGCGTTGATGGCTGCCGCGGGCATCGCGGCCGCGGCCACCCTGGGGGTCCCGATGGCGCGCGCCGACGATGGCGTGGTGACGTTGTCTCCGTTCGACGTCGGGAATCCGGCCGTCGGCGGACTTCAGCCCGAACTGTTGTCGGCGGTCCAGACCGCCGCGAACGCCGCGGCCGCCGAGGGCGTCACGATGACCGTCACCTCGGGGTGGCGCTCGCCGGAGTTCCAGCAGCAACTGCTCGACGACGCCGTGCTCACCTACGGCAGTTATGCCGCCGCTCGGCAATATGTGCAGACCCCGACCGCGTCCAAGCATGTGCTCGGCGAAGCGGTCGACATCGGCGGTCTGGGCGCAGACGAATGGCTCATCGCCAACGGCCCGCGCTTCGGCCTGTGCCAGATCTACGCCAACGAACTGTGGCACTTCGAGCTGGCGGACCCGATGAGCGGCTGTCCCGCGCTGCTGCCCAACGCCGCGGCCTGAACCCGCACGGCGGTTAGGCTCGGAACTCGTGCGTGCCGTGCTGATCGTGAACCCCAATGCCACCTCCACCACCCCTGCGGGCCGCGACCTTCTGGCGCACGCTCTGGAAAGCCGGGTGCGGCTGACCGTCGAGCACACGAATCATCGTGGCCACGCGAGCGAGATCGCCGAGAAGGCCGCCGCCGACGGCGTGGACGTGGTGATCATTCACGGGGGCGACGGCACCGTGAACGAGGTGGTCAACGGCATGCTGGGCAAGCCGGGGCCGCTGCCGCCGCTGCGCCGTGTCCCTGCGGTGGCGGTGGTTCCCGGAGGCTCGGCCAACGTCTTCGCCCGGTCGCTGGGCATCCCTTCCGACCCCGTCGAGGCGACGAACATGCTGGTGGACCTGCTCAGCGAGCACGGCCGCGAACGCAGTTGGCGTCGCATCAACCTGATGGACTGCGGTGAGCGCTGGGCGGTCTTCACCGCCGGGTTGGGCGTCGACGGTGAAGTGGTGGCGGCAGTGGAGGCCCACCGGTCGGGTAAACGCAGCGGTAAAGGCGTCTCGGCGAGCCGCTACATCAGGGTCGCGGTGCCCGCGGTGTTGCGCAGCGCCCGACGGGAGCCCAAGCTCACGCTGCACCTGCAGGACCGCGAGCCCGTCTCGGGCGTGCACTTCGTCTTCGTGTCGAACTCCAGCCCGTGGACATACGCCAACAAGAGGCCCGTCTGGACCAACCCGGACTGCCGCTTCGAAGGCGGCCTGGGTGTGTTCGCGACCACAAGCATGAATGTGTGGCGCAATCTCGGTCTGGTCCGCCAGATGCTGTCAAAGCGCCCGAAGATTGCTGCCAAGCATCTGATTCGCGACGACAACGTGTCCTGGGTCCGAGTGACGAGCGACACGCCGGTTGCGACCCAAATTGACGGTGATTATCTCGGCGAGCGCGAAACTATGACGTTTACGTCAGTCTCTGACGCTTTGAGTGTGGTGGCCCCGCCTGCCGAAACCGCCCCTGAACTGTGATGATGATTTCACTTGCGTTGATTTAGGGCGCAGCTGAGTGTGAGTGTAGTACAACGGGGTGAGGGCGAGGGAAACCGGCCCCGGCAGTGACATTGCCCACGTGTTAACTGAGTCCTATTGACATCTGTCCAGCCTCTGGAACGATCAGATGCAACAGTGCAGAAACATTCGGTGCACGTGTTGACAGCCGAACACAAAAAGATTGGCGCGTTTTGCTGCGCGCCCAAGTAAGGAGTAATTGCCATGGATTGGCGTCACAATGCGGTCTGTCGTGATGAGGATCCGGAACTGTTCTTCCCGGTTGGGAACAGCGGTCCCGCGCTCGCTCAGATCGCCGACGCGAAGCTCGTCTGCAACCGCTGTCCCGTGACCACCGAGTGCCTGAGCTGGGCGCTTGAGTCGGGCCAGGACGCCGGTGTGTGGGGCGGCATGAGTGAAGACGAGCGTCGCGCCCTCAAGCGACGCAACGCGCGCACCCGGACCCGTACTGGGGTCTGACCAGCGCGAACATGACAAAGGGCCCCGGCAGCGCCGGGGCCTTCGTCATGTCCAGGGCGGTGCGCTTTTCGTGTCACCGCATGGGTCACTGCGACAGCCGGGACCGTCGTCCGATCGGCACCCGCAGCGTGACGTCGGTACCCCCGTCGGGCACGTCATGCATGCCCAGTGACCCGTCGAGTTCCGCGGACACCAGGGTCCGCACGATCTGAAGGCCGAGGCGGTCGGACTTCTCCAGGCTGAAACCGGCTGGCAGGCCGCGGCCGTCGTCATGCACCACGACATCGAGCCAGCGGGCCGACCGCTCCGCGCGAATGGTGACCGAACCGCGCGCCGCCCCCGCATCGAAGGCATGTTCCAGGGCGTTCTGCACCAATTCGGTGACCACCATGATCAGCGCCGTCGCACGGTCGGCGTCGAGCACTCCGAGCGCGCCCTCACGGGTGATCTTGATCGGCGCGTCCACCGACGCCACGTCGTTCATGATCGGCAGGATGCGGTCGATCACCTGGTCGAGGTTGACCTCCTCGTCGACCGACATCGACAACGCGTCGTGCACCAGAGCGATCGAGGAGACCCGGCGCACCGACTCCATCAGGGCTTCCCGACTCTCGGCATTGTTGGTCCGACGGGCCTGCAAGCGCAGCAGCGCCGCGACCGTCTGCAGGTTGTTCTTGACCCGGTGGTGGATCTCGCGGATCGTGGCGTCCTTGCTCAGCAGCGCGCGATCCCGTCGCTTGACCTCGGTCACGTCGCGGATCAGCACCGCTGCCCCCGCCGGAGCACCATGGGCGACCAACGGGATGGTGCGCAACAGCACGGCCGCACCACCGGCGTCGACCTCCATGCGCATGCTCGAACCGCCCGCGATCGAGTCGCGGACGTGCTCGGCGAGTTCCTGCGCCTCGAACGGGTCGGAGATCAGCGGCCGGGTGATGGCGACCAGGTTGTGGCCCTCCAACTCCGAGGTGAGCCCCATCCGGTGGTATGCCGACAGCGCGTTGGGGCTGGCGAACGCGATGTCCCCGTTGCCGTCCAGCCGGATGAACCCGTCCCCCACGCGGGGACTCGACCGCGACATGGCCAGGTCACCGACGTTCGGGAACGTGCCCTCCGACAGCATGAGCACCAGATCGCCGGCACAGTCCAGATAGGCCTGCTCCAGCGGACTGGACAGCCGCATCGCTGCCAACGCCGTCTGGTGCGTCAGCACGGCCACCACGGCCTCGCCGTGTTTGACCGGCACGGCCTCGATGTTGAGGCCCATCGGTCGCACGGACAGCGACGGACCAGGGTCGTCCTCGCGGCCGATCACCCCGGACTGAAACGCCGCGACCACCAGCGGAAGCTCGTGGGCCGACGCCGTCGTGCCGACGGCGTCGCTGAGCAGGACGGTCGGTGCGGTGTTCGGCCGGCACTGAGCCACGCACACCAGGTCGCCGTCGTCGCGGCGCACCCACATCAGGTAGTCGGCGAACGACAGATCCGCCAGAAGCTGCCATTCACTGACCACGGCGTGCAGATGATCGACCGCGCCGCCAGGCAGGACGGTGTGCTCGGCAAGAAGCTCACCGAGTGTGGACATGCCTCGGGCTAGCTGATCACGGCGATGAGGTCGCCGGCCTGGATGACGTCACCCACGGCCACGTTGACCTTCGTGACGGTGCCTGCGGCTTCCGCCAGAACTGGGATCTCCATCTTCATGGACTCCAGCAGCACCACGGTGTCGCCCTCGCTGATCTGGTCGCCCTCGCTCACCACCACTTCGAGCACGCTGGCAACGATCTCTGCGCGAACATCCTCGGCCATCTCCACCTCATCACCGATCCAGGGCTGTTGACGCTTTATCGAACCACAACACCGCAGCCGACCGCCTGACACCTGCCCTTGTGTTGCCCGCGGGACAAAGCATCCTCCCCGACATGAGACAATGAGACCAACACTGTTCGGGCCCGGCCCGGATTGGACATCGACACCGGAGGTAATGACATGGCCAAGCGTGGCCGGAAGAAGCGCGACCGCAAGCACAGCAAGGCCAACCACGGCAAGCGTCCCAACGCCTGAGCCTGCTCATATGCAGACCGCCCGAGCTCTTTGAGCCGGGCGGTCTTTTCTATTGCGGGACGTCTGCGGGCCCCTGCGGGGGCAGCAACGCCCCAGCCCGGCGTTGGCACCGGGACTAGGTCACTGCCACGCACTGGTCGTCCCAGTGGGCGCGTAGGCGGCGTTGGGGGCCTCTGAGGCCGTCAGCCGCGGCGGATGATCGTGGTGCGGCTGATCTCCAGCCGCAGTCGCTGACGCAGGCCCTCGGGAGCCTTCTCCCCGCTGCACTTGGTCGCGACGAGCTTTTTGATCCGATCCTCGACGCCGTAATAGCGCAGGCATGCGGGGCACTCGTCGAGATGATGCTGGAGCTTCTCGCGGGTGTCCTCGGTGCATTCGCCGTCGAGCAGCGTCCACACCTCGGCGATCACCGCGGCGCATTCGGGATGCTCAGGGTCGACGGGGCCCACTGGGGGCTGCCAGCGGTCGTTCTCGTCGGCGCTCATGACGACACCTCCTCGGCCTCGTCGAGTTGATGGCCCCGGATGAAACCACGGTCCTTTGCGACATCGGTCAGCAGTTCCCGCAGTTGGCGACGTCCGCGGTGCAGCCGCGACATCACCGTTCCGATCGGCGTATCCATGATCTCCGCGATCTCCTTGTACGGGAAACCTTCGACGTCGGCATAGTAAACCGCCATTCGGAAATCTTCAGGCAGAGCCTGCAGCGCCGCCTTGATCTCGGTGTCGGGCAGCGATTCAAGGGCCTCCACCTCAGCCGAACGCAGCCCCGTCGAGGTGTGCTCGGCGTTGGCCGCCAACTGCCAGTCGGTGATCTCGTCGGTCGGATACTCCGCGGGCTGGCGCTGCTTCTTGCGATAGCTGTTGATGTAGGTGTTGGTCAGAATGCGGTACAGCCAGGCCTTCAGGTTGGTGCCCTCACGGAATGACCGGAAACCCGCATACGCCTTGACCATGGTCTCCTGCAGGAGGTCCTCGGCGTCGGCGGGATTGCGCGTCATCCGCAGCGCACCGCCGTAGAGCTGGTCGAGCAGCGGAATCGCGTCGCGCTCGAACCGCGCGGTCAGTTCGGCGTCGGTCTCCTCGTGCACCGCCGCCGTGCCCGTGCCGTCCACGTCATCCAAGTCGGTCATCGTGCCTGACACAGTCCCTTCCACCGCCGCGTACCCACTGATCCCCACCGGCTCCAATGACCCGAACGTCGCAGTCAACTGTGCCGCTGTCGGAGTATCCAGGCATTGCAATGCCACCAGACTCCCCTATCTGCCCAATCCTAGGGCCGTGTACCGACAAACTCGCCCTTTGCGGGCGGGACTGCAGGTGGGAACAGTATTTTCCGCCGCGATATTTCCGCAGCGGGCCCACCGCTAGCCTTGCGCCGTGGCCAAAGCAGCAACCCCCGCGATCGCGGCCCTTGTGAAGGCCGGCATCCCCCACGAGGTGCTCACCTATCACCACGACCCGCGCACCACGAATTTCGGCGCCGAGGCGGTCGCCGAACTCGCCAAGTCGCACGGCGTGGTTCCCCAGCAGGTCTTCAAGACGCTGGTCATCGCGCTGCCCAAGGGCCTGGCCGTCGCCGTGCTCCCGGTGCCCGCCACGCTGTCGCTGAAAGCCGCGGCGGCCGCGCTGGGGGTGCCCAAGGCCGCGATGGCCGACACCGCCGAGGCTCAGCGGAGCACGGGCTACGTCGTGGGCGGCATCTCCCCGCTGGGCCAGCGCAAGAGGCTGCCGACCGTCGTTGACGCCTCGGCGCTGGAGTGGGATCAGATCCTGTGCAGCGCGGGCCGGCGTGGGCTGGACCTGGCGTTGGCGCCGCGCGACCTGGTCGAGATGACTCAAGCCCTGGTTGCCGACATCCGTACTGGCTAGGGTCTGAACACATGGCTGAGGATCGCCCGCTGCAGGGCAAGACCATGTTCATCTCGGGTGCCAGTCGCGGCATCGGCCTGGCGATCGCCAAGAAGGTCGCCGCCGACGGTGCCAACATCGCGTTGGTGGCCAAAACCGCCGAACCCCACCCCAAACTGCCGGGCACCATCTACACCGCCGCCAAGGAGATCGAGGAGGTCGGCGGGCAGGCGCTGCCGATCGTCGGCGACGTCCGTGACGGGGACTCGGTGGACGCCGCGGTGGCCGCGGCCGTCGCTCAGTTCGGCGGCATCGACATCTGCGTCAACAACGCATCGGCCATCAATCTCGGCTCCATCGAGGAGGTCCCGCTCAAACGCTTCGACCTCATGAACGGCATCCAGGTCCGCGGCACGTACGCGGTGTCGCAGGCCTGCATCCCGCATATGAAGGGCCGCCAGAACCCACACATCCTGACGCTGTCACCGCCGATCCTGCTCGAGTCCAAGTGGCTGCGGCCCACGCCCTACATGATGGCCAAGTTCGGTATGACGTTGTGCGCGTTGGGAATCGCCGAAGAGATGCGCGAGGCCGGCATCGCCTCCAACACGCTGTGGCCCCGCACCATGGTGGCCACCGCAGCCGTGCAGAACCTGCTCGGCGGCGACGAGTCGATGGCCCGCTCCCGAAAGCCCGAGGTGTACGCCGACGCCGCCTACGCGGTCCTGACGAAGCCCGCGAGTTTCACCGGCCACACGCTGCTGTGCGAGGACGTCCTGCTGGACTCCGGTGTCACCGACCTCTCGGTGTACGACTGCATCCCGGGATCCGAACTCGGCGTTGACTTCTGGGTCGAAGGCGCCAATCCCCCCGGCTACACCGGACCCTGAGCCCACCCATGACGTTGTGGGCACAGGGCCGCTATGAGTCGGTGGCCGAACACATCTCCGACATCGCGGTGCAGACCGTCGAGGCCGCAGACCGACGTTCACCGCTGGCCGGCGCCGCGGTGGTGGACCTGGCCTGCGGCACCGGGAGCGCCGCACTGGCCGCGGCCGCGCGGGGCGCTCGGGTCACGGGCGTGGACCTGACACCGGAACTCCTGGATCTCGCCAAGGCCAAGGCCAACGGCACGGACGTGGACATAAGGTGGGTGGCCGCCGACGCGGCCGACACGGGCCTGCCCAGCGCGGCCTTCGACGTCGTCGTGTCGAATATGGGCATCATCTTCGTCGAACCCGACGGGCAGGTCGCCGAGCTGAGGCGCCTCCTCAAACCCGATGGCGTACTGGCCTTCTCAGCGTGGGTTCGCGTGACCGGCAACCCGCTGTCCGACCCGATCGCGGCGGTGTTCGCAGGCGCGCCGGTCCCGGCGTTCACCCCCGACCAATGGGGTGACCCCGAGCAGATTGAACGCCGCCTGGCGGCCGGGTTCGGTGAGCTCACGATCGACACCGGGGTCTACACATGGCGATTCGAGAATCTCGACGCCGCGCTGCGGTTCGTCCAGTATGAGTCACCTCTGCACCTCGCGGCATTCGCCCGCTGTGATACCGCGCAGCGCGAAGCCCTCGCCGAGGCGTTCGCGGCGGCACTGCGGGAGCACATCGACGCCGACGGTGCGGTGCGGTTCGACTCGCCCTACGCGGTGGTCACCGCGCGCCGCGGGGCTTGATCCCCAGACGACGCCAACCGCGGGCCGACATCGCCCGCATCGCGCCGAGCGCGAACTGACGCTTGCGCTTCGAGGCCGGGTACCACAGCAGTTCACTCTTCTGCGTCGGAATCCGCGGCGCCGTGATGGCCTGCTGGCGGCAGTATTTGCGGATTCCGTGCGGCCCACCGGCCCGGTAGCCGACGCCGGACTCCTTCCAACCGCCCATCGGCAGCGTCGGGCAGAACACGTTGGCCAGGGCGTCGTTGACGTTGACGGCCCCCACCTCCAGGCGCCGCGCGATGCGTTCGCCGCGATGGGGATCGCCAGTCCACACCGTGGCCGACAACCCGTAGGTGGAGTCGTTGGCCAGCCGGATCGCCTCGTTCTCGTCGGCCACCTTGATGACCGGGATGGTCGGCCCGAACGTCTCGTCGGTCATGCAGGCCATGGTCTGGTCGACGTCGGCCAGGACCGTGGGTGCGAAGAACGTCCCGACGCCCGTGGGTTTGCCGCCCGTGAGCACCTTGGCGCCCGCCGCGGTCGCGGCGTCGACATGCCTGGCCACGAGGTCGCGTTGCGCTTCGGTGGCCATGGCGCCGGTGTCGTGGTCGGCGCCCTGGCTGACGGCTCGGACCTTGGCCGCAAGTTTGTCGACGAACTCGTCGTACACCGGAGCCTCGACGTAGACGCGTTCCACCGACACACACACCTGGCCCGAGTTGAACAACCCGCCCCAGGCGATGCCGTTGGCCGCGCGCTCCAGATCGGCGTCGGCCAGCACGATCGCGGGATCCTTGCCGCCCAGTTCCAGGCTGTAGGGGATCAACCGCTGCGCGCACGCCACCGCAACCCTGCGACCCGTTGCGGTCGATCCGGTGAACTGGACGTAGTCGACGTTGTCGATGAGCGCGGCGCCGGTGTCGCCGTAGCCGGTGACCAGTCCGAGCACCGGCGGCGCACCGATCTCGGTCCACCCGCGGGCGAATTCGACCGCCGAAAGCGGGGTCACCTCAGAGGGTTTCAACAGCACCGCGGCGCCCGCCGCCAACGCGGGCGGGACGTCCATACCCGGCATCGCCAACGGGAAGTTCCACGGCGTGATCACCCCGACCAGGGGCTGCGGGCGGTAGACCGTGGTGAACCGCTTCACGCGGTACAGCGGGCTGTGCGCCTTGGGGTGCCCGTCGGACAGGTACTCCTCGGCGTGGGTCGCCCAGAAGTTCACGTTGTCGCCCGTGGCGACCGGTTCCAGGCTGGCGTCGTTGCGGGACTTGCCCGTCTCGGACATCAGCACCTCGGTGAGGTGGTCGGCGTTGTCGAGCAGCCAGTTCTGGAACTCCAGCAGCCAGCGTTTCCGCCCGCGCGGCCCCATGGCCTCCCACTCCGGTTGCGCCGCGCGCAGTTCCTCGGCCCTCTTCGCCACGGTGTCGGCATCGTGGATGGGCACGCTGCCCGACACCTGCCCCGTCGCGGGATTGCGGACGGTGATGTCGGTTTCGGTCCTCGGCTGTGTCGCGGTCATGGCCACCCCCTGTGAGTCACCTCACAGCATGGCATCACCGTCAGGACAGCGCTAGCGAGCCTCGTACAGGATCCCCCGGCCGATGCCCTCCCGCACCACGGGCAGCGCTGCCTGCGCCAACGCGTCGGAATCGACGCCATGGTGCGCCGCCAACAGTTGCAGCAGGGTGCCCAGTGCGACCTCGCCACGGCAGCCCGCGAGCAGCGCCTTGGACACCTCGTCGACTCCCAGCACCGCGGCCGGGCCGCCGGGCCTGCGCACCGCGGCGCCGATCTGCTGCCAGCCCTCTGCCCCCGGCAGTGAGTGCTCCTCGAGCAGCACCGGAGCCGTCGACAGCCTGGCCGCCAGCAGAGCCTCGTCACTGGTCTCGCGCAGGTAGGCGCGGCGGGCCAGGAACGCCTCGACCTCCGGGCCCGTCAACGCCTCGTCGGCGCCGGTGATCTCCTCGAGCACCTGATCGCAGGGGCCAGTCTCCCCCGGCCGCCGCGCGCGCAGCGTGATGGTGCCCATTCCGACGCCGCTGATGTCCTCCGCGGCGAACCAGTCGAGCCAGGCCCCGCCGCGCTGCGCGGTCTGCTCCGGGGTCTCCCCCGCATCGGAAGTCCACAGCGCGACGTAGCTGACCGGGTCGGCCAGTTCACGCTGGACCACCCAGGCGTGCAGGTCGGTGCAGGCCAGCCAGCCCTGCACCCGCTCGCGCCAATCGGCACCGGGCCGCACGATCCAGTTGGCCATGATCTGCGCGGTGCCGCCGGGCGCGAGGTGCTCGCCGACCTGTTCGATCAGGCTCTGCGACAACGCATCTCCGGCCATTCCGGAGTCCCGGTAGATGTAGTCGGTGGATCCGGCGCCGACGACGAACGGCGGGTTGGACACAATCAGATCGAACCGCTCCCCGGCGACCGGTTCGAACAGGCTGCCGCAGCGCAGATCCCACGTCATACCGTTGAGCCGGGCTGTCGCCGCGGCCAGGGCCAGCGCCCGCTCGTTGGTGTCGGTCGCGACGATCTGCTCGCAGTGCCCGTCGAGATGCAGGGCCTGGATGCCACAGCCTGTGCCGAGGTCCAGCGCGCGTGTCACCGGCGTGCGGATCACCGCGCGGGCCAACGACATCGATGCGCCGCCGATTCCCAGCACGTGGTCCCGCCGGACCGGACCCGGCCGCATCGCGGCGTCCTGATCGGAGACGACGAGGAAATCGCGCGCGCCGTCACTGTGCGGGCGGATGTCCAGCGCCGCGCGCACAGTCTCCGGCGCGGCGGTCTCGAGCACACCTTGGGATATCAGTGTCCCGACGCCGGTGCCGGGCAGCGCGCGCTGAACCGCGTCGCGGGACTCCTCGGAGCCCAGCAGGAACATCCGGACCAGCAGCGCCAGGGACTGGTGTTCCGCGGACGCGGCGCGGGTGGCCCGCAACGCGGGCCACCACAGCCCACGGTGCAGCGCGGCATCGACCTGCTCGCCGAGCAGTGCGGCCACCCCGTCTGTGCTGTAGCCCGCGGCGCGCAGATCCCTGCCGATCGCATCGATGACGCCGGCGTCGACCAGTGGGGCGCTCAAAACAGTTCGGTCTGCTCGGCCTGCGGATCGACCGCGGCGATCAACTCGGGACCGTTGTTGCGCACGCTGTTGACCAACGTCGAGACCTCGCGGATCGCGATGCGGTCCAGGTCGCCGTGGCCCCGCAGCAGTCCCTCGTCGATCGGGGCATCGGGATCCATCCAACGGTCCCAGTCCGGTGCGCTGATGGTCAGCGGCATCCGGTCGTGGACCTCGGCCAGCGGGCCGACCGCATCGGTGGTGATGATCGTGCAGCTGAGCAGGGGCGCGGCGTCCTTCGGGGCGCCCTTGGGCCGCCATGTGGTCCACAGCCCGGCCATGAACAGCGGCTCGCCGTCGGAGGCGTGCAGGTAGAAGGGGGTCTTCTTGCCCTTCTCACCACGCCATTCGTACCAGCCATCCATGGGCACCAGGCACCTCTTGTTCTTGGCCGAGTTGCGGAACGCAGGCGATTCGGTGACCTTCTCGGCGCGCGCGTTGATCAGCAGCGGGCCTTTGGCGTCGGGGCGGCCGTCGGCCCCGGCTTTGGTCCACGGGGGCACCAGACCCCAGCGCATCGAGCGGAGGCGCCGCGTGGAGTCGTCGTCGGGTTCGGTGTGCCGTTTGACGACGGTGCTGATGGTCGTCGTGGGGGCCACGTTGTAATTCGCGCTCGAGCCCTTGTCCGAAGCCTCGTCAGGGGCCTTGCCCGAAGCCGCCGCCGTCTCGTCCAGGGCTTGGATCTTCTGGGCCAGCAGCGCGGGGTCGGTGGTCACTGCAAACCGTCCACACATAACCTCCATGGTTCCAGAAGCCGCCGACAGGGCAGGATGGAGCCGTGCCGCACCACGAAAGCTGGTCTGCCCCGCAGGCCGGCAGCCCGATCCACGCCACCGTCACCATCCCGGGGTCCAAGTCGCTGACCAACCGCACCCTGGTGCTCTCAGCCGTGGCCGCCGCGCAGGGCTCGGGCTCATCGACCATCAGCGGCGCACTTCGCAGCCGCGACACCGACCTGATGATCGGCGCGCTTCGCACCCTCGGGCTGCAGGTCGACGGCGACGCATCGGAGCTGACGGTGTCGGGCGCGGTGGCCCCCGAATCCGCGGCACGGATCGACTGCGGCCTGGCAGGCACGGTGCTGAGGTTCGTGCCGCCGTTGGCCGCGCTCGGTCACGTGGCGGTGCAGTTCGACGGCGACGAGCAGGCCCGGTCGCGGCCCATCGCCCCGCTGCTGGCCGGACTGCGCACCCTCGGCGTCGACATCGACGCCGACGCGATGCCGTTCCGGGTCGCCGGCGCGGGGTCGGTCAAGGGCGGCACGGTGGCCATCGACGCCTCGGCGTCCTCGCAGTTCGTCTCCGGGCTGCTGCTGTGCGGTGCGGCCTTCGACAACGGTGTGACGGTCGAGCACACCGGAAGCTCGGTGCCGTCGGCGCCGCACGTGACGATGACCGTCGAGATGCTGCGCCTGGCCGGGGTCCAGGTCGACGATTCGACACCGAATCGGTGGCGCGTCGAACCGGGACAGGTGCGGGCCCGACACTGGGCGGTGGAACCCGACCTGTCGAACGCCGTGCCGTTCCTGTCGGCGGCCGCCGTGACCGGAGGCACGGTGCGCATCGCGGGCTGGCCCACCCCCAGCCTGCAGCCCGCCGACACCATCCTGGGCATCCTGGCGATGACCAACGCCGCCGTCTCGCAGACCGACACCTATCTGGAGGTGCACGGGTCCGCCGAGTACACCGGCTTCGACGTCGACCTCCACGACGTCGGCGAACTCGCCCCCGCGGTGGCGGCCCTGGCGGCACTGGCCAGCCCTGGGTCGGTGTCGCATCTGCGCGGTATCGCGCACCTGCGTGGGCACGAGACCGACCGACTCGCGGCACTGACCGCTGAGATCAACGGCCTCGGCGGGCAGTGCGAGGAGACCCCGGACGGCCTGACCATCACCGCGGCCCCACTTCACGGCGGAACGTGGCACTCGTATGCGGACCATCGGATGGCGACCGCGGGCGCGATCATCGGCCTGCGGGTTCCCGATGTCGAGGTCGAGGACATCGCGACGACGGCCAAGACGCTGCCCGACTTCCCGCACATGTGGGCGGACATGCTGGCGGGCCAGGACTGAGCGCCGTGGCGGGCCGCACGTACGACGAGTCGGACGTCCGTATCCGTCCTGGAAAAGGGTCTCGACCCCGGACCAAGATTCGGCCCGACCACGCCGACGCCGAAGCCGCGATGGTTGTGACAGTGGACCGCGGGCGCTGGGGCTGCGTGCTCGGCGGGGACCCCGAACAACCCGTCACGGCCATGCGCGCCCGGGAACTGGGCCGCACCCCGATCGTCGTCGGCGACGAGGTCGACGTGGTCGGTGATCTGTCGGGCCGGCCCGACAGCCTGGCCCGCATCGTGCGCCGCGGTGAGAGGCGAACGGTGTTGCGGCGCACCGCCGATGACACCGATCCGACCGAGCGTGTGGTGGTGGCCAACGCCGACCAGCTGCTGATTGTGGTGGCGCTGGCCGACCCGCCGCCGCGCACTGGCTTCGTCGAACGGGCGTTGATCGCGGCCTACGCCGGCGGGCTGACGCCGATCCTGTGCCTGACCAAATCGGATCTGGCGCCGCCCGAACCGTTCGCCGCCCAGTTCGCGGGCCTCGACCTGCAGGTGCTGACCGCGGGCCGCGACGATCCCCTCGACGTCGTCGAACCGGTGCTGAACGGCAGGCTGACGGTGCTGCTCGGACATTCCGGGGTCGGGAAGTCGACTCTGGTGAATCGACTTGTGCCGCAAGCGGATCGCGCCATCGGCGAGGTGTCGGGCGTGGGCAAGGGCAAGCACACGTCCACACAGTCGGTGGCGCTGCCGCTGCGCGGCGGAGGTTGGGTGATCGACACTCCTGGAATCCGCTCGTTCGGCCTGGCGCACATCGAACCCGACGGCGTGCTGATGGCGTTCTCCGACCTGGCCGAGGCCGTCGAGGACTGTCCGCGCGGGTGCGGACACATGGGCCCGCCAGCCGATCCGGAGTGCGCGCTGGACCTGCTGACCGGCCCGGCCGCGGGCCGGGTCGCCGCCGCGCGGCATCTGCTCGGGGTGCTGCGCGAGGCCGCGGTGTAGCACCGCTGACCGACATACGCGAGCGCCCGGGCCTGCACAACGCCATGCGGCGTGTTGCGTGCAGACCCGGGCGCTCGCGGGTGAAGACTAGGCGGCCAGTTCGGCCTGACCGTCAGCGATCCGCTTGTCGCGGCGCGCATTTCGTGCCGCACGCACCTTGGCGATCGCGCTCTTGAGCCCACGCTTGCGGCCGGTGGTCGGGTCGGTGACCGCGAACTCCGCACCGAGGTCGGCGAACATCCGCTCGCTGCGGGTCTCCGGAGCGTTGTCCGCGGTGTCCCGAAGGTACTTGTCGGGCAGCGACAGCTTGGCGATGGTCCGCCAGGACTTGCCGTACTGCCCCAGGAACGAACCCGTGGTGTACGGCAGGTCGTACTTGTCGCACACCTCGCGCACGCGGAACGAGATCTCGTGCAGGCGGCTGCTCGGCAGGTCCGGGTACAGGTGGTGCTCGATCTGATGGCACAGGTTGCCGCTCATGAAGCGCAGCAGCCATCCGCCCTCGAAGTTCGCGCTGCCCAGCATCTGGCGCAGGTACCACTGGCCCCTGGATTCGCCGACCATGTCGGTCTTGGTGAACTTCTCTGCGCCGTCCGGGAAGTGGCCGCAGAAGATGACGGCGTTGGACCAGACGTTGCGGATGACGTTGGCCACCGCGTTGGCCGTCAGGGTGGACCTGAAGGTCGCCCGCGGCGACAGCGCCGTCAGAGCCGGGTAGGCGACGTAGTCCTTGGCCAGCTGCGCACCGGCCTTGATCGCGAACTCACGGGCGCGGACCTTGCTCTCGTCGCGGTTGTCCCTGCCTTTGAAGATCTTGCCGAGCTCAACGTGCTGCAGCCCCACGCCCCACTCGAAGCCGAGCGCGAGAATGGTGTTGTACAACAGGTTTCCGAGGTTGAACGGCTTCCACTTCTGGTCGCGCGTGACGCGGATCAGCCCGTAGCCGATGTCGTCGTCCATGCCCAGGATGTTGGTGTACTTGTGGTGCATGAAGTTGTGGGTGAACCGCCAGTGCTTGGACGCGCCGCCCATGTCCCACTCCCAGGTGGTGGAGTGGATCTCGGGATCGTTCATCCAATCCCACTGGCCGTGCATGACGTTGTGGCCGATCTCCATGTTCTCGATGATCTTGGCCGCGCCCAGAGTGGCGGTGCCCGCCCACCAGAACGAACGCTTTGAACTCCCAGCCAGCATCAGTCGCCCAGCCAACTCCAAGGCGCGCTGCGCGGCGATCGTGCGGCGAATGTAACGCGCGTCGCGCTCGCCGAGGGAGTCTTCGATGTCCTGCCGGATGGCATCGAATTCGATGCCGAGGTTTTCGATCTCCGTTTCGGTGAGGTGCGCGAACGCCGGAACGTCGGTCACTGCCATCGTTCTCTCTCCCTTCGTCGTACCTACGCTAACGTAACCTACGAACTCGTAGGTTACCAGTCAGTAAATGTTTTAAACGTCGACGACGCAGTCGCCGGATGCCGCCGACACACAGGTCTGAATGCGCGTCCCCGGTTCGTGCTCGTCACCTGTGCGCAGATCCCGTACGTGGCCCTCGACCAGGCTGACCACACACGACTGGCAGATGCCCATTCGGCACCCGAACGGCATCCGGACTCCGGCCTGCTCCCCCGCATCCATGAGGGACGTCGCGCCATCGACTGTCGCCGTCTTACCGGTGCGCCCAAACGTAACCGTGCCACCGGCGCCGCGGGCCGCGGCCCGCGACACCGCGAACTTCTCCTGATGCAGACGGGTACCCACGCCCGCGGCCGACCACACGCGCTCGGCGTCGGCCAGCATCGCCTCCGGACCACAAGCCCAGGTCTGACGCTCACGCCAGTCCGGCACCTCGTCGTCGAGGCGGTCCAAGTCCAGACGGCCCTCCGTGCGCGTGGCACGCAGCCGCAAACGGTAGCTCGGATGGGCCGAGGCGAGTTCGGCGAGTTCCGCCCGGAACAGCGCGTCGTCCTCGGTGGGCGCGGAGTGCAGATGCTCGATGTCGGTGATCTGCTCGCGGCGGGCCAGCGTGCGCAGCATCGACATCACCGGAGTGATACCCGACCCGGCCGTGATGAACAGGACCTTCGGCGGCGCGGGGTTGGGCATGACGAACTCACCCTGGGGCGCGGCCAACCGGACGATGGCGCCCGACTCGACCCCGGACACCAGATGGGTCGACAGGAAGCCTTCGGGCATGGCCTTGACCGTGATGGTGATGGTGCGCGAACCCTTGAGCGCCGGCGAGGTCAGCGAATACGACCGCCAGCGCCACCGGCCGTCGACGAGCACACCGATGCCGATGTACTGGCCGGGCTCGTAGTCGAACGAGAAACCCCAGCCGGGCTTGATGACAAGCGTTGCGCTGTCTTCCGTTTCCCGCCGGATCTCCACGATCCGGCCGCGCAGTTCACGCGCCGACCACAACGGGTTGGCCAACTGGAGGTAGTCGTCCGGAAGCAGCGGGGTGGTGATGCGGGAGACGACGTTGCGCAGCAGATTGAGGCGAGGGTGCTTCTCGGCACCCGCGACCTGGGCCCGCACCGTGTCGACGACGTTGGCACTGACCTTGATCTCGCTCTTGGCCACTTGACGAGCTCCTGCCATGGACGGGCGTATGGGTTGCCCCAACCTGGGACACTGAAACCTACGGTACCGTAACCTACGCTGCCGTATCCACTTTTGCGAAGGGAACTACAGGAGTTCCAGCAGGAACGGAAGTTCCTGGCTCGCATACCAGGCCAGATCGTGGTCCTGCGCGTCGCCGACGGTCAGCTCGGCGTCCTCATCGCCCAGATCCGCATCGTCGATGACCGCCACCGCGGCCTTGACCGCGGATTCCGCGGACGCGTTGTCGACATAGACCGCCACGATGTCCGGTGTCGTCACGGCCGCGCCGACCTTCACCACGGCGTCATCGAGGTCGGGCCGCGGTTTCACCGGTTCGACGTCGGCGACGATCACCGCGCGGCGCAGCGGCAACCCGTCCGCCGGATCCTCGTCACCGGCCAGCAGCCGCATCGACGCCAGCGCGGCTTCGGTGATCGCGACCTCGGCGAGTTCGTCGTCGTCCCCCTCGGCGTAGGACTCGCGCAGCCTGGGGGTGACCGCGAAAGCGGTCCCACCGACCGGAAAGAGTTCTCCCTCGGCGACGAGCTGGCGCAGCATGGCCAGCGTGGCCGGGATGTAGACCCGCATCAGGGCAGACTAGCGATGCGACGGCGGGAACTACTCACGATCCCCGAGCAGAGTCGCCACGTGGTCGTCGACATAGGTGGAATGATCCCGCGGCGGCCGCTGGT
Organism: Mycolicibacterium confluentis; assembly: GCF_010729895.1. Taxonomy (NCBI): domain Bacteria; kingdom Bacillati; phylum Actinomycetota; class Actinomycetes; order Mycobacteriales; family Mycobacteriaceae; genus Mycobacterium; species Mycolicibacterium confluentis. The sequence goes on from NZ_AP022612.1 coordinate 3,623,230, forward strand.
AACCGGCGGCCTCCACGGGGCGCTTCGGCAGGTGCACAGTGGGCCGCGCGACGTCGTGGTAGGGAATCGTCGAGAGCAGGTGGCTCATCATGTTCAGCCGCGCGTGCTTCTTGACGTCGGACTCGACGACGTACCAGGGGCTGACCACGGTGTCGGTGTGCGCCATCATCTCGTCCTTGGCGCGGGAGTAGTCCTCCCACCGGTACACCGACTCCAGGTCCATCGTGGACAGCTTCCACTGCCGCACCGGGTCGTGCAGACGCTTGCGGAACCGGCGCAACTGCTCCTCCTCGGACACCGAGAACCAGTACTTGCGCAGCAGGACGCCGTCGTCGATGAGCATCTGCTCGAACATGGGCGCCTGATGCAGGAACAGCGCCCGCTCCTCCGGTGTGCAGAACCCCATCACGGTCTCGACGCCGGCCCGGTTGTACCAGGAGCGGTCGAACAGGACGATCTCGCCTCGGGTCGGCAGGTGTTCGACGTAGCGCTGGAAGTACCACTGGCCGCGTTCCCGTCCGGTGGGTGCGGGCAGCGCCGCGATGCGCGCGACACGAGGGCTCAGGTATTCCGTGATGCGCTTGATCGTGCCGCCCTTGCCCGCGGCGTCCCGCCCTTCGAACACCACCACGATTCGAGCGCCGGTGTGCTTCACCCACTCCTGCAGCTTCACGAATTCGGTTTGCAGGCGGAAGATCTCGGCCTCATAGACATCGTTGGGGATCCGGCCCGATGCCGAGCGGCCGGCGGACTTCCTGGCTTTCGACGCTTTCGAACCCTTGCCCACCGTCGAATCGTACTGCGGCCGCTCAGGATCGCGCGGCGTCGAGCAGTTCGTCCAGCGACTCGCGCAGCAGTCCGGGCAACTCGTCGACGTCGCTCATCGCCTCTCGGTCGGCGTTGATGCCGAAGTGCAGGTTGCCGCAGTACGACGTCACGCCGATGGCCAGCACCTGGTTGTGCAGCAGCGGGGGCACCGCGTAGGTCTCGAGCAGCTTGGTGCCCGCGATGTACATCTGCGACTGGGCGCCGGGCACATTGGTGATCAGCAGATTGAACTGTCTGGCCGGGAAACTGCTGGCCACCCGTGTGCCCATCGCGTGCAGTGTGGGCGGCGCGAACCCCGACAGCGTGACGATGGTGCGCGCGTCCACCAGACTCGCCGCGGTCGAATGGGATTCCGTGGCGTGCGCGATCTGCGACAGGCGGACCACCGCGTTGCCCTCCCCCACCGGCAGGTCGACGAGGAACGGTGTCACCTCACTGATCGCCTGCCCCGCGGACGCGGCGCCGTCTGCGCCGAGTTCGGGATAGACCGACATCGGGGCCATCGCGCGGACCGTCGCCGTGGGTGTCACCGGTTCACCGCGCGACAGCAGCCAGTTTCGCAGGGCCCCCGCGATGACGGCCAGCACGACGTCGTTGACGTCGCAGTCGTAGCTCGCCCGGACCTGGCGGTAGTCCTCGAGGCTGCCGCCGGCCACCGTGAATCGGCGGTTACGCGACACCGTGGCGTTCAACGGACTGCTCGGGGCGGTGCCACGCGCGAACGTGCGTGCCGCGTCGGCGATTCGATGAGCCGTGTCGATCAGCTGGCCCGAGTTGGTGACGGCCCCGGTGACCGCGGATCGCACCGCGCCCAACTGCTGGCGCGGACCGGAGAACCAGTCGCCGACGGCGCCCAGCACCAATGAGGTCGTACCCGGTTCCCGCGCGGGGATCCAGATGTCCTCCCCGAACGCCGGCGGCTTCTGGGTCCGGTCGGCGATCACGTGACCCATCTCGAGTGCCGCCATGCCGTTGACCAACGCCTGATGGGACTTGGTGAAGAGGGCGATACGGTTCTTGGCCAGCCCTTCGACCAGGTACATCTCCCACAGCGGCCGAGACTTGTCCAGCGGCCGGGAGCCGATGCGGGCGATCAGGTCGTGCAGTTGGGCGTCGGTGCCCGGAGACGGCAGCGCGGAACGCCGGATGTGGTAGGTGATGTCGAAGTCGCGGTCGTCGATCCACACCGGGCGGGCCAACCCGAGCTTCACCTCACGGACCTTCTGGCGGTAGCGGGGCACTTGGGGCAACCGCTCTTCGACTGTCGCAAGCAGGGTTTCGTAGCTCAGCCCCGAGCGCGGCCTGCGCAGGATCGACAGTGAGCCGACGTACATGGGCGTGGCCGAGTTCTCGAGCTGATAGAACGACGCATCCGATGCCGACAGTCTAGTCACCATTCGCGCAGCCGTCCCCTCGCCTGACATCCACTGCACGCCACGTTAACCGCCCAAACACCCATCGTGCACAACGGGTGTACACACGCGGGGCACGGGTTGTGTCAGGATCGGCCTCGTCGGGTCCGCCACTCTCCAGCGGGCGAAGTGTTTCGGCCGCGCCTACGGAGGGTTGAGTTTTGACAGCTGCACGATCGACGGCCGTCACCCGCGTCGTCGACTACGAACCAGAGGTCGGCGCCGAACCCGACGTGCCACCGTCACGGCCACGGCGTCCCGCCGCGCTGCGGATCGTCGCGCCACGGCCCGCCGACGGGCCGTCGGCGAGGTTCCGAGAGGCCGCCGCGTTCGCCGACGCCGCATTGCGCACAGTACTGGAGGTGATCGACCGCCGGCGGCCACCGACCCAGCTGCGGCCCCTGATGCCGACTGGGTTGGCCGACACCGTCACCGCGCGCGCCCGGGTCGCACCGGCCGGGCGCGCCGCGGCTGTCCTCCGCGCGACGCGGGTTCAGGCCTGCGGTCGCTGCGAGGATGCGTTCGAGGTCGCCGCGACCTTCTCGCGGCACACCCGTTGGCACGCCATGGCGTGCCGGGTGGAACTGCTCGGGACCCGATGGCAGGTCGTCGCCCTGCACATCGGGTGACCTCGGCTAGTTCTTGCGGGCCGACTTGGCCGCCTTGCGCGCGGCTTCGCGGCGTTCCTTGCGGGTCGAACCGGACGTGTCTGCCTGCGGGCCCGACGAACCGTGCCGCTGCACCTCGGCGTTGCCGTCCTCGGACGGGCCGGTGTACGTCAGCGCGGGCGCCTTGTCGGAGTCGTCGATTCCCTTGGCGCGCAGAGCCGACGGTGCGGCATGACGGCCGCTCGGCGTGGCATCGCCCTGCTCCTCGGCCCCCTTGCGCGCCGCGGCTGCCGCGGCGAACTCAGCCAGACCCTCGGGCGCGGCGACCGGAGCAACGGCGGGCTGCTGCGGCGTGGCCTCGACCTGGACGTTGAACAGGAACCCGACGGACTCCTCCTTCAACCCCTCGAGCATCGCGCGGAACATGTCATAGCCCTCGCGCTGGTACTCGACCACCGGGTCACGCTGGGCCATGGCCCGCAGGCCGATGCCCTCCCGCAGGTAGTCCATCTCGTAGAGGTGCTCGCGCCACTTGCGGTCGATCACGTTGAGCAGCACGTTGCGCTCAAGCTGGCGCATGGCGCCTTCGCCCGCGAGTTCCTCGAGTTCCGCCTCACGCTTGGCGTAGGCCTTCTCGGCGTCCTCGACAAGGGCCGCGAGCAGTTCCTCGCGCGTGAGCTCGCCGGGTTCGCCGACGGCGTCGGAGTCCAGCAGGTCCTGATGGGCGATTCCGACCGGGTAGAGCGCCCGCAGCGCCTCCCACAGCTTCTCCAGGTCCCAGTCCTCGGAGTAGCCCTCGGCGGTGGCACCGTCGACGTAGGCCGTGATGACGTCGACCAGCATGTCGTGCGCCTGCTGCTGCAGGTCCTCACCCTCAAGGATGCGCTTGCGCTCCTTGTAGATGACCTTGCGCTGCTGGTTCATCACCTCGTCGTACTTGAGGACGTTCTTGCGAATCTCGAAGTTCTGCTGCTCGACCTGGGTCTGGGCGCTCTTGATCGCCCGGCTGACCATCTTGGCCTCGATCGGCACATCCTCGGGCAGGTTGATCCTGGTCAGCAGCGACTCCAGCGCGGCCCCATTGAAACGGCGCATCAACTCGTCACCCAGCGACAGGTAGAACCGGGACTCGCCGGGATCGCCCTGACGGCCCGAGCGACCGCGCAGCTGGTTGTCGATACGACGCGACTCGTGGCGCTCGGTGCCGAGCACGTACAGCCCGCCGGCGGCACGAACCTCCTCAGCCTCCTTCTCCACCTCGGCCTTGACCTGCTCGAGCACCTCGTCCCAGGCAGCCTCGTACTCGTCAGGGGTCTCGACGGGATCAAGGCCCTTATCGCGCAGGCGCTTGTCAGCCAGGAAGTCGACGTTGCCGCCCAGCACGATGTCGGTGCCGCGGCCGGCCATGTTGGTGGCGACGGTGATCGCGCCGCGCCTGCCGGCCTCGGCGATGATGTTCGCCTCCTGCTCGTGGTACTTCGCATTCAGCACGTTGTGCGGGATCCGCCGCTTCTGGAACTGCCGCGACAGGTATTCCGACCGCTCGACGCTGGTGGTGCCGATCAGGACCGGCTGGCCCTTTTCGTACCGCTCCACGACGTCGTCGACGACCGCGATGTACTTGGCCTCTTCGGTCTTGTAGATCAGGTCGGACTGATCCTTGCGGACCATGGGTCGGTTGGTCGGGATCGGCACCACGCCCAGCTTGTAGATCTCGTGCAGCTCGGCGGCCTCGGTCTCGGCGGTGCCGGTCATACCGGACAGCTTGTTGTAGAGGCGGAAGTAGTTCTGCAGCGTGATGGTCGCCAGCGTCTGGTTCTCGGCCTTGATCTCGACGCGTTCCTTGGCCTCGATGGCCTGGTGCATGCCCTCGTTGTAGCGCCGGCCGACCAGCACACGGCCGGTGAACTCGTCGACGATCACCACTTCGCCGTTGCGGACGATGTAGTCCTTGTCACGCTGGAACAGCTCCTTGGCCTTGATGGCGTTGTTCAGGTAGCTGACCAGCGGCGAGTTGGCCGCCTCGTAGAGGTTTTCGATACCGAGCTGATCCTCGACGAACTCCACCCCGAGTTCGTGCACGCCGATGGTCCGTTTGCGCAGGTCCACCTCGTAGTGGACGTCCTTCTCCATCATCGGAGCCAACCGGGCGAACTCGGCGTACCAGTTCGAGGCGCCGTCGGCGGGGCCGGAGATGATCAACGGGGTACGGGCCTCGTCGATCAGGATGGAGTCGACCTCGTCCACGACGGCGAAGTTGTGGCCGCGCTGCACCATCTCCTGCACCGAGTGCGCCATGTTGTCGCGCAGATAGTCGAACCCGAACTCGTTGTTGGTGCCGTAGGTGATGTCGGCCGCGTACGCCGTGCGCCGCTGATCCGGCGTCATCTGGGACAGGATCACCCCGACGTCGAGGCCGAGGAAACGGTGCACGCGCCCCATCCACTCGCTGTCGCGCCTGGCCAGGTAGTCGTTGACCGTGACAACGTGCACACCCTTGCCGGACAGCGCGTTGAGGTAGGCGGGCAGCACACAGGTGAGCGTCTTGCCCTCACCGGTCTTCATCTCCGCCACGTTGCCGAAGTGCAGGGCCGCACCGCCCATGATCTGGACGTCGAAGGGGCGCTGCGAGAGCACGCGCCACGAGGCCTCACGGGCCACCGCGAACGCCTCGGGCAGCAGGTCATCGAGGGTTTCGCCCTTGTCGATCCGCTCTTTGAACTCGTCGGTCTTGGCACGCAACTCGCCGTCGGAGAGCTTCTCGACGTCGCCGGACAAGGTGTTGACGTAGTCAGCCACCCCTCTGAGGCGTTTGACCATGCGACCTTCACCAAGGCGCAGCAGCTTAGACAGCACTGATATATCCCCTACAGGATTGGAGTCTTTTCGCGCTCCATCGTAGGTGACGCCTGATCATGCACGGTCCCGGAAACGACTTGTGGAGCCTGGGCGGCGTGCCGCGCCGCCCCAGGCTCCACAATTCGACAGAGGGTCAGGACAAGCGGATCAGGCCGTAATCGAACGCGTGCCTGCGATAGACGACCGATGGTTTGTCGGTCTCCTTGTCATGGAACAGGAAGAAATCGTGGCCGACGAGTTCCATCTCATAGAGCGCGTCGTCGACCGTCATCGGCCGGGATTCGTGCTCCTTGATGCGGACCACCCGACCCGGTTCGTGGTCGTCGACCACCGTTTCGGATGGGCGGGACGACTCCGCGGGGGGCACGAACGCGTCAGGCACAACGGCAGTGGCCTCAGCCAGCGACACCGGGGTCTTGTCCCCGTAGTGGATCTTGCGCCTGTCCTTCTGCCGGCGTAACCGGGCCTCAAGCTTGGCCGTGGCAGATTCAAACGCGGCATAGAAGCTGTCGGCGCAGCCCTCACCACGCACCACCGGGCCACGACCACGCGCGGTGATCTCGACGTGCTGACAGCTCTTGCGCTGACGGCGGTTGCGTTCATGGTCGAGTTCGACATCGAACATGTAGATGGTTTTGTCCAACCGCTCAAGGCGGGCGAGCTTTTCCGAGACATAGATGCGGAAGTGGTCGGGAACTTCGACGTTGCGGCCCTTGACCACCACTTCGGCATGCGACGAGGCGGACTCGTCGCGTTCTGCCAACAGCTGGCCTGAATCCACGGATTGACTTGACATGCTTGACAACTCATTTCTGTCGCGTCGAACGCGCGCATGCGCGTGTGGCCTGTTGAGACGTGCGCTGCGGGGGTCGTTCAGATCCGCGCCACCCCGCGGCGCCAGGGGTCAGATATCACCTCCTACGCACCGGGGTTCCAGTTGAAACCGGGTGGCGGGCCTCGTTGCTGAAGCCCGTCGTGGCAACCTGCGGTGTGCTCACGATGTTGTCACCGAAGGTAGTCCGAGTTCACCTGAACGTGCCACCCTTTTCGCGCACCTGTTGCCAGAACTTTCGACCCTCGTTACGAGGACCTGGGTCCCTTGTGGGGTTTCAGGCGTGCGCGAGCGCCAGAATCGCGACGACGTCCACGCCCGCGGCGCGCAGCACACCCACCGATTCCCGCGCGGTCGCCCCAGTGGTGACGATGTCGTCAATCAACAGCGCGGGCGTTCTGGGCGGCACCGTCCGCAGCCGCACCCGGCCCGCAACGTTGCGCTCGCGGCCACGGCTGTCCAGGCCGACGGAGTCGCGGACGAACGCCCGCATGGCCAGCGCGGGCACGACGGCGACCCCACTGTGGCCCGCAACGGCCGCCCTGGCCAGGCGCGTCACCGGATCACCGCCGCGCCGGCGCGCCGAGGACCGGCGGGTGGGGGCAGGCACCAGAGACAGCGGTTCCGGCACCACGCCCCACCTGATGAGCCGGTGCACCCCGAACGCCAGCGCGCGCGCCAGCGGCGCGCACAGGTCGGTGCGACCGTGTTCCTTGAGCGCGACGATGGCCTGCCTGCGCGGCCCGGCATAGCGGCCGAGAGCAAACGCCGGGACGCCCGGGTCCAGGCGCGGTGTGAGGACGTGGGGCGCGCCCTCGCCGACCTCCAGCGCGGCCGCGCAGGCGGCACACCAGGGGGTCGCGGGTGCGCCGCATCCGCCGCACTGCAGCGGCAGGATCAGATCGAGCATGTCAGGAGTGTGCCGCCGGGCACTGACACATCGTGTCCCGCGGCGGGCGAGATCGGGGTCAGCCCGGCAGCACCGGCACGGCGCCGGGAACGTTGAAGGCCCGCACCTCCGCCCACACCCGGTCGGCGGCACCGGAGCCCGACAGTTGCTGCACACCGCCCTGGTCGGCCACGTACACCGTCGAGGGGTTCGCCGCGACCGTCCCGACGGGCATCCGCAGGCCCCGGCTGGGCCCGTCGGAGTTGACGCCGTCGAGGTTGACGTAGGACACGGGATGCGCGGGATCGTTGCGGCTGACGACGATGTCGTCACCGGTCCGCCATGACAGCGACACCACCGAGGAGCCCAGCCCGAAGCCGAGCCGCCGGGGATACGTCAGCGCGAACTCCCCGCCCGGTGTCTGCTCCACGCCGGCGAGGATGACCTGTCCTTCGATGACCATCGCGGCGCGGGTGCCGTCACGGGACAACTGCAGTTCGCTGATCGCCCCAGGGAACCGGTTGGTCACGGTGATGGGATCGACGGGGACACTGGCGGGTTGACCTGTGGCGGCCTCCTGGGTCACGCGCAGCACCACGTTGCCGTCCACCACGACCCACACCGCGCCGTCGAGCCCCCACGTCGGCCGGCTCATGCTCCGCCCGTCGGCAGCCTCGACCGCGTCCTGCCCGTTGTTGCCGATCCAGAGTTTGGCCGCCATATCCGGGGCGCCTGCGCGTTCGGTGACCACCGAGGCCACGCCGTGTCCGTCGCGGGACAGCGCGGCCGCGGTCTGACCGGGCATCGACCCGAACGCCCCCGGCACACGGGTCGAGCGCTGGCCGTCGAGGAACACCAGTGACCCGCCGACCAGGGCGTGCACGCCGGCCGAGGCGCCGTCGGCCACACCCGGGTCCGTGGCCGCGACATCGGAGGCCTCCCAGCCGTCGGCGAACCGTTCGTCGAGCGGCAGTCCGTCGGCGTTGATGACGTACGGTCCGCGGATGTCGGCTCGGGCCAACGTCCAGACGATCTGCGCGGCAAGCAGAGCCCGGCTCTGCGGATCGGCGGTCTGAAGGTTCTCCAGCTCGATGCGGGCTCCGCCATATCCCTGGCCGACGCCGGTCTTGCCCCCGTCGGCACGCGTCACCGGTCCGCGCAACCGCACCGGCGGGCCCAGCATGTTGCGCACCGAGTTGGCCAGTTCGGGACGTGGTCCGGTGATCAGTTTGGAGACCAGTTCGGTGGCCAACTGATCGGCTTCGGCGACCGCGACGTAACGCGGATCGGGCACCGTGGTCTTACCCGACGGCGACACGAAGTACAGCGGGTGCCGCTTGTAGGTCTCCTGAAACTGCTTCCAGTCCAGGAAGACTCCGTTGGGAAGCTTGTCGATCCGCCAGCCCTCAGAGGTCTTGACCAACTCGATCGGACCCGGGTCGGGCAGCGCCCCCTCGGCCGTCTCGAACACCCCGAGATCAGACAGCGAGCCGAGGATGTCGGCCCGCATCACCGCCGTCACCCGGTTCGCGCTGCGCGTCTCGGTGAACACCACGCGGTCGATCAACAGCGCAGAGCCCGCGTCATCCCATGCGCGCGAGGCGGATTCGGTGAGGAACTGACGAGCCGCCAGATGCCGGTTGGCCGGGTCGGCGGTGGCCTTCAGGAACTCCCGCAGCAGCAGATCCGGCTCCATGCCGGGAGTGGGCTTGGGCAGGTTCTGCGGAGCGGGCCGCTCGACGGTGCCGATCGCCTGCGGCGCAGAGGAATTGGGCACCCCGGCGCAGCCAGACACCAGGGCCGCGGCCATCGTGAGCACCGAGAGCAGCGCACCGAGGCGTTTCACGCATTCTCCCCGGCGTGTTCACGCTGACGGGCCTGCTGCTGCCGGTCCCGACTCTCGGCGCCGACCGGTTTCAGGGGCAGCGGACTGGTGGTGACCTTGTGGCCTCGCACCAACGGCAGCGTCAGCCGGAAGCAGGATCCCTTGCCGGGTTCACCCCACGCCTCCAATCGGCCCTGGTGCAGGCGCGCGTCCTCGATGCTGATCGCCAGGCCAAGGCCGGTGCCGCCCGAACGACGCACGCGGGACGGATCGGACCGCCAGAACCGGCTGAACACGAGCTTCTCCTCGCCGGGTCGCAGGCCGACACCGTAGTCGCGGACCGTGACCGCCACGGTGTCCTCGTCGGCGGCCATCCGAATCCGCACGGGTTTGTGCTCGGCGTGGTCGATGGCGTTGGCGATCAGGTTGCGCAGAATCCGCTCCACGCGGCGGGGGTCGACCTCGGCGATCACCCCGTCGGCAGGCATGTCGACCAGCAGTTCGATGCCCGCGTCGTCGGCCAGATGCCCCACGTTGTCCAGGGCGCTGTTCACGGTGGACCGCAGGTCCACGGCCTCGACCGACAACTCGGCGACACCCGCGTCGTGCCGCGAGATTTCGAGCAGGTCGCCCAGCAGCGACTCGAACCGGTCGAGTTCGTTGACCATGAGTTCGGTCGACCGGCGCAACGCCGGATCGAGTTCGTCGCTGTTGTCGTGGATCAGGTCGGCCGCCATCCGCACCGTGGTCAGCGGTGTGCGCAGTTCGTGGCTGACGTCGGAGGTGAACCGGCGCTGCAGGTTGCCGAACTCCTCGAGTTGGGTGATCTGCCGGCTCAGGCTCTCGGCCATGTCGTTGAACGACACCGCCAGGCGCGCCATGTCGTCCTCGCCGCGCACCGGCATCCGCTCGGTCAGATGCCCCTCGGCGAACCGTTCCGCGATCCGCGAGGCCGACCGCACAGGCTGCACGACCTGACGGGACACCAGCCACGCCACGCCGGTCAACAGCAGCAGCAGCACGATGCCGCCGGTGGCCATCGTGCCGCGCACCAACGAGATCGTGCTCTCCTCGCTGGTCAGCGGAAAGATCAGATACAGCTCGAGGTTGGTCACGCGCGAGGACGTCGGACTGCCGATGATCAGTGCCGGACCCGAGAAACCATCGGTGTGCACGGTCGCGTACTGGTAGCTGACCTGCCCGGCCTTGACGAACTCCCGCAGCGCCGCGGGCACCTCGTCGACGGGTCCGGCCGCGGTCGCGGCACGCGGGCCGTCACCCGGCACGACGAGCACCGCATCGAAGGTGCCGGCCAGCCCAGCCCCGGCGCGCGGATCGGTCTTCGACGTCAGGGTGTTGCGGGCCAACTGCAGGCTGCTGTCGAGCGAGCGGGTCTCCTCACCGCCGACGATGCCCGCGACGGTCGTGCGCGCGCGTTCCATCTCCTCGCTGGCGGCCCGCACCTTCACATCAAGGACGCGGTCGGCGATCTGGCTGGTCAGCACGAAGCCGAGCACCAGAATGACGGCCAGCGACAGCCCGAGCGTCAGCACGACGACCCTCAGTTGCAGCGACCGCCGCCACACCACGCCGACCGCTCGACTCAACGCCCGAAGACCGCGCAACAGCGGCCCCGTTCCACCCCAGCGGCCCCGAATGCGCCGCTTGGAGCGCAGGATCATCGGTGCCGCTCCTCCACGGTGCTACAGCGCGAGGCCGCCGCGCCGCGGCGCAGAATCACGCCGTTACGGCGCAAGATCACGGCGGTCCGGCCTTGTAACCCACTCCTCGAACGGTGAGCACCACCTGCGGGTTCTCCGGGTCCTTCTCGACCTTGGCGCGCAGGCGCTGGACATGCACGTTCACCAGGCGGGTGTCCGCCGGGTGGCGATAGCCCCACACCTGTTCGAGCAGCACATCCCGAGTAAACACCTGCCGCGGTTTGCGGGCCAGCGCGACCAGCAGGTCGAACTCCAGCGGGGTCAGCGACATCTGCTCACCCTGGCGGGTGACCTTGTGCGCGGGCACGTCGATCTCGACATCGCCGATCGACAGCATCTCGGCCGGCTCGTCCTCATTGCGGCGCAGGCGGGCACGCACGCGCGCCACCAGCTCCTTGGGTTTGAACGGCTTCATGACGTAGTCGTCGGCGCCCGACTCCAGGCCCAGCACCACGTCGACGGTGTCGGTCTTGGCAGTCAGCATCACGATCGGAACGCCGGAGTCGGCGCGCAGCACACGGCACACGTCGATGCCGTTCATCCCGGGCAGCATCAGGTCGAGCAGCACCAGGTCTGGACGCAGTTCTCGCACGGCAGTCAGCGCCTGGGTGCCATCCCCGATGACCGCGGTGTCGAAACCTTCGTTGCGCAAGACGATCGTGAGCATCTCTGCCAACGAAGCGTCGTCATCGACGACAAGGATCCTTTGCCTCATGACACTCAATGGTGTCACCACTGGGCGGCAAAACAGCGCTGCCACACGCAGCCGTGTCCGGGTAATCCTGGCGAAAAGGTCACACCGGCCGAACTTGCTGCCGGAAGACCGCCGCCCGCGGGCTTAGGATTCTGCTGGACGACACAGTGCGCAGCAAAGAGTCTAGGGGGGACATGGCGCATCCGGACCACCTGTCGATGTCGACGTCCGACGTCATCTACTCGGCCGACCACCTCGACTCGATCGCGTTCCGGGCCTCGGCGGAGCGGCGCGCGCTCGCCGTCGAACTGTCCGGGATGGCGCAAGCGTGGCAATCCGAGGGCAGGCCCGGATTCGTCGCGTTCACCGAGGCCGTGCACCGACAGTCGCAGCGGATCCAGGATGAGGTGACCGACGTCGCCGACAAGCTGAGGCACGCCGCGCGCGAGTACACCGCCACGGCAGGCGAAGGCGCCGGGCTTCTCCGCTACCACCACAGCGGGCCCCCGATCCCGTGACGATGTGGCTGCGCCAGATCGAGTCCTGGGACGTCGGTGCGCTCCGCTCGATCGCCGAGGAACTCGACACCGAACTCGAAGCGGCACGCAGCGCGGCCGACGAACTCGCCCACGTCGCGCTCCTGCCGGGCTGGGACTCCCCCGCCGCAGACATCGCGCGCGAACGGGTCCGGACCGCGCGGGCCAACGTCCTCGACGACGCGGCCGTCATCGGCGCCGTCGCGCAGTTGGCCGACGAGACGGCCCAGTCGGTCGCCGAACTGCAGCGCGAGTTGGTCGGCATCCGCGCCGACATCGCCGCCAGCGACGGGCATCTGCTGCTGTCGGATTCGGGTGAGGTGACCGTCATCGGCTCCGCGGGAGAGATCGCGCAGTGGCGAGACGACGCCGAGGAGATCGAGGCCCGCGCGAAGGCGCTGCTGCGACAGGCCGACGACATCGACGCCGACTGTCGCGAGGTGTTCGCCAACATCGCCAAGGGCGAGGTGACCGCGCAGGGCGCCTCGGACCCCGTGGGCGCCCGCCGTGCGGGTGAACAGCAGTCCGGTCTGTCGGCGCCGTACCCGCCCGAGGGCGACGGCACCCGCCCGGTCGACGTCACCGCGTGGTGGGAGGCGCTGACGCCCGAGGAGCAGCAGAAGGTCACCCTCGAACACCCCGACTGGCTCGGCAACCGCGACGGGGTGCCCGTGGCTATCCGCGACAGCGTGAACCGCGGCCTCCTCGACCAGGAGATCGCGGCCGCGCAGGCCGGCGTCGACACCATCCCGACCCGCGAGGAGTACCGGCAGCAGCATCCCGGGATGAACGCCGCACAGTTCAACAGCGCGTACTCCGCTCTGGTCTCGGACCGCAGGAGACGCCTGGACGAGGCGCTGGGCGTCAAGTCCGCGATGTCCTCGCTGGGCCAACTCGACAAGGGCTACGACGACAACCGCTATCTCGTGATGTTCCGGCCGACCGACACCGAACTGCTGGCCGCGGTCGCGATCGGCAACCCCGACACCGCCACGCATGTCGCCGTCACCACGCCGGGCATGAACACGCATGCCACCTCGCTGCCGGGGATGGCGGCCGAGGCCGTGGCGCTGCGCGCCGAGGCCCACTTCCAACTCAGCAAGACCGGTTTCGGTGACGAGTCGGTCGCGACGATCGCCTGGTTCGGCTACGACCCGCCCGACGTCGACGAGACCGTCGGCGGGGCGGCCCTGGAGAACCGCGCCAACGCGGGCGCGGTGGACCTCGCGCAGTTCTACCGCGGCATCAACGCCACCAACGTCAACGGATCCGATGTGCACCTCTCGGCCTTCGGCCATTCCTACGGTTCCACCACCACCGCCCAGGCGCTCAACGAACTCGGTGCCTCCGGCGTAGTCGACGACGCCGCGTTCTACGGATCCCCGGGCCTGGGCTACGCCAACGAATCGATTCTGGGTATGCCCGCGCTCATCGTCGACGAGGCCCAGCTGCATGTGTCCGACGGGCATGCGTACGTCATGTCGGCCGACGGCGACGCGGTGTCCGAGGAGGTCCAGACATGGGGTGTCACCCTCCCGTTCTCGATCGCCGATCTCGGTGGGCATGGTCCGAATCCGACGTCGCTGCCGCTGGAAAGGCTCTCCACCGACGCCTCCTCCCCCACCTTCGGCGGTCCACGCGAGGCCGCGACCGGTCATTCCGAATACCCTCGGCTGGGGACCAACGGCCAACTGCGAACCCCCGGCTACAACCTGGCGATCGTCGCGTCGGGACTGGCCGATCGACGGCCGGAACTGCTCATCCGAGAAGGAGAATGACGGTGCTGGGTCCAGGACTGCGCACAGTAGTCGCGGCGGGCACCGCCCTGGCCGTGCTCACCGCCTGCGGTGAGCCCGACTCACCGATACTCAACAAGGACGCAATCCCCATGGATCTCAGCACGCTGCCGACCCTGAAGCAGACGCAGAACCAGATGCTCGGTCTGATCGACCAGGTCCGCCTGCGGATCACCGCGGAGGCCCCGCAGGCCGGTGCATGGCACTGGGCCCACGACTGGTCCGGTTCGGGCTGTGAGGACGACGCCGGAGGTTCGGGAATCGCGCTGTACTTCCCGGACCTGACGGCGCAGTACGGCCTGAGCACCGAGGAATGGGATCGCGTGCTTCCCGCCGTCACGGCACTGGCCGCCGACGCAGGCCTGACCGACATCGCGATGCCGCAGAACAGCGACACCAATCACGACGCGCGGTTCACCAGTGGCGACGGGCGCGAACTGCTCGTCGGGTCATCGGTCGCGACAGTCATCACCGCGAGGATCTCGTGCCGGCGCGAGGGTGGGGAACCCATCGACGTCGACGGCGTCATCCCGATGCCGCCCGATCCAGCGTGATCGCGAGGTCGCGCGCGTCGGTGTCGGGCAGGATGCGCCGCCAGGGCCCGGCCCAGTTCGCGTCGGCCAGTTGCGAGTACACCGCGCCCGTGCGCTGCTGCAGATCGTCGTCGCGCTCGTAGGCGTCGCGCGCCCGCCCGGCCTCGTGCTGGGCGCGATGACGCGCCCGCTGCGCCGCGAGCTCCACCGGAACATCAAGCAGCAGTTGAAGATCCGGCGCTGGAAGCCTGAAGCGGCCGAACTCCAGGCGGTGCACCCAGTCCACCACCTCGCCGTCGGCGCCCTGCCGCAGACGGGCCGCACTGTAGGCCGCGTTGGACGCCACGTAGCGGTCCAGGATCAGCACGTCGTGACTCGCGCGCACCTCGGCGATCTGCTCGAGCGCACCGGCGCGGTCCAGCGCGAACAGCATCGCCATCGCGTAGACCGACTCCGCGAGGTCACCGTGCTCACCGTGCAGGGCCTCGGCCGCGACGTCGGCGTGCACGGACTGGCCATATCTCGGAAACGCCAACGTGGCCACCGATTTTCCGGACTCTTCGAAACCGGCCCGCAGACCCTGTGCCAGCGTGCGCTTGCCCGCGCCGTCAAGGCCCTCAATGACGATCAACACGGGCGCAAGCTTAGAACTGCCCGCAGTTCGGCGCGGTCGGCACACCGTTGAACCGGTCGGCGATCCACTGCATGGCCGGTTCGCCGTCGACGAGCATGGGCAGTCCGTGGTTGACGATGGCCTTGTTCAGGAATGGTGGCTGCTCGTTGGTGCGGAACTCGACGTCGACCCCCATGGCGCACCAGTCCCGACCGAGTTGGTTCGCTGCCGTCCACGGCACCAGGGGGTCGAATCGGTTGATGTTGATCAGCACCGGGGAGTTCGGCCGCAGCGTGCCGATTCGCTGCAGTTCGAACAGTCCACGGAAGGGCTCCTGCCGCATCATCTCATCGACCGGCTCGGTGAAGTAGGGCTGCAGATGCCGAAACATGAACTTGGTCAACGTTTCCGCGACACACTGGTTCTTGGTCTTGTACAGCAGGTCCTCACCGCGCGGCGTGAGCTTCGACCGGATCGCGGCCTCGGCCTCGGGGTAGGTCTGGATGACGCTGTTCAGCGCGTACCCCACCGCACCCACCAAGGCGCTGCCGTCGGCGTAGGGCATCATCTCGGCCAGATTCGCCGGGGGCGCGCCCGCGTAACTGCCGACGATGTTGAGTTCCGGCGCGTAACTGGGCGCCAGTTCCGCGGCCGACGCCGACGCCCCACCACCCTGTGAGTAACCCCAGAACGCCGTCGGCCCGTCGGGCGTCAACGACGTGTCCGGAAGCAGTCGCGCGGCGCGCGCCGCGTCGAGCATCGCGTGCCCCTGCGACAGTCGGTTGACGTAGGTGTGGACGGTGCCGAGCGTGCCCAGGCCCTCGTAGTCGGTCATCAGGATCGCGAAACCGCGCGCCACCATGGTCGAGACGAACAGTTCCTCGTAGTTGAAGGCGATGTCCAGGTACGGCGACCAGTGGATGCCCTGGTTGAACTGCCGCGACGGCGCGCACTGGTCGCCCTGGCCCTGCGTGCCGGGCCCGTACACGATCAGCGGACGCGGCCCCTGCCCCGGCCAGTCGTTGAAGGGCTCGAAATACGTTCCGGTGACGGCGTTCGCGTTGCCGCGCGCGTCGGTGCTGCGGTACATGACCCGGGTTCCCGTGGCCATGATCATCCCGAGTTCTCCGGAGGGTTCCAGCACCAACCGTGAGGGTTCGGTCCGGATCAGCTCCCCCGGCCGGCTCTCCGGCAACGGATTCGGTGGCGTGTAGAACTCGGTGTACTCGTCCTCGTTGTAGTACGGATACCAGTCCCGGTCAGCCGATGCGAGTGGGAAACCCGTTGCCGTACAACCGATGACCATCCAGAGGAAAAGACCACTGACGGCCGCCCCAACTCGTCGCATCCGCGGACAGTACCAAACAGTATGGGAAGCCCGCGGGGCACCGACGAATTCCGTAGGCCAAAACAGAACGGGCCCGCACCTGATCGGTGCGGGCCCGCTCTGTGAAAAGTGCTCAGTACCGGTAGTGCTCCGGCTTGTACGGGCCCTCGACGTCGACGCCGATGTACTCGGCCTGCTCCTTGGTGAGCCGGGTGAGCGTGCCACCGAGCGCTTCGACGTGGATCTTGGCGACCTTCTCGTCGAGGTGCTTGGCGAGGCGGTACACCTCGTTGTCGTACTCGTCGTTCTTGGTCCACAGCTCGATCTGGGCGATCACCTGGTTGGAGAAGCTGTTGCTCATCACGAACGAGGGGTGCCCGGTGGCATTGCCCAGGTTCAGCAGGCGTCCCTCGGACAGCAGGATGATCGACTTGCCGGTGTCACCGAACGTCCACTCGTCGACCTGCGGCTTGATGTTGATCCGGGTGGCACCGGACCGCTCCAGGGCGGCGATGTCGATCTCGTTGTCGAAGTGGCCGATGTTGCCCAGGATGGAGTGATCCTTCATCGCCTTCATGTGCTCGAGGGTGATGATGTCCTTGTTACCGGTCGAGGTGATCACGATGTCGGCGTTACCGATCGCCTGCTCGACGGTCACCACGTCGTAGCCGTCCATCATCGCCTGCAGCGCGTTGATCGGGTCGATCTCGGTGACCTGCACGCGCGCGCCCTGGCCGGCCAGCGACTCCGCGCAGCCCTTGCCGACGTCGCCGTAGCCGCAGATCAGCACCTTCTTGCCACCGATGAGGGCGTCGGTGCCGCGGTTGATGCCGTCGATCAGCGAGTGCCGGGTGCCGTACTTGTTGTCGAACTTGCTCTTGGTGACGGAGTCGTTGACGTTGATCGCCGGGAACGACAGCTCACCGGCCGCGGCGAACTGGTACAGCCGCAGCACACCGGTCGTGGTCTCCTCGGTGACGCCCTTGACCGACTCGGCGATCTTGGTCCACTTGTCCTTCTCGGACTCGAACCGCTCGCGCAGGACGGACAGGAAGACCTTCCACTCGGCGGGATCGTCGTCCTCGGCGGGGGGCACCACGCCGGCCTTCTCGTACTGCGCACCGCGCAGGACCATCATGGTGGCGTCGCCACCGTCGTCGAGGATCATGTTGGCGGGCTCGCCCTCCCACGTGAGCATCTGCTCGGCGGCCCACCAGTACTCCTCCAGCGTTTCGCCCTTCCAGGCGAACACCGGCACACCCTGCGGCTCCTCGACGGTGCCGTGCGGGCCGACGACCACCGCGGCGGCCGCGTGGTCCTGGGTGGAGAAGATGTTGCACGAGGCCCAACGGACCTCGGCACCGAGGCTCACGAGCGTCTCGATGAGCACTGCGGTCTGGACGGTCATGTGCAGCGACCCGGAGACGCGCGCGCCCTTGAGCGGAGCCACCTCCGCGTATTCGCGGCGCAGCGCCATCAGGCCGGGCATCTCGTGCTCGGCGAGACGGATCTCCTTGCGGCCGAATTCGGCCAGAGACAGGTCGGCGACCTTGAAATCGATGCCGTTGCGGCTATCGGCGGTCAGCGTCATACGGAATGGTTTCCTTACAGGTCCGGTTTGCTCAGCGTGTTACACGTTAGACCGCCCCCGACGCGCGTCGGGGCGGAGGCCACGCGGTGGCCAGCACCTACGCACGGTCAATCGGTCTGAATGACACCGTACCGTTCGGCGAACGGCGTCATGAGCCTTGCCAGATCTCCGGCCACATCGTGGTCGGACTCCGGCGGCATCGAGACGTAGCTCAGGGCCAGACGCACGATGGCGCGCGCCAGCACGCCAGCGTTCTCCTCCGAGGTCTTGATCCAGCTGTTGAGGAAGATCTCGGACAGCTTGGTCGAGGCACGAGTGATGATCGGCGCGCTGTCGGTGGTGATGATCTGCAGCAGGTCCGGCTTGGCCACGCCGCTGAGCAGGGAGATCACCAGCGGGTCGGCGGCGGATTCGGTGAAGAAGGAGCGGAATCCCTCGTGGAACGCGGTGTTCACCTGCCCGATGTTGTTGTCCACCGCATCGCCCACGGCGTCGACCAGGCGATCGGCCAGTCGCAGTGCGTACCCCTGCGCCAGGCCCTGCCGGGAGCCGAACTCGTTGTAGATGGTCTGCCGGCTGACCCCGGCCGCCTTGGCGACGTCAGAGAGCGTGATCGATGACCAGTCGTTGATCAGCAGCAGATCGCGCATGGCGTCGAGCACCATGTCGCGCAGCAGACCACGGGAGGCCTCGGCATAGGGGACGCGCGCCGATCCATCCCGTCGGCTGCCGGGCCGGCGCGAAATACTGCTCACCTGGGCGAGACTAGTCAAGATCCTGCCGTTTCGGTTCGCTCACGCCGTCATGTCGGTCACGACCTGGCGACTTCGACCATCTCGAAGTCCGACTTGGCCGCGCCGCAGTCGGGGCAGCTCCAGTCGTCGGGGATGTCGTCCCACCGGGTTCCCGGCGCGATGCCGTCCTCGGGCCAGCCCTTGGCCTCGTCGTACTCGAATCCGCACTGCACGCACACGAACAGCCTGTAGTCGTTCACTGGGTCACCCCTGTCAGTTCGAAATCGATCTTCTCGCGCACCCCGCAGTCGGGGCAGGTCCAGTCGTCGGGAATCGCGTCCCACGTCGTCCCGGGCGGAAAGCCCTCCCGCGCAGCACCTTCGGCCTCGTCGTAGACGTAGTCACAGACAGGGCAGCGGTAACTGCTCATACCGTCGCCTCGGACCGCCCGTACTTCGCCAGCACCGCCTCGCGCACGCGCGGGTGGATGTTGACCCGGCTCAGGTCGCCTTCGTAGTGCGCGAGCACGCGCTGGTCCATGACGCGGCGCCACAGCGGCGGGAAGTAGGTCAGCGCGATCATCGACGCATATCCGCTGGGAAGGTTCGGGGCGCCGTCCATGCTGCGCAGCGTCTGGTAGCGCCGGGTCGGATTGGCGTGGTGATCGCTGTGCCGCTGCAGGTGGTAGAGGAACAGGTTGGTCACGATGTGATCGGAGTTCCAGCTGTGCTCAGGGGTGCAGCGCTCGTAGCGCCCGCTGGCGGTCTTCTGGCGCAGCAGGCCGTAGTGCTCGAGGTAGTTCACGGTTTCCAGCAGCGTGAATCCGAAGACCGCCGAGATGACGATGTACGGAATCAGAGCCAGGCCGAACACCGCGATCAGCGCGCCGTAGAGCACCACCGACATCACCCACGCGTTGAGCACGTCGTTGGACCAGTGCCACGTGCTCTTGCCGGCCCGGTCCAGGCGCTTGGCCTCCAACTCCCACGACGACTTGAGGCTGCCCCACACGCTGCGCGGCAGAAACTCCCAGAACGTCTCACCGAAGCGCGCGGACGCCGGGTCTTCCGGGGTGGCGACGCGCACGTGGTGGCCGCGGTTGTGCTCGATGTAGAAGTGGCCGTAGCAGGTCTGCGCCAGGGTGATCTTCGACAGCCAGCGCTCCAGCGAGTCCTTCTTGTGTCCCAGTTCGTGCGCGGTGTTGATGCCGATGCCGCCCAGCACACCGACCGAGAGCGCCAGGCCGATCTTGGTGGCCCAGTTCAGCCCGCCGTCAAAGCCCAGCCAACCCAGGTCCGACGCGGTGAACAGGTAGGCGCCGAAGATCACGCTGGCGTACTGGAACGGGATGTAGACGTAGGTGCAGTACCGGTAGTACTTGTCGTTCTCCAGTCGCTCCATCACCTCGTCCGGCGGGTTCTGGCCGTCGGGGCCGAACTTGAGGTCCAGCAGTGGCAGCAGGACGTAGAGCAGGATCGGGCCAATCCAGAACGGGACCATGGCCGCGACGTGCCAGCCCGCATTGTTGAGCGCCCACACCAGCGGCAGCATCACGAACAGTGCGGTGGGCGCGATCAGGCCCATCAGCCATAGGTGGCGTTTCTTGTCGCGCCAGACTTCGGGATTGGCTTCCAGCGATGTCACGGGGCACCTCCTTGTGAGAGCGGTCACGTCGATACCTGGACTATATGCGGTTGTTTGTCGCCTGTCTAGACATTGGATGCCTTTTTGTAAACCCGATGCAGGCATGACGGGGCGTGAGCTGGGTGTTTCTTGCATTGCAGAGCCTGTCAGGCCGTGTGCTTGGCAGGGAGCACAGCCGTTTCCCGCCCACCGTGCAGCCACGTACACATTTCGGGCCCCAACCCGTACGTCAGTGCACGCTGGGTGTCGCGCGCCCCAGCCGCAGGAACTACTGCGGCGGCACCTCACCGGAGGCCAACCGCTTCCCCAGCACCGAGTTCCGCCGCGAGTAGGCGAAGTAGATGACCACGCCGAGCGCCATCCAGATCAGGAAGCGAATCCAGGTCAGCGCGGTCAGGTTGAGCATCAGCCACAGGCAGGCCACGATCGAGATGATGGGCAGCACCGGCACCCACGGCACCCGGAACCCGCGCTTGAGATCGGGCCTGGTCCGACGCAGCACGATCACGCCGGCCGACACGAGCACGAACGCGAACAGCGTCCCGACGTTGACCATCTCCTCGAGCTTGTCGATCGGGAACACCGATGCGGCGACCGCGATCAGGACCGCCACGATCACGGTGATGCGCACCGGGGTTCCGTGCGGGCCGGTCTTGGCCAACTGCCGCGGCAGCAGGCCATCCCGCGCCATCGCGAAGATCACGCGCGACTGGCCGAGCACCAGCACCATGACGACGGTGGTCAACCCGGCGAGCGCGCCGATCGAGATCACCGTGGCCGCCCAGTCCACGCCATTGGCGGCGAACGCCGTCGCCAGGTTGGCCTGCCCGTGCTCCCCCGACTTCAACTCGGTGTAGGGCACCATCCCGGTCAGCACCACCGACACGGCGACGTAGAAGACCGTGACGATGGCCAGCGTCGCCAGGATGCCCCGGGCCACGTCACGTTGCGGGTTCTTGGTCTCCTCAGCGGTCGTCGCGACGACGTCGAAGCCGATGAACGCGAAGAACACGATCGACGCGCCGGCCAACAGCCCGTACCAGCCGTAGTGGCTGCTCTCGGCCCCGGTCAGCAGTGAGAACAGCGACTGGTTGACACCCGAACCGGACTCCCCGCCTGCCTCCGCGGGCGGGATGAATGGCGTGTAGTTGGCGGCCTTGATGTAGAACGCGCCGACCACCACGACGAGCAGCACCACCGCGACCTTGATCGCGGTGACGGCGGCCGAGAAGTTCGATGACAGCTTGGTGCCCAGTCCCAGCAGCGTCGCGACCACCGCCACGATCAGCAGCGCGCCCCAGTCCACGTTCACGGGACCCACCGGGGTGACGCCGCCCGAGAAACCGAACACCGTGCCCAGATACGACGACCATCCCTTGGCCACCACGGCCGCACCGATCGCGAACTCGAGAATCAGATCCCATCCGATGATCCACGCGACAAACTCACCGAAGGTCGCATAGGAGAACGTGTAGGCACTGCCCGCAACGGGCAGCGTGGAGGCGAATTCGGCGTAGCACAGCGCCGCCAGCCCGCACGTCACGGCGGCAAGGAGGAACGACACGGAGATGGCCGGTCCCGTGATGTTGCCAGCGGTGGACGCGGTGACCGTGAAGATGCCCGCGCCGACAACCACGGCGACACCAAAAACTGTGAGATCCCACCAGCTCAGATCACGGCGAAGCCGGGTACCCGGTTCGTCGGTGTCCGCGATCGACTGCTCGACAGACTTTGTTCGCCAGCGCGTCGTCACAGGTTCGTCACCTCTCGAATTGGCCCGGTTTCGGCAATCTACCCACTACGGTGGCCATCGATGACCAGGACACCCAAACTCCAGCCGAAGCATGTAGTGATCATCGGCGGGAGCATCGCCGGACTGTGCGCCGCCCGTGTCCTGTCCGACCACTGCGATCGCGTGACACTCTTCGAACGCGACGAACTGCCCGACCAACCCGTCAACCGCAGCGCGATCCCGCAGGGCCAGCATGTGCATCTGCTGATGGCGCGCGGCGGCGAGGAACTCGAGAAGCTGTTCCCAGGAATCCTCGACGAGATGGTGGCCGCGGGCGTGCCCGTCGTGCGCAACGATCCCGACTCGATCCACTTCTCGGCGGCCGGCCACGTGCTCGGCACCGGCAGGACCCTGGAGTCGACGTACACCGCCTACGTGCCCAGCCGTGCTCAGCTGGAATGGCAGATCCGCCGCCGCGCCACCGAGCTGCCCCAGGTCGAACTCGTCAACCGCGGCGTGGCCCATCCGCGGTTCGACCAGGCCGCCGGTCGGGTCACGGGTGTCGTGCTCGACGACGGTGAGACCATCGACGCCGATCTTGTGGTGGACGCCTCCGGCCGCGGCAGCCGACTTCCGGTGTGGTTGCAGGAGTGGGGTTTCGAACGTCCTCGTGAAGACTCCGTCAAGATCGGCGTCACCTACGCCTCGCATCGCGTGCGCATCCCCGACGGCATGATGTCCGAGAAGATGGTCCTGATGAGCGCCGGCCACGACCGACCGCTCGGCATGGGCATGCTGTTCCACGAGGACGGCGTCTGGACCGTGACGGCCTTCGGTGTGGGTAAGGCCGAACCGCCCAAGGACCTCGATGGCATCCACGAATTGGCGGACACGGTGCTGCCACCGCACATCAGCACTGCGCTGCGCGCCGGAGAACCGGTGGGCGAGATGAACTTTCACCGCTACCCCGTCAGCAGGTGGCGGCGCTACGACAAACTCGACCGCATGCCCGAGGGCATCTTCCCCTTCGGCGATGCCGTGGTCAGCATGAACCCGACCTACGGGCAGGGAGTCACCCTGAGCACCATTCAAGCCGCGAACCTGCGGTCCGTGCTCGCCAGCGGCGGCGATGTGGTCAACAGATTGGCGCGCAGCACCGCGCGGAGCACGTTCCCGGTGTGGACCATGAACGCCGTCGCCGACTACGTCGGCCACAATGCCGAGGGTGAGCATCCGCGCTGGTACGGGCCGATGTTCGGGCTGTTCGACCAGTTCCTCGGCGCTGCCGAGACCGATCCCGTTCTCGCCGAGTGGTTCCTGCGGCGCACCAGCCTGCTCGACAGCCTCTACCTGCGCCCGTCTCCCCGACTGGTGGGGCGTGCGGTGCGGCACAACATGCGCGCGTGGATGGCCGAGCGCCGCAATCGACCCGCAGACGTGCCCGTCGCCGTCGCCGACGGCGGCTAGATCCCCACCGTCGCGCGGAACAGCGTCGCGGCGCGGGCGGCAACCAGCCGGATGGGTCCCTCGTCCGCCGACACCCAAGCCGCAGAGCCACGTTCGAGCGTCAACTCACCCGACTTGGCGACCACGTCCACTTCGCCCTGCGAGCAGATGAGGATCTGTGGGCCCTCGTGCGGGCAGGGAGCATCCACCTCGTGTCCGAGGTCGGCGCCGTCGAGGTGCAGGACTGACACCGCGAACTCATCGGCCGGGGTCAGATAGCTGCACTCGATCCCATCCCGCTCGATTCCAGGATGCAGATCGTCGGCAGTGGCCGGAGTGAAGTTCAGTACGCGCAGCAGTTCCGGGACGTCGACGTGCTTGGGCGTCAATCCACCGCGAAGGACGTTGTCCGAGTTGGCCATCACCTCAACACCCACGCCCCGCAGATAACTGTGCAGATTGCCCGCCGGCAGGTAGATGGCCTCACCGGCTTCGAGGTGGACGCAGTTCAGCAGCAGCGCCGCAAGCACCCCGGCGTCTCCGGGATACCGTTCACCGAGTTCCAGGATCGCTCTGGCCTCGGCGACGAATTCCGTTGCGCCCGACTGGACGTAGTTGATCGCACCCTCGAGGACCGCAGGCACCAGGACGTCGAGTTCGGGCTGCGGCAGCGTGATCCAGGTGGTGAACAGTGCGCGCAGGCCGTCGGACTCGGCACCCCCGGACAGAAGCGCCACGTACGGATCGAGTTCGGAGACCGCCAGTGCGCGCAGCAGTTCGATGGTCTGGGCCGCCGGCCGGAAACCTGCCATCGCGTCGAAAGGCTCAAGGGCGATCAGGATCTCGGGTTTGTGGCTTCGGTCGCGGTAATTGCGCACGGGCGAGTTGACCGGCACGCCGAGCCGGTCCTCACGGGCGAACCCCTCGACGGCCTGTTCGGTGCTCGGATGCGCCTGCAGCGACAGCGGTTCATCGGCGGCCAGCACCTTCACCAGAAAGGGCAGCACATCGCCGAAGCGCGACCGCACCGCGGACCCGAGTTGTCCCTCCGGGTCCGCACGCAGCGCATCCAACAGGCTGTGCTCTCCGTCGGGTGTCTGCACCCAGGCCGGGTCGGCCGGATGCGCACCCAGCCACAGTTCGGCCTCAGGATGGGGCGCCGGCACCGGCCGGCCCGTGAAGTCCGCGATTGCGGTTCTCGATCCCCATGCGTATGTCCGTATCGCCCCGCGCAACAGGTCCACTACTCGATCCCCTGTGTCTTCTCAGTCCCCATCTGGTGTCCTCAGCCCCCAGCCAGACGCAGATACACGGCTGCCATCTCCAGCCGAACGGCGAGCGTAGCCAGCTGCTGTTCTGGTCTGCCATGGGCCAGTGCGGTGGGATCGCCAGCCAGGTCCGGCACGTCCTGTGCGCCGACGACGTCGACGTCGTCGAATCCCGCGACCCGGGCGACCACGGCCGACCGCTCCGCGCCCAGCGTCAGCGCCACGATCCGCAGACGCGCGGGCAGCGGCCCGTCGAGTTCCTCGTCGTGGAACAAGGCGTCGACGGGGTCGGCGCCGCCGCCCGTCGCCGCGGCCGAACGCAGTGCCACCAACCCATCCGCGAGTCCACCGGAAGCCACCGGTTCTCCCGTCACCCGCAGGAAGAACGAAGCGGCGTGGCGGGCCAGCGCCAACGTCGCAGGACTGTCGCCCACGAACGCCGTACCGCGGCCGCCGATCCGATCCGCAAGGGACTTCGCGGCGTTGGTGACGATCTCTCGCGCCGCGCTGTTGCGCAGCGCTTCTGCGTCCAAGTCGTCGGCCAGCGCCGCGAGATCGACATGGACGGCGGGGTCGACGGCCTGGGCGATGGCCAGGCCCGCGGCCAGATACCGGCACAGGCCGAACTCGTCAGGTACCCAGACGCGCGGGGACAGCGCCACCGCGCGCCCGGCGGATGCGTCCCGAAGCGGCCCCTCCGCGGGCGCGACGACGACCACCCGGGCGCCGCGACGCACGCCTGTCGCGGCGGCCGCGACCAGCACCGGGTCCGCGGGGTCGTCACCGGCTACCACCAGCACATCGAGGGGTCCGATCCACGGCGGCACCTCGTACACAGGCACGATCGGCTCGGCGGTGACACCGGCGAGGACGGCCGCAAGCATCACCCCCGCAGACTCAGCGGTGCCGCGGCCCGAGACCCAGATCAGGGAGCGGGGGCGCTCGCCGCGCAGTGGATCGAGCACGCCCTCCTCGACGGCCGCGGCAGTCGCCCGCACCTGAGCACCCGCCATCGACGCCGCACGCAGCAGACCGTCGCGGTCGGCGGCGATCAGGCCGGATGCGTCGTCGAGGTCGACGGAGGCGCGGGTGGCGTTCACGGAACCGCCTCAGCCGCTGACTCGAGTGCCGCGATTTCGGCGTCCACGTCGCTGACGATCGCGGCGACCTCGTCGGCAGTGCGGGCTTCGACGTTGAGGCGCAGCAGCGGTTCGGTGTTGGAGGTGCGCAGGTTGAACCAGGCCCCTTCTCCGAGATCGACTGTCACACCATCGAGATGGTCGATCGACTGGATGCGCGTGCCGAACGTCGTGAGCACCGCCTCCACGCAGGCGGGCGCATCGCGGACGGTGAAGTTGATCTCGCCGGAAGCCTCGTAGCGCTGGTAGTCGGCGGTCAGCTCCGACAGCGGGCGATCTGAACGTCCAAGCGCAGCAAGGACATACAGTGCCGCAAGCATGCCGGAGTCGGCACCCCAGAAGTCCCGGAAGTAGTAATGCGCGGAATGCTCCCCACCGAATATCGCCCCGGTCTCGGCCATCAGCGCCTTGATGTAGGAGTGGCCGACGCGCGAACGGACCGGTGTGCCACCACGTTCGACGATCAGTTCGGGCACTGCCCGCGACGTGATCAGGTTGTGGATGACCGTGGCGCCGATCTCGCGGCCGAGTTCACCCGCGGCCACCAGGGCCGTGACCGCCGAGGGCGACACCGGGCGGCCCCGTTCGTCGACGACGAAGCACCGGTCCGCGTCCCCGTCGAACGCCAGGCCGATGTCGGCACCCTGAGCGACGACGAACCCTTGGAGATCGACCAGGTTCGCGGGGTCCAAGGGGTTGGCCTCGTGATTGGGGAACGTGCCATCGAGTTCGAAGTAGAGCGGCAGCACGGTGAGCGCGTCGATCGCGTCGAGCGTGGCCGGCACGGTGTGGCCCGCCATACCGTTGCCCGCGTCCACCGCCACCCGCAGGGGGCGCAGTCCGGTGACGTCGACGATCGAGCGCAGGAACGCGCTGTAGTCGGCGAGCACGTCGCGGTCGGAGACCGTTCCCGCGGGCCCGTCGTACCCCAGCACGCCGGCGATGAGGTCGTCGCGGATGGCGGCAAGCCCGGTGTCCTGCCCGACCGGCTTGGCCCCCGCGCGGCACAGCTTGATGCCGTTGTATGCGGCCGGGTTGTGGCTCGCGGTGAACATCGCGCCCGGACAGTCCAGCAGCCCGGAGGCGAAGTAGAGCTGATCGGTGGATGCCAGTCCGATCCGCACGACGTCCAGACCCTGCCCCATGACTCCGTCGGCGAACGCCGCGGCCAACTCGGGCGAACTCGCCCGCATGTCGTATCCGATCACGACCTGAGTGGAGTCACCCCGCACCAACCGCGCGAATGCCGCGCCGACCGCACCCACGAACTCCGCGTTCAGCTGTTCCCCCACCAGCCCCCGAACGTCGTACGCCTTGATGACGCTGTTGACCGCGTCCGCGGCGAAACCGGGGGAACCCGACATGGAGAACTCCTGACAGAACACGACGGCTGTGACGCCGCCTACGAAAACCAGAACGTTGTCTGCCAGCCTAGCGGTCGCGGCGCAGTGCGACTCGGCTGTCGAATCGCGTGCGGGCCGCGACTTCAGTCGCTGGGATCGGGCAGAACGCGCAGGTGTCCACGCCGGCGCCCGACACCGGTCGCGCGGTGCGGAGGCGGAGCCAGGACGGCTCCGGTGTGCGAGGCGGACTGGTGCCCGGTGGGTTCGGAGAACCCTGCGACGGGCACCGTCCGGGCCGGGGCTTCGCGTCCTTCGCGGACAGCGTCGGCCAAGGCCACCAGGTCGTCTTCGTCGGGAAAATCGGGCTGCGCTGGCAGGGGTCCCGAATGCCGGACCAACTCCCACCCCCGGGGCGCGGTGATGCGCCCGGCATGGGAGACGCAGAGATCCCACGAGTGCGGCTCGCGCACAGTGGCCAGCGGCCCCACGACGGCTGTCGAATCGGCATAGACGAACGTCAACGTCGCCACCGCATAATGGGGGCACCCGGGCCGGCAGCAGCGACGGGGAACATTCACTCCGTGAGGCTATCGTGCGGATTCCGTTCGGTCGCGTCGGACACGCGCACACGACGCGGCGCTGCCGAACCGTTACCCGACCACTTCTGCGCGCCCGATAACATCAGCCGATGGCCGATTCCCGCAGTTCTGGGCGTAGCCGGTCACGCCGACGATCGACGCGGCATGGCCGGGAAGTGCGCGGTCCGTTGCTGCCACCGACGGTTCCGGGCTGGCGCAGTCGGGCCGAACGCTTCGACATGGCCGTCCTCGAGGCCTATGAGCCCATCGAGCGCACGTGGCAGGAGCGCCTGACGGCGCTGGACATCGCGGTCGACGAGATTCCGCGCATCTCACCACGGGATCCCGAGAACGTTCAGTTCCCGCCCGAGGTCATCGCCGACGGCCCGATCGCGCTGGCCAGGCTCATGCCGGCTGGTGTCGACGTCCGCGGAAACGCCACCCGCGCGCGAATCGTGTTGTTCCGCAAGCCGATAGAACGTCGCGCCAAGGACACCACTGAACTCGGTGACGTACTGCACGAGATCCTGGTGGCCCAAGTCGCCACCTATCTGGGGGTGGAACCGTCGGTCATCGACCCGTCTTTCGACGAGGATTGACGTCTCGGTCGCTGCACATCGGTCCTGAACAGCGAAACGCCCGCCTCAGGCGCCACGTTCCGCCGGTGTGAATGGTCACAGCGGGATTCGTGCCGAGACGGGCGAGCAGAAACTGACCCCCAATCGACCCGCGATCCGCGGGCCGACCTCTCAAAGTTTGCTAGATGATGCCGCGCTTGAGCCGTCGACGCTCACGCTCGGACAGACCGCCCCAGATGCCGAAGCGTTCATCGTTGGCCAACGCGTACTCGAGGCACGCATCGCGCACCTCGCAGCCCAAGCAGATGCGCTTGGCTTCGCGGGTGGATCCGCCCTTCTCCGGGAAGAAGGCCTCTGGATCCGTCTGCGCACAGAGCGCCCGCTCCTGCCACTCATCGTCCTCGGTAGCCGGTGCCGACGCGAAATCGTCTGGCACCAAACTCAAGTGAGGACGGCCCGCCGCGCCCACCGAGACCGAGTCCGTGTTGGTGTGCGGTGCACTTCCCAATGAGCCGTAGAGGTGCTCATAGGACATGTTCCGCCTCCTCACCTTTTGTTCGTCAATTCGTGAAATGTCGCCCACTGTTGTTCTGTGGCCATTCCATTCGAACATACGATCGAATCTCGGTCTGCGACACCGGAACCGGCCGGCCAACCTTGAAATGACACTGATGTGATTAGACACGTGTTAGCTGCTGGGGTCAAGCGCTGAGGTCGAAATTCATACCACCAATTTCCGGGAATTCGGCGTGGCGTTGCCTGGGCGTGTCGTGTGAGTAATCGCACTGAGATTTCTGCGTGTCAAACGGCACACACCAGTTGGGTGCCAGCTCGGGTACACCGCCTAGTCTCGTTCGATGTGAGGATCACCGTACTGGTTGGCGGAGTGGGCGGCGCCCGCTTCCTGTTGGGCGTTCAGCGATTGCTGGGCTTGGGGCAGTTTGCGGACGGCGAATCACCGGCCCATGAACTCACCGCGGTGGTCAACATCGGCGACGACGCCTGGATGCACGGCGTGCGGATCTGCCCGGACCTCGACACCTGCATGTACACCCTCGGCGGCGGCATCGACCCCGAGCGGGGCTGGGGGCATCGCAACGAGACCTGGAACGCCAAGGAGGAGCTTGCGGCCTACGGCGTGCAGCCCGACTGGTTCGGCTTGGGCGACCGCGACCTCGCGACCCACCTGGTACGCACCCAGATGCTGCGGGCCGGGTATCCGCTGTCCGACGTCACCGAAGCGCTGTGCGTGCGCTGGCAGCCCGGCGCGCGCCTGCTGCCGGCCTCCGACGACCGCTGCGAGACCCACGTCGTGATCACCGACCCCGAGTCCGGAGATCGGCGTGCCATCCACTTCCAGGAGTGGTGGGTGCGCTACCGGGCAGGAGTGCCCACACACAGCTTCGCGTTCGTCGGCGCAGAGAAGGCCGCGGCCACCACCGCCGTCAGCGAGGCCATCGCCGACGCCGACGTGGTGTTCCTGGCCCCTTCCAACCCCGTCGTCAGCATCGGCGCAATCCTCGCGATCCCCGGCGTCCGCGGGGCGCTGCGCTCCACCTCCGCCCCGGTCGTCGGATACTCCCCCATCATCGGCGGAAAGCCGTTGCGCGGTATGGCTGACGAGTGCCTGTCGGTGATCGGCGTCGAGTCCACCTCTCAGGCGGTCGGAGAGCACTACGGCGCCCGGTCCGGCACCGGCATCCTCGACGGCTGGCTGGTGCACGAGGGCGACCACGCGGCGCTCGACGGAGTCACCGTGCGGTCGGTTCCGCTGCTGATGACCAACCCCGACGCCACCGCGGCGATGGTCCGCGCGGGCCTGGAACTCGTCGGTTTGGACGCGCCGTGACCGTCGAGCACGGCGCGGCCGCTGCCGTCGAGATCCTTCCCGTCGCAGGCCTTCCCGACTTCCGCCCGGGCGACGACCTCGCGGCGGCCATCGCGAACTCGGCACCGTGGCTGCGCGGCGGCGACATTGTGGTCGTCACCAGCAAGGTGGTCTCGAAGTGCGAGGGCCGCATCGTGCCGGCACCCACGGATCCCGACGAGCGAGACGCGCTGCGGCGCAGGCTGATCGACGCCGAAGCCGTCCGGGTCCTCGCGCGTAAGGGCCGCACCCTGATCACCGAGAACGCCTACGGACTGGTCCAGGCGGCCGCGGGCGTGGACGGCTCGAACATCGGCAGCGACGAGTTGGCTCTCCTGCCCGTCGATCCCGACGCGAGCGCGGCCAGGCTGCGCACCGCGCTGAGTGAACGACTGGGCGTGACCGTCGGCGTGGTCATCACCGACACCATGGGCCGGGCGTGGCGCAACGGTCAGACCGATGTCGCCATCGGCTCGGCCGGGCTGTCGGTGCTGTACGGCTATGCGGGCGCCAACGACACCCACGGAAACGAACTCCTGGTCACCGAGGTCGCCGTCGCCGACGAGGTCGCCGCGGCGGCAGACCTGGTGAAGGGCAAGCTGACCGCCATCCCGGTCGCCGTGGTGCGCGGCCTGAATCTGGCCGACGACGGGTCCACGGGGCGCCGACTGGTGCGTGCGGGTGAGGAGGACCTGTTCTGGCTCGGCACGGCCGAGGCCATCGATCTGGGCCGCCGCCAGGCCCAACTGCTGCGACGTTCGGTGCGGGCGTTCGCCGACGATCCCGTCGACCCCGAACTCATCGAGAGCGCGGTCGCCGAGGCACTCACCGCACCCGCACCGCATCACACGCGTCCCGTGCGGTTCGTCTGGTTGCGGGACGCCGAGCGGCGCACCGCCCTGCTGGACCGGCTCGGTCAACGATGGCGCGCGGATCTGACCGCCGACGGCCGCGATCCCGACTCTGTCGAACGTCGTGTTGCCCGCGGCCAGATCCTCTATGACGCACCCGAAGTCGTCATCCCGTTCATGGTCCCCGACGGCGCGCACCAGTACCCCGACGCTGCCCGCACCGCCGCCGAGCACACCATGTTCACGGTCGCGGTCGGCGCGGCTGTGCAGGCGCTGCTCGTCGCACTGGCGGTGCGTGGGGTCGGCAGCTGTTGGATCGGGTCGACGATCTTCGCCGCCGACGACGTGCGCGCTGAACTCGATCTGCCCGCCGACTGGGAGCCGTTGGGCGCCATCGCGATCGGCCATCATCCCGACGAGGAGCCGCCCGGGCCCCGCGAACCCGTCCCCACCGACGACCTGCTGGTGCAGCGATGACGCTGCGAGAGTCCGTTATTGCGACGCTGACCGATTGGGCCGCACCCGATCCCGCACAGGACACGCTGCGGCACGCGGTGCTTGCATTCGTGTTGGCGCGGGAGGACGCGTGCCAGCGTGCGTGCGCACCCGGGCACATCACGGCCTCGGTGGCGGTGCTGGATCACGCCCGCGAGCACGTGCTGCTCACGCTGCATCCCCGACTGGGGCGCTGGGTGCAGTTGGGCGGACACTGTGAGGCAGGCGACGCCGACATCGTCGCGGCCGCACTGCGCGAGGGCACCGAAGAGTCCGGCATGCCGGGCCTGCACATCGACCCGAATCTCACCGCGCTGCACGTCCATCCGCTGACCTGCTCGCTGGGCGTGCCCACCAGGCATCTGGACATGCAGTTCACTGCCTACGCGCCGGCAGGGGCCACGCCGGCAATCAGTGACGAGTCATTGGATCTGCAGTGGTGGCCCGTCGATGCGCTGCCGCCCGGCACCGACGACGCGCTGACGCATCTGGTGTCCCGCGCCCGAGCGCTGGGCTAGTTTGAGCGGCCCGTTCCCAACCGGTGAGCGCCCGCATTGGTACGCGACACGCCGCGAAAACCCGTACAGACACGGGCGGTCGCGGGAAAGCTAGACGTCGCTGGAGTAGCGAATCCCGCAGTCGGGCAACACCACCCCGGGCCACACCCGAGCACCGCGCAGCAGCTCACAACGGGCACCAATCACCGCGCCGTCGCCGATCACGCCGTCACGGATCAATGCCCGCGGTCCGATATGCGCGCCGAAACCGATGATCGACCGTTCGATCATCGACCCCGCCTCGACCCGCGCGCCGTCGAAGATCACCGCGCCGTCGAGTCGCACACCCGGGCCGATTTCGGCGCCACGGCCCACGACCGTACCGCCGACCAGCACCGCACCCGGCGCCACCGAAGCACCGTCGTGCACAAGGCTTTCCCCGCGATGGCCGCCCAGTGCCGGCGACGGCGCCAGCCCGCGGACCAGATCCGAGGAGCCACGCACGAAATCCTCGGGCGTGCCCATGTCCCGCCAGTAGGAGGCGTCGACGTAACCGCAGATCTTCACGTCATCGGCGAGCAGCGCCGGGAAGACCTCGCGCTCCACCGAGACCTCGCGGCCACGCGGGATTCGATCGATGATCTCGCGGTCGAAAACGTAACAGCCCGCGTTGATCTGATCGGTCGGCGGATCATCGGTCTTCTCGAGGAAGGCCGTGACCCGGCCGTCGGAGTCGGTCGGCACCGACCCGAAGGCCCGCGGATCGCTCACTCGCACAAGGTGCATCGACACCTGTGCGTCATGGTTGTGATGGAACTGCAGAAGCTCACCGAGATCCGCGCCCGACAGCACGTCGCCGTTGAACACCACGGCGGTGTCGTGGCGCAGCTTCTCGGACACGTTGGCGATGCCGCCGCCGGTGCCCAGGGGTTCGGGTTCGAAGACGTACTCGATCTGCAGACCCAGCTTGGACCCGTCACCGAACTCGTTCTCGAACACGGCAGCCTTGTAAGACGTGCCCAGCACCACATGTTCGATGCCCGCCGCCGCGATTCGCGAGAGCAGGTGCGTGAGAAACGGGAAGCCCGCGGTGGGCAGCATCGGTTTGGGCAACGACAGCGTCAACGGCCGAAGCCGGGTGCCCTTGCCACCGACGAGGACGACGGCATCCACCTTCTTGGGATCGAAGTCGCTCATGTGTTCCGCCTCCTCATCTCTCGCCGTGAGCGGCGCACGACGAGCCCTGATCGTACGGTGAGCGCGCTGCGCATCGCCCACCTCAGCGGTGCATTCCGCCACCCCGTGTGCCTGTCGGACAGATAGGTCCACGTGCTGTCGTGGTGCGCCGCCAGATTCCGGGCCGGGTCGCGGCCCGTCGAATGCCCCTTGGCGTGCAGAATCTCGGCCGACGGCGCGTACACGTTGAGCCATCCGGCCCGACCGAGGCGGTCACCGAGGTCGACGTCCTCCATGTACATGAAGTAGCGCTCGTCGAAGCCGCCGATGTCCTCGAACGCCGATCGGCGCACCAGCAGGCACGATCCCGAAAGCCAGCCGACCGCGCGTTCGCTCGGCGTTTCGTGGTCCTGCCGGTAGGCGGCCGTCCACGGGTTGTTCTTCCAGAACGGTCCCACGACGGCGTGCATACCG
Source organism: Mycolicibacterium confluentis (assembly GCF_010729895.1). Classification (NCBI taxonomy): domain Bacteria; kingdom Bacillati; phylum Actinomycetota; class Actinomycetes; order Mycobacteriales; family Mycobacteriaceae; genus Mycobacterium; species Mycolicibacterium confluentis. The sequence continues at coordinate 3,657,116 of NZ_AP022612.1, forward strand.
CCGCGGATGATGCTGGGCAGGTGCCGCGCCGACGGGTACACCGAGCCGTCGGGGTCGCGGATCAGCGGTCCCACCGCACCGGCCCTGGGCCAGCGTCGCGCGACCTCGATCAGGCTGTCGATGCTGCCCGGCGACCACACCACGTCGGGGTTGGCGATCACGATGAACTCGCCGGCCTGCGAGCCGAACTCCGTGACTCCGCGGTTGACCGCGGTGCCGTAACCCAGGTTGCCGCCCGTGTGCAGCAGGCGCGCATTGGGATAGCGCTCGACGGCGGCCTCAGGGGCCCCGTCATCCGAACCGTTGTCGGCGATCACGACCTGCACGGGTCGGTCGGTGGCCACGGTCAGCGAAGACAGGAACCGCTCGAGATGCGTACCCGGTGAATAGGTCACCGTCACCACGGGCAGTTCGTCGGTCACGGCAGAAAGGGTAGCTGGCGAACGGTCATGCCTCGGCGAGAGCCTGAGCGACGGCCTCTGGCCAGGGCTGCAGCGCCGTGAGCCCCGCCGCGGTGGACAGCCGGGAGCCCAGCACTGAATAGGCAGGCCGGGCCGCGGGCCGCGGAAACCGGTCGGTGCTGACCGGACGCACCAGATCGGGGTCCGCCCCCACCGCGGCGTAGACCGCGCGGGCCTGCTCATATCGACTGGTCGCGCCCGCGTTGGCCGCGTGCAGCACGCGGGCGTCCAGACGGTCGTCGATGATCTGCAGCAGGGCTGTGACCAGGTCCCCGGTGTAGGTCGGCGAGCCGATCTGGTCGTCGACGACCTCTGCTGCTTCGCCAGCCCGCGCCCGGCGCGCCATCACCGCCGCGAAGTCCGGTCCGTCGGCGCCGGTGTACACCCACGACGTCCGCACCACCGTGGCCGTCGGCACCGCTTCGAGCACCGCGTGCTCTCCCGCGAGCTTGCTGTGCCCGTAGACCGACAGTGGAGACACCGCGTCATCCGGTTCGTAGGGCCGAGGGGCGGCACCGCCGAAGTCGCCACTGAAGACGTAGTCGGTGGAGATGTGCACCACACGCGCACCGACCCGCGCGCACGCCCCCGCGACGTGGCCCGCACCGGCGGCGTTGACCGCGAAGGCCCGGTCCGGGTCACCCTCCGCGGCGTCCACGTTGGTCATGGCCGCACAGTTGATCACCACATCATCGCTGGTCAGTGCGGGCGCGCAGGACGGGTCGGTGATGTCCCACTGGGCCGAGGTCAACGCCAGAACCCGTCGTCCCAGATGCTCTGCGCGCCGCGCGAGGAAGCGGCCGACCTGGCCTCCGGCACCTGTGATGACAATCCGCTCCGACACAACAGAAGAGTCTGGCACGCCGACACCGGCTACCGCCGTCTGCCAGCATCCGCAAGTAGCCTGAGCGAATGCCAGTCCGGGTCAGTCGCGTCATCGCGTCCGTGATCGCCGTCGCCATCGTGCTCGGCACCGGCGTGGCCTGGGCCAAGATCCGCTCGTTTGAGGGCGGGATCAACCACATCAGCACCGCCGCACTCGGCGGCGGCGGTGAGGACGGCGCGATCGACATCCTGCTCGTGGGCGTCGACAGCCGCACCGACGCGCACGGCAACCCGCTGTCGGCCGAGGAACTCGCGGCCCTGCGCGTGGGCAATGACGTCGCGACCAACACCGACACCATCATCCTGGTCCGCATCCCCAACAACGGAAAGTCCGCGACCGCGATCTCCATCCCGCGCGACACCTACGTCGAACTGCCCGACAACCAGGGCAAGATGAAGATCAACGGCGTGTACGGCGACGCCAAGCTGGCCACGATGAAAGAACTCATCGAGAACCAGGGCATGGACCCGGTTGAAGGTGAGAAGCGCGGCACAGAGGCCGGTCGCGAAGCGCTGATCGAGACCGTCGCCCACCTCACCGGCGTGACGGTGGACCATTACGCCGAAATCGGCCTGCTCGGATTCGCATTGATCACCGATGCGCTCGGCGGAGTCGACGTCTGCCTCAAAGACACCGTGTACGAACCTCTTTCGGGTGCCGACTTCCCCGCGGGCTGGCAGAAGCTGGATGGACCGCAGGCGTTGAGCTTTGTCCGCCAGCGCCACGACCTGCCGCGCGGCGACCTCGACCGCGTGGTGCGTCAGCAGGCGGTGATGGCTTCGCTTGCCCACCAGGTGATCTCGAGCCAGACACTGTCGAGTCCCTCGACGCTGAACAGGCTGCAGGAGGCCGTGCAGCGCTCGGTGGTGCTGTCCGAGGGCTGGGACATCATGAACTTCGTCGATCAGCTGCAGAAGCTCGCCGCGGGCAGCGTGGTGTTCGCGACCATCCCGGTGCTCGACGAGGCCGGGTGGAGCGACGACGGCATGCAGAGCGTGGTGCGCATCGATCCCGACAACGTCAAGGAATGGGTGCACAGCCTGCTGCAGGGCCAGGACGAAGGCAAGACCGAGGAGGTCGCCTACTCCCCCGACAAGACCACCGTCGAGGTGATCAACGACTCCGATGTGGGCGGTCTGGCCGCCGCGGTGTCGCAGGTGCTGACGAGCCGGGGTTTCACCGGCGGCCACGTCGGCAACAACGAGGGGCCGAAGGTGCCCAACAGCCAGGTTCAGGCCGCCACCGTCGACGACCTCGGCGCGCAGGCCATCGCCAAGGAGTTGGGCAATCTCCCGATCGTCGCCGATGGTTCGGTGCCCGAGGGTTCGGCGCGGGTGATGCTGTCCTACGACTACACCGGCCCTGGGTCAGGGCTGGAGGGCTACTCGCCGGAGACCAGCGACGCAAGTCCGGTCGCGGCCACCTCGGCGCCCCTGCCGTCGCCGATCCTCACCGCGGGCTCCGACGACCCGCAGTGCGTCAACTGAGCAGAGGAAGCCAGTGCCTACCCTGACGGGCGAGATCCTCGACCCCCTGATGCGTGACAACCCCTCGGGACCCCGCATCACCTATTACGACGATGCCACCGGCGAACGCATCGAGTTGTCCACGGTGACGCTGGCCAACTGGGCCGCCAAGACCGCCAACCTGCTGCGCGACGAACTCGGCGCTGACCCCTCGACGACGGTCGCCGTGCTGCTGCCCGCGCACTGGCAGACCTCGGCCGTGCTGCTCGGCGTCTGGTGGATCGGCGCGCAGGTGACGCTGACGGGTCCGGCAGACGTCGCGCTGTGCACCGCCGACCGCCTGCCGGAGGCCGAGGAGGCCGTCGGCATGGGTGAGATCGCGGTGCTCTCGCTCGACCCGTTCGGCAAGCCCGTCGCGGACCTTCCGGTCGGCATCACCGATTACGCGACCGCCGTGCGCGCCCAGGGCGACCAGATCGTGCCCGAACGGGTTCCGGGGCCGGCCCTGGGTGGCCGCGCGGTCGACGAGGTGCTGGCCGAGGCCCGGGCACACGCCGCGACACTCGGCCTCAGCGGCGCCGACCGGGTGCTGTCGACGCACGGGTGGGCCACGCCCGAAGACCTGGTGCGCAACCTGGTGGCGATCTTCGCCTCAGGTGCATCCCTGGTTCAGGTGGCCAACGAGGATGCGTCCACCCGGGAACGGCGCGTGCAGACCGAGAAGGTCACCCGAATCCTGTGATTCACTGTGCGGGGCGCAGATGGGTGACATCCCCGGCCGCCACGGTGACCTGCTCGCCGTCGGCGTCGATCAGCAGTCGGCCGAAGTCGTCGATGTCGACGGCCTGTCCGACCAGCTGCCGGTCCCCGGGCAGCAGCACCTTGACCGCCGTGCCCAGCGTGGCGCTGCGCTGCCGGTAGTCGGCCAGCAGGTCGGGGTCTGCGACTCGCCACTGCTGCACACGGCGCGCCAAGGCGGTGAGATAGCCGGCCAGCAGTGCGGTGCGGTCGACGGGCCCCGCACCCAGCATGGTCAACGAGGTCGCCACCGGATCGGGCAGTTCGTCGGCGGTCAGGGACACGTTGATTCCGGTGCCGATCACGACGACCGGCGCCGGCGAGGCCACCTCAGCCAGGACGCCCGCCAGTTTGCCGGTCTCGGCCAGCACGTCGTTGGGCCACTTCAGCTTCGCCTCGAGGCCCGTGACGGCCGCCACCGCGTCGATGACCGAGACCCCGGTGGCCAGCGGAAGCAGCCCCCACGCCGACGATGGCACCCCGGAGACGTCGACCCCCACCGACACCGCGACCTGGGAACGTGGCGGCGCCGACCACTGCCTGCCGTTGCGACCGCGGCCTGCGGTCTGATGGTCGGCGGCCAGCACCGCGCCCGCGATGTCCTCACCGGAGCGGGCGCGCGCCAGCAGATCGGCATTGGTAGATCCGGTCTCGGTCACCACATTGAAGCGGCGCCACGGACCCGCAGGTTGCAGTGCCGTCCGACGAATCAGCTCGGTGTCGACAGGGGGGCGCAGGGCGTCGTGGTTCACGCAGCGCAGCGTACTCAGGACACACCCCCGCACGTCAGTACCACGGGGATCGTGCGCCACCGGCGGGGTGTCAGAACCGCACCACGGTGGCCTCGGTGTGCTCAATGGATGCCCACAGCCTGCGCCGCAGCGCGCGGGCCGAGGCGATCAACCTGCTGGTGCGGTGCGGGTCACCGAAGTGCACCAGCAGGGTCGCACGCACCGTATCGGGTGCGCAGGGCAGGTTCCCGTGCAGCGTCCGGTAGCCCCAGAACAGGTACACACTTCCCGGCTGAAGCTGCACGGTGCAGCGGGTGGGTGCCGAGCGGACCTCACGCAGGATACGGCCGCGCCGCAGTCGGCTCTCAGTCCAGAGCTTCTCCACCAGGTTGAGCAACGCGGACCGGCGGAACGGTCGTCGATTCGGGAACACCACGAGTTCCCCCGAACGTCCGGCTCCCGCCTCTGGGATGATCAGCGGGACCAACATGGTCACCACCGCGGCATCGAAATGGAAGGCATGTGATGTGGCCATGCGTTGCGGCCCGGCCAGCACACGCAGGACGCTGAAGATGGTCTCCGACTCCGCCACCCCACGCGGCCACCGAAGTTCGGCCAGCTCCCTGAGCAGTCCGTGGACGGCGGGGTCGCTGACAAAGCGGTGTGCCGGCGACTGCGAGTCACTGTCGGGACGGATGATGCAGAAGTCCGATACGCCGTACGCGGCCAGGTGCCCGGATACGCTGGCTCGCGCATCCTCCAACCACTGCGGCGCCACGACCCCGGGCAGGCACACGAAGCCCTCCCCGTCGAGCCTGTCGACGAGTTCGTGCGCGCTCACCCCGGCATCGAGAACAGACCCCCCGGTCATGGCGCCACGGTAGCAGTGCGAGAGCCGAGAATGTCCACAATCCGCGGCAGCCGCCGGAGTCGGACCGCCCTGCGCCTGGCCATCGGCGTCGTCCTCGTCCTGGCCGGCCTCGGCGGCGCGGGGTTTCCGGTGTACGTCGCACCCACCACGGATGCGCTGCGGCCCGCGGACGCCGTGCTGATCCTCGGCGGCCCCGGCTACGCCCGCTACCCCTTCGGGCTCGAACTCGCCGCGGAGGGCTGGGCCCCGATGGTGGTGATCTCGAACCCCAACGGCGCCCGTGACCCCTGGCTGACGGAGTACTGCGCGGCCCCGCACACCAACCCCGCGGTGCAATGCTTCGCACCAGATCCGCCGACCACCAGGGGCGAGGGCGCGATGCTGCGCCAGATGGCCGACGAGCACGGCTGGCGTCGGGTCATCGTGGTCACGTTCCGACCACACATCTCGCGGGCCCGATTCATCCTCGAGCGATGTTTCGCGGGCGAACTGGTGATGGCGGCGAGCCCCACGCACTTGTCGGCGTGGGAGTGGGCGTCGGAATACGCCTACCAGTCCGCCGGCTTCGCGCGCGCCGTGCTGCAGCCCGGTTGTTGAGCCCAGCCGGCGCCACCGATCCCTATCATCGACGAATGACCCGGCGCACGAACGCCAGCCTGTTTCGGCTCGCCCGCGCGTGGGCGTACCCGCTGTGGCGGGGTGTGGTGCGCGCGGGGGCCCGCGACACCGTGCAGCAGGACGTGGACTGGTGGGTCCGCTGCATCGGCGACCCACGGCTGCTCGACCTCGACGACTACGGCCGGTTCGCCTACCTGAGCGGCGCGTTGGCCGAATTCCGCACCCTGGTGCACTTCCGTCTGCGCTCGGCGGGGTGGCCGACCCGCCTGCTGCTGCGCATGCTCTATCGCCCAGCGCCCACCCTGACGCTGGAGGCCGACAGCATCGGTCCCGCGCTGTTCATCCAACACGGAGTGGCCACCATCGTCACCGCGAAATCCATTGGCAGCCAATGCTGGATCAACCAGCAGGTGACCATCGGCTACGACGCTGCCGGCCGGCCGACGCTCGGTGACCGGGTCCGGGTGGGGGCCGGGGCCGTGGTGGTGGGCCCCATCACGCTGCACGACGGCGCCACCGTGGGCGCCAACGCCACCGTGGTCGACGACGTGGGCGCGGGCCAGACCGTGGTGGCTCCCCTGGCCCGCCCGCTCACCCGCCGCACGGCCGCCGACGCACCAACCGAGGCACCCACGCCAGATCCGGAATGACCTGCGCCACAACGGTTGCCAGCACAGCAGCGGACACCACCGCGAGCGCCCCCCAGGGCGCCACCAGGCAGCCGACGACGACGCTCAGAGCGGCCATCACCAGGGTCCACCGTGCCTGCCACCGCGCCTCGTCGGGCCGGGTGAGCAGCACATTGGCCGGCAGGTGGACCGCCTGGCCGACCAACAGCGCGCCGAACGCCAGGGCCAGCCACGAGCTCACCTCGATGCGCCCACCGGAGAGCACGGCCGCCGCCCAGGGGCCCAACGCCCACATGCCCAGGGCCGCGATGAATGCGCAGACGCCGAACACCTCGGTCAGCGTGCGCCACATCTGAACCGTCTCCTCGGTGGCGGTCCGGCGTTTGACGAAGATGGGCCAGTACGCCAGGCCCGCGGTGGAGACCACCGACCAGCAGGCCGCGTACAGCTGGGCGGTCAGCGCATACTGCGACAGCTGCTCGGGTGTGGACAGGTGCGCCAGGATCACCCGGCCCGCCTGCAGGCCCACCGCCGACCCCGCGCCCACCAGAAACAGCCACATGCTGCCCGCCAGAAGGCGCGCCCGTGCCGGATCCGATGTGACACGACCGAACACCGTCGTGCCCAGCCCAGAGATGCGCAGCGCCAGGACGGTTCCGAGAAGCTGGCCGAGCACCAGCCCGGCCAGTGCCGACACCGCGTACCAGATCCCGCTCACGTGGCTCGCGGCCAGCGCCGCGGTCACCGCCAACGCGAAGGCCGGACAGCTCATCAAGACCACGGTGGCCAGCGGATTGCGGTCGATGCCGATCAGGATCCGAACCCCCAGGCCGGCCGGGATGCTCACGGCCCAGAGGCACGCGGCCACCGTGATGGCCCAGCGGTCCTGGGGGCCCGACGAGAAGCCCACCAACAGCGCCCACCCGTCGAACGCCATGATGACCAGGGCCCCCGCCACGAGTGCGCCGGCCACCCCCAGCAGCACGTGATAGGCACGGCGAATGACGTTCACCGCGTCGGAATCCTGAGCCGGCCCAGTGAGTTGCGCGCTGGCGCTGAGCACCGTGGCGCCGATCCCCAGATCGGCGAACGGGAACAGCAGCGCCACAGTGGCGACCAGCGCCACCAGACCGAACACCGCTGGCCCGGTCTCGTGCGCGATGATGCTGGTGTTCAGCAGGCCCAAGCCGGCCACCACAGGCGTGCCCAGAATTCGGTACAGCGGCCCGGCCAGCAGCGCGCGACGCTCCCCTGGCGCCAGCCCCCCGCTCATCGTCGAATCGCCGCCCGCAGGCGAACCGCGCCCACCCGCACCCCGTTCAACACGGCGTAGGTCAACGCGGGAAGCCCCGGCCGCCCGTGCCGCAGCGACGCGCGGATGGCCCGGTTGATCCCCGCCAGCGACATCGCGGACACCGCGGCGCTGACCGGGCTGGTGCACAGGTAGTCGCCGAGGATGCGTGGGGATTCGCCATTCAGGTGGCACAACCCCCAGCGGATGTAGTCGTCGGTCCGGTCCTGGCCGCTGCGCGACACCGACCGGCCGTCCACGTGGTAGACGCCGAGCACGGCGGGCACATGGATCCACCGCACATCGGGTGAACCTCGCTGGACCGTGATGAGCCAACTCGGTTCGTCGTGCACCGCATCCACGTGGCCGTCCCAGCGGAACCGCCGCCCCAGTTCGGTGGGAAAGCACAACGTCGACGTCTGCAGCAGCACGTCGCCCGCACCCACCCGGCCGACGCGGAACAGGTAGTCGGTCACCGATTCGCCGGGTCCGATCAGCCGGCGTGGCCAGGTGCGCCTGCGCGACGCGGGCCCCAACACGGTGACCCGCGACGACGCGACCCAGTTTCGGTCGCCGGTGTGCTCGACCGTAGCCAACTGACGCGCAAGCTTGTCCGGGTACCACTCGTCGTCGTCGTCGAGGAGCGCGATGACGTCGCCGCGGGCGACATCGATGCCCCGTTGTCGACTGACCGCCGCGCCCTGCGCAGACCCGGTGCGGATCAGCGTGATCCGATCATCGACGGGAATCGACATCGTGCGGTCGTGGTCGACCACCACGATGATCTCGAGGACGGGTCGGGTCTGGCACTGGACCGAGGAGATGGCGCGGGTGAGTGAGGGTCGCCCTGCGGTGGGGATCACCACACTCACGGTTACCGCCACGAACCCTCCCGACGTCGCCCCAGGGCGGCGAACAACAATGCCAAGCAGGCGAATTCGGGAATCATGTTGTAGGTCCACGGCGAGTAGAGCAGATCCCAGGCACCCTGCAGGGCGACCGTGAGAACCAAGGGGGCCCAGCGGCCGAACCGCGCGTTGTGCCACACCACCCCCACGCACATGACCAGCAGCCAGGTCGGCAGCAGGACCGCGAGCACTCCGCCCTCGGCCCACGAACCGAGCAGGATCGAATGAATGGCCGAGTAGTCGCTGGCGGGCAGTCGCCAGTACAGCTCGAAGGGGAACGTCGGCGGGAAGCCCATTCGAATGGCCAGGTGTTCGGCCTGCGCGTACACATCCGGGGTCAGGTTCATCGCGCTGCCCCACCCCAACAGCGGGCGCTCGCTGATTGCCGTCAACGTCATGGGCGGTTCGGTGCGCCCCGCCAGCAGCGCCGGCAACTGGGTCGACTGCTGTTCAACGATCTTGCGCTGCAGGTCGGCGCCGAACACGCCGGCCCGGGCCAGCAGGGGCATGACGTACGAGAACAGCAGCGCGAACAGGGCCACCCCGGCGAACTGCCAGGCCCGGCCGATCCGGGCACCCGCCAACCGGTGGATGACCAGGATGACCGACGCCACCAGGCAGACCAGGGCGTGTGCGCGGAAGTTCAGCGCCAGAGTGCCGACGCCCACGACCGCGAGCACACCCGCTTGGGCCACCGCGGACACCCGCGCCGTCGTGAGCGCGAACAGCAGCACGATGGTCACACCGTGGGCGATGCCGTATTTCCAGAGATCCCCGAAGTCTCCGGTGCGCGTGAGCTCGATGCCCTCGAGGACGAAGAAGCCGACGGTGCCGACACCGATTCCGGCCAACATCGCCGCCACCCGGTCGACCGACCGGTCCGTCAGCACCGTGAATCCCATCAGGTAGAGCGAAAACGCCGCCGGGGCAACAGCATTGGGCCACAGCAGAGATACGTTGTTGAGCAGGCAGGACGCCAGAAAGGACAGCCATCCCAGCGTGGCGAACACCAGCGGCAACAGTTCGATGCCCCGGTGGGTCATCAGCAGGAACCCCGGCACGCACAGCAGGCACACCACCGACAGCAGCGTCACGGTGATGTTGCCGATCTGGACTGCCGACGTCGCACCGACCAGCAGCACCGCGACCTGGCCTGCCAACAGGGTGTCGCCGCGCGGCTCAGCGGCGGCTCCCGTCGCATACACGGTCGTTGTCCCTCCCCCCGAGACAGTTCCTGCAGACCCCGACGATAACCGTTTACACTACGGGCGTGGGGGGTGGCGTCGCGAGTTTCCTGTTTTCGTTTCGCGTTCAACCTTCCGCAGTTGGGAGGTGGGTGCGGGGTGCCCGATTCGATTGCTGTGCGGTCATTGGCGGCGCGTCGTGGCCGCCCTTATGACAAGGGCCGGGGGGTGCTGGTGCAGGCGCTCTGGGTCGCGGTGTCCACGCTGGTCTTCACCCAGGTGTGGTGCCCCAGTTCCGCACGCTGCGCGATCCTGCGGTGGTTCGGTGCCGACATCGGCCGCGGTGTGCTCATCCGGCATCGGGTCCGGATCCAATGGCCATGGCGGCTGGCGATCGGCGACGACTCCTGGGTGGGCACCGACGCCGAACTGTACAACCTCGAAACCATCTCCATCGGCTCCAATGTGTGTATCTCCCAGCGGGTCTACCTGTGCACGGGCAGCCACGACCGGCTCTCGCCCACTTTCGATTTCGACAACGGACCCATCACCATCGGCGACGGTGTCTGGGTGTGCGCCCAAAGCACGGTGCTCCGCGGTGTGACGATCGGCGCCAACTCCGTGATCGCGGCGACGTCCCTGGTGAGCACCGACGTACCGCCCGACTCGATCGTCCGACCGCCTCTCGCGACGATCACCGCCCAGTGATGCGCATCCTGCATGTGGTCACGCTGGTCAGCCCGGACGAGGCCTACGGAGGTCCGGTCAGCGTGGCCCTGAACCAGAGCGCCGAACTGCGCCGCCGCGGGCACGACGTCACCGTAACGGCCGCGACACGCGGCTATCAGATGGTGCCGGCCGAACGCAACGGCGTCCCTTTGCGCCTGTTCGCAACTCGAAAACCCATACCCGCGTTGAAGTTCGCAGGCATGCGGGCCCCGACCATGACCCGGTGGTTTCACGCCGTCGGCGACGAATTCGACATTGTGCACGTCCATTTCACCCGCGATCTGGTGGTCCTGCCGATGGCCCTGGCGGCCCGTCGCCGCCATATCCCGTATGTGCTGCAGACCCACGGCATGGTGGTCCCGTCGCGCCATCCGCTGGCCGCCCCGGTGGACTGCATGTGCACCCGCAGGGCACTGCGTGACGCGGGAGCCGTCTTCTATCTGACGCCCAGGGAGTGCCACGAACTCAACGCCGTCGCGGGCGGCGGACTGCGGCTGACCCCATTGGCGAACGGCGTACCCGACTACGCTGCGGCCGCGAACCCGACCGGCCCACCGGAAGTTCTGTTCGCCGCGCGCCTGCACGACCGGAAACGCCCACTCGTCTTCGTCGAGATGGCCAAACGGACACTGGCCGCAGGAATCGACGCCCGCTTCACTCTGATCGGCCCCGACGAGGGTGCGGGCCCCACCGTGCTTGCCGCGATCGGCACCGAGCCTCGAATATCGTGGCTGGGCCCGCTGCCGCATCCCGAACTGATCGAACGGATGGCCCGCGCCACGGCCTGCGTGCTGCCGTCGATCCGCGACCCGTACCCGATGTCGGTGTTGGAGGCCATGGCGGTCGGTGTTCCCGTGGTGATCGCCGACGACTGCGGCCTGGCGCCGGTGGTCAGACGGAACCGATGTGGAATCGTTGCCGGCCCCGCCCCGGAGGCCATGGCGGACGCGCTCACCGAACTCCTGACCGCGCCGGACCTGGCGGCGGGCATGGGCCGCCGTGGCCGCGCGGTCGCCCAGTCGGAGATGGGCATGGGGCCCGTCGGGGACAGACTGGTGGCCACCTACTCCGCGCTCGTCGAAGGTGAGCCGTGATGTCGCCGCGCGGCGTCTGGGGCGCTCTGCTCGCGGCCGTCCTGGTGAGCCAGACGGTGGGCGCCTCGGTCTTCGTGCTGACCCAACAGGACAGACCGGCACAACCTCGAGAGGTCAGCGTTGCGGTGATCGGTGACTCGCTGACCGCGGGCGGCCTCAACCGCGTGGTGTGGCCCACGCTCCTGGCTGCCCGCACGGGGTGGTCGGTGGCCAACTTCGCACTGCCCGACGCCGGATTCGTGGCCGACGGCCGCGGGGGCCACGCGTTCACCTATCAGGTGGACCGTGCGCGGGCGATGCACCCACGGGTGGTCCTTTTCATGACGGGCGGCGCCGACAACGGACTGCCGGAGATGGATGCCGTGCGGATGGGCGCGCTCGACGCCATCAACAAGGTCATCACCGCTGGCGAGCGCGCCCTGGTCATCGGACCGACCTGGTACGAGTCCCCAGTCCCGGAACAGGTCCGTCGGGTCTCGGCGGCTGTCGCGAAGGCCTCCGCCGAGGTGGGTGCGCCGTTCCTGGATGCGCTCGACCCGCCGTGGCTGACACCGCAGTTGATGCACCCCGACGCCAGCGGTCCGACTGACGCCGGCCAGTCGGTCATCGCCGACAAGGTGGCGGCCTGGCTGCGGACCGAGGTGCCGGCATGAAGACGCGCTGGATGGACATCCTGGCAACCGTGGTCGCCGTCGCGGTGATCACCGGCCTGGCGCTGGCGCTGCGGCCACAGCACATCGACTCGGCTCCGCTCGCACCGCCCGTGGCCGCTCTCGCCCGGCCCGCCGTGGCCGCCAACCCCGCTGACGACGCCGGACCGGCCCCTTCCGCGTCCCGAGAGCGGCCCTCGGTGCTCTTCATCGGAGACTCCTACACCGGCGGACGCGGGGTCCCCGAGATGTCGCCCAGCTGTCTGGCGGCCGTGCGGATGGGTTGGCAGTGCCAGCTGTCGGCGGTTCCGGGCACCGGATACATCAGCGGCGGGCCCGCCAACCGGTTCACCGTCAACGAGTACATCGGCCGCTCAACGTCATTCGCCGAGCGCATCCCCGGGCTGGCGGCGAAGTACCTGCCCGACATCGTGGTGCTCGACGGCGGGCGCAACGACCATTTCCCCCCCACCGAGGACGTCTACCTCGCGATGGCCGCCACCATCGCCGACGTACGTCGCACCTGGCCTTCCGCCACCGTGCTGTTCATCCGCCCGCGGCTGCTCGCCGACCCAGCCGACGACTTGGGCTTCGATGACCAGTTCATGGCCAGACTGGCGGCGGAGCCGACCAGCCGCGGAGTGGTGGTGTTGGACCCGATCCGCCGACTCGGCCGGGACGACACCGCAGACCTGCTGTCGGAGGACGGCGTTCATCCGAACCGCCGCGGCGAACGGGCGTTGACCCAGGCCCTGGCGGAATCCCTGGCGCAACACCGGACAGCGGGGCCGGCATGAGTTCCTCGCTGGCCACTTACCTCGGCATCGTGCGCGCCCGGTGGCGCTGGCTGATGTGGGGCGTGCTGTTGGCTTTGGCGGCCACCACCGTGGCGCTGCTGGCCGAGCCACCCCAGTATCGAACCACCGCCTCCGTGTTCGTGCGAACGCCGGGCGATGTCACCACCGTCCTCGACGGCGGCGACTCCTACGCGCAGGGGCGCGCCCGCACCTACGCGGCGCTGGTGGACAACACCAGCCTGTCCGCAACGGTGATCGCCGATCTGGGCCTGGACCTCGAACCCGAGGACCTCGCACGCCGCATCCACGGCACCAGCCGGCCGGGCACCGTCGTCATCGACATCACGGTCAGCGCCCCCGACCCGCAACAGGCACAACAGGTGGCCACCGTGCTGTTGGCTGAATACGCCGCGACGGTCCGCGACTTGGAATCCGTTCCAGCGTCTCTGGTTCCGCGCGCTGAACTGGTCGTCATCGACCCACCGGGGAAGCCCGTCCGAGTGATGGCGTGGGGCGCTCCAGTCGGGGCGGTGCTGGCGGGCGCGGTCCTCGCGGGACTGGTGCTGGGCGTCCTCGGCGCCGTGCTGCGGTCGGTTCTCGGAGCCGAGCCACATCGACCGGAGGAGCCCGAGTCGGTCACGGCGGCACCGTCGACGGGACCCGGACCGGAGACCGGAGACCGAGCGTGAATCTCCGGACCCTCCTGGACTCGATGCGGCGGTATTGGCGGACCTGCGCTGCCGTCGGTGTGAGTGTCGCGGTGATCGGACTGGTCGCGGTGCTGCTGATGCCCACGAGATACCAGTCGACTGTCCGGTTGATGGTGACGATATCGGGTGCCACCACCGCCACCGCGTACCAGAACGACGACGTGGTGGCCAGCCGGGTCAACTCCTACATCGCGCTGCTGACCAGCGAAGTGGTCAGTCAACGGGTCGTCGACAGACTGGGCCTGCAGGCCGACGCCGCCGACCTCGCCGGCCGGGTCAGTGCTGCCAGGGTGCCGCCCAACACCTCACTGATCGACGTCGCGGTCACCGCCGACTCGCCCGTCGAAGCGCGCCTGCTGGCGGACACCGTCGCCCAAGAGTTCATCACCTACACCAGGGCCCTCGAAACCCCCACCGGCCAGGACGATCAGAAGGTTCGGGTCAGCGCCGTAGCGGCAGCCTCAGAGCCCCGCGGCGATCTCACCGTGCGCACTCTTCTGGCGCTGCTCGTCGTGCTCGCGGCGGTGCTGCTGGCCGCCGTGGCGGCATGGGTACGGGCCGTCACCGACCCCCTGGTCCGCACCGCGCAACGCGCCGAGGAGTCGGCCGCCGCCCCGGTGCTGGGCGACGTGGTCACGGGCGGGCCTCCGAGCGCGCAGGACGTGGACGGATACCGGCGACTCCGGATGCGACTGTGGTCACTGCCCGCCGATGTCCGTCGGGTGATCGCCGTGGTTCCCGCCGGCCCCGGCGTCGACGCCTCCGATCTGGCCGCGAATCTTCGAGACACTCTGTGCCACAGCGGGATCCGCAGCATCATGGTGAACTCCAGCGGACAGCGCTGTTCGCGCACCGTCGCCACGCACGATGACTTCTGCTGCGGCCGGCACGCCAAACCGGACCCCGCCGACGCGGCCGTCGGCGCCCCGGTTGAGGAGTCCGGCGGGACCTCCGACTCGGCCGCCTCACCCGCCCCCGTCCAGGTCATCACCACGCCTGAGTGGGTCGCCGATCCCGACCTGGTGCTGCGTGAGGCGCCGTCGCTCATCGATCGACTTCGCACCGACTACGAGTGTGTGGTGGTGGCCACGCCGGTGGCCACCGGTGTCACCGCATCAGCGCTTGTCGAGTACGCCGACGGCGTCGTGCTCGCCGCCTCGGATCGACACACCACCCGGACTCAGCTCCGCACGGCGGCCCACGACCTGCGCGCGACCGGTGCCCCGATCCTCGGGGTGGTGTTGACTCGACCGCACCCGCCCTGGCCGGACTCTGCCGAAAACACCGCTGAGAAGCCGGAATTGGACCAACCGCCCGAGTCGTCAACCAGTCCAAGCACCGATTAGGAAGTCCATGGATCTCTTCGATGTCGTCCGGGCATGCTTTCGCCGCTGGTACATCCTGCTGCCCATCGTCGCGGTGGCCGCCTTCTACAGTTACAACGTGTACACCGCCGTCAAACCGGTGTACTACTCGCAGATGGCGATCGGCATCTCACCGCCGAGCTACCGCATCGACACCGCGGCCACCGGCATGCCCGTGCCGCGCAACGGCCTGCTCGACATCGGCGGTGCGCCGTTTGTGGCCAACATGACCGCGCTCGCACTGTCTCAGCCCAGCGCGGTGAACCGCGTGGTGGCCGCCGGGGGCATGCGCGAATACAACGCGCGGATGTTCCCGGTCCCGGAGGCCACTCAGCCGATCCCGCTGGTGCTCGTCGACGTCGTGGCACCGAATCCCGAAACCGCCACCAAGACACTCGAACTCGTCACAGCTGAGTTCTCGGTGGCGCTGGAGAACCTGCAGCACCAGGCGCGTGTTCCCGACGAGATGATGGTGGAGCCGTTCGTCGTCTCGCCACCGGGTACACCCGTGGCGGCCACGCCGTCGCGGACCCGTTCGACACTGTCCATCCTGTTCGCCGGGGTGGGGCTGGCAGTCGTGGTGGCGGTGGTCGCGGATGCACTGCTCAATCGCCGGCGACGACGACGCACCGAGACCACCACCGCGGACGCGACCTCCGGCACTGCGCTGCCACGCAACGGGCAGACCAACGCCGCCGAGCCCGAGACCCCGGACCCGGCGCCCGAGGACTCCCCGAAGGAAACCACCGAAGCCCGATGAGCCCACAGCCGCCCGTGGCCGGCACCCACGACGACACCGACGCGGCCCAGCCCCCCGCGACACTCGCCGACTCGGCCCGCTCCACGACCCCGTGGCTGCTCGCGCTGCTGTGCTTCGTGCTCCCCGCGGTGCCCGTCTACGTCGTGCTGGCCGGCCCGTTGAAGGGCAACGGCTCCCCCGCCCGGCTGCTGTCGGTGATCATGTTGGGACTGGTCGCTCTCGGGTTCGTCGTCATTCGTCGTACGGGGCCCACACGGCGGATAAATCCGGGTGTGCTGATTCTGCTGACGTATCTGCTGTTGTGGCTCATCACCTACGGGGTGGGTGTCATGAGCGCCGACAACTACACCATTTCCACCAACCGCACCAGGGCGTTGATCGCCCTGGTCTGCCACGTCGGCGTCGGGCTCTACGTGCTGGGCCGCGTCCGAACGCCCAGGGATCACCGAATCGTGTTGGGGAGTCTGCTGGCCGGACTCGCCTTCGCCTGCCTGGTCGGGTTCCTGCAGGGAGTGTCGTCGGTCGATCTGCGCTATCTCTTCCAACCTCCCGGCTTCGTGTTGAACACCGACGACCTCCAGCTCAGCGAGCGTGCGGGTGCCGCGCGAGTCCGCGGGACCTCCCAGCATCCAATCGAGTTCTCGGTGCTGGCGGCGATCACCCTTCCCCTTGCGCTTTACATGGCACAGACGGCGCGGACCCGGAACGCCAAAGTGGCGGCCGGTGTGGCTGCCGTCATCGCGGTGCTGGCGCTGCCCGCATCGATCTCGCGCACTGGAATCATCGCGGTCGGCGCTGCGATGGCGTTCTACATGCTGGCGTTCAAGGTCCGTCAGATCGCCCCGGCCGTGGCGGCGTTGGTCATCGCCATCGCCTGTTACGCCGCGGCCTTCCCCACCATCATGAACGCACTGTGGAGCACAATCTCGGGGTCGTCCGAGGACGCCAGCATCGAAGGGCGCACCAAGGACTACGCCAGTGTCGCCGAACTTCTTCGGAGCCATCCGCTGTTCGGTGTCGGCCTGGGCGGCTCCGAGCCCACCGTGTTCGGGTACCTCGACAACGAGTGGATGCAGTCTGTTGTGCAGGGCGGACTGGTGGGATTGACCGCCATGACGTTGTTGATGGTGGGCGCGGTCTTCGGCATCGCGGCCTCACTGCGCCGGGCCGGTTCGCGGGAGGAACGGGTGCGCAGCTACATGCTGGGCGCGATCGCGATCGGAATCCTGACGTCGAGTTTCACGTTCGACCTGTTCTCCTTTGAGCAGACCGCGCTGGTCTTCTTCATCGTGTTCGCGCTGCTGTGGGCGCCGTTCACGGTGCCGGCGGATCGTTCCGAGATCGGTTGAGCACGTTCATCTCCCGGATCGGCTGCTGTCGTCACGTTCCCAGCCGGCGCGGTGTCGTCCGGCCCTCCATCGCGCCGCCAGCGCCATGCCGAGATACACCGCACCATCGACCGCGGTCCGCGGGCCGCGCACGGTTCGCAGGATCGCGCGCGCGGTGGTGGCGCCGGTGCGGGGCGTGCGTTCGGAATCCAACGCCACCAGTTCGGCGTTGCCGCGGTGGTGCCGGCCCAGCACCGTCAGCAGCCCACGGGCGTCCGTCGGCGTCCGCCACACCGACGGGACGGTGTCGACCACCGTCTTCTCCTCCGCGGCGAATTGGGTGTCGACGAACATGTCGTCACCGGTCACGTCGGGGAAACGACCGAACCGGCGGTGCCCGGCGGCATTCAATCCGTACACGCCGGCCCACCACAGCGCCCCCTGATGGGCTGCCATCCGGGTCCGAGCCCGGTAGTAACTGCGGACCAGCGGACCGGCGCCGTCCGTGCCGTACCGGAATCTCGGACGGGCCGCCAGCACATCCCCACGTGCCAACCGATCCAGAACCGCGAGCACGGTCGTTGCCGTGATCTCGATGTCGGCATCCAGGTACAGTCGCGGCCATAGGGTTGCGACTTCATCACCGGTGTTGAGCGCCAACGTCTTTGATCCGATCTCCAACTCGCACACCATGACGCCGGGAATCCGGCGGGCCCGTTCCGCGGTGTCGTCGGTGCAGCCGTTGCACACCACGACCAACTCGATGAACCCGTCGACCGCGGCCCGGCTCAGCGGCGCCAGGGTGCGCTCGATGACCGCAGCCTCGTTGTAGGCCGGGACGATCACAGCGCCGCGGTCCAGTTCACCCGAGAACGACTCTGTCACTTCGGGTTTGGTGGCCGCCGGTAGCCGGCGCCAGCGTGCGCGGCTGGCGAGGACGGCCAGCGTCCTGCGGTGGGCCGGATCATACGATCGCAGCACCTCGGTGAGCGCCACGCAGGCACGGAAGAGCTCGGTGTAGAGCCGGCCATGGTGCAGCTGCACGTAACGCACCCGGTTGACCGCCAACAGCGCCGCCAGCGCCGGTGAACTTCCGGACCCACCAAGGCGATGCCGCACCACGGCATCGGGGGCAAATCGGACCGTTCTGCCGCTGTCTCGGATCCGCCGAAAGTACTCGGTCTCCTCCGAATACAGAAAGAACTGCTCATTCCACTCTCCGAGTTCGCGCGCCACCTCGGCGCGAATCAGCACCGCGGCACCCGTGGCCCAGTCCACATCGTGGGCGTAACGGTAACTCGCCTCCCGATAGTCGAACTCGGACAGCACACCGGGCCGCCCGCGCCAGAGAGTTCGCCCACACACCGCGTCACCGAGCATCCGGCTCAACGACGGTTCGAACCGCAGCGACGGATAAGTCCGCCCGTCGGAGTCCAGGATTCTGGGCACCACGGCGCCGACGCCGGGTTCACCGTCGAGGACGGCGAGCATGCGGGTCACGGCGTCCGACTCGACCCGCAGGTCGGGATTGAGAATCAGCACCGCGTCACACGGATCAGTCAGCGGCAGAGCCACGTTGATGCCCCCGGCGTAGCCGAGATTGCCACCGGATTCCACGAGTATGACGTCCTCATGGGCGCGCACCCGGTCGACGGTGTCGTCGCCGGACTCGTTGTCGACGACGATCATCCGGATCGCGATCCCGATGGCCGCGCGACGGAGATCGCCGATCAGCGAATCGATATCCGACGAACTGTTGTAGGTCACCACCACGACGGCAACCCGCACCGCCACGTCCGCGGGTGCAAGGGCACCACTCAGGTCGTCGTTCTGAGGCGCCGTCTCGGATTCACAACCCCCATATCCGGCTGACATCACAGCGCACCATCGACAACGACCGCGTTCCGTCTGAGCTCGAGCAGCGCCCGCGGGCCCTGCACCAGATAGCGTCTGCTCAGCCGTCGGGGCTCGAGCATCAGCCGCCATGCCCACTCGACGCCCAGCTCGGCGACGACATCGGGCGCGCGGCGGATCCGGCCGGCCAGGAAGTCGACCACGGCGCCGAAGGCCAGCAGCACATCAGCCCCCGACTGGGGGCCGTAAGCCGATATCCAATTCTCCTGCAACGGCTTTCCCAATCCGACCACCAGGATGTCGACACCCGCGGCGCGGATCTCGGCCGCGATTCCCTGCGAGCTCTGCGGATCCGTCAGCTCCGCACGAGACGGCGCCCAGGTGCCCGCGACATGCACGCGGGCGTGGTGGACGGCCAACTCCTCCCGCAGCTGGCGATGCGTCTCCGGCATGCCACCGAGGAATCCCACCTGCGCACCCACCAGTCCCGCCCGCTCCAGGATGAGTGCGATCAGGTCGCTGCCCGCCAGCCGGGGCCATTGCCGCCCGGAGAGCGAATTCGCTTTCCGCACAAGCGGCATACCGTCGAGCAGTGTCAGCCATTGCAGTGACTCCCCCGGTGCCGCCGGGCCTGAACTGGTGAATCCAAGGCCCTGACCGGAGAAGTGGTAGATGTGGTCCAGGTTGGCCGAGGCCACAGCCAGTGGGCGCGGGCTGGACACCGCCCCCATGATCAGGGACAACGCCATATCGGTGTCCATCAGGTCCACCGCGACCCGGCCCACCACGAGTCGGGGCCACACGGCAGTGCTCGGATGCTGCGGAACATCGACTCCCATTGCACGGCCCCCACCGAGTCAAAATGTTGGTCAGATGGCCAGATGAAATTCTGGGCCGGAAGACTCGCCAATTGTGACACAATTCGGGCATTTGCCAAACGATTCGCCATTTGCCAGTTCTCGGTCGGGCGACCAGGCACGCGCGGTGCGGCACCGCCTGACCGTGGGCCCCGCCAACCACTCGCGGATTCTGGCGGCGATCAGCGCCATCATCGCGGTTATGGCGTTCGCCGTCCTGGCATACGCTGTGAAGGCCGGCACCCCGCTGCGTTACGACGATGAGCAGCAGTACGTTGAAATCGCACAGAACATAGTCGACGGCAAAGGTTTTCGCCTCGACGGCGAGCTCTCTGCGTATCGTCCTCCAGCGTGGCCCCTGGTGATCGCGGCGTTCCTGTGGCTTGGGCTGCCGACGTCACTGTTGGCACTGATCCCAGCGGTCGCCTTGATCTCGGCCGCCGTCGTGGCGGCGATGCTCGGCGTCAGACTGGCCCGCACTCCGTGGGGTGCGCTCGCCGGCGTTGCGATGCTCAGCTATCCGCTCAATATTTACACCGCGGTCACCATGTACCCACAGGCCCTGGCCACCCTCCTGCTCATGACGCTGTGGTGGCTCGCACTGTCGCTGTCCCAGGAACCCGCCGACGGAGCGCGCCGATCGCGGGTGCAGTACATGGCGCTCGGTCTGGCGGCGGCGCTGCTGGCGCTGTCCGTCCCGACGCTGGCCTTCACCGGTGTGGCCGTCCTCGCCTGGACGCTCTGCGTTGTGCGTGGCGACCGCATCCGGGCGGTTGCGTTCGCCGGATCGGCACTGGCGGTCCCGGTCGCGGCGTGGACCATCCGAAATCTGGTGACCCTCGGGGCACCGATCCCATTGAGCAGCAGTTCCGGACTGAACCTGCTGATCGGCAACAACGCCACCGCAACCGGAAGTTCAGGCACCTCGGTGAACATCGACGAGCCACTGCGGGCTGCCGCGGCGATGTCGGAGGTCGACGCCGATCGCCACTTCCAGGACACCGCGCTGGCGTGGATCACGCAACACCCACTCGATGCGCTGACGCTCTACGCCGCAAAGGTGGCCAACTATTTCTCCCCATACAACGAACCGGTCACGGCCACAGCGAACTCCGGCGCGCAACGCATCGTCGCCTACCTCAGCTGCGCGGTGCTGCTCGTCCTGCTCGCGTCCCGACTGCTGCTGCGGCGACGGCTGCCGCTCGATGCCACCGAGCGCCTCATGCTGTGGTTGTTCCTGCTCAACGCATTGGTGATGGCGGTCTTCTTCACACGAACCAGGTTCCGGCAACCACTGGACAGCATTCTGCTGGTGGAGGCCGTGCTGGGACTGATCCTTCTGGTGGCCGCGATCCGCACCGCACGACGAGGATCGACCTGAGGGCCGGGCCCGCCTCCAGGTTGGGCCGCGTCCTTCGAGTGCTGCGTGCACCCACCGCTGCGGTGATGCCACACTAGGGGAATGGCGTTGGGGGAGGCGACCATGGACACCCGCATATTCATCACCGGCCACCGCGGGTTGGTGGGTTCGGCGCTGTGGCGGCACTTCAGCGCGCAGGGACACCGCCAGCTCATCGGGCAGAGTTCGTCCGAACTGGACCTGCGCGACGCCGTGGCCACCGCCGAGTTCTTCCACCGAACCCGCCCGCAGATCGTCATCTGCGCCGCGGCCCGAGTCGGCGGCATCGCCGCCAATGCCGAGTCTCCCGCAGACTTCATCTCGGACAACCTCCGGATCCAGGTCAATGTGCTCGACAGCGCGGTGTCCACGGGTGTCGACAAAGTGCTGTTCCTCGGCTCGAGTTGCATCTATCCCAAGTTCGCGCCACAACCCCTCCGAGAGGACTCGCTGATGACCGGCGCGCTGGAACCGACCAACTGCGCCTACGCGGTGGCCAAGATCGCGGGCCTGACCCAGGTCACCGCGATTCGCCACCAGTATCGGCTGCCCTACATCTCAGCGATGCCGAGCAACGTCTATGGGCCGAACGACAATTTCGATCCACACACCAGCCACGTCGTGCCTGCGATGATCCGTCGATTCCATGATGCGGTGGTGCGGGGGGCCGACACGGTCACCTGTTGGGGTACCGGGCAGGCCCGTCGGGAGTTCCTGTTCGCCGACGACTTGGCCGATGCGTGCGCATTCCTGGTCGCGAACTACGACGACGACTCCCCCATCAACGTGGGGACCGGCACCGACGTCACGGTGGCCGAGCTGGCCTGCACTGTCGCCAGCGTGGTCGGCTTCCGGGGCGACATCAGATGGGATTGCGGCCGGCCCGACGGCACACCGGTCAAGCGGCTGGACGTCAGTCGGCTGCAGGCCTTGGGCTGGACAACGAGAACCGATCTCGCCCAGGGGATCAAAGACACCTACGAATGGTTCGTGGCGCACCAGGACAGCTACCGGGGCAGATCTGTTCACGCCGAAGGCCCATCGTCATGACTGAGCCGGGGCTCTCATCCGGTATGCGGTGGAGCGGGATCTCGGTGCTGGGCCGTGAGGCCACCCGAACGCTGTTCACGATCGCGCTGGCCCGCATCATCGGGCCGGAGGATTTCGGCATCGTGGCTCAGGCCCTGGTGTACATCGGGATCATCAGCCTGCTGGTGGACCAGGGCTTCTCGAGTGCACTGATCCAGCGCAGGGAAGTCGGCCCGACCATGCCGGGTGCCGTGGTCACGGTGAACCTTGCGGTGGGCGTCGCGCTCGCGGCCGTGACGGTGCTCTGCGCACCGCTGTGGGCGAGTTTCATGCACACTCCGGAGTTGGTGCTCGTACTGATCGCCTTCGCCCCCAGCCTGCTGTTCCGGGCCGCGACCGTGACACCGCGGGCAATGCTGATCCGTACCATGGACTTTCGAAAGATCGCCGTGGCCGACATAGCATCGGCGCTGTGTGGTGGTGTGCTGGGGCTGATCGCCGCGCTCACCGGCGCCGGCTACTGGGCACTGGTGGCCCAGATCCTGACCACCGACATCGTGCTGGTGGTCGTGTTCGTCGCGCTGGGCACCGCGTGGCGGCCCAACCTCAAGTTGCGCCAGCTGAGGGAGATCGCCGGATTCGCGGGGCGGACGTTCGCCGCGGGGATACTGCTCAATTCGGTGTCCCGCAACATCGACAACCTGTTGGTCGGTCGCTTCCAGGGCGCCGAGGCGTTGGCGTTCTATGGGTTGGCCTACCGCCTGCTGCTGATCCCGGTGCAACTGGGCCTGACCACCGTCGCCA
Organism: Mycolicibacterium confluentis; assembly: GCF_010729895.1. Taxonomy (NCBI): domain Bacteria; kingdom Bacillati; phylum Actinomycetota; class Actinomycetes; order Mycobacteriales; family Mycobacteriaceae; genus Mycobacterium; species Mycolicibacterium confluentis. The sequence goes on from NZ_AP022612.1 coordinate 3,680,334, forward strand.
CGGTTCTCTTCTCGGCCTTCTCACGGCTCACCGACGATCTCTCGGCGCTGCGCACAGAGGTGACCCGCGCGACGCGTGCGATTGCCATCCTGGCGCTGCCGGCGATGGCGCTGATCGCCGCATCCGCACCACAGTTGGTTGCGGTGGTCTTCGGATCACAGTGGAAGCCAGCGGTTCCCATCGTCTCGGTGCTGGCCATGGCGGGCGCGCTGCAGGCCATCTACCAGTCCACGACCAACCCGGCGATGCTGAGCCTGGGACGCGACAAACTCAGCCTTCGATACGCGTGGCTGACCACGCTGGTCACCACCGTGGGCATCGTGGCCGGCCTGCCGCACGGACCGTTCGGCGTGGCGGTGGGTTACACCGCGGCGACGGTGGTGCTGGTGCCCGTCGAGTGGGCCATCCGAGCACAGCTCGTGGGTCTCACGGTCCGGACCGAGATCGCGACCATTGGGCCCGCAGTCCACGTGGCGGCCTGGGTGGCCGGCAGTTACCTGGCCGTGGCCGCCCTGATCCCCCACCACGACCTGGCCGCGCTGGGGTGCGGTGTCGCAGTGGCGGTTCTGGCCGGGATCGGCGTGTTGCGCATCGCCCATCGTCGGTTCCTGGGCGAGCTCACCGATATGGCACGCCGGCTGGCCGGACGCGGCGCCGGGACAACCGAACCCGACACCCAACAGCCCGACGAGAAACCGCGCTGAGAAGCCTAACTGGGCATATCCGTCGACGCCGGAAAGAGGTAAATCGGCTCCTCCGACAGTTGACCCTGGTACGAATCCGCATGCACCGTGGCGATCGTGTTCCCGAACATATCCGTGACCCGAGTCTCCGTCTCGGCGTCAAGCGGTATCGCGAACTCACCGCGGTTCTGGCACCATGCGACCAGCACACCGCCGCGCGGCGTCCCGAACCGGTAGGTGTACGGACTCTCGGCCGCCCCGCCGAGGCCGTCCAGAACGACCTCGAAATCCGTTGCGTCATGCAGCAGCCGAATCAGCTGCCGCATGGCATCGGCCACCGGACGTGGGTCGTGGGCGGGCCCACCCCCGAACCAACCGCCGTTGTAGTCGTCGGAGTCGACGGCGAACATGTGATACACCCTGGGGATGCTGTACCGGGCCGCCGCCATGTTCATCCTGATGGTGTAGGCCGCCTGCTGGGTCAGCGTCACCGTCCCATGGTTGCCCAGCACGTCGACCGGGGTCGGGAACCTGCCACCGTCGGCATGCGATATCTGGTATCCCACTTCGGTGATCCATAGCGGCTTGTCCAGACCGGCCTCCAACATGAGTTGCTTGACGGTGTTGATCGACTCACTGGCCACCCAGCTGCCCCACGGCTCCACGATGGTCTGTTCGGGCGCGGAAGTGGCGCTGTACGGGTGCAGCGACATGACATCGAAACAGTCCAGCTGCCCGGCGGCGGTCAACGCCGGCAGCATCGCCTCGATGAAGGCCGGGGCCGCGTCCGAGGCGCCACCGGTCGCGAACCCGACCACCGTCACGGTGGGCCACCTGTCCTTGATGTGGTTGTAGCTCGCGATCAGCACCTCGGCGTACTGAGCGATCTTCTCCTGCAGTGTGCCGCTGAACCCGTATCCGAAGTTCGGTTCGTTGCCGATCTCGATCTGTGTCAGCGCGGTCTGCGGCAGCCCCGGGTTCTGCGCCCAGAATGATCCCCCGGGCCCGTACCGGTCGAGCACGGTGTCGAGTCTGGCCAGATACGCGGCGACGAACTCGCCATCACTGGCCACTTCGGCGCGTTCCGTTTCCGGGGTGACGGTCACCAGCACATCGAGCCGGTTGTCGACGCAGAACCTCATGAGCGGATCCGACACGTCGCCGCCGAGCCTGACATAGCCCAGCCCGAGCCAGTCGATCTGGTTGTGCAGGAACATCAATTCGTCCCACGAGTACAGTCCCACTGCAAGAACCGGTTCGCCACTGACCCGGCCCGACCCGGAAACCTTCGGTGCCTCCGCCTGTTCGCTTCGGCATCCCGCGGCCAGCAGACCAGCGCCCCCGACTCCCGCCAGTCCCGCCAAGGTGAGAAACTCCCGCCGCCTCAGCGGCGTCTGCCATGGGAATGGTCCGTACACACCCGCACCGCTCAATCCCCCACCCCGTCCCGTCTCACCCGGTTGCCGGATACCAACCCGGCAGAGCCGGCCGGTCGATCGATGCGGAAGCACCCTCAGCAAGGGCGCGAATGTCGGCGTCAACCATGATACGAACCAGTTCCGGGGTGTGCACCTTGGGCGCCCAACCGATTTCGCGACTGGCCTTGGTCGAATCGCCGATCACCACGTCGACCTCGGTGGGCCGCAGATAGCTCTCGTCGAATCTCACGTAGTTCTGCCAATCCAGACCGACGTGGTCGAAGGCCAACGTCAGGAACTCGCGAACCGAATACCCGGCGCCGGTGGCCAGCACATAATCGGCCGGCTCATCACACTGCAGAATCCTCCACATACCCTCGACGTATTCCGGCGCGTAACCCCAGTCTCGGATCGCGTCGATATTGCCCATCCACAGCTCGTCATCCAGCCCGGCTCGAATTCTCGCGACGGCCCGCGTGATCTTTCGCGTCACGAAAGTCTCTCCCCTCCTGGGGGATTCGTGGTTGAACAGAATACCGTTGGCGGTGTACATGCCATAGGCTTCCCGGTAGTTGCGCGCCGTCCAGTGTGCGAACAGCTTGGAGATCCCATACGGAGACCGCGGCGCAAACACCGTCAGCTCGTTCTGTGGCGGCGGAGCCGAACCGAACATCTCCGAACTCGACGCCTGGTAGAACCTGCACCCAAGTCCCGTCTGCCGGATCCCCTCCAGCAACCGCAGGGTACCCAAACCAGTGATTTCCGAGGTGTATTCGGGTTCGTCGAAGCTCACCCGCACATGTGACTGCGAGGCGAGATGATAGATCTCATCCGGCAGGATCTGCGCCAGCAGGCTGGTCAGCCGCGTGCCGTCAGCGGTGTCTCCGTAGTGCATGAAGAACCTGACGTCCCGCTCGTGCCGATCGACGTAGAGATGATCGATTCGGCGCGTGTTGAACGTCGACGCACGGCGAATGACGCCGTGCACCTCATACCCCTTGCTCAGCAACAGTTCGGCCAGGTACGACCCGTCCTGGCCGGTGATGCCGGTTATCAGCGCTCGTGTGACGATCGATCCCCCCGTCGACGCAGCTTCGCCAGGTCCATTATCCACGCCTCGTAGCGGTCCATGGCCGTATCCTCGGACAACATCGCATCGCAGTACCGCTGTCCCGCCGCTGCGAGCTGGTCCGCCAACTCTCGGTGCTCACCCAACCGCAGGGCCGCACGCACCAGTTCCTCGGGCCGATCGGCCGGCACCACGATCCCGGCCCCCGACGCGGCCAGTTCCGCGGCGGTCAACCCCGCAGCATCGGTCGCCGCCACAATCGGCTTACCGGACCGGAAGTACGACGTCAGCTTGCTCGGCACCGCCATCAACGCGACGCCGGGACGCTCGTTGACCAGGAGCACGTCCGCCGCACCCAGCGCTGCTGGGAACTCGCCCTCACCCACCGGCGCCAGGAACTCGAGAGTGGGCAGCCCGGCACCGGCCTGCTCCAGGTGTAAGCGCTGACTGCCGTCGCCCAGCAGCACGAACCGGACCCGTTGGCCGTTGCGGGCGGCGAAGCCCGCCGCCGCCACGACGTTCTCCAATCCCTGCTTGTGCCCCATATTCCCGGCGTGCAGCACCACGATCTCGTCAGGCTGCCAGTGGTGCGCACGGCGAAACTGTGCACTCGCCAGAGGGTCCGGCGACAACACATGGGTCCAATTCCGGATCTCGCGAATCCTGGACCGTGGTACGCCCGAGGTCTCCAGCAGATCGGCGAATCCCGCGTGGATGACCGCCACCCCGTCGGCCATCCGCAGTGTGGCCGACTCGACGGACCCGATGACCCGACTGGGCATCCCCGGCAGGACGCCCATTTCGATGACGCCGCGGCCGTACAGGTCGTGGATCAGCATGCCGAGCGCCGGACGCCCGACGCACAACCGCACCCGCAGTGCCGCGAGCCCGGCCGAGATCAGCGGCGGTGTGACACAGACGATGACGTCGGGATCACCCCACCGGCTCGTGAGCAGCTGCAGACCGTAGGTCAGCTCCATCACCGCACGGCCGACCCACGAACCGCCCCGCGGCACATAATGCTTCAACCGGCGCACCGGAATCCCGTCGATGTTCTCGTCGCGACGCAACAGGGTGCCTGGTTCTGAGCGGACCCAATGCGGGTAGTGCGGGTATCCGGTCAGGACCCGCACAGCGTGACCACGAGCCGTCAGTCCAGCGGCCAGCCGGGAAGTGTACGGACCGATTCCCGAGCATTCCGGTGCGTAGTTGATGCCGAGAATGGCGACCCTCAGCGCACGCCCGGTGGTACTCATCACTTGCACCGGGCCAGCGCGCGGGTCCACAACCTGCGCGGGCGGTACATGTGTGATCTCCCTTCCTCAGGCGCGTTGCCGGCCTGATCTGCTACAGCCGTGCCGATTCATTGAACTCCGGCAGGATCTCTTGAACCCGCTCGGCAAGTTGTGGTGGCACATGCAGATATTCGGTGGTTTTCCGTTTCTGGTCGATGTCACGGAAGACCCGCTGCACCTGCTCGTCGGTCAGCCCGGTGGCCAGCGCGATGTCCGCAATCGGCACCCCGTTGTTACGGCCGAACAGGCACAGGTCCATGCGCTGATACGGCAGCGAAAAGTAGAACTCCTCCTGGGACTGCGGCATGGAATAGGTGTCGGTGGTCGACGGCCTGACCCGAATCTCTTCGGGGACACCGAGATACTCTGCCAGTGCATACACCTGTGACTTGTACAGATGCGCGATGGGTTTCACGTCCGCCGAACCGTCGCCGAGCTTCACGAAGAAACCCTGGTCGTATTCCAGCCGGTTGGGCGTGCCGGTCACCGCGTAATTGAGCCGGTCAGCATGGTGGTATTCCAGCATCTTTCGCACCCGCTGCTTGAAGTTCGTGGCCGCCACGATCCCCAGGTACGCATCCGTGGTCAGCCGGTAGGTCGACTGACCGCCGTCCGGGTCCAGCACCACGACCGAGTACAACCGAAAGCTGTCCGAGTCGACCACGCTGGGCAGCACGATCTTCGACTTGTGGCCGGGTCCGTAGTCGGGACACACCATCCGAATTGCGTCGTCACGCCGTTGATAGCATCCCGCAGCCTCCAGGATCCCGCTGATATCCTCCAGCTTCGACGAGATGCCCAGCGAGTCGGCCAGCAGCTGGCTGAAACCGACGGTCTCCGATGATGATTCCCGCTCAGGAAGGTGCAGTCCGAAGACGCGGTCAGGACCCAGCGCACGCACACACAGCGCGGCCACCACGCTGGAGTCGATACCACCGGACAGTGCCACCACAACGCCGCGCCGTTTGACCCGCGCCAGATACGTCGCCAGCCACTCGGCGATCCGCGCAGTCTCGTACTCGAGGTCGATGTCCAGGCTTTCCGGGCCGAAATATCCGGTCCATTCGGTCATCTCATGTCCCCTTCATCGGTTGCCAGATCCACGGCGACCGTGGTCCTCGGCGGTTTCCCAGGCACCGGACCTCGTCGGCCGGGCGCCACAAACGTCTCGTGGAGCAGTTGTGTGGACAACACCGCGAGGACGCGCATGTTGTCGGTGTTGCTCATCCGCTGTCCCCCAGTCCTGGCACATTTGTCGAACAGACCGGCGACACGCGCGGGCTCGAACACTCCGGCGTCCTCGATCGCCCCCCTGCTCGTCACGTGGTCCAACCAGTCCGGCCGGTGGCCCGCGAAGAAGCTGGCGGCGTCCGGTGCCCGATACGGTTGTTTGGGCCGGCGCAGGATGTCCTGGGGGACGAGGTCTGCGAATGCCCGCTTCAAAAGGTGCTTCTCCTCCAGCCCGAACAGTTTGTGGTGCGCGGGCAGGGTGTTCGCGAACTCGATGACATCGCGGTCGAGGAAGGGGAATCGGCCCTCCACCGAGTTGGCCATGAGCATCCGGTCCCCCTGCGAGGACAGGATGTACCCCGGCAGCAGCGTGGTCATCTCCAACCACTGCGCGCGGCTCAACGGATCCCAGTCGACACTCTCGGGCGGCATCGCGGCCACCACGTCGTCGGTGCCGGCCGCCGCAATGGCGTCCGCGGTGTCCGCGCCGAGCAGCATCGTGATCGCAGACGTGGCATCCCAGCGCGGCCGATGAGATATCGCCGGATCGTCGAGCTCGAGATTTCGTCCGAAGAAGCTCCGGGCGAAAGCCGGTGCCTTGGCCGGCGACCGCTCCATCCACGGATAGAGCAGCTCCAACGCGCGCGGACGCTTTGTCGACTCGGGGTCGCGGGCCCAGAACATGCGCACCCGTGATTCGCGAAAGATGTCGTAGCCGGCCAGCACCTCGTCGGCGCCCTCACCGGTCACCACCACCTTGTATCCGTTTTCGGAGACCAGCTTTGACAGCAGGAACATCGGGGCGGGCCCAGCCCGCACCAGTGGGGTCTCGGCATGGGCGATCACCTGTGGGAACACGTCGACGATATCGGCGGGCCGCACCACGATCTCTCGGTGCTGGGTGCCAAGCATCGCCGACATCCGACGTTGATAGTCGCCCTCGTCGAACTCGGCGTCCTCGAACCGCAGCGAGAAGGTGTGCAGTGGCGCGTCGGTGTACTGCGCCACCACGGCAGCGGTGATCGACGAGTCGAGTCCGCCCGACAGATACGCGCCGACCGGCACGTCGCTGCGCAGGAAACGCAGACGCGCCGCCTCGACGATCCGCTCGCGGAGTTCACCGGCGTTCTCGGTGACGTCCTGCCGCGGCTCGGTGCCCCGCGCCGGGAACTCGATCCGCCAGTACGGAGCGTGGCGGATGCCGTTCTGGTCCACCACCGCGTAATGACCCGGCTGCAGTTGTTCGACACCGCGGAACACAGTCCGGGGGGCCACCGTGGACCAGTAGCTGAAGGTCTGCCCCAGACCCACGGGATCGAACGAGCGGTCCACCTCGGGGTCCACCAGCAGTGCCTTGACCTCCGACGCGAACAGCAGCCTGCCGGGAAGCCGTGCGAAATACAGTGGCCGGACGCCGAGCCGGTCCCTGGACAACACCAGTTGCCGCCTGCGGCTGTCCCACAGCGCAATCGCCCACTGTCCGTTGAACTTGGCGAAGCAGTCGGACCCCCACTCCTCCCAGGCGTGCACGATCACCTCGGTGTCGCTGGCCGTCCGGAACCGGTGGCCGCGGCGCCGCAACTCACGCCCCAGCTCGACGTAGTTGAAGATCTCGCCGTTGAACGTCACCCACAGGGTCTCGTCCTCATTCGTCAGCGGCTGAGCCCCGCCTTCGGTGTCGATGATCGCCAGCCTTGTGTGCCCCAGCGCAGCCTGCCGATCCCGGTAATACCCCGACCCGTCGGGCCCGCGATGTCCCAGCTGGCACATCATGGCCGACAGCAGGTCCAGATCCGGTGGACCGTGCTCAGTCACCACGCCGCAGATCCCACACATCAGAGCCGCCCAGGCAACCGGTCGAAGATGCGGTGCAGGCCCTCTGGCGCTGATCCCAGATCCGGGGTGATGTCGCTGTCGGACAGCAGCACACCGAACACGTCCTCAATCAACAGCGCCATGCTCACCGCGGCCAGCTCGGGGTCCCGATGCGGAACACCCAGAGCCTCAAGTTCCGCGACAACCTGTCGCATCCGTTCGGAGAGATCATGATTCATCGTCAGCAACCCTCGCGGCATAGCTGGCCATCGCCACGGCGGTCGCGTATTCGTCACAATGCGACAGCGACACACGAATGGTGTCGATGCCGGCGTCTGTGGCGACCGCCAACGAAGAGCCCGACAACCGCACCGTGGGGGCACCATGGATGTCGTTGGTGATTTCGATGGACCGCCACGGCAGCGGCCCATCCCAGCCCGAGGGCAGCACCTTCGTGACGGCCTCCTTGGCCGCCAGCCGTGCCGCGAAGTGACGGCTGGGCACGGCCTTTCGGGTGCAGTAGGCCACCTCGGCCGCGGTGAACCAGCGGCTCAGGAACTTCTCCCCACCATCGCGGATGAGCTTCTCCACTCGGGACACCGACACGATGTCGATACCCGGCAATCCACACATCGGGGGCTATCTCGGCGACGCCGAAGCGATGGCTTCGAGGAAGGCCGTGGCCAGCACCTCCGAACCCTCCGCGTTCAGATGTCCGAGGTCGGATGCGTAGCCCTGGTAGAGCGCGTAATACTCCCGCCCGTCGTACTGATGTGCAGACCGATTGCCGGTCGGGCTGGTCGATTCGACCGCAGCGATGTCGAAGAGGTGGTCGGCGCCATATGTGTTGCGCACCAGGGTGTTATAGCGCTCACGTGCGACATTCTCGGTCTGGCCGTACCCATCCGGACTGCCTCCGAGCATCATCTTGACCTTCTGCTTGAACGTAGCGTCCGTGGTCAGCGGCACCGTGACATGCACGAACCTCAGATGCGGGAAATCACGCTGCAGTCCTGCGATGGTGTCGCGGTACTTCGCAAACACCGCATCCACGTCGGTGCCGGCGGTGATGTCGAGGAAGCACAGCTTCATCAACGCGACATCGACCCGGTCCGCCACCCCGCCGCGCAGTTCCTTGTCGAAGTTCTCAATCTTGAGCAGGGGCTTGCCGTTCTCCGGCAGGAATGCGTGCTCGATGAATCCGCCGGCTGGCCCGGGCCGGACACCGTCGTAACCGATGGGCGGCGCTGCGGACTCCTCGGCGGCATAGATCACCGGCACCCCGTCGAGGATGTTCTCGCCCACCGATTGATGCCCGAAGAAGACCGCCGTGCGGTCGACAGTGTCGAGTTCCGCGAGGCTGATGGCGGGTTCGGGTGCGCCTTGAACCGGCATCGAAGTGTCCTTCCAGAGGTCATCGAAGAGAACCGCGGTGGCGAAGACCAGGACCACAACGACGCTGAGCGCGCCGACCACAATGACAGACCGACGCGAACGCCAGCCAACTTTTTCGGTCATGCTGACCACTCCCCCAAATGAACAGATCAGACCCAGACGCAACGGTCATACCGAGAGTACCTTGCTCCCATCATGTTTGCGCAGGCTTGTCTTGGCAATCTTCCCGTTGGCGTTCAACGGCATGGCATCGATGATGTGCACCGACCGCGGCACCATGTGCTTGGCGAGCTCGCGTCGGCAGTGCGCCAGGATGTCCTCGGTCGCGACGTCACTGCCGGGACGGGTTGTGACGAACAGTGTCACAGCCTCACCCGCCTCGTCGTCTGGAACCCCCACCACCGCGGCCGAAACCAACTGCTCCATTCGAAGCACGGCCGCTTCCACCTCCTGACTGGACACCCGGTAGCCCCACGATTTGATGAAGTCGTCGCGGCGGTCGACGATGAATATGTAGCCGTCCTGATCGACTTCGGCCAGATCACCTGTGCGCAGCCCGTGGGAGGTGAACTTGGCCGCCGACCCTTCGGGATCGCGGAAGTAGCCCGGCGAGATGTTGTCCCCGACGGCGTAGATCTCCCCTCGTAGTCCGGGGGGGACGGCACGCATCTCCTCGTCCAGGACTGCGAGTTCGACGCCGGGGATCCCACGGCCGACGGATCCCCGTTTCTCGCGCAGTAAATGTGGTGGCAGATAGGACAACCGTGCCGTGGCCTCAGTCTGCCCATACATCACGAACACCTCGGCAGACGGTTGTGCCGCGATGAGTTCGTCGATCATCACCGGCGGGAGCTTGCCGCCCGCCTGCTGGATGATGCGGAGCGACGGCAGCGGACGGGAGGTGAATGTGGTGGCCCGCAGCAGCAGTTGGAACGACGAGGGCACACCCGCGAACACCGTGCACTGCTCGGTGTCCAGCAGGTCGATGGCCGTCTCGGGGTAGACGAACGAATTACACAGCACCACATGCGCGCCCAGGCGCAGATGGGTGTGCAGCAGTGACGCGCCATAGCAGTAATAGAACGGAAGAATCACCAGCACCCGGTCGCTGGGCCGCAGGCCCAGGTAGGTGATGATCGACTCGGTGTTGGCCCGGATGTTGGCGTGGGTGATCCGAACAGCCTTGGGAACGTTGGTGGTTCCCGAAGTGAACATCAGCACCGCGTCGGCGTTCACATCGGTTGACGCTGCGGGCCAGTGCGGTTCGCGCGCCGAACCAAGCGCATCGTCGGTGAGCACCGCCAGCCCGTCCAGAGCACCGGCGAACCGGCGACTGAGCCGACGATCGATCAGGACGGCCGAACACTCAACCAACCGGACGTTACGCTGCACGTCCTCTGGCGTGGACTTGTCCGTGATCGGCACGGCGACCAAATTGAGCTTCATGACAGCCAGGTAGCCGGCCACCCAGAACAGTGAATTGGCCCCGACTACGGCCACCCGCGCACCCGGCGGCAAGCCGAGCGCCGCCAGCTCGGCGGCCAGCACTCCCGCGGCGTGCCGCAGCTGCGCATAGGAGTGAGTGTGTCCGGCATCAGTCAACGCCGGGGCGGTCGGATCCCCCGCACCCAGCAGAAAGTCACTGATGTTCACGCGATGTCCCCCTCCACGTCTCGACACGTCCGCCGACGGCGGTCGCCGCGTCCTCGCAGATGACTGTGCGGCTCATGAGGTCCCCCCAGGCGGTTCTGCCGCCAGTTCCCATGGTGTGTAGTAGCTGTCCGGGTTCACGGCGTAGAGCACCGTGACGGCGGGTACGTGGCTCAGCCGACTGCGGCGACTGGTCCGCCACACATACTCCCAATCCTCCTTCGGAAGCGTGTTCCTGTTCCTCGGCACCACGCTGAAATCGATGTTCGCCGAACGTCGCACGACAATGCTGTTGGCATCGATATACGGGTGCCACCGCAACAGCTTCCGGTCGAACGGCAACCCGAGGACATCCAGTTCGGAGCCGTCCGGCTTGAGCCTGCGAAGTGTCGTGTAGACGCCGCCCAGACCGGGATCCGCCTCGAGCGCGCAGAGGGCGGCATTCAGGTGGTCGGGCGTCCACACGTTGTCGTCGTCCAGGAACGCGATGTACTCAGACTCGGCCAGGTGGATGGCGACGTTACGCACCAGGCCCAGCGTTGCGGTGTTGCGGCGCAGCGACACTGCGTGCAGGCGCGGATCCACGGGCAGGTCCCCGGGCAGTCCGCCGCCGTCGTCGACCACGATCACCGCAAGATCGTCACGTGTCTGCGCCAACGCGCTCGCGACAGCCCTCTTGACACCCTCGGGACGCCGATAGGTGGGTATCACCACCAGAATCTCGGCCACCACCCTGCGCCCACCCAGTTCCTGGCGGAGGCGGCGCACCTCACTGTCCTGGAAGACCCGGTTCCGTTGCGTAGCAGCGCGTCCCACGATCCGATTGCGCGTCTCGTACACCGGGCACCGCCACGAGCGGATGTACTGGCGCATCCGCGCCCCCGGGTTCACCACGCCCCCGGATCAGGCGTGGTCGGCCCCTCAGTGCGGGGAGCCGCCGATCTCGCCCGCTTCACAGCCCCGCCCCTGCCCGTCGGGTGACGCCATCTCCCGGGGTGTTCGGGCGCGGACGGTCGCCGGCTGGCCAACCGCCACCGCGTAGGCCGGAACGTCCTTGGTCACCACCGCATTCGCCCCCACGATGCAGCCACGACCGAGAGTCAGGCCGGTGCCCTCCTTGGGGATGACGCACGCACCGGCACCGATGCTCACCCCGTCCTCGATTGTCACACCGAGACCCGAACCCGCATGCGGCGCCCCCGCCGCAATCGTCACGCCCTGCGCAATCTCCACGCCCGAGCCGATTCGAGTGTCCGGATGGATGACCACCGACAGTCCGTGGTGCCACAGGCGGACGTCTGCGGCCACCTCGGCCTCGGGCGGCAGCGCCGTGCTGAACACCAGTGCGTTGACGGCCTTCAGGATCCGCGCCAACCGGTATCGACGCGCCCGGTGCATCCGGATGCTTGCGAGCCAGATCTGTTCGGGCGTCATGATGAAAGCGTATCGAGCGACCCCGCTCCGCGAAACCATTGATTTGGTCCTTGTGACTGTCGCTGAACACGTTTGAGCCGGGTATGGTTTTAAGCTCCACATCCGGCGGGGGGCCGAGTGAGTTCGGTCCGGTAGGGAGAGCGCGATGCTCAGGCGTTTCATCGTCAAGCTGTACTCGGTTCGACGCGCACGCCCCGTGGCATTGTGGATGCTGCGCCGACTGGAGGGCGACGCCTACACATCCGAGACCATCCGCGTGATCTTCAAGAATTACTGGGATGTGGAGATCGGCATGTACACGCACGGTGGCTGCTTCACCCCCTGGGCGGTGGACCCCAACACGAAAATCGGTCGGTACTGCTCCATCGCCGAGGGCGTTCGAATCGTCAACGGAAATCACCCGATTGGTCTGAAATCCACGCACGCTGTTTTCCATAATCCGATGTTCGGGCTCTGTGACGATTGGATCGGCGGCCCGCTGAACGCGACGGTGATCGAGAACGATGTGTGGATCGGATCGAACGCGGTGATTCTGCCGGAGGTCAATCGGGTAGGCAATGGCGCCGTGATCGGAGCGGGTGCGGTGGTCAATAAGGATGTGCCTGATTACGCCGTGGTCCTGGGAAACCCCGCACGCGTGGTGAAGTACCGGTTCTCCGAGGAGACCATATCTCAACTGCTGGAAGAGAAATGGTGGGAGAACGATGTCGAGGAGCTTCGGCCCCGACTTGCGGAATATCAGACTTTCCATCTCAAGTGACCCCCCGGTCCATCAGCCACGTGGGCGTCAGGCACTGAGTTCTTCGACCGTCTTCTTGGCGGTGACGAACTGTGTGAGATTGGCGATGGTGTCGAGGTTCTGCGGCACTGTCTCCGACTCAGACACTTCGATGCCGAAATGCGACTCCAGGAACTCGATGAGCTCCAGGATCCCAGTCGAGTCGATCACGCCTCCCTCCATGAGGGAATCACCGTCCGCCGGCACCCTGCCGGTATCGCCGAAAAGATAGTTCGAAATTATGAACTGAACCACGTCGTCACGAACTTTTGTGTCCACGTATCCTCCGATATTTTCTGAACTGAATTATCGGGATGGTTCCCGATCGCGCCCTCCTGCCAGGCGTCAATCACGCCGGCATTTCAACTTCCCCCCGTAATTTCCCGATATAAACCACCCACCAGCGCGGGCGGCGACTCCTAATAAGCGCCGCTTCGCGCGAGGACTGCCTTGAGCGTCTTCACGACGATCAGGAGATCACCGACCATCGACCAGTTGTCGACGTAGGACAGGTCCAACCGAACCGCATCAGTCCAAGACAGGTCGGATCTACCGCTGACCTGCCAGAGTCCAGTTATTCCCGGCTTGACCAACAGGCGTCTCAGCACCTCGCAGTCATACGCCTCGACCTCGCGGCGCAACGGCGGACGAGGCCCGACGACGCTCATGTCGCGACGCAGTACGTTGATGAACTGCGGCAGTTCGTCGAGGCTGAATCGCCGAAGGAACCGCCCGACTTGGGTGATTCTGGGATCGTTCTTCATCTTGAACAGAACCCCACCATCACTCTCGTTTTGAGCGATCAGGAGGTCCAACTGCTTGTCGGCATCCCGCACCATTGTGCGGAATTTCAGCATCGCGAAAGGCTGGCCGTCGATTCCGATCCGTTCAGCCGAATAGAACACCGGACCCCGACTTGTGAGCTTGACCGCGAGTGCGATCGCCAGCATCACTGGGGCTGCAACCGTCAGGACCGTGAGCGCAAAGAGCGCGTCGAAGGCGCGCTTCTCAAACCTTTTCGCCCCTCGATACTGCGGCTTTTCGATCTGCAACAGTGGAAGGCCGGCGATAGGCCGCATCGCCAACCTGGACAACGCCACGTCCAAGACCCCGGTGCTGACCACCAGGTCAACGCCCATTGGCTCGAGATCCCATATGAGCCTTCGGATTCCGCGAACTCCGAAGCATTCGGTGCCCGCGATTGCAACGGTGTCCGCATCGCACGTGCGGATGGCACCCAGCATGTCGGCCTCGTCCCCGATGATCGGGATCCGCTGACCATTGATCTCGAGATGCTCACCGCGCGGCGGTCCATAGCCGGGCACTCCGATTCCGACCACGCGAAACCCGTCTGCGGGGTGACGTGTCATCTCCACCAGCAGGTCCGTGACGGCCTCGCGCTCACCGAATGCCAGGACCGCGGTCTGACACTCACCCGAGGACCGATGCCTTTCGATCCCCACGTGCCAAGCCCACCGAGACAAGAGCAGACCAACCGTGCCAACCGGCAGCGCAACCGCCAGATATCCGCGAGCGATATCCACGTTGACCAGCAGTGTCACCATGGCGATTGCCCCGAACGTGTAGAACGACGCCGTGACCACCCGCCGGTACTCCTCGACACCTGTGCCGATCACACGCTGCGACCTGGTGTGAAAAGCCGACAGGGCAATCAACCAGGCCAGCGCGAAAAGCACCGAGAATGTGGGTACGTAGTAGCGCAGATACCCTGGCGGATCGAGTGTTTCGCCGAAGCGCAGCAGCTGCGCGAGGGTCACCGCAGTGCCGACGACGAAGAAGTCACTCACTGCGAGCTTGGCCCCGTAACGCCGCTGCCAGGTCCAGCGCCGGAACACCCCACTGGGCGTGTCCACCGCGTACTGCCGCGGCGCACCCGCAGTGGGCGACGACACCGCCGTGGTTACCCCAGGTGACAGCTGCACGGCAGACTTCCCCGCCATCACATCCGGCGATGGTTCCATTTCATCACCGAGTTCTTCCGTCGCCGTGGGGGTTCCACGGTCGTCCATCACATCGCACCGAGTTGCGCTGGCCGCGAGGAGCTGGCCTCGCACGCGCGATGGCCGACAGCGCCGTGTACAACCACGTCTACATAAACGTTCAGCAGCATTTTCCGTCCCCCAACGGTATGACCCATACGTTCGCGCCTGTCCCCATTGAATGGCGCGCCGCCCCGGCTGGACATCTGGCTCGAATGCTCTGACATCCCCCGAGAGGGCTCGAACGTATCATCCAGGACTGACGCAATCAAGCAAATCTTTTCCGCGAGTTGCAAACGACTCCACGTCGACCGTCGGCCATCGGGGTCGAAATTTGAGGCATTGTCGATACCTGCCTGGTAGAACGACTGCCTGGGATTCCAGGATAGCGGTCCCGACCGTTAATTGACATCCGGGCAACCTCCGCATTGTGCAAATGTTGGCAAGTTCAGCAAAGTTCATTTTTTTGTTCTTTTTGTTGGCAACGATGCGGAGCATTCGACGCGGTTCCCCACCACGCGGGCCGGCATTGCCCACTCAAGCAGGTGTGCCCCGCCTGCCGTGAGACGGTTGGGCTAACACGTTCGGCGCGGCGCGGCGCCGCCATCCATCCGCCTGAGGTGATCAGCGTGCGCTGTCGGCGATAGTGCAAAGTTGTTGCGCGCGCAATCATTTCGGTGGCCACCGACGCGCACGCCACCGACCCCCCGGCGCTTCGCCGTTTGCCCCGACAACAGATCGCTGAGAGGATCAGCGAATGCGCGGGATCATCTTGGCCGGGGGGACCGGTTCTCGGCTGCATCCGACCACCATGGGCGCCAGCAAGCAGCTTCTGCCGGTCTACGACAAACCGATGATCTACTACCCGCTTTCCACCCTGATGTTGGCGGGCATCCGCGACATCCTGGTCATCACGACGCCGGCCGATGCGCCGTCATTCACCAGGCTGCTCGGTGACGGCTCGCAGTTCGGCATCTCAATCACCTACGAGGTTCAGCCCAGCCCCGATGGCATCGCGCAGGCCTTCCTCATCGGACGCTCGCATGTCGGCTCCGATTCGGTGTCTCTTGCACTGGGCGACAACATCTTTCATGGCCCACAGCTGGGGTCCCAGTTGAACCGCTTCAACAATGTCAGCGGCGGCGGCGTGCTCGTGTACTGGGTCTCGGACCCGTCGGCCTACGGCGTGGTCGAGTTCGACGAGTCGGGCCGGGCCATCTCGCTGGAGGAGAAGCCTGAGAGTCCGCGCTCGCACTACGCCGTCACGGGCCTGTACTTCTATGACAACGACGTGGTCGACATAGCGGCCGGGCTGCGCCCCTCCGACCGCGGCGAACTGGAGATCACCGACGTCAACAGCGCATACTTGGAACGCGGGGATCTCACGGTGGAAGTGCTGCCCCGCGGTACCGCGTGGCTGGACACCGGCACCTTCGATTCCATGCTGGATGCAAGCAATTACGTTCGGACCGTCGAGCAGCGTCAGGGACTCAAGATCGGGGCGCCCGAGGAGGTCGCCTGGCGGCTCGGCTACATCACCGATGACCAGCTGCGCGACCGTGCCGAACGGCTGATCAAGTCCGGCTATGGCGGATACCTCCTGGGGTTGTTGACGGGACCGGATCAGCCTTCGCTGTCGCGATCCTGACGTCGAGTCGACGGTGGCCCGCAACGCATCGTCGACGTCGGCGTGTTCTGGTCTCCACCCCAGTTGGTCCCGCAGTGCACCGGGATCGATTGGCTACCGCAGGTCGTGACCCGGCCGGTCCGCGACATGGTCAGGAACGCACCCACGCACTATCAAGTTCCAGGTCCCCGTACACCTCGTCCGTGGAGATATGGGAACGTGTCGGCCAGTGCAAAGTCGAGGTGGCTCTCGTCCGCGAAGTGCACGACGGCGTCCGTCACCGGCAGCCGCATTTCGCGGGCCTCCCGAGCGCACATGGTTTCCTGCCGCCGGAAAGCGGGGAACCTCTGACAAGACCTCACATTACTGTGACATAATTCACAACGCCGATGCGAGGAGCGTCCAAGGCCAGGGGGAACCATGTCCACCGTCGTGTGCGCGCTCGCCGTCGCCGTCCTGGCGGGATGGCATCTCCGGACCCGCCGCCACCCGGGTTGGCGCCTGTCGCGCGACGGCCGGTTCTACATCGTCCTGGGCTACCCGATGCTGATGATTGGCCTTTACTGGCTGATCATGGCGCCCACCATGACCGGGTGGCAGTCAGTGTTGGGCGACGCTTGGGCATTCGCGGCCATGGTCACGTTTGTGTACGGGTTCGCACACTTGCAGACCACCGTGGAACGGCGTAACGCCGCGGGGCAGAGTCTGGAATCAATCGCCACAGAACCACAGCACGCCGCGCCTCAGCGTCCCGACGTCCGCTGAGCACGCACCAGTCAGCGTAGGAGGGCGCGGCTCATGACCACGCGCTGAATCTGGTTGGTGCCCTCGTAGATCTGGGTGATCTTGGCATCGCGCATCATCCGCTCGACCGGGAAGTCGACGGTGTAGCCCGCGCCGCCGAACAGCTGCACCGCGTCGGTCGTGACCTCCATCGCGACGTCGGAGGCCAGGCATTTGCTCGCGGCGGAGATGAATCCCAGATTGTGCTCGCCACGCTCGGCGCGGGCCGCTGCGTGGTAGACCATCAGGCGCGCCGACTCGACCTTCATCGCCATGTCGGCGAGCATGAACTGCACCGCCTGGAAGCTGCTGATGCTGTTGCCGAACTGCTTGCGGTCCTTGGTGTATGCGATCGCCGCATCCAGCGCTCCCTGCGCGATGCCGACGGCCTGCGCGCCGATCGTCGGGCGGGTGTGGTCGAGCGTCGCCAGCGCGGTCTTGAAGCCCGTGCCCGGGTCACCGATGATGCGATTGCCCGGAATGCGGCAGTTCTCGAAGTACAACTCGGTGGTCGGTGACCCCTTGATACCCAGCTTGCGCTCCTTGGGCCCGACGGTGAAGCCCTCGTCATCCTTGTGGACCATGAACGCGGAGATCCCGTTGGCGCCCTTGTCCGGATCGGTGACCGCCATGACCGTGTACCAGCTGGACTTGCCGCCGTTGGTGATCCAGCACTTGGCGCCGTTGAGGATCCAGCCGTCACCGTCGGCCTTGGCGCGCGTGCGCATGCCGGCCGCGTCACTGCCGGCCTCGCGCTCGGACAGCGCGTAGGAGGCCATCGCCTCACCGGAGGCCAGCTGCGGCAGCACCTGCTTCTTCAGTTCGTCGGAGCCGCGCAGGATCAGGCCCATGGTGCCGAGCTTGTTGACCGCGGGGATCAGGGACGCCGACGTGTCAACCCGCGCGACCTCCTCGATGACGATGCACGCCGCGACCGAGTCCGCGCCCTGACCGCCGTACTCCTCGGGGACATGGACGGCGTTGAAACCCGAGGCGTTCAGCGCCTGCAGGGCCTCCTCAGGAAACCGGGCGTTCTCGTCGACATCGGCTGCGTGCGGAGCGATCTCCTTCTCCGCGAGTGCGCGGATCGCGGCGCGCAACTCCTGGTGTTCCTCGGGAAGTTGAAACAGATCGAATGACGGATTTCCGCCCCATGCAGCCATGATGAACTCCTTAATACCAGCGGGTAACTTTACTCGCCCGCCTCTTGGAAGACCATTTCCGCTGCTCAGCGAAGACTCTCAGAGCCCCGCCAGCGTTGGTGTGGTCGGCAGCGGAGATTGTGGAGTAGTTTGCTGCAAATGCAGGCTTTCGTTTTGTCGACCGCATTCCGGCACCGGGCCGTCTGCGACTGCGGGTGGAGCGGAAAGCGTCGTTGGCTCCGCGGAAGCGCAGTGCTTGACGCGAGCCTGCACGGAGGAGAGACCGGGCACCCGCCGACAAGCACTCCGCTGCCGCAGAATTGCCACACCGACGCCGAGACGTCGCAGTCGCCATCCTGATCCGGGTCTAGTCACCACCGAGGAGACGCGCCCGCAACGCCGCGTCCTTGTCCAGCACCATGGCCTCGAGATCGGCCTGAAACTTCGTCATCTTCGCGCGCAACGTCGTGTCGCTGGCACCGAGAATCCGCACCGCGAGCAGACCCGCGTTCCGCGCGCCGCCGATGGACACGGTGGCGACCGGAACCCCGGCAGGCATCTGCACGATGGACAGCAGTGAGTCCAGTCCGTCGAGGCGTGCCAGCGGCACGGGGACTCCGATCACCGGGAGCGGCGTCGCCGACGCCACCATTCCCGGCAGATGCGCGGCCCCGCCCGCACCGGCGATGATCACCTCGATGCCACGATCGGCCGCGGTGTTGGCGTAGTCCAGCATCCGGCCCGGCGTACGGTGCGCGGAGACCACTCCGACCTCGAACGGCACCTCGAACTCCGCGAGCGCCTCGGCCGCATCGGCCATGACAGACCAGTCGCTGTCGCTGCCCATGATGAGCCCGACTCGGGGGTTAGTCGCCATTGGTGTTCCCATGTTCGTTCCAGTTGTCGGTCCATTGCGCATGCGAGAGCCAGTGCGATGCCCGGTTCGCGCGTTCGCGCACCGAGGCGACGTCCTCGCCCGGCTTGCCGACAAGATTGACATGGCCCAACTTGCGGCCCGGACGCTCCCCCTTGCCGTACATGTGGACCTTCGCGTCGGGCATGCGCGCGAACAGGTGATGGATTCGTTCGTCGACGCTCATCGTCGGCGTCTCCGGGGCGCCGAGGACGTTCGACATCACCGTCAGCGCGGCGCGCGCCGACGTCTCCCCCAACGGGTAATCGAGCACGGCGCGCAGGTGCTGCTCGAACTGGCTGGTCACGGCGCCGTCCATGGTCCAGTGCCCGGAGTTGTGCGGGCGCATCGCCAGTTCGTTGATCAGGATGTCGCCGTCGGCCGTCTCGAACAGTTCGACGGCCATGACGCCGACAACACCGAGTTGGTCGGCCAGGCGCAGGCCGAGCTGCTGGGCCGCGGCGGCCACCTTGTCGGACAGGTCCTGCGCAGGCGCGATGACCTCGACGCAGATCCCGTCGCGCTGCACGGTCTGCACGATCGGCCACGCCGAGCCCTGCCCGAACGCCGAGCGCGCCACCAGTGCGGACAGCTCACGGCGCATGCTCACCCGTTCCTCGATCAGGATCGGCACACCGTCGGCGAGGTAACGCGCGGCCACGTCACGGGCCTGGTCAGGTGTGTCGAGAAGCACCACCCCGCGGCCGTCATAGCCACCGCGAATGGTCTTGATGACCGCGGCACCGCCGACCTCGCTGCTGAACGCGGCCGCCTCATCGGCGTTGCTGACCTCGGCGAAGCGCGGAACCGGAGCCCCCAGGTCGGAGAGTCGGCGGCGCATCACGAGCTTGTCCTGCGCGTGCACGAGCGCCTCGGGCGGCGGGGAAACGGTCGCGCCCTCGGCGACCAGCTTGTCCAGGTGCTCAGTGGGGACGTGTTCATGGTCGAAGGTGATGACGGTGGCACCCTGGGCCACCTTGCGAAGGGCGTCGTAGTCGGTGTGCGAACCCAGCACCACGTCGGGACTGACCTGTGCGGCGGGATCGGCGGGGTCGACGGCGAGGACCCGCAGGGTCTGGCCGAGCGCGATCGCAGCCTGGTGGGTCATCCGGGCCAACTGGCCGCCGCCGATCATGGCGACGACCGGAGTGGACGAAGAATGGGTTTCAGAAGCTCGTGGCACGTCAACCATGGTGGCATGACCTGCGCCGTAACCACGATTCCGCACCAGCCTGCGTGCTTCCGTACACTGGCTTATCGTGTCCTTTGCTGATGCCACGATCGCCCGCCTGCCGAGGCTGATCCGGCCGTTCGCCGAACGGCATCACGAGCTGATCAAGTTCGCGATCGTCGGTGCGACCACTTTCGTGATCGACTCGGCGATCTTCTACACGCTCAAGCTGACCATCCTGGAGCCCAAGCCGGTCACGGCCAAGATCATTGCGGGCGTGGTCGCGGTGATCGCGTCCTACATCCTGAACCGGGAATGGAGCTTCCGGGACCGCGGCGGCCGGGAACGACATCACGAGGCGCTGCTGTTCTTCGGAGTCAGCGGTGTCGGCGTGTTGTTGGCCATGGCGCCGCTGTACTTCTCCAGCTACGTGCTGGGGTTGCGGGTGCCCGAGGTGTCGCTGGCCACCGAGAACATTGCTGACTTCATCTCGGCCTACATCATCGGCAACCTGCTGCAGATGGCCTTCCGGTTCTGGGCGTTCCGTCGTTTTGTCTTCCCCGACGAATTCGCGCGCGACCCGGAGAAGGCACTCGAGTCGACGCTGACCGGTGGTGGCCTCGCCGAAGCTCTCGAAGACGAGTACGAGACCCGGCACGGCGACTCCGACGGCGTCGTGACGCCGCTGCGCCGAAGCCGGCGCAGACGCGCTCGTCAGCTGGGCGACTCTTCGGATCCGAGGGTGTCGAAGACTTCGTGATAGAGCAGGGCGTGCACCTGCTCCACTCGGGGGATGTCGTAGAACTCCAGCGGATCCTGGCTGGCTGACTCGATGATCAGCGTGCCGGTGCGCAGCATGCGATCGAGCAGCCCGTGTCGGAACTCCACGCTGTTGACCCGAGCCAGCGGGATATCGATTCCGCTGCGCGTCAGCAGGCCGTGCCGAAACATCACGCGACGGTCGGTGATCACAAAGTGAGTGGTCCGCCACGTGAGGAACGGCCACACGGACAGCCATCCGACAATCACGAGCCAGATCGCCAGGATCACCAGCGAGACCACCAGCTTGGCCGTGGGATCCCACTCCAGTGAATTGACGTAGGCCGCCCCGAACGACGCCAGAGCGGTCATCACCAGCAGCACCAGAACCGGACCGATCAGCCGCTTCCAATGCGGATGCCGGTGCAGCACCACCTGCTCATCCGCGGCGAGGACGTTGTCCGGATATCCCACGTGGGGAGTCTAGCCAGAGTGCGGCCTCACCAGCAGTCAATGTTGTAACGGGTGACGCCGACGCCCACCCAGGAATCCGGGGTGACCATCTCGCCCGCTTCCGGCGCCTGCCAGCAGACCTTCCAGAACTCGTACACCACCTGATCCTGATGCACGCCGTTGATGTTCTCGGTGTTCAATTCGAACTCGGCACCGGCGGCCGCCTCCTTCAAGGCGTCGTCGGCGTCCTGGAGGTTCATCTCCTTGATGTCCGGCATCTCCCAGCCGGCATCCTCTGAGACAACGTCTTCTGAGACAACGTCGTCTGACTCAGCGTCCTCAGGCTGCGCATGCGCAACCGCCGACACCATGAGTGCGGCGACTGCCGCACCCGCACAAGCTTTGACAATCCTCATCGCACGCGCCCCCCCACAGTCACAACGGCGCCGGCGGCCCCAACGCCGGCAAGTGCACCGATCGTATCCGGTGTCCCGGCCCGGGACCACCGGATACGAACACCTTCAGGGGGCGCGGGAGCGGAGTGGGGACAGGTCGACATCAAACCCCGGAGATCAATAGGACCCGCCAGTTGCGAAAGACGTTGTCCACCAACCTGACAACGTCCACGGCGCGGATCCCTGCGACCAAGAAAAGCTCAAGAGTTCGCGATGTCTTCACAGAACTTCAGAACCGGCTGCAACAATTCTGCGATCTGTGCACCCACAGTCTCGAAGAAGTCCGCGTCCCTGCCAATCGGATCCGGGACGTCGGGCACCCGCCCGGCGGCGAGCCGGGGCCGCATGGCCGCCATCTCCGACACGCTCGTCAATCGGTGATCCGATGCCAGGAGAGCCGCCTCCCCAAGACTGAAAGTCATACGAAGCCGCTGCGGTGCAAGCGCAAGCACCGCGTCCCTTTGCGTTCGCGTCATGGTCAGGATCAAGTCGGCGGCAGAGGCGATCTGCGGGCTGAGGCGGCGTGCAGCAAAGTTTGAGGCATTGCCGCCCAGGCTTTCTATAACCGGCACAGCGTGTCGATGAACAGGGTGTCCGACCAGCGCCTGGACCCCCGCGCTCGACGCCGTGAAGTCCCGGATCCGGGCCTGCGCCGCACCAGCGGACGCCAGTCTTTCCGCGATGGGCGACCTGCATATGTTTCCGGTGCAAACAAACAGTGTGTGCAGTGCGATCATCCTTTCAAAAGTGCTCTCACACGGGCTTATACCCGTTCAATCGTCCCACCGGGCCGATCGCGACGCCAGCTCCGCCGAAGTCGCTGGACCACCCAGCAAGCGCATGCGGGCAAAGAAACCCGAAATGAACGAGCGATTCTGAGCCGTGCCTGCAGCCAACGCCCAACCTAGCCAAGAGCATTCACCGAGCGCTGCGGTGAGCCGCGCGCTCAAGCAGGTTCTGCTACGTTGCTCTGCAAACAGATTGCGGCGGCGCTAATATCCAGTCACCGGAGCTTCATCCGGAGCCGGACATATCGCCTCACTGGCGAAAGTGCCACGGCGGCTGCAGAGGAGGAACGTTGACCGAAGTCATCGGCGCACCAGTATCGACCGGCGACCACGGGCGCCTCGAAGCGGCCAACCCGAGCACCAACGGCAACACCACCGTCGAAGGTTCACTCCCGGATCACGGGCCCGCGCCTACGGGATTCCTCAGCCACATACGGGCCTGGATGGTTGTCCCCGTAGTCGATTTCGCCCTCATGGTGGCCCCGCTGCTCTGGCGCCCACCGCAGGTCAATTCGGTTCTGACGATGGCTGTGCTCGGTGTTCTCCTCCTCACTGGAGGCAGGCGTTACACCGCACGACTGCACCCCAGCCTTCTCGATGAACTGCCCTCCATCATCGGCAGACTGCTGGTCTCTGTGGCTGCGGTTGCGGCGATCATCCTCCAGCTTCACCAGAAGACCGCGGTGCTCATCTTTCTCGAGACCGCCTGCCAATCCGTGGCGCTGGTGATCCTCGGCCGCATCGTCACCACTCGTCTGATCGCGGTGGCCCGGAAGCGCGGTATCGCCCAGCATGGGACAGTGCTCATCGGCAGCGGGCCGGTGGCAGCCGAGCTCGCGCGAATTCTGTCGGAGCACCGAGAGTACGGACTCCGATTGATCGGCTTCGTCGATGACAACAATCCCCATGCTCTCCAAGGGATCCCGCGGTTGGGACGCCTCTCCGACCTCGACGTCGCCGTGCTGGCGACGGGTGCAGACCACGTGCTGATCGCCGACGGAAATTTCAACGAGCAGTCCCTCATGGACGCGGTACGGACACCGACCTGCCACAACGTTGAGTTGCTCATCGTCCCGCGCCTTCACCACTTCCACATGCTCACCGGAATCGCCGACCACATCGGATCCATCCCGATCATGAGAATTCGCAATCCCAAGCTCCACGGCCCGACACGAGCGATCAAACGCGCCTTCGACATCTTGGTGGCGGTGACTGCGCTTGTCCTTCTCTCGCCGGTCCTCGCCGTCACCGCGCTCGCGGTTCGGATTGAGGGCGGCCCGGGTGTCATCTTCCGCCAGGTGCGAGTCGGTCGCGGCGGCAGGCATTTCGACGTGTTGAAGTTCCGTTCCATGCGTCCCGCCAACGAAAACGAGTCACAGACGCAGTGGAGCGTGGCAGGAGACAATCGGGTCGGTCCTGTCGGGCGCTTCCTCCGTGCCACCTCCATCGACGAACTGCCCCAGCTCTGGAACATCCTTCGAGGCGATATGACGCTGGTCGGTCCCAGGCCTGAACGCCCACACTTCGTGGAGCAGTTCTCGAACCAATATGACGGGTACGCCCACCGCCACCGCGTCCATGTCGGGCTGACCGGCCTGGCCCAAGTCAGCGGACTCCGCGGAGACACGTCCATCGCCGACCGGGCTCGATACGACAATTTCTACATCGAGAACTGGTCACTGTGGCTCGACATCAAGATCATTCTTCGGACATTCCGCGAGGTGCTCTTTTATAAGGGGCGCTGAGCATCTCGGCGGGCGGGCCCGCCACGCAGCCCCCGTTGGCCACCTCAACCAGATGTGCGTTGAGCTCTGCGCCCCACCCCGGTCCCAGCCAGGACCGCATTCAGACCCAGCTCGCCGACGGGATCCCCTTGTGTCCTTGAACACCACGCTACGCGCCGCCGCACGCCTCACCCCTCGAATGGCCGCCCATCAGACCAAGCGTCTGACGAGGAACAGAGCCGTGCGGAAGTTCCCCGACCACTACGACGGGATCGTCCGTCGCACCGCCGGCCGCCTACCGCTGCCCTCCTCGTCGGATCGGATGCCGGCGGATCTCGCGTCCTTCATCGGATGCTTCTACCAGCACACCGATCAGGAAGTGCGTGACGCGGGGCACGGACGGTTCACCCTCTTGGGCCGAACGGTGGACTTCGAGTCGATCGCCGCGATCGACTGGACCTACGAGCTGCCCGAAGAGAATGACCACCATCTGTGGCGAATGAAACTGTGCCAGTTGGAAGTCCTGCATTCGCTGCTGGCGGACGCGGAGCCCGCCGGCCATCGGACGGCACTCGCCCTGCTGAACAGCTTCTCGGATGCACGGTCTTTCGCAGCACCCGATGTCTTCTCGGTGGGATGGTCCCCATATGGCGCCTCCCACCGGTTGCTCGCCATGCTCAGCGGTCTGTCGGTCGGCCTGGCCGCGGGCAGCCTGGATCCCGGGACACGGTCAGAAGTTGAGGAGTCCGCGCGACTCGACGCCGGATTCCTCTGGCACAACATCGAACACGATCTTCGGAACAACCACACTGAGCGGAACCTGGCCGCGCTGTGCCTCTACCATCTGGCCGCGGGTTCGATATCCGACTCCCGCGCCGCGCGGCTTGACCGTGACGTGCACCGCATCATCGAAGCCACCGTCCTCCCCGACGGCATGCAGATTGAACGATCCGCGATGTACCAGGGATTGACCGTGATGTCCCTGGAGATCTTCGCGGCCTGCCCGTTCCTGTCCCCAGCCACGAGGACTTTGGCGCAGGAACGTGCCACCGCCGCTGCGGGCGCTTGGCTCTTTCTGACTCATCGCGACGGCGACATCGCGCTCTTCAACGACAGTTGGATCGGCGAGGTTCCGCCGCCCGCAACAATTCTGCGCACTGACCGCGTGTCAGTTCCGGACTCCCTGCCGGACGCCGGCTACTTCCGACTGAGTTCTGGACCGATCGATGCGCTCATGGATGCCGGTGAGATCGGACCGCGATGGAACCCCGGCCACGGACACGCTGATTTCCTCGCGGTCGAGGTCGATGTGGACGGTCACCGATTCATCGTCGACCCGGGAACTTCCCAGTACTCCACTGGACCCCAACGTATGTACGAACGCTCTGCGGCCGGTCACAACGGCCCTCGATATCTCGACGTTGAACCTGTGGAGTACTCCGGCTGTTTCAAGGTCGGCAAGCTCGCCTCCGCTGCGCCGATTGCGGCGACGGTGCTGGAAGATCTACCGACTGAGAGCATCGGCGGAACGATCACGACACCCGCCGGACTCTGCATACGCGTGATCTGCGCCCTCAACGGTGGCCTGCTCATCGTGGACAGGTGGAACTCATCGGACACACCCGGTGCGACAACACTTCTCATCCCGAACGACTGGCGCCTCGACACCGACCGGAGGCGGACTGTGCGCGCCGCGCAGGAAGGTGCGCAGACCGCGATCACCGTCTACGAAGGTGCAATCGACGGCATCGAGGAGAGAACGTGGAGTCGTCGATACCTGCAGCCCGAGCAGGCCACCGCAGTGACACTGGCGCCGACCCGCGTCCCCAGCGGGGGCCAGATGCTGGTGTTCAGTGTCGGCGTCGGCGTCTTCGATGACGTGCCTGCGATCCGCGCACGCGTGGAAGCACTTCTCCGTGCACACGGGGGCCACGAAGCCTCCGTGAGGGTGGATCCACCATGCTGAAGAACCAGAAGGATGCGTCCATCGAGACGCTGCGTGGGCTGGCCTGCATATTGCTTGTGGCATTTCATGTCATCGGCGAGAACCGGCATGGTGGCCTGCACGTCCCGGATGACTCGACCTTTCGATGGTATGCAGACTCGTTTGCCTACCTGCGAATGCCCCTGTTCACCTTCATATCCGGTTACGTCTACGCCTTACGTCCGCTGACCGTGCTCGGAAACTGGCCCCGGTTCCTCCGTGGAAAGGCCCGCCGACTGCTTCTGCCGATGTTTGTCATCGGCACGCTCCTCGCCGTCCTACAGACCTATGCCCCGGGGGTGAATGAGCCCTTCAGGACGCCCTGGTACCTGTGGCACATTGTCCCGGTATCGCCGTTCTGGTTCATCTGGGCCATCTTCTGGGTGTTCTTCCTGGTCACACTCATCGACACCGTCGCCGATCCGCGCAGGCGGACGATGCTGCTCGTGGGAGCAGCTCTCACAATGGCATTGGCGAACGTGCTGGTTCCCGCGACGCAGTGGGACATCATGGGGTTGCGGTCGGCTCTGTATCTCGGCCCCTTCTTCATCGCCGGCCTGCTGGCCTCACGGTTCGCCTGGCGGGAGGCTCCCCTCGCGTTACGGGCTTCCGTCGTCGTCGCCCTGGTGCCGCTTCTCGCGATCACCCAACTCGGAGTTCTTGGCGTCATCCCCTTTCTTCCGCCCCGTGCATCGTTGATTGCCACCCTCACGGGAATCGTCGGTTGCCTGGCGCTTCTGCTGTTGCGATGGAGTTGGAAGCCATTGGCGTTCATAGGCGCCTACTCCTTCACCATCTATCTTTTCCACGTCCCGTCCGCAGTCGGAACGCGGGTTCTCCTGAAGCACGCGGGGATCGACGATCTTCGGCTTCTGTTCATCGCCGGAACGCTCGTCGGCATCGCCGTGCCCATCGTCATCGAGATCCAGGCCAAGAGGAACCGCTGGACAAGTCTCTTTCTGCTCGGCCAACGCAAGCGCTCTCCCGCAGTACAGAAGCAGTGACCCACGGTCCGACTCAGAAGCCGGCGGGCCTGCTTCACGTCACATCGGGCACCGAGCGCGGAGCCTCGATGCGCGCCCGCAGACTGTCGGTCCCCCATTCCGGGTTGGCGATGTACACGACGTCGGTGTCCGGCCGGTTCGTCGTGTACAGGCCCCAATGGGGGTATCCGAGAACAGTGCGACCCGATCCGTCCGCGAGGTCGTCGTAATATCCGATCGGAGTGTCGATTTCGACGACATGTTCGCCATTGATCCAGGCGTTCAGGTGACCGTCCTCACCGAAGGTCGCCTGCAGCGTGACATAGGTCTTCTCGCCTTCCGCAGGAACATCACCGGAAAAATGCGTGACCGACCTGCCGTTCTCCGATGATTGTGATTCTCGAGCCTTCTGGCCGTACAGGCGCGAAGACGAACACGTCCGGATCGTCAAACGAGAATGCGAGACATCCATGAAGAGCACCGGTGTCCGGCCGATGTCACGATCGACACTGTGCCACTGGTGAACGATTCCGCGGCCGGCATCTGCCAGACCCGGTGTGTCTCCCAGCACCAGACAGAACGAGCTCCACACCGTCTCCTCGCCGATGCCGTCCCGCTGACGCGCGACGATCTCGCTGCGCCGGCTTCCACTTTCAGAGTCGTACGGACCAGCGAAATCATCGGCCCGCACCTCGAAGCGGAAGACGTCCGAGTTCGGCAACGTCAGTGATGCCGGTCGGCCCGCCTGCCGCATCACCTTGCCGTCAACCCCGAGAAGGAATGCCCCATCGGCCCTGACGTAGTCATCGCGCGCGACAGCCTCCAACTTCCAGGTCGTGAGGACGTCGGAAACTACTGCGTATGCGGGGTCTCTCAACACCGCAACCGGCAGTGCGTACCTGCCGTCGTTCAGCAGAGCGGGAGTCGGGCACACACCCGCGGAGGAGCCGCAGACCAGGGAACGGACATTCACAGCCTCGTCTTGGGGGCCCACGAGCATGGTGACGCCAGAGGGCTCTGCGTGTGACACGCCGTTCTTCGGCAGCAGGACGGAACCACCGGCAAGGGCTGCCGCACCGACAGCGGCGTGCCTGAGGAACCGCCTGCGGTCGGTCATGAGCTGCTCCCTGCGCGAACTGCCTCGGCGTTCCGTTCCCATCGGCGATAACGGGCTTCCACAACCCTTTTCACACTACGACGCACGAGGCGCGGTGAGCATCTCCTGGATCACCGGAGCAATCCTCTGAGCCATGTACGCGTGGCCCTCATCGGTGGGATGCACTCCATCGGCCCCGATGAGATCCTGCCGGTCGAGAAACCAGTTGTCCGTCAGCGGGTCGAGGAATCGTGCATTGAGGTCCTCTGCCCGATCTCGAATGATGTCGCGCGCACGGACGAGGGAGTGAGGTGTCTCTGGAAACTCCCCCATCGGACCGATCACGAGTAACTGTGCTCCTGGAGCGGCGACCTCAGCTTCTCTCAGCGCATCACAGGTGGCATGAGCCAACTCGCCCTCGAGCGCACCGGAGTCGTTGCGAGAGCCGAAGAACACCACAAGCCGATCATCCGGCTTCACCGTCGACTCGATCTTGTCCGCGAAGACACCGCCACGGTTGCCCTGGCTCACATACCCGCTGCCGCCCTCGGCACCGAAGTTGATCACGACATCCACACCGCGCGCACGCAACTCCCGCTCGACGACCGCCGTCCAACGATGGGTTCCCGTCCCGCCCTCCGGGCTCCCATTCGTCAAAGAGTCGCCGATGACGGAGACGCGCTGTGACGAACTCGAGGCCTCAATTGACGGCAGGATTGGCCGGCTTGGTGGAATGCACGTGTAGGGCTGGTATCTGGCGGCCACGTCGGCTTCGGGGTGCGCTGTCGCGCACCCGCTGAGAACGCCGATGCACGCTGCCATCACCGCGCACCACCGCATGGCCGCGCCCGAGCGACCTCTAGTCCTGCGCACCACGGACCCCACCTTCTTGGTGGCGCAACCCACGCGCGATCGGGACGAGTCGAGCCGATACGGGTTGTGCAGCGTCGACGGATTCATCGCCGACAGGTCGTCCACTGATGAAATGGGGACTCATCATAATTCCAATCATCAACCAGAATGGTGGCCAGCCGGCCGGAAAGCTGTTGAACCACGCAACGAACAGCATCGCAACGGCGATTGGCTTCCACGGAATTCGCGACCGGAGGGCGAAGACTGCCAGCGCCACAAGGTAGATCACCCCGATGATCCCGAAGTCGAGCATGAAGACCGCGAACTGGGAGACCGGTGAATTGCTGAGGCCGGCCGGCACCTCATAGGCGTAGTAACCCTGCAGGCCCAACAGATTGCCCACCGAATGCCGGTGGTACACCGCGGTCGCCTCGTTGACAAACGCTCCAGCACCGTAGCCCGCCAGGTTGGAGTCGAGAAGCCCGAAGAGCCCGACCAGGCTGTGCGCGACACGGTACGACACCGTGGTGTCCATCAACTCGCTCGGAGACTGGATTGCCGTGCTGAGGAGGTCGATTCCTCGTACTCCGCTGGAAGTCAACGAGTCGAGCACGAGGATCACAGGTCCTGCGATCACCGCTGTGGTGAAGATCCGGCCGAGCACACCGAACCTGGCCGACGGTTTGAACACGAGATAGAGAACACCCACGAGCGCGAGGGCGAGATAGCCAGATCCGGACTGCGACAACAGCGTCGCGGCGACCGCGACAAGAAGTGGCCACCTCTCGACCCGTTCCCCCTCCTCACGAAGACGGCGCCGCGCGATCATGCACAACACGAGCATGAACACCATGGTGAAACCGAAGTCGGTCGCTTCCGGGGCCAGGCTCGACGATCCGCGCGCGGCAGAGCGCACCACGGTCGGCACCAAGGGCGCCACGACGGAGAAGTACGCGTCCTCGCTGACGTAACGCATCACGGCGAATGCCAGCCAGAGCGGCAGCGTCAGCTTGAGTGCGCGCCACAACCCGGACGGTGTCAGATACTGGCAGGCCAGAAAGATCCCGGCGCTCAACAGAAATGCGGCTGACCGCCGGAAGTAGGTCTGCAGATCGAAACCCTCGCCGCCGTACACGTCGAGCATGAACCAGACGGCGAAGACAAGGAGCAGCCACTGCATTCCGGTGATGCGCAGCCCGGTGGTCAAGGCCTTGAACGCGACCCACAACCACGCCAGCAGCGCCGCCCACGGTTGCACTTGCGACGGAGCCGACAGCGGGCCGAAATTGAGGTACGGCAACAGGCACAGCGCCACCACGATGACCAGCGACGTGCCGGACGACAGCGTGGTGTGCGGCTGCTTCGTCACCCTCGGACGACCTGTAGTTGATGTCACTCGTCTGTCCTCAGCCGGCCTGCTCAGCGAGGGCGCGGCGCGTCAGCAGGCCCGAGACGGTCGGGTGCAGCCAGATTCCCCACTTCCATCGGACTACGGCGATCATGGCGCCGAAGACCGCCAGTGTGTAGCCGACCTGCACCCAGGCCATCACGATCACACCGTGCCGTGCCGCCACCAACAGCGCGACGAGCATCACCGGCAGCATGGTGCAGAAGATCGTCAGCACCCAGTTCTCGTGACCGGTCATCTTCAGCACCTCGTCGACAGGACCGGCGAATGCTTCGATCGCGACGGCTACCAGCAGAATCGTCAACAGCGTTGCGGCGGCGGCGAAGTCGTGGCCGAAGGTCACTTCGATGAGCTGTCGACCGAACAGGGCGCTGGCCACCAGCGCCGCTCCGGCAATACCCAACGTGATCGTGGCCAGGCGCCCGCAGATGGACTTGATCGCCCCGCGATCCCCCTGCTCCGCAGCCCGCACAATCGTTGGCCGAATGGCGAAACGGACCGCGGCCGTGACCGCACCGACAGCGACAGCCAGCCTCCCCGCCGTTCCCAGGTAACCGGCCTGGGCTGGCGCCACCACGACGCCGGCGATGAAGGTGGGCAACCAGAGGCCGAGTCCGTACAGGGCGCGGGCGGTCGACAGGCGGATTCCCACCCGAATCATCCGGCGAATCGTGTCGAACGTGGGCCATCTGGGCCGGGCTCGACGCAGCACCATCGCGAGCGGAAGTGCCGCGACAAGAAGTGATGCCACGGATGTCGCGACAGCCACACCGCCGAAGGTGGGGTGGCTGACGAAGATCACGTACGGAATTGCGCTGAGCGCCAGACTGACGTTGACGGCCGGATAGAAGAAGAAGGCGCCCATGCCCTGGAACCCGCACCCAAGCAGAAGCTGGG
This sequence comes from Mycolicibacterium confluentis, assembly GCF_010729895.1. Taxonomy (NCBI): domain Bacteria; kingdom Bacillati; phylum Actinomycetota; class Actinomycetes; order Mycobacteriales; family Mycobacteriaceae; genus Mycobacterium; species Mycolicibacterium confluentis. Next base: position 3,712,136 of record NZ_AP022612.1, read on the forward strand.
CACCGTTGAACATCAGGCCGTTGGCGATGAAGAACGCCACCATGAATGCGACCACGGTGACCGTGACACCGCTCGGCATCAACCACACCAACAATCCGCCCAGCACTGCGATGACCACGGCATTTCCCACCGCCACCGAGACCGTGGCCCCGACCAGCGGAGCGGCCGGGCGGAGGTCCCCCCGGTGCACCACCTTCGGCGCATCGCGGACGAATGTCTCCGAAACCCCCAGTCCCAACAGGGAGTAGGTGGGCAGGACAGCACTGAGGACCAACATGTACCGGCCGTAGTCGTCCGTGTCCAGGTGCCGTGCGAGCACCAGCAGGATGACGAACTGCAGCGCGATCCCGCTGTACCGCAGGACCACCGTCACCAACATCGTGGACTCACCGTCGGCTCAGTCGGCATGGTTGCTGACGCCAAGCGGGCGCTTCTTCGCACTCAGCGCACCATGGAACTCGTCCTCGAGGTCCAGGAAGTGTTTCTCCCAGGTCCAGTTCGCCAGCACGTAATCGCGGGCGGAGGTGCCAAGGTCTGTGGCGGTTGCGGGTTCCTCGAGGAGGCGGATCACCGCGGTGGCGAATGCCTCTGGCTCATCCTCGACGATCAACGCTTCGCGCGGTGCACGAATGCCCTCGTTCGCGATGGAGGAGGCGACGACGGCCTTGCCCGAGGCCATGTACTCAATCAGCTTGTTCTGCATACCCCCTGCTGCAAGCATCGGATTGACACACACTTGCGCGGAGCGGATGAGCACTCCCACATCGGGAACGGTTCCTGTCACCCAGATGCCGTCGCGTCCGTCGAGTTCGAGTATCGACGCCGCGGGGTCACGGCCCTGGATGACGAAGGCGGCGTCAGGATGCGCTGCCCGCACTGCGGGCCACACGTTCTCCACGAACCACAGCACCGCCTGCACGTTGGGCGGGTACAGCATGGACCCCGAGAAGATGACTCTGCCCGGCACGACGTCCTTCTGCTCAGCCTGAACGAACTTGTCCGTGTCGGTCCCATGGGCGCCATAAATCCAGTTGTCGATCTCCGGCTGACCATGCACCCGGCACTGTTCCCTGACCGCCTCGACATCGGCCGGCCCGATCAACACGGTCTTGTCGAAGTCCTTCCAGACACGTGATTCGTAACGGCTCATCAGCACCGTCTCAAGCCGGTACACCATCCTTTTGAGTCCGCTGCGCTCATTGCGCGCCATCCGCTTCGTATTCAGCGTCTGCGAAAGCTGCAACGCCAGAAACGAAACCGTGCTCGGCGTCGACCGGATCGAACGGGGGACGGCCGGCGCGGTGCGCGGGTAGTAGCAGTAGACGACGTCGTACTCCCCCGCCGCAACGGAGGCTGCCAACTCACGACGAAGCTTCGTATTGCGGAAGATGCTCACCTGAAGCGGCAGCAGCGACAGGATTCCGAGTACGAGACCCAGCAGCTTTGCCGCCCAGGACTGCTCATAGATCCGCACTGTTCGACAGTTGCGTTGCAGCCAACTGCTCTGTTCGCCAGTCAGGTCGCCGTCGACCGCGAGCGTGTACAGATCGACAGAATGGCCACGGGCAGCAAGGAAGCTGAGCAGGTGCGCGACTGTCATCTGGTCCCCGCGCATCATCGGGAACGGCAGTCGGCTGTACACCACGGCGATCCGAAGAGGTTCGGGCGACGCCGCGCACTTCATCAACCGCGGTAGCTGCACCTCATCCACGCCGTCTTCTCCTCTCGGATTTCCGGACACGGCTTCAGGCCAGCCGGTTGATGTCGACGACACGAACCGCGGTGATCGTGTATCTGCCAGCGCAACTGCGGGTATCGATCACCAGGTCCCACGCAGTGTTCTCGACGACCTCCTGGCCGATCAGCAACTGCCGGATGAAGGGTGAGTTCGACAGCACGCCCAGGTTCTGCCCCATCAGATTCTGGGGCTCGATGTGCGGATCGAAGATCGAAAGCTGGTACCCGGCCGTGATCAGCATGCGGGCCAGATCCACGTTCGGGCTCTCCCGCAGATCATCGCTGTCGTTCTTGAAAGCGATGCCCAACAGAAGAACCCGGGCACCGTGTGCGAGTCCGGAAGTCACATGTTCATACAGGAAGTTCTTGTGTGACTCATTGGAGGCAAGCAACGAATCGATGAGGTGCGTGAACCCACCGCTGGTGCGGGAGATGTGCTGGAGCGCGCGCACATCCTTGGGCAGACACGATCCACCGAACGCACCGCCGGGCCGCAGATAGGTCGGGGAGACGTTCAGCTTCGTGTCCGACACGAAGATCTTGTGCACTTCCGTGGCGCTGATCCCCAACTTGGCGCACACTCGACCGACTTCGTTGGCGAAAACCGTCTTCACCGCGTGGAAGGTGTTGTCGACGAACTTGGTGATCTCGCTTTCGCGGTAACGCACGTAGAACACCGGGGCATTCAGGTCAGCGTTGATCTTGTCCAGGGTCGGACAGGCGTCGCCATCATGAGTGCCCACCACAATCTTCGGCGGCGAAAAGTAGTCTTCGACTGCGGTGGACTCCCTGAGGAACTCGGGGTAATACACCAACTCGACACGTTCGACCTCGTCTCCAAGCACCCCGTCGAAGATCGGCTTGATCAGCTCGTCCATGGTGCCTGGACGCACCGTCGACCGATACGCGACCGTGGGGGCACAGTGCGGAACTGTCTTGATCACCTCAGCGAGCTGCCGCGAGACCTCCGCGATGAAGGTCATGTTGTGCGAGCCGTCCACCGCACTCGGCGTACCGACGCACACGATGATCAGATCGGAGTCGACGACGTCGGAGGTCACCGACGCGGTGGCCGTGATCAGTTCCATGCGGCGAGCTTCGGCGATCATGTCACCGATGCCGGGCTCGGTGATCGGTGAGCGGCCCGAAAGGACTGCGTCGACTTTCGTCATATTCGGGTCCACACCGATGACCTCATGACCTTGGCTGGCCAGACACGCCATCGCGGTGATACCGACATACCCGAGGCCTAGAACGGCGATCTTCATGTGTACTCCTAACAGTCGCGGTTTGGCGGATGTATGGGCTCGGCCTCACGCCGTTGTTCGGCTCGACGTCGATGCGGCTTGTGATCTCGGACTCCCCACTCACTCAGGCGGTGTCAGGCTCGCGCTCCAGTTCGGGCGCACTGTCGGCCCCGTAGTAGCTGTAGTTGTATCCATAGGGGCCGGCCGCCTTGGCTGGGACGAGCGTGAACACCACGCCCATCGGCTCGCGGCCGACGTCGGCCAGGGTCTGCACTGAGTGCGCCAACTGGTCACGCTTTGTGGATCCGAACCGCACGACCATGAACGCGCCGTCCGCGGCCGCCGACAGGATCGCGGCGTCGGTCACGGCGAGCAGCGGCGCGGAGTCGACGATGACGAAATCGAAGTCGGTCCGCAGTTCGTCGAGCAGCGCTTGTGCAGCCCGCGATCCGAGCAGCTCGCTGGGGTTCGGGGGGCGGACGCCCGCCGCGAGGACGGTCAGGCCGTCGAAGCTCGTCGGCTGCAGCGCATCTGCCAGCGACGTTCCACCGCTGAGGACCGTGCTGAATCCCACAGTCCCGACCAGCTCCAGGTACTTGTGGATTGCGGGACGTCTCAGGTCACCGTCCACGAGCGCGACTCGGTTTCCAGCCTCGGCCAGCGCCAGCGCGAGGTTGATCGCCGTGGTGGACTTCCCCTCGCCGGGAACAGAACTCGTGATGACGATCACGCGCGGTGGGTTATCGACCGACAGGAACTGCAGGTTGGTGCGAAGCGCGCGGAAGGACTCCGCGATCGGTGAGTGATCGCGACCGAACGAAATCGCCGGTTCGGTCCGCCTCTTCTTGTCCAGTGGAATACTGCCGACCACGCCGACGCCGGCGCTGTCTTCGACGTTCTCGCGTGTCTTGATGGTGTTGTCGAGGACTTCACGCAGAACCGCCGCAGCGATGCCCAGCAGTACGCCGAGGCCCAACCCGAACGCGAGAACCTGCTTGGTTCTGGGCACCACCGGACGTTCGGGCACCGCGGCCCTCTGCTCCACGATCACGCGGGCGTTCGGCGGCCCCCCGTTCGTGGGGGACTCCAATTCGGAGACCATGGCCACGAATTCATTCGACAAGGCGTTGGCGATGTCACGGGCCCGCACGGGTGACTGGTCGCGGACCTGGACGTTGATCAACACGGTGCCGGACTTCGCCTTGGCCTTGACGTTCTCGCGCAGTGCCGCCGCGTCCATGTCGAGACCGAGTTTGTCGATAGTGCGCTGGGCCAGCGTCTGCCCCATGATCAGTTCGGTGTACGACATCACGCGGTCCTGCGAAAGCCGGTTGCCCTGGTAGAGATCAGAGTTCGACAATCCCGTGGACGTCGACACGAACAATCTGGTCGTTGCCTGGTAGATGGGTGTAGTCGTCAGAATGATGATGACAGCCGTCAGAACGCCGATGAGAGCCACCGAACACACTGTGATCCACCGCATTCGGACCACTTTGAGAAAATATTCAAGAGTCATCGGTCAACGACCTCTCCACTTAATCTGTTGGGCATCACTTCTCAGGCTGACCGGTGCCGCATAATTGACGGCAACGCCCGAATCGCCTGCCACCCAACACCACAACTACGTTTCCGACCGTCGGGATCCGAGTTATCGCGAACATTCTGGAACGGAAATTCTTGGGGAGACTTCATCAACCAGTGGTTGAACCGGTACTCGCGGCGATCCCGCTGCTGTCGGCTCGGACAGTCGGAACTGGAGTTCGCCTGACTGGTTCGGCGGAATCGCGACCTGGACTTCAAATCCGGGATGCCCACGCTCCGAGCTCGTGAGAACCGGCGTCCTGTCTCCGTTTGCCGTGGCGCCCACGAGTTCGGCACCCTGAGTCGCAAGCAGGCGCACAGAGGTCAGCATGGTCCCATTTGGGAGTGTGACAGGAATGTCCTGCCGAAGCCCCATGGATCCGGCGACGTACTCCGGAAGAGAGGGGTTCTCGCCCAGGGTATTCGTGAGACGCACGGTGACGGTGGACATCCTGGTGTCGCCCACACACTGATCGGCGACGTATTCGATATCGCGCGTCAGGTGGTAATCGAGCTTGTTGCCGGCCAGGTTGTTGACAATCACCTCGGCATACGGCGCGGCATCGTCCGGGACGATGTGGGCCAGCGGAGTCTTCTCCAGCAGCGTCTGATCCTCCGCGTCAGCACTCCAGACGGCGATACGACCCTCGCTGACTGCCCGCCCCAGCGCGTCAAGCAACTTCCGCGGAGACTCCACCGGCTTGGACATCTTCTTCACCACTTCGTTGGCGATGTCCTGCAGATAGCGCTTGCGTGCGGTCTGATCGTCGGGGAATCGCTGGTAGGCAGTCGATTCCGTCAGTTCCACGACATTGTCCTTGGTGATCTTCTCCCCGTCCGGCATGGTGATGGAGCCGACGGCGCCCAAGATGTAGCTCAGGGCAACGGGGTCGATCGCGACGACGCCGTCCACGGTCATACCGGTCTGCTGCTTCCACATCGACCGCCAGATCTGGGCGGCGTAGGGGAAGTGAGAACTCTGGTTGCTGTTGCGGAAGTCCGTCGTCGGGTTGGTGAACCCGTACTGCTCGTTGTATTCGGGACCGAGGTCGATGGGAGTGAACGGTTTGTCGAGTTCCGTGTTGGCGCCCAGGTCATCGACGGTGAACCTGCCGTCATTGAATCGCAGGACACCGAATCCACCGAGCAGTCCGCCTGTCCCGCGGGCCTCGGCATTGGTCTGAAATCCCATGAAGTAGGTGCGCGGCCCGTCGGCCCCCATCATCGAGGGCGCCAGTTGGGCGGCCAGAGCGGTGTTTTCGAGCATCTCAGCCACGTCTGACGTCTGGTCCTGCAGCGCCGCGCGTGCATCACCGACCGGCCCCAGGTACGCGGGCTCAGATATTGCTGCGGCGTCCATATCCAGTCGGGCCGCACTGTCGGCGATCGCACTCAGTGCGGGTTGCTTGGCGCGAAGGACTCCCACGTCCAGGCGTCCGTCTTGGAACAGGCTGTTCGGTGACATCACCGTTCCCACCTGCGCGGCGGGTTTCAGCACGTCAGCAGCCAAGTTCAGCACGACGTCAGAGATCTCCTGAGTCGTCTTGAGCGGACTGCCGAGCCATGGCACGGACGCGGCAACGTTCCACGGCAACGAGTGCGCAGCACTGCGCGCGGCCGAGGCTTGCGCATAGGTGCGCTCGGCGGCCTCCACAGCGGCGTCGGTGTCACCCTGCATCAGCGCTTCTTTCACCTGCTGTGCACCGCTGCGGGCGTGCTCGAGCGCGGATTTGGCCTCGACAGCGCGGATTCCCAGCCAGCAGACAAAACCGGTGGAGACCAGCACCGTCGCCAACGCGGCGATTCTCACCTCGCGGCGCTGCCACAATCCTGCGCCCTCGTCCGTGTCACGGACGGCGTCATCTGCTCCGTCCGCATCATGCCCGGACGGGCGTCGTGAAAAGATATGCACGAGAAGGCTTTCCAATTGCATCGGCTGCGCATGCCCCCAAGGAGCGCAGCGTTGGGCACGGTAGGGGCCCGCGTGAGCCCCTACCGTCGAGTTCCGCGAGGGATCGCCGCTAGCAGCCCCTGCCCACCGAGACTGTCACCGTCCCGTACGGGCCGACCTTCACGCCGGCGCCCAGGAAGCAGACCTGGAAGTTCCAGTTCGCGGTCCACTGCTTCCACGCGTCCTCAAGGAACCCGGGAATCAGTGCCAGCGGACGAAACTCCAGCAGCACAATGTGTTTCGGCGGAGTGGGATTCGCCTGGCCAACCCACCACCAGTTGAAATCCTGCGCGAAGCCCGCATCCAGAACCTGGGTCACGGGGGCCAGGGGGGCCGGCACCGCGACATCGGCTTGCGCGGCGACCGCTGGCGTGAACATCGCGGCTGCGGCAACCGCCGCCGCCCCTGCTCCCACCTGAAACTTCGTTGTCACAGAGGGCAGTTTTCCAGCAACTGCAGAAGACATTATTTTCACCCCTTTCTCGTTGGATGTTGTCAATCAGGTTTCCAGACACCATCCCGGCTGTCAACTCGAAACGCGCAGGTCAGAGGGCATTTTTGGTGGCGCAGAGATCGTCAGTTTCAGCAAATTCGGGGTCTCATGGGGACTTCGTCGCCAAGTTATCGAGTTTGCCGAGCTAACGATATTTGCCGTCTGCACGGCCACAGCCGGCCTCCGATGGGAGGTCAGGCGTTGCCGAAACTCCGTCGACTGAACGCACCACGGCGTAGAAACAGGCTGGAGGTGGGGAAAGTTCGCGGCGGCAGGAGATGCCGCACGTTTGCGAGATCACCACCCGAATGCACCGAATGTCCCGGAATGCCGCCTCCCCCAACGATGTCCGCGAATCCGCCCCAGGTTGTCCAGGTTCCCGCCTGTGCAGACCCAGCAAAGCGATGGGTGCCGCCCGCGCGGCCCCCTGACCGTCTGGCCATCGCTGCGCACCCTCCCAGACGTCCGACATCGGAAGACGCCGATCGACGGCCCCGCGCCCCGGCTCGGCGCCGCGCGGACACCTCGCGGGCCCCTGCGGACCCCCGGCGGGACGGCCACAGGACCCAGATGCGGCGGAGCCCGGGGCCGCATTTCTAAGGGAGCAATAAGGGCCAACCGCGACGCGCGATCACCGCCCCGATAGCATCAACGCCTATGACGAGCGTTACCGAGCCTGAAAACGACACGGTCGATATCCACACCACGGCGGGCAAGCTCGCCGAACTGCGCAAACGCGCCGAGCAGGCGCAGCACCCCGTGGGTGAAGCCGCAGTCGAGAAGGTGCACGCCAAGGGCAAGCTGACCGCGCGCGAGCGCGTGCTCGCGCTGCTCGACGAGGGCTCGTTCGTCGAACTCGACGCGCTGGCCAGGCATCGCAGCACCAACTTCGGGCTCGAGAAGAACCGCCCCGTCGGCGACGGCGTCGTGACCGGCTACGGCACGATCGACGGGCGCGACGTCTGCATCTTCAGCCAGGACGCCACGGTGTTCGGCGGCAGCCTCGGCGAGGTCTACGGCGAGAAGATCGTCAAGGTCCAGGAGCTGGCCATCAAGACGGGCCGCCCGCTGATCGGCATCAACGACGGCGCCGGCGCCCGCATCCAGGAGGGTGTGGTCTCGCTCGGCCTGTACAGCCGGATCTTCCACAACAACATCAAGGCCTCGGGCGTCATCCCGCAGATCTCGTTGATCATGGGTGCCGCGGCCGGTGGCCACGTCTACTCCCCCGCGCTCACCGACTTCGTCATCATGGTCGACCAGACCAGCCAGATGTTCATCACCGGCCCGGACGTCATCAAGACCGTGACCGGCGAGGACGTCACCATGGAGGACCTCGGTGGCGCACACACGCACATGTCCAAGTCGGGCACGGTGCACTACGTCGCCTCCGGCGAGCAGGACGCGCTGGACTACGTCCGCGACCTGCTGGGCTACCTGCCGCCCAACAACTACGCCGAGCCGCCGCGTTACCCGGCGCCTCCGCACCTCGGTGCCGTCGAGGACAACCTCACCGACGAGGACCTCGAGTTGGACACCCTGATCCCGGACTCGCCGAACCAGCCGTATGACATGCACGAGGTCATCGCTCGGATGCTCGACGACGACGAGTTCCTGGAGGTCCAGGCCGGCTACGCGCAGAACATCATCATCGGCTTCGGCCGGGTGGACGGTCGTCCGGTCGGCATCGTGGCCAATCAGCCCACGCAGTTCGCCGGCTGCCTCGACATCAACGCCTCGGAGAAGGCCGCGCGGTTCATCCGCACCTGCGACGCCTTCAACATCCCCATCCTGCTGCTGGTCGACGTTCCCGGCTTCCTGCCGGGCACCGATCAGGAGTACAACGGCATCATCCGCCGCGGCGCGAAGCTGCTCTACGCCTACGGTGAGGCCACGGTCCCGAAGATCACCGTCATCACCCGCAAGTCCTACGGCGGCGCGTACTGCGTCATGGGCTCGAAGGACATGGGCGCGGACGTCGTGGTGGCCTGGCCCACCGCGCAGATCGCGGTGATGGGCGCCTCGGGTGCCGTCGGCTTCGTGTACCGCCAGGAGTTGAAGAAGGCCGCGGCCGAGGGCGAGGACGTGGACGCACTGCGCCTTCAGCTGCAGCAGGACTACGAGGACACGCTGGTCAACCCGTATGTCGCGGCCGAGCGCGGATACGTCGACGCGGTCATCCCGCCGTCGCACACCCGCGGCTACGTCTCCACGGCGCTGCGCCTGCTGGAGCGCAAGATCGTCCAGACCCCGCCGAAGAAGCACGGCAACATCCCGCTGTGATGCGGAATGCTGCACCCTGACCGCTTGCGAGGCAAGGACTTTCACCATGGACCATGACGCCGACATCACCGAGGTCAGCGACGCCCGCGATCTGACGATCGACGATCCGACACCTCCGGTGCCCGAGCTCAGGATCCTCAAGGGCAACCCGACCGACGAGGAGGTGGCCGCACTGGCCACCGTGCTGGCGGCGGCCTCCGGCGGTCAGCACGAGCTCGGACCGCAGGAACTCAACCTCTGGGGCCACCCGGTGGACAAGCTGCGGTACGGGTTCACCAGTTGGCAGCGGCTCACGCTGATGGAACGGACGCACATGCGCCGATGACCCGGGTCGTCCTGGGTTCGGCCTCCAGCGGGCGACTGTCGGTGTTGCGCAACGCCGGCGTCGACCCGCTGGTCATCGTGTCCGGCGTCGACGAGGACGCCGTCATCGCGGCGCTCCCCGACGCCACTCCGGCCGCCGTGGTGGGCGCGCTCGCCGACGCCAAGGCCGACGAGGTGGTCACGCGACTGCCCGAGGAGGTCGCGGCGGACTGTGTCGTGATCGGCTGCGATTCGATGCTCCTGCTCGACGGCAGGCTGTGCGGCAAGCCCGGCACCGCAGAGGCCGCGCAGAGCCAGTGGCGCGCGATGGCGGGACGCTCGGGTGAACTCCTCACCGGGCACTGCCTGATCCGCATCGTCGACGGCCGCGTCCATTCGAGATACATCGAAACAGGCAGCACCACAGTGCATTTCGGCACGCCGAGCGAGGCCGACCTGGACGCCTACATCGATCACGGTGAGCCCCTGGGCGTGGCCGGCGGGTTCACCCTGGACGGCCTGGGCGGGTGGTTCGTCGATCGGATCGACGGCGACCCGGCCAACGTCATCGGGCTGAGCCTGCCTCTGCTGCGTCGCCTGCTGCACCAGACCGGACTGTCGCCGTCTGCGCTGTGGCGCGTGGGCGGATGACGCGCTCAGTTCCTCGGAACCTCCACCGTCACGGCCAGGGCCCGGTGGTCTGAGCCGGGAACCGCGACCACCTCCACTGAGGTCGCACGGCATCCACGAGTGAGAACGTGGTCGATTCCGGAGAACGCCGGAACCGGCAGGTGGGCCGGAAAGGTCAGCGCCACACCCGATCCCGCCTGCCTCGCGGCGTCTTCGTAGCCGTCGGCCAACAGCTGCCGAAAGTTCCACATGTCCACGGTGGCGTTGAAGTCCCCGGCGACGACGACACAGCGTCCGGCCGAGGTGTCGGCCAGTCTGCGCAGTTCGGTCCGAATCTGCTCCAGATCACCTTTCCACTCCCGCACCGGTTTGGTCACCGGGTTCGCGGTGTGCACGACGAACAGAAGCACCGGCGACTGTGCACCGGGCACCGTGACCTCCGAGGTCAACGCGGGCATCGTGAAGTTCGTCAGCAGCCTCGACTCGGCCAATGGCGCACGGGCCCACAGGCCGATGCCACTGGACAGCGGAGCGGGATGGGTCGTGGCTTCCGGGAACTCCGTGTCCATCCCCGCCGCCACCAGGTCGTCGCGCATCCGGCGGGTGAGTTCCTCCACCGCGACGACGTCCGCGCGGTCACGCACCGCTGCGACGAAGGCCTCGGCGTCGGCACCGCCGCGCCGCAGGTTGGCGGTCACCACCCTGACCGGCACGTTCCCGTCGTCCCCGGCCTCCCGACGGTCGGGGATGTACAGCGGGGCGTAGGACGCCACCAGGACGGCCACCAGCGCCCCGGACACCGTGGCCCACACCCACCGGCGCGCCACCAGGAACATCACCGCCGCGGGCACCGCGCAGGCCACCAGAATCGGCCAGAGAGCGCACAGAACGGCCGCTTCGACACTGCCCACCGGGACGAATCGAAACGGCGCCGCGACGGCCGCGATGAGCAGCAGGACCGCCCCAAGCACCGTCAGCAATGCACGCATACGTCCCGCCGTCTCGGAGAATCGGCCTCACCGTACCTGCGGCCCGCAACACGCGCAGACCACCCACCGGTAGGCTCATTCCCGTGCCTCTGCCTGCAGATCCCAGCCCTGACCTCAAGGGCTATGCCCATCCCGAACGCCTGGTGACCGCCGACTGGCTGTCGGCTCACCTGGGCAGCAAGGGCCTGGCCATCGTCGAGTCCGATGAAGACGTCCTGCTCTACGACGTCGGCCACATACCCGGTGCGGTCAAGATCGACTGGCACACCGACCTCAACGACCCGGCGGTGCGCGACTACATCACCGGTGAGCAGTTCGCGGCGCTGATGGACCGCAAGGGCATCAGCCGGGACGACACCGTGGTGATCTACGGCGATAAGAGCAACTGGTGGGCGGCCTACGCGCTGTGGGTGTTCACGCTCTTCGGCCACCCGGACGTGCGTCTGCTCAACGGCGGCCGTGATCTGTGGATCTCCGACGGCCGCGACACCACCCTCGACGTGCCGTCCAGGACGTCGACGGGCTACCCCGTCGTTGAGCGCAACGACGCTCCCATTCGCGCGTTCAAGGACGACGTGCTGGCCTCGCTCGGCCGCGAGATCCTCATCGACGTGCGGTCACCTCAGGAGTACACCGGCGAGCGCACGCACATGCCCGACTACCCCGAAGAGGGCGCGCTGCGCGGCGGGCACATCCCGTCCGCGATCTCGGTGCCGTGGGCCAAGGCCGCCGACGACCACGGCCGGTTCCGCTCCCGCGCCGAACTCGACGAGATCTACCGCTTCGCCACCGAGGGCGAACCCGGTCACCCCGTCACCGCGTACTGCCGCATCGGTGAGCGGTCAAGCCACACCTGGTTCGTACTGACGCACCTGCTGGGCCTGGACAACGTCCGCAACTACGACGGCTCGTGGACGGAATGGGGCAACACCGTGCGGGTGCCCATCGTGACCGGCGAGCAGCCAGGGCACGCACCGACGTCATGAGCATGCCCGCCGCCCTGGCCGAGGTGGTCTCCGACTTCGCCGAGGTCGATGGCCAGGACAAGCTGCAACTGCTGCTCGAGTTCGCCCAGGAACTGCCCGCGCTGCCCGCCGACCTCGAAGAGGCCGCCATGGAGCCGGTCCCCGAATGCCAGTCGCCCCTGTTCCTGCATGTCGACGCGAGCGATCCCGCGCACGTCAGGCTGTACTTCAGCGCGCCTCCCGAGGCGCCGACGACACGGGGCTTCGCGTCGATCCTGGCCACCGGACTCGACGGGCACTCGAAGGACGACATCCTGGCCGTGCCCGACGACTTCTACACCGATCTGGGCCTCGCGAAGTTGATCAGTCCGCTCCGGCTGCGGGGGATGTCGGCCATGCTGACCCGCATCAAACGCAGGCTGCGCGAGGCCTGAGTTCTCTCCCCGCCGACGGCGCGACACTCCGCGCCGGTGTGTTCTGCGCCACAGCTGAGTCGTCGGCGGCGTGCGTGGGAGCCCGGCGACGCCGGTGCTCAGGACCACGACGGCACGGAAATTTCGTCTTACCGGGGCCGTGCCGGGGGAACCTACTCGTCGGTAACCGGCACCGGCTCATCGGACACGATTCGCGGCGCATAAACTGCGCCAGATAGATTCTTAAAGACGTTTCTTAGACATGTGGGCGGCCAGGCCCGAATCAGTGAGTCAATGTAGGAGGCACAGGTGCCCAGTCACGCCAGTTCGACCATCACCAAGGTCCTGGTAGCCAACCGCGGCGAGATTGCCGTTCGCGTGATCCGCGCGGCCAAGGACGCCGGACTGCAGAGCGTGGCGGTGTACGCCGAACCCGACGCCGATGCCCCTCACGTCCGGTTGGCCGACGAGGCGTTCGCCCTCGGTGGCCAGACCTCGGCGGAGTCCTACCTGGTGTTCGAGAAGCTTCTCGACGCCGCCGAGAAGTCCGGCGCCAACGCGATCCACCCGGGCTACGGCTTCTTGAGCGAGAACGCCGACTTCGCCCAGGCCGTCATCGACGCCGGGCTGATCTGGATCGGCCCCAGCCCGCAGTCGATCCGCGACCTCGGCGACAAGGTGACCGCCCGCCACATCGCTGCGCGCGCGCAGGCCCCGCTGGTCCCGGGCACGCCTGACCCCGTCAAGGACGCCGACGAGGTCGTCGCGTTCGCCAAGGAGTACGGCGTGCCGGTCGCGATCAAGGCCGCGTTCGGCGGCGGCGGCCGCGGCATGAAGGTCGCCCGCACCATCGAGGAGATCCCCGAACTGTTCGAGTCGGCCACCCGCGAGGCCGTGGCGGCGTTCGGTCGCGGCGAGTGCTTCGTCGAGCGCTACCTCGACAAGCCGCGCCACGTCGAGGCCCAGGTGATCGCCGACACGCATGGCAACGTCGTCGTCGCCGGTACGCGCGACTGCTCGCTGCAGCGCCGCTTCCAGAAGCTGGTCGAGGAGGCCCCCGCGCCGTTCCTGACCGACGCGCAGCGCAAGGAGATCCACGAGTCCGCCAAGCGCATCTGCAAGGAGGCCGGCTACTACGGTGCCGGCACCGTGGAGTACCTGGTCGGCCAGGACGGCCTGATCAGCTTCCTCGAGGTCAACACCCGCCTGCAGGTGGAACACCCGGTCACCGAGGAGACCGCGGGCATTGACCTGGTGCGTCAGCAGTTCCGCATCGCCAACGGTGAGAAGCTGGACATCACCGAGGATCCCACCCCGCGCGGTCACTCGTTCGAGTTCCGCATCAACGGCGAGGACGCCGGCCGCGGCTTCCTTCCCGCCCCCGGCCCGGTCAACCGGTTCGATCCCCCGACCGGCCCCGGCGTGCGCTTGGACTCCGGCGTGGAGACCGGCTCGGTCATCGGCGGGCAGTTCGATTCGATGCTCGCCAAGCTGATCGTCACCGGCGCGACCCGCGAGGAGGCGCTGGAGCGCTCCCGGCGCGCCCTGGCGGAATTCCACATCGAAGGCCTCGCCACGGTCATCCCGTTCCACCGCGCCGTGGTCAGCGATCCGGCGTTCATCGGTGACGACAACGGCTTCACGGTCCACACCCGGTGGATCGAGACCGAGTGGGACAACACCATCGAGCCGTTCACCGGCGGCGGCGCGGTCGACGCCGAAGAGGCCGAGCCGCGGCAGAAGGTCGTCGTCGAGGTCGGCGGCCGTCGCCTCGAGGTCTCACTGCCCGGCGATCTGGCGATTGGCAACGGCGGCTCGCCCGCACACGGTGCGATCCGCAAGAAGCCCAAGGCCCGCAAGCGTGGCGCCCATGGCGGTGCTGCCGCCTCCGGCGACGCCGTGACCGCCCCGATGCAGGGCACCGTGGTCAAGGTGGCCGTCGAAGAGGGACAGACCGTGGCCGCGGGTGACCTCGTCGTGGTGCTGGAGGCCATGAAGATGGAGAACCCGGTGACCGCGCACAAGGACGGCACCATCACGGGGCTGTCGGCCGAGGCCGGCGCCGCGATCACGCAGGGCACTGTGCTCTGCGAGATCAAGGACTAGCAGCACCGCTCCAGACTGTGACTGAGCCGCCCAGGTGAATTCCTGGGCGGCTCAGTCATTGGAACGGGGTGGTGGCGAGCACGGCGCCGTCACCGGTGACCAGGCTGGTCTGCTGCAGTGTGGTGCCGAAGTACCGCGCTGTGGAGTCGACGGCGACGGGCGTCTCCGCGTGCTGTCGCGCCAGCACGACCCTGGCCAGATCCGCGAAGCTCACCTTGTCCGGTCCCCCGATGTTGACGACGCCGTTGCGGGGCGGGCCCACCGCGGCCCGGGCCACCGCGGCGGCCACCTCGGCCGCGGCGATCGGCTGGATCAGGGCATCCGGCGTCCGAACCTCACCGTTGATCGTCATCTCCGCGACGATCGCCTCGGCGAACTCCTGGAACTGCGTAGCCCGCACGATCGTGTACGGCAGGCCCGAACCGGTGATGATGCGCTCCTGTGCCACCTTGGCGCGCATGTAGCCACTGTCCGGCAGGTCCTCGGCCCCCACGATGGACAGCGCGACGTAGTGCCCGACGCCCTGCTCAGACGCCGTGGCCGTCAGGTGGTTCGAGGACGTCGTGAAGAAGTCCAGCACCGCGTCATCGGCGAAGGACGGCGAATTGGTGACGTCGACGAGCGCGTCGGCGCCGGCCAGCGCGTCGGCCAGACCCGCCCCGGTGAGCACGTCGACACCGGTGTTTCGGGCCGCGGCGACGACCTCGTGGCCGTCGTCCTTCAGGATGTCGACGACCTGGCCGCCGATGAGGCCACTGGCCCCCAGCACCGCGATCTTCATACCGCTCCCCCTCACCACTGTGAAACCCCCCGCCCAGCGACGATACGACTCGAACCTGCGTGAGACGCTGTTGCCCATGGATCCCGTCGAGATCAATGCCGGCGCTTGGTATCTGCGAGCACTGCGCGCCGACGAACGCATGGACGACCGCCCAGCCCTGGCCGAGATCGGCATCGCGGACCCGGACTACGTCGCACAATCCGATCGACGCTGGTCGGACGACTCGCGGTACACCTGGGCCGTGTGCGAGCCGACGACCGGAGAGATGCTCGCCGAGGTGGCACTCGACGTCACCACCGGCGCCATCGCCCTTCGGGCGCGCCCAGGACATGAGGACGTCGCCGACACCGCGACACAGGCCGTGGGGCGGTTCGCCGGTGCGCTCGGCATAGGCTGACCGCTATGCCGCAACGACCGCACATCGTCACTGTCACGGGGGCCGCCGGTCAGATCGGCTACGCGGCGCTGTTCCGGATCGCTGCGGGCGCCATGCTGGGCCGTGACACTCCAGTGGTGCTGCGCCTGCTCGAACTGCCGTCGGTGGTGCGGGCCGCAGAGGGGGTCGTGATGGAACTCGACGACGGCGCCTTCCCGCTGCTGGCCGGGACCGAGATCCACGACGATCCGCGTAAGGCCTTCGACGGGGTCGACGTCGCCCTGCTGATCGGCGCCAAACCACGCAGCAAGGGCATGGAACGGGCCGACCTGCTCAGCGCCAACGCACGGATCTTCGCCTCCGCGGGGGACGCGCTCAACGCCGGCGCCGGATCCGACGTGCGCGTGCTCGTGGTGGGCAACCCGGCCAACACCAACGCCCTGGTCGCGGCCGCGCACGCACCCGACATCCCGGCGCAGCGATTCACCGCGCTGACCCGCCTGGACCACAACCGGGCCGTGGCCGCCCTGGCCCGGCACACCGGCGAACCTGTCACCGAGATCTCGCGGATGATCATCTGGGGCAACCACTCCCCCACGCAGTACCCGGACCTGTTTCACGCCATCGTCGCGGGCCGCTCGGGCGCCGATTATGCGGCCGACACCCATTGGCTCACAGACGAGTTCATCCCCACGGTGGCTCGGCGCGGCACCGCGATCATCGAGGCCCGTGGGGCCAGTTCGGCGGCGTCGGCGGCCAACGGCGCGATCGACCACGTCGACGACTGGGTGCACGGTACGCCGGATGACGACTGGACATCAGTCGCACTGCCCTCACCTGGCGCCTACGGCGTCGACGAGGGTCTGGTGTGCTCGTTTCCGTGCCGGTCGGTCAACGGGCAATGGGAGATCGTGGAAGGCCTTGACATCAACGCGTTCTCGCGTGCCCGGATCGACGCGTCGGTCGCCGAACTGCGCTCCGAACGCGACGCAGTGGCCGCGCTGGGTCTGCTGCCGAGCTGACTATCGCTCGTCGATGTCCTGCCCCGAGGCCAGATCCGCGCATTCGACTTCGACGACATCGCCGCGCGCCCTGAGGAAGTCGCGGGCGCCGTGGTCACCATGCAGGCTCTCCCGGGCCGCGGGCCAGTGCCGGCACGCGATCGCCACGGGATGCCCTGGGCGCCCGTCGAATACGGCGCGCGCCACCCCGGACTCACCCTGCCCGGCCTGCAGAACCCGGGCGACGACGTCGGCGCCGACGTCGGGGGTGTCCACGACATGCAGCACCGCGACGTCGGCCCCCTCGGCAGCGAGCAGCCCGGCCCGCACCGAGGCGCTCATCCCGTCCGCCCAGTCGGCCGCGGTGACGGCGCGCGCGGGGGGCGGGACATCCACGTCGGCGGCGCCCAGCACCACGATAACGTCGTCGCAGCCACCGCGAGCCAGCGCATTCACGGCACGCTTGAGCCAATCACCTTCTTCGGCAACCACTTTCGGCATGCCATAGCGCTTACCGGCGCCCGCCGCCAGCAGCACGCCGGCGACCCGACTCACTCCAACTGCTCGCGGAGCCGAGCCAACGCACGGGCCAGCAGTCGGGAGACGTGCATCTGGGAGACGCCGACCCGCTCAGCGATCTGGGTCTGGGTCATGGACTCGAAGAAACGCAGCACCACGACCGTGCGCTCACGTTCCGGCAGGGATTCCAACAAGGGCCGCAGCGCTTCTCGGTTCTCGATCTGATCGAGCGCCAGATCGACGTCACCGAGGCTGTCCGCGATCGCCGGGGCGTCCTCATCGCCTCCGCCACCACCACTGTCGATGGAAAGGGTGTTGTAGGAACTGCCGGCGACCAGACCCTCGACCACCTCGTCGCGGTCCATCTCCAGTTCCGCGGCGAGTTCGCTGGCGGTCGGAGCGCGCCCGAGTCGCTGCGACAGTTCTGCGGTGGCGCTGCCGAGTCGCAGGTGAAGCTCCTTGAGCCGCCGCGGAACCTTCACCGACCAGCTGTTGTCCCGGAAGTGGCGCCGAACCTCGCCCATGATCGTCGGCACCGCGAACGACACGAAGTCTGATCCGGTGTCGACATCGAACCGGATCACGGCGTTCACCAGACCGACTCGGGCGACCTGCACCAGGTCGTCGCGTGGTTCGCCGCGGCCGTCGAACCGCCGGGCGATGTGATCGGCCAGAGGCAGGCAGCGTTCGACGATGCTGTCGCGCTGACGTTGAAACTGCGCGGAATCGGCCTTCAGCTTCGCCAACTCCCGGAACATGTCGGGCACATCGGCATATTCAGAAGTCGATCGTGAAGACGACCCGCGGGACGCGGCTGGGCTCACCTGCCCGGGCTCACTCTTCTCGTGGTCAACGCGATGCCGAACACCTGCTCGGCCCCATTGATCGATCTGCCGTCGGTGAAGGTGCGCACGTCGTCTGTCAGCGACGTCAGCACATGCCAGCTGAAGCTTCCCGGGGTGAGGATGTCCTCGACGTTGAGCGTCGCGGTGGACACCTCCACCACCACCTCGGTCGGCCGTGGGTCGATGACCAGCACCAGAGTCGCACCCGGCCCCGCCGACCTGATGAGTCGCGTACACGCCTCGTCGACGGCCAACCGGAGATCGGCCACGGCGTCGAGGTCGAGATCCTCAAACGTGCCCATCGCGCCGATCACGGTGCGCACGGCGGCGAGGTTCTCCAACTGCGCGGCGACCCGCACTTCGATGGCGCTCTCGCTGCGAGCGGACCCGGTGTCGATGCGCGCCTCTGCGCCTTCGGCATTCGTCATGTGTGGCCTCCCGGCGGTGTCGGGTTGAGGCTACCTGAGGCACTGGACCCGCTAGCCATGCCTGTGACCTCGGGTTTCGAATGAATCCGAGTCGGTGCTCAATGCGCTTTTCATCGTCGCATCACATACCCCGGATGCATGGGTGGCCAAACCGCCGAATTCCGCGGTCTCGCTCACATCCCGAGCGCACTCAGCTCACGAGACCGGGGCCGGCGATCGGCGGAAAACCCATCGTCAATGTCAGCAGCATGACCATCATGAGGAACCACCCCGCGCCCTGCCAGCCCCACCACGTGCCCTCGGCACGCCAGACCAGGTAGGTGCGCACGAACGCCCACACCGCCGAACCGAACAGGATGGCCGGGGCGAGCAGGCCGAGAAGGGTCCGCTGCGTGGCTCCACAGGCGACGGTGTCGACGTCGGCGGCCGGACCGTTGCACGTGCTGGCCCACAGCGCCGCGATGATCAGCAGTGCAACACCCGCAATGGACGCGACGACGGCGAACCTGATGGCGGATCGGACCTCATGGTCTTCCCTGCCCAGGTTGTCGCTGCGCCAACTCTGCTCTGTCCCGCGCATAGATCCCATTGTCCTCGCCTTTTCTCAGGTGTTGGCGGATTCCCGAGCAGGCATGCGGATAAACGTCGTCGCCGTCACAGCCCCCGCTTGGCGGTGCGCACGGACTCCACCGCACCTGCCTCGCCGTCGAACTCCACGCGGGCTTCGTCCCTGCCGAACAGCCAGATCAGCAGCTCACCCGGGGCGCCAGTGACGGTGACCTCAGGACCCGAACCCACCTTGGCCAGCGTGTCGCCGTCGCAGCAGCGCAGCGTCAGCCGAGCCGGCACCTTCGACAGGGCCAGCCGGGACAGCCTGGGCACCTGACGTCGCAGCGCCGACTCCGTCGCGGTGTCGAGTTCCCGGGGCTCCCAACCCGACTGCGCGCGCCGGACGTCTTCATGATGGACGAACATCTCGACGACGTTGACCACCGAATCCAGAAGCTTGAACGGGGAGAACAGGGGCGGCCCGGACGCCACCTGGTCCACGAGCCGGTCCCAGCCCGTCGTGGTCGCGATGCGGTCCTGAACCTTGGCGGTGTACCCCGCAAAGGGGGCCAACGCGATGCCGGGCGCGGCGTCGAGGCGGTGTTCTCGCAGCACCAGGTGCGCCGTGAGATCGCGCGCCGTCCATCCTGTGCAGAGCGTGGGCGCATCAGGTCCCACCGCCTTGAGCGTTTCGACGAGCAGGGCACGTTCGGACTGGGCCACCGTCATGACTCCATGCAACCACAGCCCGCCGAGGTGAACGGATGTCGGAGGTGACGCCTACGATCCGGTGCGTGTTGCGGGTCAAGGTGTATGCGGCGTTGGCCGTTGCCGCGGGCCTGGCCGCCCTTCTCACCGGAGCCCCACCGTGGGTCGCTCTCGTTGTGGCGGTCGCGGTCCCGTTGGTCGCGCTGGCTCTGCCCCGGTTCATCCGCGGGGCGGTGGCGGGTCTGCGGACACCGAGCCCGCGGGAACGGCCTGCGGAGTCGATGTCGGGCCTGGAGTTCGAGGACTACGTGGCGCGGGTCGCCCGGGGCTGCGGTGTGCCCGTCATCATGACGCCGCTGTCCGGCGACTGGGGTGTCGATCTGATCGTCGGCCGGCGCCCCAATCGGGTTGCGATTCAATGCAAACGACAGTCGCGGCCCGTCGGGCCGGGGGCCGTGCAGGAGGTGGTGGCCGGCGCCCCGATGCAGGACTGCATGAGCACCATGGTGGTGTCGAACCAGCCGTTCACCCCGGCCGCGCAGAAGTTGGCCGAACTGCATGGCTGCACCCTCGTGGGCGGCCCGGATCTGCCGTACCTGCACCACACGATCCGCAGGCTCACCTCAGGCTGACCGCGCGGTCGCCCCCAGCTCCTCCAGCACCGCACGCACCGCGGCGACGGCCTGATCGATCTCGGTGCGCGAGACCGTCAGCGCGGGCCGGAACCGCACGCTGTCGACGCCGCTGGCCAGCATCAGCACCCCACGGGCGGCCAATCCGCGGATGATGTCGTCGCGCAGGCCCGCACTCGGCAGGCTGAAGGCGCACATCAGTCCGCGTCCGCGGACGTCGAGCACCAGGCCCGGCATGTCGGCGGCCAACTCATCGAGGCGCCGCAGCAGGTGGCGGCCCCGCTTCGCCGCGTGCACGAAAAGGTCGTCGGCCTCAATGGTTTCGAGAATGCGACGGCTGCGCACCATGTCCACCAGGTTGCCGCCCCAGGTGGAGTTGATCCGGGAGCTCACGTGGAAGACGTTGTCGGCGACCTCGTCGACGCGGCCACCGGCCATCACACCGCACACCTGGGTCTTCTTGCCGAACGCCACCACGTCGGGTTGCACACCCAACTGCTGGTACGCCCACGCGGTGCCCGTCAGCCCGCATCCGGTCTGCACCTCGTCGAAGACCAGCAGCGCATCGAACTCGTCACACAGGGCGCGCATCGCGGCGAAGAACTGGGGCCGGAAGTGCCGATCGCCGCCCTCCCCCTGGATGGGTTCGGCGATGAAGCACGCGATGTCATGCGGGTGGGCCTCGAAGGCGGCGCGGGCCTCGAGCACCGACTGCGCCTCCAGCGAATCCATGTCGGCGCCGGGACGCAGGTACGGCGCGTCGATGCGCGGCCAGTCGAACTTCGGGAAGCGGGCGACCTTGTTCGGATCGGTGTTGGTCAGCGACAGCGTGTAACCGCTGCGGCCGTGGAAGGCGCCCCGCAGGTGTAACACCTTGGTGCCCAACGCCGAATCGATGCCGCGTGCCTCGTTGTGCCGGCTCTTCCAGTCGAAGGCGACCTTCAGCGCGTTCTCGACCGCGAGCGCCCCGCCGTCGACGAAGAACAGGTGCGGCAGTGCCGGATCGCCGAGTACGCGCGCGAACGTCTCGACGAAGCGGGCCATGGGCACGCTGTAGACGTCGGAGTTGCTGGGCTTGTTGACGGCCGCGGCGGCGAGTTCGGCGCGGAACTCGGGGTCCTCGGCGAGTGCGGGATGGTTCATGCCCAGCGCCGAGGACGCGAAGAACGTGAACATGTCCAGGTGCCTGCGCCCGGTTCGGGCGTCGACCAGCCAGGATCCGTGGGATCGCTCGAGGTCCAGGACGAGGTCCATGCCGTCGGCCAGGATGTGCCGGGCGAGCACGGTGTGCACGTCAGTGGGGCGCACGTCTTCAGAACGCAGGTCGGCGGCGATGTCGGCGGTCGCAAGCACATCGGTCATGCGGCGATGTTATCGGATATTTTTCTTCTCAGCGCTCAGTAGCAGGAGAAATTACGGTACGAATCGCCTATCGCTGTAGAAATTCTGTAGGATGATCGTGCTCCGCGTCTTGACGTTGGCCGCGGTGCGGATCCGCTGCAGGAGCCCCTCCAGCGCCCGCGCCGACTCGACATGGACGAGCAGCACGTAACTGTCCTCACCGGCCACGGAGTGGCACGACTCGATCTCATGGAGGTGTTCCAGCCGTGCCGGCGCATCATCGGGTTCAGACGGGTCCAGCGGCGTGATCGCGACGAAGGCCGACAACTGCTGCCCCACCGTCTCGGGCGCGACGCGCGCGGCGTACCCCGAGATCACGCCGCGGGCCTCCAGCCTGCGCACCCGCGACTGCACGGCTGACACCGACAGGCCCGCGGTCGACGCGAGATGCGCCAACGTCGCACGTCCATCGGTCACCAGTTCACGAAGCAGAATCCGGTCGATGTCATCGAGCTCATCGGCGACCATGGGCGGAGACTATCGCAGGAGCCCGCAGACATGAACGCCTCGCAGCACATCCCCTGCTGGCGGCTCCGAGCCATGTTCGCCGCGGCGCTGTCGCACATGTACGGCGCCGAGGTGCCCGCCTACACCACGCTGGTGCAGGTCAGCGCTGAGGTCAACGCCGACCATGTCGCCAGCCACCCGAACGACGAACGGCTGGGATCGCTGGAACGCGTCACCGCCGAGCGGCACGGCGCCATCAGGGTGGGGACGCCGCACGAGCTGGCACAGGTCGCGGGCCTGTTCTCCGCCTTCGGCATGTACCCCGTCGGCTATTACGACCTGCGCACCGCCGCCTCACCGGTGCCCGTGGTCTCGACGGCATTCCGGCCCACAGAATCAGACGAGTTGGCCCGCAACCCTTTCCGAGTGTTCACCTCGATGCTCGCGACCGCCGACGCCAGGTTCTTCGACGCCGACCTGCGCACCCGCGTGGAACGTTTTCTCGGCAGCCGGGCGCTGTTCGACCCGGAACTGATCACCGCAGCCCGAGCCATCGCAGCCGACGGGGGTTGCGCTCGTGAGGTCGCGGAGGGGTTCGTGGCCCGCGCCGTCGCGGCATTCGCGCTGTCCCGCGAACCGATCGACCGGACCTGGTACGACGAACTGTCGCAGGTCTCGGCCGTCGCCGCCGACATCGCGGGCGTGACCACGACGCACATCAACCACCTCACACCGCGGGTGTTGGACATCGATGAGTTGTACCGCCGGATGAGCGGTCGCGGAATCACCATGATCGACAGCATCCAAGGCCCGCCGCGCGTGCACGGACCTGCTGTCCTGTTGCGCCAGACGTCGTTTCGCGCGCTGGCCGAACCGCGCCTGTTCGCCGACGAACACGGCCACGTGAGCGAGGGCAGCCTGCGGGTCCGGTTCGGCGAAGTCGAGGCGCGCGGTGTGGCGCTGACGCGCAAGGGTCGCGAACTCTATGACCGAGCGGTGGCCGCACCCGACCCGGGCGTGGTGTGGCACCAGCACTTCCCCGCCACCGACGCGGAGTTCGCCGAGCAGGGACTGGCGTACTACCGCGGCGGGAATCCCACCGAACCCGTTGTCTATGAGGACTTCCTGCCGGCCTCAGCAGCCGGGATCTTCCGCTCAAACCTCGACGCCGACGCCCACGTCGGCCACGCCTCCGACAACTCCGAGTACAGCCCGGACTGGCTGTCCGGGGCCGTCGGCACTGACCTCCTTGACCCTTACGACCTCTACCAGAAAGCGGCATCATGACCACCATGGAGTCCACGTCGATCACCGTCCCCCGCGTCGAAGACCTGCGTGAGCGTGCCAAGGCCGCTCTGCGTACCGTCGGCGCCGAACTCACACTCGGAGTGCCGGGCGCGGGCGGCATCCAGGCCAGCACGCCCCTCACGGGCGAGGTGCTGTTCTCGCTGACCGAGGCCAGCGCTGAGGACACCGACGCCGCGATCGCCGAGGCGGCCGGGGCGTTCACGTCGTGGCGCACCACGCCCGCGCCCGTGCGGGGCGCGCTGGTGGCCCGCCTGGGCGAACTGCTGACCGAGCACAAGGACGATCTGGCGCAGTTGGTGACCATCGAGGCAGGCAAGATCACGTCCGAGGCGCTCGGTGAAGTGCAGGAGATGATCGACATCTGCGAGTTCGCCGTCGGCCTGTCCCGGCAGTTGTACGGCAAGACCATCGCCTCCGAACGTCCCGGTCACCGCCTCATGGAGACCTGGCATCCGCTCGGCGTGGTCGGCGTCATCACGGCCTTCAACTTCCCGGTCGCGGTGTGGGCGTGGAACACCGCTGTCGCGCTGGTCTGCGGGGACACCGTGGTGTGGAAGCCGTCCGAACTGACCCCGCTGACGGCCGTCGCGTGCCAGGCCTTGATGTCGCGGGCCGCGCGCGATGTGGGCGCCCCAGTCGAGGTGAGCCGTCTGCTCCTCGGCGGCCGCGAGGTGGGCGAGACCCTGGTGGACGACCCGCGGGTCGCGCTGCTGAGCGCGACCGGGTCGGTGCGCATGGGACGCGAGGTCGGGCCGCGGGTCGCGCAGCGCTTCGGGCGGGTGCTGCTGGAGTTGGGCGGTAACAATGCCGCGATCGTCACGCCGTCGGCCGACCTGGACCTGGCGGTCCGCGGCATCGTGTTCTCCGCGGCCGGCACCGCGGGGCAGCGCTGCACGACGCTGCGCCGGTTGATCGCGCACCGATCGGTGGTCGATGAGTTGGTCGAGCGGATCGTCGGGGCCTATCGCAGCCTGCCGGTGGGCGATCCGTCGGCCCAGGGCACGCTGGTGGGCCCGTTGATCCACGAGACGGCCTACCGCGACATGGTGGGCGCGCTCGAGCAGGCCGCCGCCGACGGCGGCGAGGTGTTCGGCGGGCACCGGCACGGCACCGAAGGGGACGCCTACTACGTCTCCCCCGCGGTGGTCCGCATGCCTTCGCAGACGGCCATCGTGCACAACGAGACGTTCGCACCCATCCTCTACGTGCTGACCTACGACACTCTCGATGAGGCCATCGCATTGAACAATGCTGTGCCGCAGGGGCTCTCGTCGGCAATCTTCACGACTGACATCCGCGAAGCGGAGCGTTTCATGGCGGCCGACGGTTCCGACTGCGGCATCGCCAATGTCAACATCGGCACCTCGGGCGCCGAGATCGGCGGCGCGTTCGGCGGCGAGAAGGAGACCGGCGGCGGCCGCGAGTCCGGATCGGACTCGTGGAAGGCCTATATGCGGCGCGCCACCAACACCGTCAACTACTCGTCGGAACTGCCGTTGGCGCAGGGCGTGCGGTTCAGCTAGCCCGTGCCCGCGAAATTGCCGTCAGGGCTGTGACCCCGCTGTGCTCACGACCCTGCCGGCAGCCACCCGGGGTCGGGGTGCTGGCGATTTTCACTCCGGCATGGGGACGTCACAGCGCGCACGGAAGTCCTTGGCGGGCTGGCGGATGCCGCGCAGCTCGTCACCGACCTGCGGGTTTGCGTCCAGGTACGCCTGGACCTGATCCCTGCGCTCCTCCTTCGGGGTGTTCTTGAGTCCCGTGAAGAACGTGTTGACGTCGGGGTGCGTGAAGAGATACTCCGACGTCGAGGCCGTCACACCCGACATGACGCCGGCGAGGTCGGCGGCCGTGCAGTTGGGCGGATCCGCCAACGCGACAGGTGCGCTCCCCAAGGCGATCGCGCCCGCGATGGCCACCGTGCCACACGCTCTACCGAAGACTGTCATCTCCACTCCTTCACCACACCGGTCATCTGCGACCGCCGCCTGGTCGGCCGCCGCCACCCGGTCTGCCGGGCAGATCATTGTTGGGCCCAGACGGACCGATCCCTCCGCCGCCTCCATTGTTGTCCCCTGGATCAAGCGCGACGCCGAACGTCCAACCGTCTTCGTCGCAGTACCAGTCGAGGTCGCACGGATAGGGCACCACCGGCCCAGAACCCGGGCCCTGCCCGGTGTCCGCCCCGCGAGCATCACCCTGTGAGCACAGCATGGTCCCCGCGGAACTCACACAGTCTGCTGAGGCCTCGGGCACGGCGGACACAACGACCGACATCCCCACCACGAACACCGGCAACGACACCATCACTGCCACTCGCATCGGCAATGCACCCCCGAACAAGCACCGAAATTTACGGCCTGAACATAAGTCAGCCCATCGCCCGCGGTCATCCCCCACAACGGGGGACGACCGGCGCCGCTAGTTGTGACCGTAGAGAACGTCACCGACCCCCGTCCCGTAGTCGGTGTCGCAGAACCAATCCACGTGGCACGGATATGGCGTGAACGAACCCCTGTCGGTGACTGGAACCGGCTGCGTTCCGGTTGGCCGACCCACCGGGGCCGAGGGATTCGCTGACCCGTCGTCGGTGCAGATGATCGTCCCGCGTGAGGCGATGCATTCCGCCGAAGCCCCTGGCGCGACGAACAGTCCTGCCGCCGCCACAGCAACACCCATCAACAGAACCGTCGCGCTTCTTCTCTTCATGGCGCAATCTCCCACCCGGCGCGACAACAGTGTCCGACGTCCAGGCCGAACATCTCTCGGCGCCTCAATTCTCCAGCGTATGCCCGCTGAGGCACCCCGCGCACCCATCCCCCGAATTGGGGGACGCCGAGGCCCGTCGGTCGGCCGTACCATCCGAGACATCGGCGACGAAACCTAGGAGACGGATGTCCGCAGACCCGCACACGTGGTCGCACCCCGCTGCGAAAGCCATTCCGCCCGAAGGCTATTTCGACCTTGAGAGAGGCCGGTACGGCCCGGTCTTCCCACGCACTCCCGCGTGCTACGGGTTCTCGATCATCGCCAAGGTGAAGGAGGGCCGCGAAGAGGTCGTGCGGGCCTACGGAAAGCAGATCGAAGAAGCAGTCGCAGCCACACCCGACGTCCTGGCACCCCTGCGACTGCACTACCTGCGCTGGGTGCTCTTCGACGTCGGATCCGGTCTGCACTTCCAGTACCAGGGAATCTTCGACACCGACTTCGACAAGTACACCGAGGACGCGGTCCAACTGTTCAGCCAGACCGGAATCACCACGGTCTTCACCAATCTCGAAGGCTTTCCGGAGGATTGGCAGACCAACCCGGAGGCGTTCATCGAGTTCGTCCGGGCTCACCAGTGCCCCAGCTTCCTGGAGTACGGCGAGTATCCCTACGTCACGGCCGACGAGATCAAGAAGGCCCTGCGCTTGAAGGCCGCGTTCTCCGACATGCTCGACCAGATGCAGTGAATCTCGAACTCGACGACATCCAGCACATCCTCTTGACCCGCACCCCGGCCATGACGGGCCGGTACGAGTTCCTGACGTTCGACACCGTGACGGGCGGCCGGCAATGGTTGTCCGAACTGCTGCCCACAGCGCAGTCAGCGGCCGAGGTCCGCGACACCATGGACGGCTCGAAACGCTGGATCACGTTGGCGTTCACCCATAACGGCCTGCGCGCGCTCGGTGTGCCCGAGCAGGATCTAGCCACCTTTCCCGACGAGTTTCGGGAGGGGATGGCCGCCCGCGCCGACATCCTCGGCGACACCGGAGCCAACGCACCCGAGCACTGGCTCGGCGGTCTGGCCGACGAGAATCTGCACGCCATCGCGATCCTGTTCGCGCGCGACGACGAGGAATACGCCAGGTGCATCGGCGAACACGACAAACTGTTGGCCCGCTGTCCCGGCGTGCGCAGCCTGTCGCACCTCGATCTCAACGCCAATCCCCCGTTCAACTACGCGCACGACCACTTCGGTTTCCGCGACCGGTTGTCCCAACCCGTCATCGCAGGCTCCGGGGAAGAGCCCACCCCGGGGTCTGGAGCGCCGCTGGCCGCCGGCGAGTTCATCCTCGGCTACCCCGACGAGGACGGCCCCGTGACCACCCTTCCCCAACCCGAGGTGCTCGCACGCAACGGCAGTTTCATGGCGTACCGCCGCTTGGAGGAGCACGTCGGCGCGTTCCGCGATCACCTGCGCGCCAACGCCGAGACCGCCCAGGAGCAGGAACTTCTGGCCGCCAAGTTCATGGGGCGATGGCGCAGTGGTGCGCCCCTGGTGCTGGCCCCCAACGCGGATGACCCGGAACTGGGCGCCGACCCCATGCGCAGCAACGACTTCAACTACGGCGAGATGGATCCATTGGGATACGCCTGCCCACTGGGGTCACATGCGCGTCGGCTCAACCCGCGCGACACCGCCCACAACATGAACCGGCGCAGAATGATTCGCCGAGGTGCGACGTACGGGCCGGCACTTCCCGACGATGCCCCCGACGACGGCGTCGACCGCGGCATCGCGGCCTTCATCATCTGCGCCAGCCTGGTTCGTCAGTTCGAGTTCGCCCAGAATGTGTGGATCAACGACAAGACGTTCCACGAACTCGGCAACGAGCACGATCCGATCTGCGGCACCCAGGACGGCACCCTGGACTTCACCATCCCGAAACGCCCGATCCGCAAGGTGCACAAGGGCATCCCCGCCTTCACCACGCTGCGCGGCGGCGCATACTTCTTCCTTCCGGGGTTGCGGGCGCTGCGCCACCTCGCCGACCCGGGGCAGCGATGACTCCCCGGCCCGCACGCACCTACAACCAGGACCACCACCTCCGCCTCCGCGACGGACACCGCCGCATCAGCATCTACTGGACCTGGAGTTATCCGTGGGAGGCACAACGGGATCCGGCGGCAATGACCAACCGGTTCTCCACCATGACCGAAGTGCGCAATGTCGTCTACCCGTCCTACGAAACGCCGGAGTTCGAGGCGGCCAACTTCCTGCAGGGCATTGCGGGCACCCTTGAACTCTTCCACCGTTCGACACTGAGCTTTCAGGACCTCGCAGGGTCCGTCACCGGTCATCCCGTGGCGGTCTTCCAGCGCGTGGACCAGGCCGGCTATCCGCAGCCGATCGACGAACGCATCCTCACCGACACCGACACCCTGATGGTGTTCGGCCTCGACCATCTGACGTCAGGACTGCAGGCCGGAACCGACGAGGTGGAGGCGCTCCAGGAGTGGCTGCGGCGCGACGGGACCTGCCTCGTTCTGGCCCCGCACCACGATGTGGGCTTCACCGACGACCTCGCGATGCGCCAGATCGAGTACGAACACCACGGTGACCGCCTGGTACCGCGTCAGCAGCGGTTCAGCAGCTTCACCAGGTCTTTGATGTCCGCGCTGAACGTGCCCGTGCACAACACCTGGGGGCTGCGGCCCGCGGTGACCGAGGGCACGAAAGACATCGCGCCACTGACAGTGTTCGGCGATCTCGACGGACTCGGGTTGCTCAACGACGTCCCGACGCTGAGTTTCCACCAGCACCTGCCGCACTACGAACTGACCGCGCCCGAAGGCGACCACCTCAGAGTTCTGGGCCGGCAACGCGTCGACCCGCACCGCCCTCATCCGTTCACCACCGCGGGCAACACCGAGTTCAACGCCGTCATCTGGCTGCCGCCGGGCGACGACCGCGCGGGTGACATCGTGCTGATCGACTCGACGCATTTCACGACGCTGTTCGGCGGCACGGACAGCCTGCGCAGCCTCTGGCGCAATCTGGCGACCTTCTCATTGGGTTGAGACCGCTGTGGCGGCGGGGATTTCGCGAGTTTCCCGCCCGCAGTGCGGTGTCAACGAGAGGCGTGCGGGTGTGCTCGCGCGCGGGCGTTTTTTGTCGGTGCCTGCTGGTTCACTGGGGTCATGTCGATCACGGCGTTTCCCGACGAGGCGGTTGAGCCGCCGTGCGGCGACCGTCTCGGGGTGTTGTTCGACGAATTGTCCGAGCTGGCGGGGCAGCGCAACGCGATCGACGGCCGCATCGTCGAGATCGCCGCGCGGATGGACGGGCTGTGGGGGGGGCACACGGGGTGTCGGTCGCTGGCAGGGTTGTTGGCGTGGCGGTTGGGCGCCTCCTTGGAGCACTCAAAGTCGATTGCCGCGATCGCCGAGCGGATCGAGGAGTTCCCCCGCTGCGTCGAGGCACTGCGCGAGGGCCAGTTGTCGCTGGATCAGGTCGGGGTGATCGCCCGCCGCGCCGGCGAGGGTTCTGACGAGCATTATCGGGCGTTCGCCACCAATGCTTCGGTGAGCCAGTTGAAGAAGGCGATCAAGCTGGAGCCGCGCCCGGACAAGGCTCCCAAGCCCGAACCCCAAGCTTCGGTGTCCAAGAGTGTGGGTGAGGACACCGTCACGTGGCGCATCACCCTGCCTGCGATCGAGTCGGCGAAGTTCGAGGCCGGACTGACCTCACACCATGAGGCCTTGATCGGTGAGTGGAAGCGTGATCACGACGCTGATGAGTCCGACACTGGGCACCATCGTGATGAGTTGCGTCGTCCACCGTTTCCGACGTTGCCCAACGCCTTCATGCGACTCGTCGAGGCCGGCTGGGATGCCGAGGCCACCGCGCGCCCGCAGGGGCATCGCACCACGGTGGTGCTGCATCTCGACGTCAAAGACAAGGTCGCCGCCCTGCACCTGGGGCCGGCGCTGTCTGCCGCTGATCGCCAGTTCCTGACCTGTGATGCCACCTGTGAGGTGTGGTTCGAACGTGACGGGCAGCCGATCGGGTCGGGGCGCACCACCCGCACGATCAGCCGGCGGTTGCGCCGCGCCCTGGAACATCGCCACCCCACCTGCGCGGTCCCCGGATGCGGGGCCACGAGGGGTCTGCATGCCCATCACATCCAGCATTGGGAGGACGGCGGTCTGACCGAGTTGGAGAACCTGGTGCTGCTGTGTCCGTATCACCACCGGATGCACCACAAGGGTGAAATCACTGTCCTGGGCCCGGCCAGCCGGTTGCGGGTGCTCGACTGCGACGGTGACGAACTCAGTCACGGCACCCTGGCGCGGCGACCGCACGGCCCCCCACCGCAGGCGCGGCCCTACCCCGGAACCTCCGGGGAACGCTGCGACTGGTGGTGGTACACCGCGTACCAACCCCCATCGCAGAACCAGATGCAGGACGCGACCGTCACCGTCCAACCCAAGGACGAATACCTGTAACTGATACGCCGCGAAACGGTTGCTGCGTAATGGTATTCGTCGGCGCTGCCCAGTAATGCAAGCCGGCGGTCGTGCGGCTGCGCACTACCCGGACAGCAGCCCGATCCGCCTCGCCTCGGCCACCGCGTCCCCGCGGGATGCGACGTCCAGCTTGCGGTAGATCGACGTCGCCTGACTCTTGACCGTCTCGCGGCCGAGGATGAGCTCATCGGCGATGCGCTGCAGCGACAGGTGCGTGGCCAGGCGCGGCAACAGGCGCAACTCCGCGGCCGTCAGGGGCCTGTGCTCGCCCTGCGAGGCCAGCGCACGCACGCGTTCGAGCCTGCGTCCCAGACCGACGGCGCCGGGTTCCCGACGCAGTGCACGCTGCCCCTCCTCAAGATGGCGCGTCGTGATCTCGCGGTCCTCGATCACCGCGCCCGTCCACGCCAGCAGACCGTGTCCAAGCAGCGCGGTGCGCGCCGCCAGGACGCCCAACCGGGCCAGCAGGCGCTCAGTGATCGCGATGGCGTCGCGGGCCGCGGGGACGTCGCCCACGCGCGCGGCGACGACGGCACTCGTGGCGTAGACCACGACCATCGGGACGGCGTCACCGAGATCGTGGGCATCGGCGATTCGTCGGGCGGCCACACTGCGTCGGACGCATCCGACGTCGTCGCCATCGGCGAGGTCGAGCAGTGCCAGGTGGGCCAGCGCGGCGGCCTGGAATCCCGGCAGGTCGGCCAGCGTGGGCAGGGCGGACTCCAACAGATCTCGGGCGACGTCACTGTGGCCCAGCATCGCCTCGGCCGCACCCTTCATCACGGTCGCCGCCCCCCACCACGGGCTCACGAGATCCTCGCAGGCGCTGCGCACGGTCTCGGCGTGCCGCAGCACAGCGTGCACACCCCCCACCCCGACGAGTGAACTCACCAGGGCCGCACCGACACTCACCGACGGCGTGCCGTCGGACATCGGCAGGCCTCGGTCGGCACGGATGGCCGACGCCAGTGAGCGCTGGATGAGTTCGGCGTCGCCGGTCAGGACTCCGAGCCACGCCGATGCGATCGCGGCGTCGGGGCATTCTGCCACGGTGCGGTCATCCAGAAGGCCGATGCGCCGCGCGAGAAGCGCTGTGTTCCCGTCGAATCCGAGTCGCACGGCATCACGACCCACGAGCGCCGCGGCGTGCACCCGGTCCTGCGCCGCCAGGGATTGACGCAACGCACCGTCGACGTCGCCCCGCTCCTCCAGGAAACGGCAGGCTCTGCTTGCGAGGTCGCGATACCGCACGGGATCGCGTGCCCGCAGGCTCGCACTGAGCAGTTCAGCCAGCAACGGATTCCAGCGGTACCAGGCGCGCTCGCGGTCCAAGGGGATCAACAGGTGGTGGCCCGAGGCCCGAACGGCCTCCAGCCGCCTGGCACTGTCGACGCGGTCGAGCACGTCATCCAACGCGGATGCGTTGAACCGCTCCAGGATTGACGAGTCGGTCATGAAGTCCACGGACTCGTCATCGAGCGGACCCAACACCTCCTCGGCCAGATAGTCCGCGATCAGCGAGTCGCATCCGGTGAGATTCACGGGATCCGCGCCAGCACGGGTCGCCAGCGCGGCCAGCGCGATTCCCGCGGGCCAGCCCTCACATCTGTCGAGGACCGTCGCGAGCATCGCCGCATCGCGCGGGCCCGCGACGCCGACAAAGGCCCCGGTCGCCTCCAGAACGGACATCGTCAGATCGTCGGCTCCGATGTCCACGATGGACCCCGCGATCCGACGCCGGGCCAGACGCAGCATGGGGGCCCCACGTCCGATCAGGACCACGGTCAATGACGGAGGGGGCGTGTCGACGAGCACCTGCAGTGCCGCGACGGCGCGGGCCGAGGTGATCCTGTGCACATCGTCGAACACCACGACCTGGGTTCCGGCCTTGGCCAGTGTCTCGACATGCCGAAGCAGAGGGACGGGGCCGTGGTCGAGGAAAGCGGCCTGGACCCACGCGAAGGGGCGGTCGTCGGCCTCATCCCACTGCGCCACCACGGTGGTCTTGCCGTAGCCCGGAGGGGCCATGACCACCGCCAGATCGCCGTCTCGGGCGGCCGACAGCTTCGCCAGCACCCCGGTCCTGCACACGCTTCCGCCGGACGTCCCCGGACGCCCGTCTGGGGCGGCCGCGATCCACGGCTGCCAACCCCCCGCCACCACAAAGGAATCGTATACACGCTGGTCGGGCGTCCGCCCGCGCAATCGAGGATCAATTTGTCGGACCGGACGGGCACCATGGTGTGGTGGCCCGCTCCCCCGACACGCTGTCCCGCTTCAGCACGCTGACGCGGGACTGGTTTGCGGGCACCTTCTCCGCACCCACCCCCGCACAGGCCCAGGCCTGGGACGCGATCGCCGACGGCCACAACACGCTGGTCATCGCCCCGACGGGGTCCGGCAAGACGCTCGCGGCGTTCCTGTGGGCCATCGACGAACTGGCCCGCCACCCCCGCGAGGGCGCACCCAAGACCAGGGTGCTCTACATCTCGCCGCTGAAGGCACTGGCGGTCGACGTCGAACGCAACCTGCGCACACCCCTGACGGGCATCGCGCGCATCGCCGAACGCAACGGCACCGAACCGCCCGCCATCAGCGTCGGGGTGCGGTCGGGCGACACTCCACCGAACCGCCGCCGGGAACTGCTCACGAAGCCGCCCGACATCCTCATCACGACGCCGGAGTCGTTGTTCCTGATGCTGACCTCCGCGGCCCGCGAGACGCTCAGTGACGTCCGCACCGTGATCATCGACGAGGTGCACGCCGTCGCCGCGACCAAACGCGGCGCGCACCTGGCGCTGTCCCTGGAACGCCTCGACGCGATGCTGGAGAAGCCCGCGCAGCGGATCGGCTTGTCGGCGACGGTCCGTCCTCCCGAAGAGGTCGCGCGGTTCCTGTCCGGCACGGCGTCGGCCACGCCGGCGATCGTCGCGCCGCCCGCGGCCAAGACGTTCGAACTCGCGGTGCAGGTGCCCGTACCGGACATGGCCAACCTCGAGGACAACAGCATCTGGCCCGCCGTGGAGGAGCGCATCGTCGACCTCATCGAGGCGCACAACTCGTCGATCGTGTTCACCAACTCCCGCCGACTGGCCGAACGGCTCACCGCGCGAATCAACGAGATCCATGCCGAACGCACGGGCGCCGAACTGGGTTCGCACAATCCGACGGTGGCCGGCGGCGCGCCCGCGCACATCATGGCCATCAGCGGGCAGACCTTCGGCGCCGCACCGGTGCTGGCACGTGCGCACCATGGTTCGGTGTCCAAGGAGGCTCGCGCCGAGGTCGAGGACGCACTCAAGAGCGGCCAACTCAAGGCCGTCGTCGCGACCTCGAGCCTCGAACTCGGGATCGACATGGGCGCAGTCGATCTGGTCATCCAGGTGGAGACGCCGCCGTCGGTGGCCAGCGGCCTGCAGCGGATCGGCCGCGCCGGCCACCAGGTCGGCGAGATCAGCCAGGGCGTCCTGTTCCCCAAACACCGCACCGACCTGATCGGGTGCGCGGTCACCGTGCAGCGCATGCTGGGCGGGCAGATCGAGACCATGCGGGTGCCCGCCAACCCTCTCGACGTGCTGGCTCAGCACACCGTCGCGGCGTGTGCGCTGGAACCGATCAGCGCCGACGCCTGGTTCGACACCGTGCGGCGCTCGGCCCCGTTCGCGGCCCTGCCGCGCAGCGCCTTCGAAGCCACCCTGGACCTGCTCAGCGGCAAGTATCCGTCAACGGACTTCGCCGAACTTCGACCGCGCATCGTCTACGACCGCGACACCGGAACCCTGACGGCCCGTCCCGGCGCCCAGCGCCTGGCGGTCACCTCGGGCGGCGCGATCCCCGACCGCGGCCTGTTCACGGTGTACCTGGCCAGCAGCGCGGACTCCGAGAAACCCTCGCGCGTCGGTGAACTCGACGAGGAGATGGTCTACGAGTCCCGTCCGGGCGATGTGATCTCGCTGGGCGCCACCAGTTGGCGCATCACCGAGATCACTCACGACCGGGTGCTCGTGATCCCGGCACCAGGGGAACCGGCGCGGTTGCCGTTCTGGCGCGGCGACGGGGTGGGCAGGCCCGTCGAACTCGGCGCCGCCATTGGGGCCTTCACCGGAGAGCTTGCGGGCCTGGATCGCGGCGCGTTCGACGAACGCTGCCACACAGTCGGTTTCGACGCGTACGCGACCGACAACCTGTGGCAGCTGCTCGACGAGCAGCGCACCGCCACGTCCGTGGTGCCGTCGGACACCACGCTGGTGGTGGAGCGGTTCCGTGACGAACTCGGTGACTGGCGCATCATCCTGCACTCGCCGTACGGCCTCCGGGTGCACGGCCCGTTGGCGCTCGCGGTCGGCAAACGGTTGTACGACCGTTACGGCATCGACGAGAAGCCGACGGCATCCGACGACGGCATCATCGTGCGGCTTCCCGACACCGATGACGTCGCGCCCGGCGCCGACATCTTCGTCTTCGACGCCGACGAGATCGAACCCGTGGTGACGGCGGAGGTCGGCGGGTCGGCGCTGTTCGCCTCCCGCTTCCGGGAGTGCGCCGCGCGGGCCCTGCTGCTGCCCCGTCGGCATCCCGGCAAGCGCTCGCCGCTGTGGCACCAACGTCAGCGCGCCGCACAGCTTCTCGACATCGCGCGTCATCATCCCGACTTCCCCATCGTGTTGGAAGCGGTCCGGGAATGCCTGCAGGACGTCTACGACGTGCCGATGCTGACCGACCTGATGAACCGCATCGCGCAGCGGCGGGTGCGGTTGGTGGAGGTCGAGACCACCACGCCCTCACCGTTCGCGGCCTCGCTGCTGTTCGGCTACGTCGGTGCGTTCATGTACGAGGGCGACAGCCCGCTCGCCGAGAGGCGGGCCGCCGCACTGGCATTGGATCCCACGCTGCTCGCCGAACTGCTGGGCCGCATCGAACTGCGGGAACTGCTCGACGCTGACGTCATCAGCTCGACCACCCGCCAACTGCAGCACCTCACGCCCGAGCGCCAAGCCCGCGACGCCGAGGCCGTCGCAGACCTGCTGCGCCTGTTGGGCCCGCTGACCGCCACCGAGATCGCCGAACGGTCGACGGCCGCAGACGTGGGCGGGTGGCTCGAAGGGCTTCGCGCGGCGCGGCGCGTCCACACCGTCTCCTATGCGGGTGAGCACTGGTGGGTTGCGGTGGAGGACGTCGCCCGTCTGCGGGACGGTGTCGGCGTGGCGGTGCCGGTCGGCGTGCCGATCGCACTCCTGGATCCCGTCGTGGACCCGCTGGGTGAACTGCTCGGGCGCTACGCCCGCACCCGGGGGCCGTTCACCACCGCAGAGGCGGCCGTCCGGTTCGGCCTCGGAGTCCGGGTCGCCGCCGACGTGCTCGGTCGCCTGGCCATCGACGGCAAGCTCATCCGCGGCGAATTCACCGATGTGCCCACCGATGTCGCCGGTGGCGAGCAGTGGTGCGACGCCGAGGTGCTGCGAATCCTGCGCCGCCGGTCTCTGGCGGCGCTGCGAGCGCAGATCGAACCGGTCAGCACCGCGGCGTACGCCAGATTCCTTCCGGCGTGGCAGATGGTGGGCACCGACAGTGTGTCGGGCACCGACGGCCTTGCCGCGGTGATCGACCAACTGGCGGGTGTGCCATTGCCCGCCTCCGCGGTGGAGCCGTTGATCTTCGGTCAGCGGGTGCGGGACTACCAACCGGCCATGCTCGACGAACTTCTGGCCTCCGGCGAGGTGCTGTGGTCGGGTGCCGGCGCACTGGCCACGTCCGACGGGTGGGTGGCATTCCACACCGCCGACACCGCCCCGCTGACGCTGACACCGCCCAGTGAACTCGACTTCACCGACACGCATCGCGCCCTGCTCGACGCACTGCACGGGGGCGGCGCCTACTTCTTCCGCCAGTTGTCGGTCGACGGGGTCAGCGCCTCAGATCTCAAAGACGCTCTGTGGCAGTTGATCTGGGCAGGTCATGTCACGGGCGACACGTTCGCTCCGGTGCGTGCGATGCTCACCGGCGAGCGAAGGCCCGGCACTCGAAGGCCCAGCGCACCCGCACACCGGCACCGGCGCGCACCGCGGCTGAGCCGCTACAGCATCGCCCACGGGCAGGCCCGCGACGTCGACCCCACGGTCGCCGGGCGGTGGTCGGCCCTGCCTGAGGCTGAACTGGACACCACGGTGCGCGCCCACTTCCAGGCCGATCTTCTGCTGGGCCGGCACGGAGTGCTGACCAAGGGGGCCGCGACCGCCGAGAATGTCCCGGGCGGCTTCGCGATGCTCTACAAAGTCCTGACCGCGGCCGAGGACGCGGGCCGATGCCAGCGCGGATATTTCGTCGAATCACTGGGTGGTGCGCAGTTTGCGACGGCCACCACGGTCGATCGCCTCCGCAGTTATGCCGACAGCATCGACGAGGAGCATCGCGTTGGCACCGCGGTCGTGCTGGCCGCCACCGATCCGGCCAACCCGTACGGCGCGGCGCTGCCCTGGCCGGCGCGGGCGTCCGACACCGACTCGGCGCATCGGCCGGGACGCAAGGCCGGCGCACTTGTCGTGCTCGTCGACGGCGCGTTGACCTGGTTCGTCGAGCGCGGCGGACGGTCACTGCTGGGCTTCACCACCGACCCCGGCGTGCATCACGCCGCAGCAGCAGCGCTGGCCGATCTGGTGCAGACCCGCCGCGTGCCGGGCCTGCTGGTGGAACGCATCGACGGCGTCAACGTCCTGGAGGACCGCGGGTCGCCGGCCGCCGCGGCCCTGGTCTCGGCGGGATTCTCGCGCACCCCTCGTGGTCTCCGGTTGCGCTGATGCCCGAAGGCGACACCGTGTTCCGCGCCGCGGCGCAACTGCGCGAGGCGCTGGTCGGCAAGACTCTGACCCGCTGCGATGTCCGGGTGCCGCGCTTCGCCGCGGCCGACCTCACCGGCGAGACGGTCGACGAGGTGCTCTGCCGCGGCAAGCATCTGTTCATCAGGGTGGGCGCAGCCAGCATCCACTCGCATCTGTTGATGGACGGCAGTTGGCAGATCGGCCCGCGCACACGTGTCGATCACCGGGCCCGCATCGTGCTGGAGACCGCCGACACCCGCGCCGTCGGCGTCGACCTGGGGGTGTTGGAGGTGCTCGACCGCACAGGAGACCTCGACGCGGTGGCCCATCTGGGTCCCGATCTGCTGGCCGACGACTGGTCCCCCGAACAGGCATGCGCCAACCTCACCGCGGACCCGGCACGCCCATTGGCGCAGGCACTGCTGGACCAGCGGGTGATGGCCGGCATCGGCAACGTCTACGCCAACGAGCTGTGCTTCCTGTTCGGTCTGCGGCCCAGCACCCCGGTGAGTGAGCTGACCAAGCCGCGCCGACTGGTGGATCAGGCCCGAAAGATGCTCATGCTCAACCGCATGCGCGTCAACCGCACCACCACGGGTGACACGCACCACGGGCGGGACCTGTGGGTGTACGGCCGAGTGACCAAACCGTGCCGGCGTTGCGGGTCGCTGATCGAGACCGACCGCGGCGGCGAGCGCGTCACCTACTGGTGTCCTTCCTGTCAACGCTGAGCCGCGAGTGCGGGACAATGAGGGCGTGGAGTGTCAGGTGGCCAGGGAGGCGCTGTCGGCCCGCATCGACGGTGAGCGCGAGCCTGTGCCTTCGCTGCGGGTGGACGAACACCTGCGCTCATGCCCTGACTGCCGCGCCTGGTTTGACCAAGCCCAGCAGATGAACAGCCTGGTCGGGTCGCTGCTCGACTCCGAACCCGCCCGTCGCCTGCAGGAGCAGGCCGCCGTGCCGACCCCGCCGTCTCGTTACCGGCGCGCGCTGCGCTGGGCGCTGGGCATCGCCGGCGCGGTGCAACTGGCGCTCGCGCTGGGGCAGGCCTTCGGACTGGACTTCGGCATGCTGTCCACCACACACCACGGCACTGCTCACGCGGCGCACCTGCTCAACGAGTCCACCGCGTGGTCGGCGGCCACGGGTGCGGTGGCCATCGCCGCGGCGGTGCGCCCGCGCCTGGCACCAGGACTGGCGTGCGTGCTCAGCGTGTACGTCGCACTGCTGACCTATTACGTGATCATCGACGACGCCATCGGCCAGGTGACGGTGGCCCGCATCGTCAGCCACCTGCCCGTCGCGCTGGCCGCGGTGTTCGCGCTGCTGGTGTGGCGCCAACCCGAGGTGCGCGACACTCCCCCGGGCGCGGCCGCCGAGGGTGGGCACCTGAAGCTGCTGCGCTCCGACGACCCCGCCGCCTGAGCCGCTACAGCATCACTCCAAACATGATCGCCATACCGGCGGCGATCATCGCCTGACACAGAATCCCGAAGTGCACAAAGGACATTCGCCCCGGCGTGCGCTGCCGGCTGGCGAAGTACCCGTACGTCCAGCCCACGGCGGCCACCGCGAACCCCAGCGTCCAGAACCAGTTGATGGCCGCGATCCACGTCGGGTAGGTGTGCGCGTGCTCGTGGTGGGCGTGCTGGGCCGCCTGCCCCGGCAGGATGCTGCCGTTCATGACGGCGTACATCCACGCCATCGCCAGCATCATCACGGCGTGATAGGCGTTGACCAGGCGCGCCCACGATCCGCCGGACCGCAGCACGACGGTGAGAAACCACGCCGCGGCGGCCGCGAAGAACACCATCGGCCCCGTGGTCGGCAGTTCCGCACCGCGCGGCCAGGCCATGACGGCCATCGCGACCGCCATCACCAGGTGCAGGCTGTGCCCCACCACCGCGGCGGGACGGCGGTGGCTGATGGCGACGGCGTACCCGCATTCGAGTGCACTGAGGCTGAACAGGATGGTCACCACCCAGCGCAGCGAAAGGTCGGCGATCACCGCCGCGCCGTTTCGGCTCGACGACCCCGCCACCATCCGAGCGCGACGTCCACGGCCACGAACGCCGCCAACGAGAGGCCGAAGAGCGGTGCGAACCAGCCCACGGCCGCGAGCACCGCGACCACGATCACGGCCTCATGCGGTCGAAGCGAACCCAACGCGCCACGGCGTGGGCCGGTGGGCGGCCCACCGCGGACGGGCCTGCGCCGCCACCACATTCGGTAGCCGAGCACGATCATCACGATCAGGGCCAGCGCCACCAGGGCCAGCACGATCTGGTTGACCAGACCGAACAGCACGCCCATATGCGCGTCGATGGCCCAGTCGGTCAGTTTGGCCAGGGTCGGCCACGACGCGAAGTCGACGCGGTCGGTGATGGCGCCGGTCGCCGGATCCACGACGACGGCGTCGGCCCGGGTGGGCCAGTCGCGCTTACGCTCGGCGACCTTCCAGCCCTCTTCGAGGGTGCTCGGCGGATACAGCCACATCGGGTCACGCAGGCCGGCATCGTGCGCCGCGCGCAGGACGGTGTCGACGCCCGCGAGTGCCTGGGTCTCGGTCAACTCGGTCCCCTCGGCCGCCGCGGGCGCGGCGCCGTGGTGGCCGGCGTGAACGGGCGCGGGCGATCCGCTCAGCGCCGTGTCCACCGCCGGCGCCCGGGTGTGCAGGGCCCCCTGGATGGCGTCGATCGACTCGCCGGCGTGCTTGGACCAGGTCATCCCGGTGATCGCCAGGCCGAGCAGTCCGACGATCACCCACGTGCCCAACGCGCCGTGCCAGGACAGCAGGCGTCGGCGTCCGGTGGTCCCGCGGTCGGGCAGCAGCGCTCGGCGGAGGCGTCCGGTGCCGGCGCGATGGCCGATCCACAACACCAGGCCGGCCAGCGCGACCACCCACAGCCAACTGGCGGCCAGTTCGGAGTAGTTGCGCCCCAGCGCCCCGAGGTGAAGGTTGCGGTGGAACTCGTCGAACCAGGCCCGCACCGGCATCCACTCGCCGTAGGTGGTCAGCGCCCCACGCACCTGGCCGGTGTAGGGGTCGACGAAGATCGTGCGGCCGTAGTCGGGCGCCACGTCGTCGACCGCGAGGGTGACTCGCGTGGTCTCCTCGGGCGTGGCCGGCGGCCGGACGCTCTCGACGGTGCCCTCGGGGTGCGCGGCGCGGGCCGCGGCGATCTGGTCGGACAGCGGCAGCGTCGTCTCCCCGACCACCTCGACGAGGCGCTGGTCGCGCGTCAGTGCCTTGTCGAGTTCCGGAACCAGGGCGTACAGCAGTCCGGTGACGGCGGCGATCAGGATGAACGGGCCGACGAACACTCCGGCGTAGAAGTGCAGTCGGACCAGAAGGGGACGAATCCGCGCCCATGCGGTGTCGGGCGCGCTCACGGTCGCGACGGCGTCTGCCGGCTCAACTGTCGGGGTTTGGCTCACGTCGATTGGTCGGGGCGCCGCGGGCAGAAGTTCCCGCCGATTCTCCTGACTACGACAGGCAGTCGTAGACTTCTGGTGGTCAGCGGGAAGGCAACGATGACAGACGACTCACACCCCCGAGCGGTGGTGCTCGCCGGCACCGCGGCGGTGGCATTGGCTGTGGCCCTGTACGGCACGGCCTCGGGCGTCGAGCGTTTCGTCGCCACCGGGACGCCGTCTCCGGGCACCGCCACCAACCTCGCCACATTCGTCGGCTTCTTCCTGATCACGTTGGCCGCGACGGTCACCCTCGGCGCGCTCGCGCACATCGTGACCACCGCGACGCCCGACGACGAAGGTCGAATCGATCCCGCGACGTTCCGCGTGCATCTGCTCATCGAACGCCTCGCGCCGGTGTGGGCGCTCGGTGCGGCGGTGATGGCGATCCTCACCGGCGCCTCCGCCGCGGGCGCGCCCGTCACCCGTCTGGTGACCAGCGCCGCGATGTTCGACGCGATCGCGGCCTCCGAGCAGGCCCGCGGCTGGTGCGCGGCAACGCTTTTCGCCGTCATCGTGGCGGTCGGTGTCCGGTTCACGGTGCGATGGCTGGGACATGCCGTACTGATGCTGCTCGCCGTACTCGGCGTTCTGGCCGTCGCGGTGACGGGCAATCCCGGACAGGGGCCCGACCATGACGTCGCCACCAGCGCGGTGATCGTCTTCGCCGTCGCGGCAGCGGTGCTCATCGGCGGGAAGACCGCGGCGCTCATCAGCCCGCCGCCGCACGATCTGCGCCGCCGCGTGCTGCTCATCCACGCCACGGCCGCCGCGGTGACGTTGGTGTTCGGCGTCGTGCTGGCGGCGGTGTTCGTGCCCGCCACGGCACTGCTCAGCACGTTGTACGGCCGGGTGACACTGGGCACCGCGGCGCTGCTGACGGCGATCCTGATCGCCGACGTGGCCCAGGTGCGGGGATGGACCCGGACGTGGCTGCCCGCGGCCAGCACGGTCGCGGCGATCGGCGTCGTCGGCGGATTCTGCGCGCTGGCCGTCGACGCGCCACCCCGCTTTCTCGGGCATGAGTTCACGGTGTGGGACGTGTTTCTCGGCTACGAACTGCCCGACGGGCCCTCGCTTGCCAACCTCGTGACGGTGTGGCGGTTCGATCCGCTGCTGGGCACGGCCGCAGTGGTACTCGCCGCCGCCTACCTCTACGGTGTGCGTCATCTGAAGCGCCGTGACGACAGTTGGCCCGTGGGCCGCACCGTGGCATGGGTTTCGGGATGCGCGGCCCTGCTGATCGCCACGAGTTCGGGCGTGCGGGCCTACGGGTCGGCGATGTTCTCGGTGCACATGGGCGAGCACATGGCGCTCAACATGTTCGTCCCGGTGCTGCTGGTGCTGGGTGCGCCCGTGACGCTGGCGCTGCGAGTGCTGCCTCCGGCGGGCGCGGGCGGCAGGCCGGGGCCGCGGGAATGGGTGGTGTGGTTCGTGCACTCCCCCGTCACACGATTCCTGTCGCACCCGATCACGGCCTTCAGCCTGTTCGTCGGCTCGCTCTACGCGGTGTACTTCACGCCGCTGTTCGACACGTTGATCCGGTACCACTGGGGCCACGAGTTCATGAGCGTGCATTTCCTGCTCACGGGCTACCTGTTCTACTGGGCCATCATCGGCGTGGATCCGGGCCCGAGTCGGCTTCCGTTCCTGGGCCGGCTGGGCCTTCTGTTCGCGGTGATGCCGTTCCATGCGTTCTTCGGCATCGCGACCATGACCATGTCGACCAACCTCGGCGACTACTTCTACCGGGGCCTCCAACTGCCCTGGTTGCCAGACCTTTCCGATGACCAGCACCTGGGCGGTGCGATCGCCTGGGGGTCAAGCGAGTTGCCGGTGATCATCGTGGTGGTGGCGCTGGTGGCACAGTGGGCCCGTCAGGACCGCCGGGACGGCGAACGCAAGGACCGGCACAGCGACAGCGGGTACGACGACGACCTCGACGCCTACAACGCGATGCTCGCCGAACTCCAGCAGAAGCGCAGCTGATCCGCTGCCCGGGATTTCGCCGGACCTGCTAGCCGACCAGGGCGTAATCACCCTCGTCGCGCAGCGCCGCGGCGACGTCGTCGACGTTGAGCGGGTTCTGCGCCTGCACGGTCACCACCGACGGTTCACCGAGTTCGACCTCGACGCCGCTGACGTCCGGCAGGGCGCCGAGCGCGTCCTTCACCGCCCCGACACAGCTCTTGCAATGCAGTCCGTCGACATGGAAAACCTGCTGGGTCATCGTTGTCCCTTCTGGTCAAAGTTGCGCAGCCGCAGGCTGTTCGACACCACGAGGAACGAGGAGAACGCCATCGCGGCGCCCGCAATCAGCGGGTTGAGCATACCGGCGGCGGCGATCGGAATGGCCGCCACGTTGTAGCCGAACGCCCACACCATGTTGGTCCGGATGGTCCGCAT
The DNA here is from genome assembly GCF_010729895.1 of Mycolicibacterium confluentis. Taxonomy (NCBI): domain Bacteria; kingdom Bacillati; phylum Actinomycetota; class Actinomycetes; order Mycobacteriales; family Mycobacteriaceae; genus Mycobacterium; species Mycolicibacterium confluentis. The sequence continues at coordinate 3,755,763 of NZ_AP022612.1, forward strand.
GGTGGCGCGGGCCAGTCCCAGAGCGGTGGGCACGGAGTCGAGGTTGTCCCGCACCAGGATGATGTCGGCCGCCCCGATCGCCACGTCGGTGCCACGACCGATCGCCAGGCCGAGATCGGCGCCCGCCAGTGCGGGTCCGTCATTGATGCCGTCGCCGACCATCGCGACCACCCGGCCCTGCTCCCGCAGGCGCGCGATCACCTCGACCTTGCCTTCGGGCAGCACCTCGGCGATCACCTCGTCGATGCCGACGGCCGTCGCGATCGCGTCGGCGGTCGCGGCGTTGTCCCCCGTCAGCAGCACTGTCCGCAGGCCTTCGCGCTGCAGTGCGGCCACGGCGTCGGCGGCCGAGTCCTTGACCGCATCGGCGATCGTGACCACGCCGCACACCGCATCGTCGACGGCGACGAAGACGACGGACTCGGCGCGGGCCTCACCCGCCCTGCGGGCCGCGGCGAGGCTCGCAGGCACCACTCGCCCGCGCGACACCCACGACGGCCGTCCGACTGTGACGACATGACCGGCCACCTCGGCGGTCACACCGCTGCCCGCCACGGCGCGGAAGTCCTGCGCCTCCCACAGATCTGCGGCCGGCACCGCGGACACGATCGCCTTGCCCAGTGGATGCTCGGAACCAGCCTCGGCGGCGGCGGCGCGACGCAGCACCTCGTCGGCCTCCCACTCGGGTGCGACGATGACGCCCGTGACCGTCGGGCGTCCCGTGGTCAGCGTTCCGGTCTTGTCGAACACCACGGTGTCCACCGCCCGAATGGCCTCCAGGGCGCGGTGGCCCTTGAGGAAGATGCCCAACTGCGCGCCCCGTCCGGAGGCCACCATCATCGCCGTCGGCGTCGCCAACCCCAGGGCGCACGGACAGGCGATCACCACAACGGCAAGCGCGGCCGCGACAGCCCGGTCGAGGTCACCGGTGATGGTCAGCCAGGCCGCGGCGGTCAGCACCGCGATCACCAGGACGGCGGGTACGAACACCGCCGCGATGCGGTCCGCGATGCGCTGGGCGTCGGCCTTCTCGGCCTGCGCCTCCTCCACCAGTCGCACCATGCCGGCGAACCGGGTGTCCTCGCCGACGGCGGCGGCCTCCACGAGCAGTCGGCCGTCGAGCACGACGGTGCCGCCCACGACGCTGGCTCCGGGACTGGCGTCGACGGGCTTGGACTCCCCGGTCATGGCACTGACGTCGACGGCGGCCTGGCCCTCGATGACCAGGCCGTCGGCCGCGATCGCCTCTCCGGGTCGGACGACGAAGCGCTGGCCCTCCTTGAGTTCGGTCGCCGGGATCACCATCTCGCCGCCGTCGGGCAGCTGCACGGTGGCGGTCTTGGCGCTCAAGGCCGCCAGGGCCCGCAGCGCTCCGCCGGCCTTCGACTTGGCGCGCGCCTCGAAGTAGCGGCCCGCGAGCACGAACACCGTCACACCCGCGGCGACTTCGAGGTAGATCGCGTCACTGTGGGTGAGCGCCTGCCAGATGCCGTCGGCCTGTCGGGTGGCGGACGCGGTGAAGAACGCGGTGTAGATCGACCATCCGGTCGCCGCTGTGACACCGATCGAGATCAGTGTCTCCATCGAGGCGGTGCCGTGACGAAGATTACGCAGGGCGACGCGGTGGAACGGCCACGCCGCCCACGTCACGATCGGTGCGGCCAGCGCTGTCAGCACCCATTCCCACCCCGTGAATCGCGTCGACGGCACCACCGCGAACATCACCGACAGGTCGGCCAGGGGGATGAACAGAATCGCGGCGACCACCAGGCGGCGCAGCAGGCTTCGGGCGGTTCGAGCGTCCGGATCAATGCCCTCGCTGGGCCGATCGACGCGGGGTTCGGCCTGGTAGCCGGCCTTTTCGACGACGGCGCACAGATCGTCCACCGCAACGTCGGCGGCGGCGTCGATGGTGGCCACGCGGGTGGCGAAGTTCACCGAGGCGCGCACACCGTCGAGCCTGTTCAGCTTGTTCTGCACGCGCGCGGCGCACGCCCCGCAGGTCATTCCGCTCACGTCGAGCTGCACCCGGCGGGTCTGCGTGGCCACGCTGTCGGACACGACTGTTGTCGTCAAAACCAATCCTCGATCACTGCTGGCGACTCGTGCCGCTCACATCAGTAGTCGGCCAGGGGCCGAGATGAGTTCCGGGTCGGCGTCGAATATTCTCGTTGCCGTGATGTCCGCCGACGATGACCAGGTTACCGCCTTGGCGTTGGCGGCCGGTCGAGGCGATCGTGACGCCCTGGACCGCTTCATCCGGCTCACCCAGCATGATGTCCTGCGCACGGTGGTCTACCTCGGTGACGACGCCGGTGTAGCCGAGGACCTCACGCAGGAGACGTTCCTGCGGGCGCTGTCCGCGCTGCCCCGATTCGCTGGCCGGTCGTCGGCGCGCACGTGGCTGCTGTCGATCGCGCGTCGCGTCGTCGTCGACCACATCCGGCACAAGCAGTGCCGCCCGCGCTCACACGGCTCCGCTGACGTCGAGAGCGTCCTCGAGGCGCGACGCCCGCTCGCGGGGTTCGAGAATCTCGTCGAGATCCAGATGCTGCTCGACGGCCTCGACGAGGACCGCAGGCATGCACTGCTGCTGACGCAGGTGCTGGGCCTGTCCTATGCCGAAGCCGCCGAGGTGTGCGGATGCCCGGTGGGCACGATCCGGTCGCGTGTGGCGCGGGCCCGCGAGGACCTCATAGCCGCCACCGCACGCCGTGACCTGACGGGCTGACCCGCTAGACCGTGCAGTCGGTGCCCGCGACCTGGGTGGCGATCACGCACGCCGACGCGTTCGACAGCTTCCACGTGCCGCCGTCGTTGACCCAGAAGATGTTGTGGGTCTTCGTGCCCATGATCGGGACCGTCACCGCGAGCTGCGCGTCGAGCTGCTCGCCGTGCAGTTCCGGGTTCTGCACGCGCCACGAGAACATCGACTTGTAGCGGTCGAGCTGGCCGGCGATGTTGTTCGCGGTCGGCACGGCGGACTGCCCGCCCTGCAGACCCGCGGCGCGCTCGGCGTCCGGGGTCGAGGTGTTCAGCACGCGCTGCAACTGCGAGGTCAACGCGTCGGCGCTGGGCACCGGTGGAGTCGGCGCGGCTACGGCCACCGCGGTCCCAGTCACTGCCCCCGCAACCAACACCGTCATCGCAACCAACGCCGCACGCATGTTCCGCCACCTTTCGCCCTGGAAAATCGTCGGCTCACCAAACCATCTGGACACCTCGCCCACAAGACCTACGTGTTATGTCAAAAGTGACAAAACAAGGCTCGGATCTGGCGATACTGGGCGCATGGTCTCGCTACTTGTTCATCTGATTCTCGGTGCGGCAGTGATCGCCTGGATTGTCCGGGCCAACCCCAAGGTCTTCTCCCGGGTGCCAGGCGGTCCCCTGTTCTCGGCGATGGAGATCACCTTCTATGTGATCGGTGTCGCCTCGATTGCGCTGGGCTACTGGTTCAACCACCAGTTCGTCGCGCAGTACGCCGTGGAGGGCGGCAACCCGATCTGGGGCGAGGGCAGTTGGCAGCAGTTCATCGCACTGGGCTACACCAATCCGGCGGCGGCCTCGGCCAGCCAGGACTACACGATCATCAACGTGATCCTGTTGCCGCTGTTCACCATTGCCGACGGATTGCGGCGCGGGATCAAGCACCCGTGGCTGTTCTTCGTCTCCAGCCTGTTCACCAGTTGCGCATTCGCCTACGCGTTCTACTTCGCGACCGTGGAACGGCAGCACCGGCAGGAGAACGCGCAGGCGCTTGCGCCAAGCGTGGGCTGAGGCGCAGAAGGCTCAGCTCGGCAACGCCAACCGGAAGATCTTGCGCACCACCGAGGCGAACTGTTTGGGCAGCGGTCCGGAGTTGTACGGAATCCCGTAGCGCTGGCAGATGTCCTGCACCGCGGGCGCGATCTCGGCGTAGCGGTGCGCGGGCAGGTCCGGGAACAGATGGTGCTCGATCTGGAAGGACAGGTTGCCGCTGAGGATGTGGAACAGCCTGCCGCCGGTCAGGTTCGCCGACCCGAGAATCTGCCGGAAGTACCACTGCCCGCGGGTTTCGGCTTTGGTCTCCTCCACGGTGAATTCCTGTGTGCCCTCGGGGAAGTGACCGCAGAAGATGATCATGTACGCCCACACGTTGCGCATCAGGTTGGCCGACATGTTGCCGGCGAACACCAGCGGCGCGAACGGCCCGGCCAACAGCGGGAAGGCCACGTAGTCCTTGAGGGTCTGCTTACTGGTCTTGGCCCAGATCTCACGCAGCACTTCGCGCTTGTCGGCCACGGAGATCTCGCCGGACCGGATCCGCTCGGTTTCGAGTTCGTGCAGTGCCACCCCGTACTGGAACAGCACCATGAGCAGGAATGCGTACACCGGGTTGCCCAGGAAGTACGGGCTCCACTTCTGGTCCTCGCTCATCCGCAGGATGCCGTAACCGATGTCTCGGTCCATGCCCACAATGTTGGTGTAGGTGTGGTGCATGTAGTTGTGCGAATGCCGCCACTGGTCGGCCGGGCAGGCGGTGTCCCACTCGAACACCTGGCCCTTGAGGGCGGGGTCGCCCATCCAGTCGTACTGACCGTGCATCACGTTGTGCCCGATCTCCATGTTGTCGATGATCTTCGACAACCCGAGCATCGCGGTGCCGAGGGGCCACAGCGGCGGCAGGAACAGCATTGCGCGGCCGCCGATCTCGAATCCGCGCTGGAACTTGACCATCCGGCGGATGTAGTCGGCGTCGCGATCGCCGAGGTCGGCGATCACCTTCTCCTTGATGGCGTCGAGTTCGCGGCCGAACGCCTCGACCTGGTCGGGGGTCAGCCGCACGGTCTTGCCGTTGACGGCCTTCTCGAGAACTCGGTCGGCGGTGGGATCGATGGCGGTGGTCATGATGAGACTCCTTGTCGCTCTACAGCGCGATGTCGACGTCACCGACGGGAACGGTGACGCAGATCTGCACGTCCTCGTCGTCGGCGGTCGAGACCGCTCCGGTGGTCAGGTTCTTCACAGCACCGCGGGTCTTGCGCCGGGTGCAGCTGTGGCAGATGCCCATTCGGCATCCACTTTCGGGGTTCAGGCCCGCGTCCTCGGCCTGCTGGAGCAGCGACCGGCCGTCGTCCTCGACGGCGACGCCGCTCTGCGCGAACGTGATCCGGCCGCCGGAGGCCTCGCCTGCGACGACGGGTGTCGGCGGGACGAAGCTCTCGAAGCGTGCGGTCGGGTGGTGCTCGCGCACGGCCTCGACGAGTGCCGGCGGGCCACAGACATAGACCGCGTCCGGATCGGGCATGGCCGTGGTGAGGTGCTCGGCACGCATGTGCCCGTCGAGGTCACCCCCGCCACTGCGGGTGTAGCCGCGCAGCACCCGCACCCGCCCGGCGGCGTCGAGTTCACGGCGGTAGCAGAGGTCCTCCGGTCCACGCGCGTAGTGCACGAACGCGACCTCTCCCGCGAAGCCGCGACCCTGCAGGGTGCGCAGCATCGACATGACGGGTGTGATGCCGCTGCCGCCGGACACCAGGAGCACACGGCGCGTGTCGTTGTCGTCGGGGGTGAAGTCGAGCGTGAAGTCGCCGGCCGGGGCGCCGAGTCCGACGACCATGCCGGGCTGGGCACTGCGGTACAGGAACTCCGAGACCGTGCCGCCGTCGTGGCGGCCGACAGTGAGTTCGATGAGTCCGGCGCCCTCGGCGTTGGCGGGTGAGTAGCACCGGGTGTGTCGACGGCCGTCGACCTCGACGGTCACGGGCACGTACTGCCCGGCACGGAATGTGGCGAACAACTGTTCGCCCAGCGGGTTGGGTTGCAGGGTCAGGGTGATGCTGCGTGGCGTCTGCCGGCGGACGGCGAGCACCGTGGCGCGGGCCTCTCGCTCTGTCCACGCAGGATCCAGCAGCTCGGTGTAGGCGTCGACGCCGTGCGGGCCCGTGAGCAGGTTCAGCAGCGGTGACCGCAGAACTCGCTGGGCCAGGCGCGGCGCAAGCGTTTCGGTGAACATGTGTACACCGTGCGCCTGTCACCCCCGAGACGTCAATGGAATGAACCCGCTTTGTGGTATGTTTCACATTCAGTGAACAGTCGTACGCCCAGATCGCATTCGTCCAGGTCGGGACGCTCGCGGGACTCTCGATCGAGCGAATCGGTCAGCCGCCTGGAGCGCAAGGAGGCCACCCGGCGGGCCATCGTGGACGCCGCTCTCAAACTGCTGGCCGAGGACAGTTTCAGCGCACTGAGCCTGCGCGAAGTCGCCCGCGAGGCAGGCATCGCGCCGACGGCGTTCTATCGACACTTCGAGTCGATGGAGGCACTCGGCCTGGTGCTGATCGACGAGTCGTTCCGGTCGATGCGCGACATGCTCCGGGGCGCGCGAGCGGGCAAGCTGGACCCCACCCGGGTGATCGACTCGTCGGTCGAGATCCTGGTCGCCGGCGTCAACGAACGCCCCGAGCACTGGCGGTTCATCTCCCGGGAGCGCAACAGCGGCGTGACCGTGCTGCGCTACGCGATCCGCACCGAGATTCGACTGCTGACGTCCGAGTTGGCCATCGACCTGGCCCGCTTCCCCGGCCTGCGGTCGTGGAGCGCCGAGGACCTCAACCTGCTGGCCAACCTGATCGTCAACGCGATGATCTCGATCGCCGAGGCCATCGACGACGCCTCCGACGCCGCGGCCGTAGAGGAGATCCGCCAGACCGCGGTCAAGCAGTTGCGCATGATCATCGTGGGAGTGGTGGGCTGGCGCAGCCAGGAGCCCGAGCGCTGACGAACCGGCGCCGCTCGCCGGTCAGGGGATCGTCGAACTCCAGGCTGTGCGAGACCAGCTGCAGGGGTGTTGAAAAATCTTCCGGAGCAACATCTTTGACCTCGGGATACAACGAGTCACCCGAGATCGGCAGTCCAATCGAGGCCATGTGCACCCGCAGCTGGTGAGTCCGTCCCGTGCGTGGAGTGAGCCGGTACAGCCCCTCCCCCAGGTGCTCGATCAGTGTCTCGGCGTTGGGCTCGCCGTCCTCCTCGTAGGCCTGTAACCTGCTGCGCTCTTTGATGATCCGACTGGACAGGGTCATCGGAAACGTCAGCGCTGGGTCGACCCCCGCACGGGCCAGGTAGACCTTGCTCACCTCGCCGCGCGCGAAGAGGGTCTGATATGCGCCCCGAATCTCCCTTCGCGCGGTGAACAACAGCACCCCGGCCGTGAGTCGGTCCAGGCGATGCGCGGGGCTCAGTTCCGGCAGGTCGAGTTCGCGACGAAGGCGCACCAGCGCGGTCTGGGCGACGTGGCCGCCGCGTGGCATCGTGGCCAGAAAGTGCGGTTTGTCGACCACCACGATGTCGTCGTCACGGTGCAGGATCGGCATCGCGAACGGCACCTCGACCTCGGCGGGAAGGTCCCGGTACAGGTACACGAACGCCCCCGGCGGAAGCACGGTTCCGGCGGTCACCACGGTGCCGTCGGCATCGACCACCTCACCCGCGAGCACCTTGGCCGCAGCGTCCTCACCGAACCGGTCGGCCAACTCGACGAGCACCGCACCGCCGCGCAGACGGACCCGCGCGGGTCCGAGGCCGTCGCGCACCGGCAGCGGCGCGGGCCTGCGTCGGCGCCCGCTAGTTGAGCGGGACTGGTTCGAGGATTTCGGCACGGGCCTCGGGTGCGGCGGCCCGCAGGGCGTCCGCGGATTCGTCATCGGGTTGGGCCTGCGAAAGCACCTCGGCCTCGACGCGGGCGGTGTACGTCGCAACTTCACGGTCGACGTCCTCGGGACTCCAACCGAGCACCGGCGCAACGACTTCGGCCACCTCGCGGGCGCAGTCCACGCCGCGGTGCGGGTATTCGATCGAGATGCGCATGCGCCGGGCCAGGATGTCCTCGAGGTGCAGCGCCCCCTCGGCGGCCGCGGCGTACGCCGCCTCCACCTTGAGGTAGACCGGCGCCTCCGCGATGGGCTCGAGGAGTTCTGGATCATCGGCGGCCAGGGCCAGCACCTCATCGATCAGCGACCCGTATCGATCGAGCAGATGCCGAATCCGGTACGGGTGCAGGCCATACCGCGCGCCGACGTGCTCGGTCTGATTCACCAGCGCGAAATACCCGTCGGCCCCGAGCAGTGGCACCTTCTCGGTGATGGACGGGGCGACCCGGGCCGGGGTGTACTGCGCGGCGGCATCGATGGCGTCGGCGGCCATCACGCGATAGGTGGTGTACTTGCCGCCCGCGATGGCCACCAGGCCCGGTGCCGGTGAAGCCACGGCATGTTCACGCGACAGCTTGGACGTCTCCTCGCTCTCCCCCGCCAGCAGGGGACGAAGCCCGGCGTACACACCGTCGATGTCGGCGTGTGTCAGGGGTGTGGCCAGGACATCGTTGACGCGGTCGAGGATGTAGTCGATGTCCGCCTTGGTGGCCGCGGGATGCGCCAGGTCGAGGTTCCAGTCGGTGTCGGTGGTGCCGATGATCCAGTGCGTGCCCCAGGGGATGACGAACAGCACCGACTTCTCGGTGCGAAGGATGATCGCGACCTCGCTGACGATGCGGTCCCGCGGCACCACCACGTGCACGCCTTTGGACGCCCGCACCCGGAATCGGCCGCGCTGCTTGGACAATGCCTGGATCTCGTCGGTCCACACGCCGGTGGCATTCACCGTCACGTGCCCGCGCACCTCGGTGACCTCGCCGTCCTCGGAGTCCCGAATGCGTACCCCGACCACGCGATCACCCTCACGCAGCAGCGACACCACCTGCGTCGAAGTCCGCACCACCGCCCCGTAATGGGCGGCCGTACGGGCCACGGTCATGGTGTGCCGGGCGTCGTCGACCACGGTGTCGTAGTAGCGGATGCCACCGATCAGTGAGCTGCGCTTGAGCCCCGGCGCCAGGCGAAGCGCGCTGGCCTTGGTCAGATGCTTCTGGGCGGGAACCGATTTCGCGCCGCCGAGCTGGTCGTACAGGAAGATTCCGGCTGCCACGTACGGGCGTTCCCACCATCGGTTGGTCAACGGGAACAGGAACGGCAGCGGTTTGACGAGGTGCGGCGCCAGCGTGGTCAGCGACAGCTCCCGCTCATGCAGGGCCTCCCGCACCAGTCCGAATTCCAGCTGCTCGAGGTAGCGCAGCCCGCCGTGGAACATCTTCGAACTGCGGCTGGACGTCCCCGAGGCGAAGTCTCGCGCCTCGACCAGGGCGACCCGCAGCCCGCGGGTCGCCGCGTCCAATGCCGCACCCGCCCCAACGATGCCACCGCCGATGACGACGACATCGAACTGCTCGGATCCCAGGCGTTCCCACGCTCGGGCCCGGTGGGCAGGGTTCAAGAAGGCTTCCGAACCCCGGTCGCTCACGCGCACTCCTCGCTCGTTGGCAGTACCGGCCCCAGCGTACGTGGACGGCGCGCCGCTCGCGGCCCGCTCGAGGGATCAGTCCAGGTCGTCGTGGGCCATCAGTCGGCGGGCCGCCTCGACGATTGACCCCGACAGCGACGGGTACACCGACAGCGTCTGCGCCAGGTCGGTGACCGAGATCCGGTTCTGCACCGCCAACGCGATCGGCAGGATCAGTTCGGAGGCGATCGGTGCCACCACGACCCCACCGATCACCACGCCGGTGGCCGGCCGGCAGAAGATCTTGACGAAGCCGTGCCGCAGCAGCGACATCTTGGCCCGCGCGTTGGTGCTCAGCGGCAGCATGAGGGTGCGGGCGGGCACGCTGCCGTCATCGATCGACTTCTGCGGGATGCCGACGGCCGCGATCTCGGGCCGGGTGAACGTCGCGGAGGCGACGGTGCGGAGCCGGATCGGTGAAACACCCTCGCCGAGTGCGTGATACATCGCGATGCGGCCCTGCATGGCGGCCACGGAGGCCAGCGGCAGCAGGCCCGTGCAGTCCCCGGCCGCATAGATGTTGGGCGCGGGCGTACGCGACACGCGGTCGACCGGAATGTAGCCGCCGGGGTTGAGTTCGACGCCGAGGCGCTCGAGCCCCAGCTCCGCGGTGTTGGGCACCGAGCCGACCGTCATCAACGCGTGGCTGCCTTCGACGACTCGGCCGTCGGCCATCGCGATCCGGACCCCGGTCTCGGTGCGCGTGACCGAGTTGGCGCGCGCGTTCTTCACCAGGGTCACACCGCGTTCGGCGAACACCTGCTCGAGCGCCGCGGCGGCGTCGCTGTCCTCGTGCGGCAGGATCTGATCCCGGCTGGCCACCACCGTGACGGTGACGCCGAGTTCGGTGTAGGCGTTGCAGAATTCTGCGCCGGTCACGCCCGACCCGACGATGACGAGGTGCTCCGGAAGCTCCTTGAGGTCATACAACTGACGCCAGGTCAGAATCCGTTCGCCGTCGGGGACGGCGTGCGGCAGCACGCGGGGGCTGGCACCCGTCGCGATGAGCACGACGTCGGCCTTGAGCACCGCGATCCGACCGTCCGACGTGGTGACCCGGATGCGGTGATGCGCCATCCCCGGCACGTCGTCGACGAGTTCGCCGCGTCCGCCGATGATCGTCACACCATGGGCCAGGAGTTGGCTGCCGATGTCGGCCGACTGCGACGCCGCCAGCGTCTTGGCGCGATTGTTGATCTGCGAGAGCGAGATCTTGGCGTCGTCGATTCCGATGTCGAAGCCCATGCCCTCGGCGCGGCGCAGTTCGGTGCGCACACCGGTCGAGGCGATGAAGGTCTTGGACGGGACGCAGTCGTACAGCACGCAGGCGCCGCCGAGGCCCTCGGAATCGACCACCGTCACCTGGGCGACGTCGCGCCCCCGACTGGCGGCGACCAACGCCGCCTCGTAGCCGGCCGGCCCACCGCCGATGATCACGATGCGAGTCACCACGGTGTTCAACCTAGTTCACCCCCTACGGGGACGATGCGAGGCGCCAGACAAGTTGGCTGCGTCTAAGCTTTCCCCGTGCCGCTCTACGCCGCCTATGGGTCCAACATGCATCCAGAGCAGATGCTGCAGCGCGCGCCGCACTCGCCGATGGCGGGCACGGGTTGGCTGCACGGTTGGCGACTCACGTTCGGCGGCGAGGACATCGGCTGGGAGGGCGCGCTGGCCACGGTCGTCGAGGACCCCGATTCGAAGGTCTTCGTCGTGCTCTACGACATGACCAAAGAGGACGAGGCGAACCTCGATCGCTGGGAGGGCGCCGAACTCGGCGTCCACAAGAAGATCCGCTGCCGCGTGCACCGCGAGTCCTCGGACACCACGACGGACCCTGTCCTGGCCTGGCTGTATGTGGTCGACGCGTGGGAGGGCGGAATTCCGTCGGCCCGCTACCTCGGCGTGATGTCCGAGGCCGCCGAGATCGCGGGTGCACCCGCCGACTACGTCCACGACCTGCGCACCCGCCCGGCAAGCAACATCGGCCCCGGCACGTAGCCACCGGCTCCACAGGCAGACACGCCGTCCAGCCCAAATCGACGCTGCCGTCAGTTCGGTCTGGCCGGTGCCGCAGAGTCTCCTGTCGCGCCAGTCCTCTCCACGAGCGCGTAACCGCGTACGGGGTTTCCGACTGAAATCTGTACGTGGTTGCGCGCTGGTATGACGCGGCGCATCTCCTCACACTCGGGTCGTGGCGTGGCCCGGTTCACCCCATACTCCCGCCAGGAAACAAAGATACTTTGCTGTTCGTGCACGGTTGTTAGTGTTACGCACGCTAAAGGTTCTTTTAGTTCCACCGATGACATTGCTAACTACAGGGTGGGGAACCTTGATCACCGCGGGAGGTCAGGGATGAGCACCGAGCGGTCGTTCGCGATCTCGAACAAGCTGCAGGACCGCCTGCATGACCTGGTGCCCGGCACGACAGGCGTTCTCGGTCTACCGGCAGGCGGTGGACGCGGGCACCACTGAGGGCCTGCTGCGCGGTGGGGCCGTCGCACCCGCGATACGGCGACGCGCTGCGCCCCGCCGCCTCTGACGTCTGACCGGCAGCTAGAACGCCGCGCACTGCTCCACGATGTTGGACATCACGCGCACCCCCACGGCCAGCGCACGCTCGTCGAGGTCGAAAGTCGGCTGATGCAGATCCAACTGGGGTCCGCGCCCACCCCACACGCCCAGTCGCGCCATCGCGCCCGGAATCTCCTCCAGATACCAGGAGAAGTCCTCGCCGCCGCCGGACTGCCGGGTGTCGGCCAGCACATCGGGGCCGACGGCCTCGATCGCATGCGTCATGATCCGAGTCGAGAGTTCCTCGTTGACCACGGGCGGGACGCCGCGCCGGTACTGCAGCGTGTGCTCGATGCCCAGCGGCGCCAGCAGTCCCGCGATCGTTTCGGAGACCAGATTCTCCATCTCGACCCAGGTTTCGCGACTCGCGGTGCGGACCGTGCCGGCCAGCGTGCCCGTCTGCGGGATCGCGTTGGCGGCGACCCCGGCGTTGACGGCACCCCAGACCATCACGGTGCTGTTGCGCGGGTCGACGCGGCGGGACAGCACGCCGGGCAGACCGGTGATGAGCGTGCCGAGGCCGTACACCAGATCACCGGTCAGGTGCGGTCGCGACGTGTGCCCGCCCGCGGAGTGCAGCGTGATCTCGAGCCAGTCGGCGGCCGAGGTGATGGGGCCGGGTTTGATGGCGACCCGGCCCACCGCGAGTCGGGGATCGCAGTGCAGCGCAAAGATTCTCGACACCCCGGTGAGCGCGCCCGCGGCGATCGCGTCGATCGCGCCGCCCGGCATCAACTCCTCGGCGGGCTGGAACAGCAGTCGCACACCCACCGGCAGTTCTGCGGCCGAGGCCAACGCAAGGCCCGTGCCCATCAGGATCGCGGTATGCGCGTCGTGTCCACACGCGTGAGCCACGTTGGGCACGGTCGAGGAGTACTCCGCACCTGTGCGTTCGGCCATCGGCAGGGCGTCCATGTCGGCGCGCAGCGCGATGCGCGGCCGATGCTCGGGGCCGATGTCGCATGTCAGCCCCGTGCCTCCGGGCAGCACCTTGGGGTTGAGTCCCGCGTCGGCCAACCGTTCGGCGACGTACTGCGTGGTGGCGTGCTCCTGCCGGCCGAGTTCGGGGTAACGATGGATGTGCCTGCGCCACTCGACGAGGTCGTCGCAGTTGGCGGCCAACCAGGATTCGGCGATGTCGGCGACGCTCATGAGGCCCGCCGTTCAGCCAGGCCCGCAACCCGGTCCCGCTCGGCCGGTGTCTCGGCGAGAGCGACGACGGTGCGCGCCAACATGATCGCGCCGTCGATGACCGCGGCGTCTCCGGCCGGGCCCGCCGCGGCTTCGGCGAAGCCGGGCTGATGGACCGAGGCGCCGTTCGCCTCGACCCCCACCACCGGGTGAATGCCGGGCAGCAGTTGCGTGACGTTGCCCATGTCGGTGCTGCCCAAGGGCAACGCGGCCTCCAGTTCAGCGGGCACCGGCGCACGACCCAGGCGCAGCATCTCGGATCGGAAGGTCTGGGACAGCCACGGGTCCGGCGTCAACTCCTGATAGATCGGCGACACCGACTCCACCCGGTGCTGACATCCGGTCGCCAGGGCTCCAGCGGCGAAACAACCCGCCATCTTCTCCTCCAGGGCATGCAATGCCGCAGTGTCGTTGGCGCGCATGGTGTATCTCATCGACGCGTGCCGGGGCACCACATTGGGTGCCTGTCCGCCGTCGGTGACGATGCCGTGCATCATCTGACCGGGAAACAGGTGCTGGCGCAGGAGTCCGACCGCGACCTGTGCGACCGTGACCGCGTCGGCGGCGTTCACCCCGAGGAACGGCGCGACGGCGGCGTGCGCCTCCTTGCCGGTGTAGCTGACGTTGACCTCCGAGAGCGCCAGCGACCGCGCGGCGGCGATGTCGACGGGCCCGGGGTGCATCATGACGGCCGCGGCGACGTCGTCGAACGCGCCCGCCTCCATCATCAGGACCTTGCCACCGCCGGCCTCCTCGGCCGGGGTGCCGAGCAGCACCACGGTCAGATTCAGTGCGTCGGCCACCTCGGCCAGCGCCAGCGCGGCACCGACGGCCGAGGCCGCGATGATGTTGTGCCCGCATGCGTGCCCGAGTTCGGGCAGGGCGTCGTACTCGGCGCACACTCCCACCACAAGGTCGCCGCTGCCGAACGAGGCCCGGAACGCGGTGTCCAGGCCGGCAACGGGCACCACCTCGAAGCCGCGCTCGGCGACCAGGGCCTGCGTCTTGGCGCGGCTGCGGTGCTCGTGGAACGCCAGTTCCGGTTCGGCGTGAATGGAGTGCGAAAGCTCGATGAGGTCGCCACGGACCCGCGCCACGGTGTGCTCGACGCCGTCGGCGAACGAGGAGTGCGACACACCGGCCATCCCTGCAGTATCTCACCGTCAGTCTCCGACGCATCCGCGGCCAACCGGTAGCCTCACCGACTGTGACAAGCCCGGCGGCGCTGGCCGCTCACGCCGCGTCCGCCATCGCCGATCGCACCGGGGTGGCGCGCCACGATGTCGCGGTCGTGCTGGGCTCGGGATGGGCGCCCGCCGCTGCGGCGCTGGGCCGGGCCGAGGCCGAGGTGCCGATGGCCGATCTGCCCGGTTTCACGCCGCCCAGCGCGCAGGGACATGGCGGAACCCTGCTGTCGGTCCAGGTGGGTGCCAGGCGTGTGTTGGTGTTCCTCGGCCGCATCCACGCCTACGAGGGCCACGACCTTCGACATGTCGTGCACCCGATCCGCACGGCGTGTGCGGCCGGGGTGGGCACCGTCGTGCTGACCAACGCCGCCGGCGGCCTCCGCAGCGAGTACGCCGTGGGCCAACCCGTGCTGATCAGCGACCACCTGAACCTGACCGCGCGGTCGCCATTGGCCGGCGCCGAGTTCGTCGATCTCGTCGACGCCTACTCGCCCGCGCTGCGGCGGGTTGCCCGCGAGATCGATCCGACGCTCGCCGAGGGCGTCTACGCCGGGTTGCCGGGACCGCACTACGAGACGCCCGCCGAGATCAGGATGCTGCGCACCCTCGGTGCCGATCTGGTCGGGATGTCGACGGTGCACGAGACGATTGCGGCGCGGGCTGCGGGCGCCGACGTGTTGGCGTTCTCACTGGTGACCAACCTTGCGGCCGGGATGACGGGTGAACCGTTGTCGCATGCCGAGGTGCTCGAGGCGGGCCGTCAGTCCGCGACCGCGATGGGATCCCTGCTGTCTGCGGTGATCTCCCGGCTCTGACGGGTGAACCGCCGCTGCAGGGCGACGATGCCGCGCGCGAGCACCGGGGCGGCGAACAGCATCACGAGAATCCGCAGCACCTGGGCCGCGACGATGAACGTGACGTTCGAACCGGTCTCGACCGCGGTGGCCAGCACGGCGTACACACCGCCCGGGCTGGTCGCCAGGTAGCCCTCCAGCGCCGACATGCCCGTGACGTGGGCCAACAGCACACCCAGGCCAGCGGTCGCGACGGTCAGCGCCACGATGAGGCCCACCGCCAGCGGCATCGCGCGGCCGATCGCCTTGAGAGACTGGCGTGTGAAGGCCAACCCCGCCTGCCACCCGATCACGGCGTAGGAGACCTGCACCAGGACGGTCGGCACCGCCAGGCCCAGCGACCACCCGGCCAGTTCGAGCACCACGGTGAGGGCCATGGGCACCAGCAGACCCGAACCCGGTATCCGGGCCACGCGGCCCAGCGCGATGCCGACGGCGGCGATGACGGCGATGAGCGCGACGCTGAGGTACCAGGGTGCGGCCTCGTCATGGACCAGCGTCGCGGGGTGCGAGCGGTCGGGGGCGAAGATCAGGGTCACGACGATCGGCATCGAGGCGGTGACGAGTCCGACGCGCAGGTACTGCACCACCGCGACCACCCGGTCGTCGCCGCCGAGGTCACGCGCGATGGCCACCAGTCCCGAGGCGCCACCCGCAACCAGGGCAAGCGCTCCGGTCAATGGGCTGATCTCGCGGTGCAGGCCCATCAGGACCCCGGCAGCGGCGCTGATCAGCAGCGTCGCGACCACGACCACCACGACGATGGGCCAGTGCGGTGCGAGCGCGCCCAAGGAGTCAGGGGCCACCATCGTGCCGATGTAGACGCCGAGGATGCCCTGCGCGGCGACGCCGGTACCGCGGGGCACGCGGGTGGGGGCCACCGCGGTGAGCGCAAGCACGATGCCGACCACCAGAGCCGCGAACAGCGCGGCGGACGGGACGTGCACGGCGGACAGGCCGACAGAGACGACGACGGTGACCAGGATGAGCAGCAACCAGCGCCCGAACTGTATGAAGCGGTCTCGCCCTCCCATGATTTCCAAGTATGCCCTTTCCTCTTTTGCCCTTCAAGCGGGATACATGCCGAAAAACACCAAGGCTTCCCTTCGCATTCCACTACCATGGCTTTGTGTTCTCCGACATTTCCGCCACTGAACTGCGCGAATCCGTGATGGCCCTGGCGCGGCAGATGCGCCGCCACCGCCCCGACACCGGACTGACGCTGTCTCAACTTGAGGTGTTGGGCGAGATCAGTCGCGCGGGCGAGATCTCCCCCGCCGAACTCGGCGCACGTCTGCATGTGCGGGCCCAGTCGCTGACCGACAGCATCAATGACCTCGAGGCGCGGGAACTCCTGTCCCGTCGCCCCGATCCCGGCGATCGCCGCCGTCAACTCCTCGAGATCACCGCCGAGGGCGTCGCACTGCTCGAAGGCGACCGGGCGCAACGCGACGAGTGGCTCAACGCGGCCATGCGCGCCAACCTCACCGAACTCGAGACCGACCTGTTGATGCTGGTCGCCCCGATCCTGCGCAAGCTGGCCGACACCGAGAAGGCACAATCAGGCCCATGCTGACCTTCGGCACCGCAGGACTGCGCGGGCCCATGCAGGCGGGCCCCGACGGGATGAACGTGGCGACCGTGACGACTGCGACCTGGGCCGTGGCGAAGGTGCTCAAAGACCGTTGCCTCGGCGGTTCGACGGTCGTGGTCGGTCGCGACGCGCGCCACCACTCCGCGGAGTTCGCCCTTGCCACCGCGGAGGTGTTCGCCGCGCAGGGATTCTCGATCGTGCTGCTCCCTGATCCGCTGCCCACTCCGGTGCTGGCATTCGCGGTGCGCCGATTGGGTGCGGCCTGCGGCGTGCAGATCACCGCGTCGCACAATCCGGCTGCCGACAACGGCTACAAGGTCTACTTCGACGGCGGCGTTCAGATCGTGTCACCGACCGACCGCGAGATCGAGGCCGCAATCGGCGTCGCACCCCCGGTCGCCGACATCCCTCGAGTCGAGGTGTCCCCCACCGACACCGAACTCGTCGAGCACTACATCGAACGGGCCGCGTCGGTGGCACAGCACCACGGCGGGCTTCGCATCGCGCTGACGGCCCTGCACGGCGTGGGCGGCGGCACCGCACTGGCGGCCCTGCACCGGGCGGGCTTCGACGACGTCCACCTCGTCGCCGAGCAGTTCAATCCGGACCCGGACTTCCCGACGGTCGCGTTCCCCAACCCCGAGGAACCCGGCGCCTGCGATGCGCTCCTGGCTCTGGCCGAGACCGTCGGCGCCGATCTGGCGATCGCACTGGATCCCGACGCCGACCGCTGCGCACTCGGGGTGCCGACCGCCGACGGGTGGCGCATGCTCTCCGGCGACGAAACCGGTTGGCTGCTGGGCGATCACATCCTGTCCGCGCTCGGCGCCGACGAGGCGCCGTCCAGCCTCGTCGCCAGCACCGTGGTCTCCTCACGCCTGCTGGCGGCCATCGCGGCCGACCACGGCGCGACCCACGTGGAGACCCTGACCGGATTCAAATGGCTGGCCCGCGCCGATGCCGGCGGCTCCGGGCAGCGTCTGGTCTACGCCTACGAGGAGGCCATCGGCCACTGCGTGGACCCCGAGGCGGTGCGAGACAAGGACGGCATCAGCGCCGCGGTGCTGGCGTGCGCCATGGTCTCCGAACTGAAGGCCCAAAACCGTTCTGTGCCGGGTGAATTGGATCGACTCGCGCGCCGCCACGGCGTGCACGTCACGTCCGCGGTGTCGCTGCGGGTCACCGACGCGCCCGGCGCGATGAGCAGACTGCGCGGCGGACCACCGGCCGAACTGGCCGGAATCACCGTCGCCTGCACGGATCTGGCGCAGCTTCGGGGCAACCGCCGCACCGACGCGCTGGTGTTCACCGGCGCGGCCGACGAGGCGACCGTGCGCATGGTGGTGCGCCCGTCAGGCACCGAACCCAAACTCAAGTTCTATTTCGAGGTCGCCTGCCCGCCCGCCGACGATGTCGCGGCGGCGCGTGCGGTCGCCGGCGCGCGGTGCGACATGTTGCTGGCCCAGGCGCGCGAACTCGGCGAGGCCCTGCTGCGGGATTGAGACTCAGCGCGGGCCGAACTGCCGGTCCCCGGCATCGCCGAGTCCCGGGACGATGTAGGCGATCTCGTTGAGGCCCTCGTCGATCGTCGCAGTGAACAGCCGGGCGTTGGGCGCGGCCTCACCGATCGCCGACACGCCCTGCGGTGCGGCGACCACGCACACCACGGTGATGTCGACCGCGCCACGGGCCTGCAGCAGGGCCAGCGTGTGCACCATCGAGCCACCGGTGGCCAGCATCGGGTCGAGCACCATGACGGGCTGCGCGCTCAGATCCTCGGGCAGCGACTCCAGATACGGCGTCGGCTGATGCGTCTCCTCGTCGCGGGCCACCCCGACGAAGCCCACACGGGCCTCCGGGATCAGTGCGTGGGCCTGATCGACCATCCCCAGCCCGGCGCGCAGCACCGGCACCAGCAGGGGCGGCGCCGCCAGGCGGGAGCCCGTGGTCTCCGTGATAGGCGTCCGCACCGTGAGCTCCTCACGGCGCGCGTCCCGGGTGGCCTCGTAGACCAGCATCAGCGTCAGGTCACGAAGCGCCGAGCGGAATCCGGCGTTGTCGGTCCGCTCGTCGCGCAGTGTGGTCAACCGCGCGGCGGCCAGGGGGTGATCGATGACCCGCACATCCATAGCCGCAAACCCTAATGTCCTGAGTCGGCGCGCGGGCGGATGAAACGCAACGCCGCCGCGCCGAGCACCAGCACGGTGAGCGGCGGGCAGACCCACAGCAGGGTCATGAACACCGGACTGCGCGGCGACCCGCTCAACGACAGCCCGAGCGTGACGACGAACAGCGCCGCGACCGACACCGAGACCACGACGGTGATGGCGACCGCGACGACCGTCGACACCACCACGCCGTACCGCAGAATCCCGGTGACCAGCAGCGCCAGCAGCGGCACCGCGACATAGGCGGCCACCGTCCACGTCAACTGCCCGTAGGTGAACGACTCCAGCGCCGGGCGCAGTACCAGCAGCCAGGACAGCGCCGCAGCCACCACGCCGAACGCGGCGAGGCGGCCTGAATACACCTTCCCGAAAGCCTCCATCGGGCCATCGTGCCGCATCGTCAAGTCCGACATCGACGCGCCGT
Source organism: Mycolicibacterium confluentis (assembly GCF_010729895.1). Classification (NCBI taxonomy): domain Bacteria; kingdom Bacillati; phylum Actinomycetota; class Actinomycetes; order Mycobacteriales; family Mycobacteriaceae; genus Mycobacterium; species Mycolicibacterium confluentis. The sequence goes on from NZ_AP022612.1 coordinate 3,775,133, forward strand.
GGGGACACTGCCCGACCAAGGCAGGGGGTGACCTCGTTATCCTGTGCCGCATGGCTGCTGAGCTTGTCCCGATCCGCCTTGGCCTCACCGCGGGCGACCTGTACACCCTGTGGGCCCCACGCTGGCGGGACGCCGGCGACGAATGGGAGGCCTTCCTGGGCTCAGGTGACGATCTGTACGCCTTCGAAAGCGTCGAGGATCTGGTCGCATTCGTGCGCAGCGGCGCCGAGAACGACCTGTCCGACCACCCGGCGTGGCAGAAGATCACCGAGGCCAACGCGCACAAGCTGACGCCGGCCGAGGACCGTCAGTTCGACCTCATCGCCGTGGCGGAACTGGTCGTGGAGAAGCCCACCGAGGACGGCGTGAACACGCTGGCCCGCACACTGGCCGTGGTGTCGTCGCTCGGATCGGTCTGCGAGCTGCCGTCGGTGACCAAGTTCTTCAACGGCAACCCGACGCTGTCGGGTGTCAACGGCGGCATCGACGAGTTCTCCGGCAAGGCTGGGTTGAAGCGGTGGAACAACATCGCCGCGATCGTCGGGCGCAACTGGGACAAGGTGATCGCCTCCATCGACGAGATCGTCACCACGCCCGAGGTCGACGAGAAGCTGGCCAAGCTGGCCGCCGCCGAACTGGCCGGACCCGCGCCTGAGGATGACGACGACGAGATCCTCGAGACCGACGCCGCCGCGCTGGACTCCGACTCCGGTGAGGACGAGGACGACGAGCGCGCCGCCGACGACGACTTCGTCCTCGCCCACGAGGAGGACTTCTGGCTCAAGGTCGGCATCGACCCGATCCGCGTCATGACCACCGGCGGCACGTTCTACACGCTGCGCTGCTACCTCGGCGAGCGTCCGGTGTTCCTCGGCCGTAACGGCCGCATCAGCGTGTTCAGTTCGGAGCGGGCCCTGGCGCGCTACCTGGCTGACGACCACGACCATGACCTGTCGGACCTGAGCACCTACGACGACATCAGGACCGCGGCCACCGACGGCTCCCTCGACATCGACATCACCGAGGAGAACATCTACGTTCTGACCGGTCTGGCCGACGACATCGCCGACGGTCCCGACGCGGTCGACCGCGACCAGCTGGAACTCGCGGTGGAGTTCCTGCGTGATGTCGGCGACTACTCCGAGGAGGACACCGTCGACAAGGCGCTGGCCGCCGACAGCGCGCTGGGCAGGTTCGCGGCCTACGTGCTCGACGAGTCCTCGGCCAAGCCCAAGGGCCCCTACACCGATGCGGCCTCGCAGTTGGAGTCGCTGGAACGGTTCGTCGAGACGCGCCTGCGCCGCGAGTGACTCACCCGATCAGGACCGCATAGCGCGGCTTGATCACCTCGTCGATGATCGCCAGGCGTTCGTCGAACGGGAGGAACGCGGACTTCATCGCGTTGATGGTGAACCGTTCGAGGTCGCTCCACCCGTACCCGAACGCCTCCACCAAGCGCAGCATCTCCTGGCTCATCGTGGTGTCGCTCATCAGGCGGTTGTCGGTGTTGACCGTGACGCGGAACCGCAGTCGCGCCAGCATGTCGAACGGGTGCTCGGCGATCGAGCGCGCGGCCCCGGTCTGCACGTTGGACGACGGGCACATCTCCAGCGGGATGCGCTTGTCCCGCACGATCGACGCCACCCGGCCCAGGTGGTGGGTGCCGTCCGGACGCTCCTCGATGTCGTCGACGAGACGGACCCCGTGCCCCAGCCTGTCGGCGCCGCAGAACGCCAGCGCCTCGTGGATGGACGGCAGCCCGAACGCCTCACCCGCGTGAATCGTGAAGCGTGCGTTGTTGTTCCGCATGTACTCGAACGCGTCGAGGTGACGGGTGGGCGGATAGCCGGCCTCGGCCCCGGCGATGTCGAAGCCCACGACGCCCTTGTCCCGGAACCGGATCGCGAGTTCGGCGATCTCCCGGGACCGCGCCGCGTGCCGCATCGCGGTGACCAGACAACGCACCACGATCGGGCGGCCGGCGGCGGCCGCGGCCTTCTCGCCGTCGGCGAATCCGGCCAGCACCGCATCGACCACGTCGTCGAGTGACAGACCGTTGTCGATGTGCAGCTCGGGCGCGAACCGGACCTCGGCGTAGACCACGGAGTCCTGTGCGAGGTCCTCGACGCACTCGTAGGCGACGCGGTGCAGCGCCTCTGGGGTCTGCATCACCGCGACGGTGTGGGCGAACGGTTCCAGGTAGCGCTCGAGTGACCCACTGTGCGCCGCGGTGCGGAACCACGCCGCCAGCGTGTCCAAGTCGGTGGCGGGCAGGTCGTCGTAGCCGATCGAACCGGCGATGTCGAGCACCGTGGCGGGCCGGAGGCCGCCGTCGAGATGGTCGTGCAGCAGTGCCTTCGGGGCCTGCTGGATCACCTGCAGGTCCTGCGGTCCGGTCGGTGTCGGCGGTGTCGTCATGAGCTCATCCGTTCAATGATCAGGGGACGAGACGGCGGTGCAGACTGGCCAATACTCCAGGCACCGGTCAGTTCGGCCATCGCTGGCGCGAATCGGTTCGGGGTGTCGGTGTAGAGCGTGAAGACGGCCTCGCCCGCGGCCACGGGCTCCCCCGGCCTGCGATGGATTCTGATGCCGGCACCAGCCTGCACGCGCTCACCCGGACGTGAGCGACCCGCTCCGAGTCGCCACACCGCCATCCCCACCGCCAACGCGTCGATGTCCCCCATTGTGCCGCTCACCGGTGCTGTCACGGTCTCGGAATGAGCTGCCACCGGCAGGGGCTGGCTCAGATCGCCGCCCTGGGCCGCGATGATGGCCCGGAAGCTGTCCATCGCGGTGCCGTCGCGCAGGGAGTCGGCGGGGTCGCGCGCGTCGAGACCGGCCAGCGTGAGCATCTCCGCGGCCAACTGCAGCGTCAGTTCGACGACGTCGGGTGGGCCGCCGCCGGCGAGCACCTCCAGCGATTCGGCGACCTCGACGGCGTTGCCGACCGTGCGACCCAGCGGCACCGCCATGTCGGTCAGCAGCGCGCGGGTGGGGACGCCGTGTGCGCGGCCGAGATCGACCATGGTCTGCGCCAGGGCGACCGATTCCGCGGGGTCCTTCAGGAATGCACCGGAGCCGACTTTGACGTCGAGCACGAGCCCGTCAGCGCCCTCCGCGAGCTTCTTGCTCATGATCGAACTCGCGATCAGCGGCAGCGATTCCGTCGTGGCGGTGACGTCGCGCAGCGCGTAGATCTTGCGGTCGGCCGGCGCGAGGTCGCCCGCCGCGAAGATCGCCGCCCCCACCTCGGTCAACTGGGCCCGCACGCGGTCCTTGCCGATCTCGGCCGAGAAGCCCGGGATCGACTCGAGCTTGTCGAGCGTGCCGCCGGTGTGGCCCAGGCCGCGACCGGCGGCCTGCGGGACCGCGGCACCGCACGCGGCGACCACGGGCACCAGCGGGATCGTGAGCTTGTCGCCGACCCCGCCGGTCGAGTGCTTGTCCACCAACCGCAGAGGCTGCCCGTCGCGTCGCAGGTCGGCGAAATCCAGTCGCTCGCCGGAGGCGATCATCGCGGCGGTCCACCGCGCGATCTCGTCGCGGTCCATCCCGCGCAGGAAGATCGCCATGAGCAGCGCGGCCATCTGCTCGTCACCGACGTCACCACGGGTGTAGGCGTCGATCACCCAGTCGATGGCCGCATCGGACAGTCGCCCGCCGTCGCGTTTGGTGCGGATGACCGTCGGTGCGTCGAAGCTGAATTCGGTCATGCCGGCCCTCGGTCGAGGTCGTGCGGACCGAATGCGTCGGGCAGCAGTTCCGACAGCGGTTTCGGCCCGGCCGGGTGGTCGATCAGCATCGTGGGCCCGCCGTGCTCGAGGAGCACCTGACGGCAGCGTCCGCAGGGCATCAGCAGGTCGCCGTCGCCAGCCACGCAGACCAGCGCGCGCAGTCTTCCCCCACCGGTCGCGAAGAGGGCGCAGACCACAGCGCACTCGGCGCAGAGACCTAGGCCATATGAGACATTCTCCACATTGCAGCCGGTCACAAATCGGTCATCGTCGACCAGCGCGGCCGCGCCCACCGGGAACCCCGAATACGGGGCGTAGGCGTGCGTCGAAGCGCTTATTGCTTTGTCCCGCAACAGTTTCCAGTCAATGTCACCGCTCATGTGATCGCCGCCTCATCAAGTCTGAATCCATTCCGAAAACCCCGCCCACACGCCCCATATCCACAAAGGTCACCCTAACTTTCGATGCGATTTCGGCTCTCACCCCTTTCCGGAAATTCGGTCGTTGCTGAGAATGGGATTAGAGTCCACCCGACGGTTTCCAGACACCGCCACGCTGGGGTAACGACTGGCCCCTGGCGTCCACCGAAGGCGTTGGAGGCGCAGATGACGACAGCGGCCCCGGTCGAACCGGCGCAGAAACACAAGCCGCGCCGTCGCACCCTGTATCGCGGAGACCCCGGCATGTGGTCGTGGGTTCTTCACCGCATCACGGGCGCGACCATCTTCTTCTTCTTGCTCGTGCACGTGCTCGACACTGCACTGGTCCGCGTCAGCCCGCAGGCCTACAACGAAGTCATCGAGACCTACAAGACCCCGATCGTCGGGCTCATGGAGGTCGGCCTGGTGGCCGCGGTGCTGTTCCACGCGTTGAACGGCATCCGCGTAATCCTCGTCGACTTCTGGTCCGAAGGCCCCCGCCATCAGCGCAAGATGCTGGTCGGCGTGGGTGTCGTCTGGTTGCTGGTGATGGTTCCCGCACTTGTGGTGCTGGGTATGCACATGGCGGAGAGGTTCCTGTGAGCAGCGCAGAGCGGCCGATAGCCCCGGTCCTGGAGAAGAGCTACGACCGCCCCGCCGGTTTGGACAACCCGCGTGCCCCGCGTCGGCGCGCTGGCATGCCCAACTTCGAGAAGTACGCATGGCTGTTCATGCGCTTCTCGGGCATCGTGCTGGTGTTCCTGGCGCTCGGCCACCTGTTCATCATGCTGATGTGGCAGAACGGCGTGTACCGGATCGACTTCAACTACGTCGCCGAGCGCTGGGCGTCGCCGTTCTGGCAGACCTGGGACCTGCTGCTGCTGTGGCTGGCCCAGCTGCACGGCGGCAACGGCATGCGCACGATCATCGGCGACTACACCCGCAAGGACTCCACCAAGTTCTGGCTTAACACGCTGTTGGCGCTGTCGATGATCTTCACGCTGGTGCTGGGCACCTACGTGCTGCTGACGTTCGACGCGAACATCGCCTGATTTTTCAAGGGAGCCCGCCAAAGTGATTCAAGAGCATCGCTACGACGTGGTCATCGTCGGCGCCGGCGGCGCCGGCATGCGTGCCGCGGTCGAAGCCGGTCCGCGAGCCCGGACCGCCGTGCTGACCAAGCTGTACCCCACCCGCAGCCACACCGGCGCGGCACAGGGCGGCATGTGCGCCGCCCTGGCCAACGTCGAGGACGACAACTGGGAGTGGCATACCTTCGACACCGTCAAGGGCGGCGACTACCTGGCCGACCAGGACGCCGTCGAGATCATGGCCAAGGAGGCCATCGACGCGGTGCTCGACCTCGAGAAGATGGGGATGCCGTTCAACCGCACCCCTGAGGGTCGGATCGACCAGCGTCGCTTCGGCGGCCACACCCGCGATCACGGCAAGGCCCCGGTTCGCCGCGCCTGCTACGCCGCCGACCGCACCGGTCACATGATCCTGCAGACGCTGTACCAAAACTGCGTCAAGCACGACGTGGAGTTCTTCAACGAGTTCTACGCCCTGGACCTGATCCTGACCGAGACGCCGTCGGGCCCCGTCGCCACCGGCATCGTGGCCTACGAACTGGCCACCGGCGACATCCACGTCTTCCACGCCAAGGCGATCGTGTTCGCCACGGGTGGTTCGGGCCGGATGTACAAGACCACCTCCAACGCCCACACCCTGACGGGTGACGGGCTGGGCATCGTGTTCCGCAAGGGACTTCCCCTGGAGGACATGGAGTTCCACCAGTTCCACCCGACAGGGCTGGCGGGTCTGGGCATCCTGATCTCGGAGGCCGTGCGTGGTGAGGGTGGCCGTCTGCTCAACGCCGACGGCGAGCGCTTCATGGAGCGCTACGCGCCCACCATCGTCGACCTGGCACCGCGCGACATCGTCGCCAGGTCCATGGTGCTCGAGGTGCTCGAGGGCCGCGGCGCCGGACCGAACAAGGACTACGTCTACATCGACGTCCGTCACCTCGGCGAGGACGTGCTGGAGGCCAAGCTTCCCGACATCACCGAGTTCGCCCGCACCTACCTGGGCGTGGACCCGGTCAAGGAACTGGTGCCGGTCTACCCGACCTGCCACTACGTCATGGGCGGCATCCCGACGACGGTGACCGGACAGGTGTTGCGCGACAACAACAACACCGTGCCGGGCCTGTACGCCGCGGGCGAGTGCGCATGCGTCTCAGTGCACGGCGCCAACCGCCTGGGCACCAACTCGCTGCTGGACATCAACGTCTTCGGGCGCCGCGCCGGCATCGCCGCCGCGGAGTACGCGGCCAACCACGACTGGGTGGACCTGCCCTCGGAGCCCGCGGGGATGGTGACCGAATGGGTCTCCGACATCCTCTCCGAGCACGGCAACGAGCGCGTCGCCGACATCCGTGGTGCGCTGCAGCAGTCGATGGACAACAACGCCGCGGTGTTCCGCACGGAGGAGACGCTGAAGCAGGCGCTCACCGACATCCACGCGCTCAAGGAGCGTTACTCGCGAATCACCGTGCACGACAAGGGCAAGCGTTTCAACAGCGACCTGCTCGAGGCCATCGAGCTGGGCTTCCTGCTGGAATTGGCGGAGGTCACCGTGGTCGGTGCGTTGAACCGCAAGGAGTCCCGCGGCGGACACGCCCGCGAGGATTACCCCAACCGCGACGACACCAACTACCTGCGCCACACCATGGCCTATAAGGAGGGCGGCGACCTGCTCTCCGACATCCGCCTGGACTACAAGCCGGTGGTCCAGACCCGTTATGAGCCGATGGAGCGGAAGTACTGATGACTGCTGTTCTCGACAAGCGCGCCGATCCCACTCTGCCGCCCGTGCCGGAGGGTGCGGTGATGGTGACGCTGAAGATCGCCCGGTTCAACCCGGAGAACCCCGACGCGGCCGGCTTCCAGAGCTTCCGGGTCCCGTGCCTGCCGTCCGATCGGCTGCTGAACCTGCTGATCTATGTGAAGAGCTACCTCGACGGCACGCTGACGTTCCGCCGCTCGTGCGCGCACGGCGTGTGCGGCTCGGACGCCATGCGGATCAACGGCGTCAACCGGTTGGCCTGCAAGGTGCTGATGCGCGACATGCTGCCGAAGAAGGCCAGCAAGCAGCTGACCATCACCATCGAGCCCATCCGCGGCCTGCCGGTCGAGAAGGACCTCGTGGTGAACATGGAGCCCTTCTTCGACGCCTACCGCGCCGTCAAGCCGTTCCTCATCACCAGCGGCAATGCGCCGACGCGCGAGCGCATCCAGAGCCAGACCGACCGGGCTCGCTACGACGACACCACCAAGTGCATCCTGTGCGCCTGCTGCACCACGAGCTGCCCGGTGTTCTGGAACGAGGGTTCGTACTTCGGGCCGGCCGCGATCGTCAACGCGCACCGGTTCATCTTCGACTCGCGTGACGAGGCCGCCGCCGAGCGCCTCGACATCCTCAACGAGGTGGACGGTGTGTGGCGCTGCCGCACGACGTTCAACTGCACCGAGGCCTGCCCGCGTGGCATCGAGGTGACCAAGGCGATCCAGGAGGTCAAGCGCGCACTGATGTTCGCGCGCTAGTTTTCTTCTTCCCGCCGAGCGCGCACTCAGGTACGGGTGCGCGCTCGCGGCGTTTGTGGGGCAAGCCGGGTCCCACCCGCCCGCCGCTTTTACGTCCAGCTCGCAGCCACGTACGCATTTCGGGCCGAAAACCGTACGCAGTTGCAAGCTCGCGGGTTGTCCGCAGGCACGAACACGGGTGAATACCGCAAAACCGACATGCACCCGAGTATTACGGCGTGTTCACCGACCTCCCATTCGAACTGCTGCAGATCTTCGCCCGTCAGGGCAGCGTCGCCACGTTCGCACAGTTGGAACAGCACCTGGGCCGCCGAACTCTCCAGCGTCACATCAGAAACGGCGTGCTGGTGAAGATCTGGCCCAACATCTACTGCTGGGGACAGCCCACCCAGGACATCAGGCTCAACGGCCTGAACCTTCGATGTGGCGAACCGGTGGCCATCTGCCTGGGCACGGCGGCCGCGGCATACGAGTTCGACACCGAGAACACCACCGACCTACACGTGCTTCACCCAATACGCGCCCACCTGCGGACCACAGAAGGACTGATGGTGCATCACCGCGGCGGCGCACCGCTGACCACACACCTGGGGCGCTATGCGACGGCCCCGGCGTGGACGGCCGTGGAGGTCGCGCGCACCCTCCTGCGCCCACGAGCGCTCGCCACCCTCGATGCTGCACTGCGCACCCAGACCTGCACCGTCGACGATCTGCTGGAGGCCGCGCAACAGCAGGCCAAGCGCAAACACATCCGCATGGCGCGTGAGCTTATCCCTCTGGCCCGCCCGGAGGCGGAGTCCCCGATGGAGAGCGAAGCACGGCTGGTGATGCATGACGCAGGACTGCCCGAACCGAAGCTACAGTACTCGGTGATCGACCACGAAAACCGCTTCTGGCGTTTGGATTTCGCGTGGCCGGACCAAATGTTCGCGGTGGAGTACGACGGGTTCGACTGGCACAGTTCCCGCGAGCATCTGAAGAAGGACCGACAGAAGCGCGCCGCACTCCAGGAGTTGAAATGGCGCGTCCTGTACGTGGTGGCCAACGACGTCCGCGTCGAACACCAGGCGATGGTCCGCCGCATCGAAACCCAGCTGAGAGCGCCCAACTTGGCCCGGGGAGCGTAACGACGCACTAGTGTCGCGAACATGGCCGGTCTGTCCGAACTGCTCACCGAACAGCGCATCGAACTCGACGTCACGGCCGCCACCTGGCAGGAGGCCATCAAGAAGGCCGGCGCCCTGCTGGAGCGCGACGGCATCGCCGATGCGCCCTACACGCAGTCGATGATCGACAACGTCGAATCCAACGGCCCCTACATCGTGGTGGCTCCCGGGTTCGCGTTCGCGCACGCGCGCCCCTCGGAGGCGGTGCACCGCACCGGCATGTCCTGGGTGCGGCTGGCCAATCCAATTGCGTTCGGGCACAAGACCAATGATCCGGTGACACTGGTGGTGGCGCTGGCCGCCACCGACGCCGGCGCGCACAACACCGCGATGGCGGACCTGGCCAAAGTGCTCGGCAACGCCGACAAGCGCGCGGCCCTGGACACCGCCCCCACCCCGGCGGCACTGCTGGCGGTCCTCACGGGCGAAAGCCAACCCGCAGCGCAGGCGACCGCACCGGCCCGCCAGGCCAAGAACCTGATCCTGACGGTGTGTGGAAACGGCCTGGGCACCAGCCTCTTCCTGAAGAACACCACCGAACAGGTGCTCGGCACCTGGGGGTGGGCGCCCTACATCAACGTCGAGGCCACCGACACCATCTCTGCCAAGGGTCGGGCCAAGGAGGCGGACCTGATCCTGACCTCCGGCGAGATCGCGCGCACCCTCGGCGACGTCGGCATCCCGGTGCGGGTGATCGAGAACTTCACCTCAACCCGTGAGGTCGACACGGCCCTGCGCGACTCCTACGACGTCTGAAGGAGCATCGATGAACTGGCTGGTCAGCACCGCCGAATTCATCGTCAACGAGATCCTGGCCGTCCCGGCCTATCTCATCGGCATCATCACCGCCGTCGGCTTGATCGCACTGCGAAAGTCGGTCGGCCAGGTGATCGGTGGCGCCCTCAAGGCCACGCTGGGCTTCCTGCTGATCGGCGCTGGCGCGGCCCTGGTGGTCGCGTCCCTCGAACCACTCGGCGTGATGATCCAGGGTGCCGCGGGAACCCAGGGTGTGGTCCCGACCAACGAGGCCATCGTCGGCATCGCGCAGAACGAGTTCGGCGCGCAGGTCGCCTGGCTGATGATCCTCGGGTTCGCGATCAGCCTGCTGCTCGCGCGGTTCACTCCCCTGCACTACGTGTTCCTGACGGGCCATCACACGCTGTTCATGGCCACGCTGCTGACCATCGTGCTGGCCACCGCGGGCCTGCCCGCGACCGTCGTGGTGACCGTGGGCGGTGTGCTGCTGGGCGTGGTGATGGTGGCGCTGCCGGCCATTTCGCAGCCCTGGACCCGACGCATCACCGGTGACGACAGCATCGCGATCGGGCATTTCGGCACGCTCGGCTACATCGCCTCCGGCATCACCGGACGCTTCGTCGGCGGGGCCAAGAGTCGTTCCACCGAAGACCTTAAACTGCCGGAATCGCTGCGCTTCCTTCGCGATTCGATGGTCGCCACCGCCCTGTCGATGGTGCTGATGTACCTCGTGGTGTCGCTGATCTATCTGGGGAGGGCGGGCGAGGAGACCGCGTTCGCCGCGTACGCCGACGACACGGGGGCCGGCGCGGCCAGCGGGGTCGGCAACTTCCTGATGATGGGTGTTACCCAGGGCTTGAGCTTCGGCGTCGCGGTCGCGGTCATCCTGTTCGGCGTCCGCACGATCCTGGGCGAACTCGTACCTGCGTTCCAGGGCATCGCCGAGCGCATGGTGCCCGGCGCGGTGCCCGCCCTCGACGCCCCGATCGTCTTCCCGTACGCCCAGAACGCGGTGCTGATCGGCTTCATCTCGAGCTTCGTCGCCGGCCTGGCCGGACTCGCGGTGCTGTCGCTGTGGCTGGGTCCGGCGTTCGGGTGGGTGCTGGTGCTGCCAGGCCTGGTGCCGCACTTCTTCACCGGCGGCGCCGCGGGGGTGTATGGCAACGCCACCGGAGGACGCCGCGGTGCGATCGCGGGCGGGTTCGTCAATGGACTGCTGATCACATTCCTGCCTGCCCTGCTGGTCCGCGTGCTCGGGTCGTTCGGCGAGGAGAACACCACCTTCGGCGACACCGACTTCGGCTGGTACGGAATCCTGCTGGGCAACGCCGCCAAGCTCGGCACGGTCTGGGGCGTCGTCGTGATGCTGATGATCGGCGCCGTGCTGCTGGTGCTGGCGGTCGCCGTGCAGCGCAGGCTCGTCGACACCGGCTGGGATCCCTCACCTGGGCGAGCCGCCCCCGTCCCGGCCGCCGACGGCGGGTCGGCGCAGCCGACCGGGCGCAGCTACCCGAAGATCGCGCCACCTGCGGGAGCGCCCGCACCACCGCCGCCTCCGACCTGAGGCTGTCACACATCGGCGGGCCGCCTCGTCTTATGAGTATGACCAGTTCCCGCATCACACCCATGGCACCCGAGAACGCTCCCCTGTTGACCAGGCTGATGTACCGCTTCGCCAAACGCCGGTTCGGCGAGGTGCCCGAACCGTTCACGATCTACGCTCACCACCGAGGCCTGCTGGTCGCCTCCGCAATGCACGAGGGACTACTGGACAAAGTCAGCACCAAGCTGCCCGCGTCCGTCCGCGAACTCGCCGTGTACTGGACCGCACGCACCGTCGGCTGCTCGTGGTGCGTCGACTTCGGCACGATGCTGATGCGCCTGGACGGCCTGGACCTGGCGCGACTACAGCACATCGACGACTGGCAGACCTCACCGCTGTTCACCGATGACGAGCGGGCCGCGATCGCCTATGCCGACGCCATGACCACCGATCCGCACACCGTGACCGACGAGCAGGTCAACGATCTGCGGCAGCGGTTCGGCAACGCGGGGGTCATCGAACTGACCGCGCAGATCGGTGTGGAGAACATGCGCGCCCGGATGAACACGGCACTGGGCATCACCGAGCAGGGGTTCAGTTCGGGGGACGCGTGCCGGGTGCCCTGGGCTGCTCAGGAACAGCACCTCCAAGAGGGGTCCCGGTGAACTTGTCGGGGTTGGCGACGTCCCAGATCGCCCAGACCGCTCCGTCGCGCACGGTCATGGCGATGACGTGGGCCGCCATGTCGGGATAGTCCGAGTCCGCGGGCAGTCCCTCGGTGTAGCTGCCGAGTTCACCGTTGACCAGCGCCAACCGCGTGGCGGTGAAGAACCGCGGACCGTAGCGGCGGGCCAGGCCGAGCATGAACCGGGCCACCTTCTCGGAGCCCACGATGGGCCGCGGCGCGGTCGGGGCGCGCCGGTTCGCGTCGCCGGTGAACGTCACGTCGGGGTGCAGCAGCTTTACCGCCTCGTCGATGTTCCCGGCGGCGATCGCGGCCATCAACCGCCCGACGACCTCGTCGTGCACCGGATCCCGCGGCGGCGCCGACCCGTCGGCCACGGCCCGGCGCGCGCGGGACGCCAACTGGCGGGCCGCGGCCGCACTGGTGCCGAGCACGTCGGCGACGTCGGCGAACCCGACCCCGAAGCCGTCGTGCAGGACGAAGGCCACGCGCTGATCGGGTGAAAGACGTTCCAGCACAACCATCGCCGCGAACCGGGCATCCTCGGAGGCGACGACGGCGGCCAGCGGATCGTCGGACCCGACGTCGACGACCACGGGTTCGGGCAGCCAGTCACCGACATAGGTCTCCCGGCGGTGAGTGGCCGAGCGCAACCAGTCCAGGCTCAACCGGCTGACGACCGTGGTCAGCCACGCCCGAAAGTCCGCGATCTCGCCGCGGTTCCCCGCAGCCCACCGCAGCCAGGCGTCCTGCACCATGTCCTCGGCATCGGAGAACGAACCGGTCAACCGGTAGGCCACGGCCAGCAGATGGGGCCGCAGCGACTCGAACTCGTCCTGCCGCTCCTGCTGACCGACGGGAGTCATCTTTCGAGGCTACTTGGCTGCGCGAAATGCCTCTCCGAGCAAATTCCGCAGTCCCCCACCAGTACCCGTTCAGAGTCGTATATTCCACCCATGGCCATCGCGGAAGAGCTGGCGCCAGCAACCTCGGGCAAGGGTCTGCAGGCCGGTGCGCTCGGCCTCGTCGGCAACGTCGTCATAGGCCTGTCGGCGGTGGCGCCGGCCTACAGCCTGGCCGCGACACTCGGTTACGTCGTGCTCGCGGTCGGCGAGAAGGCGCCGTCGATGTTCCTGCTGGCCTTCATCCCGATGCTGCTGGTGGCGTTCGCGTACAAGGAGCTGTCGCAGGACACCCCCGACTGCGGCACCACGTTCACCTGGGGCACCAAGGCATTCGGTCAGTGGATCGGCTGGATCGGCGGTTGGGGTCTGGCGGTCTCGGCGATCATCGTGCTGGCCAACGTCGCCGAGATCGCCGCGATCTATCTGTTCAAGTTCCTCGGCCAGGACGCACTGGCCGAGAACATCTGGGCCAAGGTGCTGTTGGGCTCCTTCTTCATCATCGCGATGACACTGGTGAGCGCGCGCGGAATCGTGGTGTCCGAACGGATGCAGAACGTGCTGATCGCGATTCAGTTCGGAGTGCTGATCGTCGTCAGCATCATCGCCCTGGTGCGGGTCTTCGCGGGAACCGCGGGCGCCCAGGCCATCTCGCCGTCGCCGTCCTGGCTGTGGCCCGGCGGCCTGGACTCACACTCGATCGCGGCCGCGGTGATCCTGTGCATCTTCATCTACTGGGGATGGGACGCCTGTCTCGCGGTCGGCGAGGAGACCAAGAATCCCGGTCGCACACCCGGTGTCGCCGCACTCATCACCACCGTGATCCTGGTGTGCACCTACGTTCTGGTGGCGTATGCGATCCAGTCGTTCGCCGGGTTCGGCGACGTCGGCATCGGTTTGAACAACCCGATGAACACCGATGACGTGCTGACGGTGCTCGGCGCGCCGGTCGCCGGGTCGATCGCGGCGTCGCTGCTACTGCTGACGGTCTCGATCTCGGCGCTGTCGTCGACCCAGACCACGATCCTGCCCACCGCGCGCGGCACGCTGTCGATGGCCGTCTATGAGGCCATTCCCAAACGCTTCTCGCACGTCCACCCGCGGTACATGACCCCGGCGTTCGGCACGATCGTGATGGGGGTGGCCGCGCTGTTCTTCTACCTGCTGTTGACCTTCCTGAGCGAGAACGCCCTGGCGGACTCGGTGGCCTCACTGGGTCTGGCGGTGGCGTTCTACTACGGCATCACAGCGTTCGCGTGCGTGTGGTACTTCCGCGCCACGCTGTTCACCTCTGCCCGCAACCTGTTCTTCCGCGGGGTCTTCCCACTGCTCGGCGGGCTCGCCATGGCCTGGGCGTTCGGCATCAGCGCGCGGGACATGATCGATCCCGAGTACGGCTACACCGCGTTCGGCCCCGTCGGCGGGGTGTTCGTCCTCGGGGTGGGCATGCTGGTGCTGGGCATTCCGCTGATGTTGGCGTGCTTCGCATTCGGCACCAAACGATTCTTCCGCGGGGAGACTCTGACACCCGACACGGAGGTCAAGGTCCCGGATGTGTACTGATACGAAAGAGCAGGCACCGCAATGCATCTGACTGTCGGTTACCTCGCCACCCCCACCGGGGACGATGGGGCGGCGCTGGCCGCCGCGTTCGCCCGCACCTTCGACGCCGAGGTGGATGTCGTGCTCGTCGTGCGCCACGAACTGCCCGACGGCCACCCCGGCCGGGGCCAGTACCAGGAACTGCTGATCGAACGCGGTCAGCAGTGGATCTCCAAGGCGGTGACGAGGCTGACCGGAGCGGCCAAGTCGGTGACGCCCAATGTGCTGGTGGGGGAATCGTTCCCGGAGACCCTGATGGCCTTCGCCGAGCAGAAGCGCTCCGATCTCATCGTGGTCGGCGGTGCGCGCGACGGGTTCTTCGGGGGCCACGTGATCGGACCCGTCTCGAGTGCACTGCTGCACAGCTCATCGATCCCGGTGGCGTTGGCTCCGCGCGGATACGCCGACGACCCGCCCGAGACCATCACCGCCATCACGGCCGCGGTCCCCACCCGTCCCGGTGACGACAATCCCCTGCCGTTCGCCATCGCACTCGCTCGGGCCGGGACGCTGCCGATCCGGATGCTGTCGCTGGTGTCGGCCGAGAACCTCGCCGAGGCCGAGGACCTGACGGAGCTGCGGGCCGCTCAGGTGGCCGCGGCACGCAAGAACCTCAACGTCGCGGCCCACGCCCTGCCCGACGCACCGGAGATCGAGTCGCTGGTCGCCGACGGCATGACCCTGGAATCGGCACTGAAGAAGTTGAACTGGACCGACTCTGACGTGCTTGTCGTCGGCTCCAGCAGATTCGCGGCGCCCAAGCGGATCTTCCTGGGCTTCACCGCATCTCGGATTCTGGCCGGAGTCGACGCCCCGGTGGTGGTGATCCCCCGGGACTAGCGCTTGGTGAAGATCGTACGGTGCCAGGCCTTCTCGGCGACACCGGTGATGTCACTCATCACGTGCTTGATGGTCAGGTACTCCTCGAACGAGTAATCGCTCATGTCCTTGCCGAAGCCTGACGCGCCGACACCGCCGTGCGGCATCTCGCTGATGATCGGAATGTGGTCGTTGATCCACACGCAGCCCGCGTTGATCTCGCGCGAGGCCCGCTGTGCGCGGTACACGTCACGGGTCCACGCCGAGGCCGCGAGCCCATACTCGGTGTCGTTGGCCTGCCGCAGGGCGTCGTCGTCGTCGGTGAAGGACCGCACGGTGAGCACAGGCCCGAAGATCTCGTTGCGGTAGACCTCGGAGTTCTCGTCGACGTCGGCGATCAGCGTCGGAGCGTAGAACGAGCCAGGACGAGCGATCACATGGCCGCCGGTGACGATGCGCCCGCCCTCGTCCGGGGCCCGCGACACCATGGCCGCCACCTTGTCGCGGTGCGCGGCGGAGATCAGCGGCCCCAGGTCGGTGTCGGCGTCGAAGGGATCGCCGACGACGATCTTCGACATCACCTCGGCGACACCGGCGACGAAGTCGTCATAGAGGTCGCGGGCCACGATCGCCCGGGTCGCCGCGGTGCAGTCCTGGCCGGTGTTGATCAGCGATCCGGCGACCGCACCCTGGATCGCGGCGTCGAGATCGGCGTCGGAGAACACCACAAACGGCGCCTTGCCGCCCAGTTCGAGCTGGGTGCGGTGTCCGTGCACGGCCGCGGCGGCCATCACCCTGCGGCCGACGTCGGTCGAACCGGTGAACGTCACGACGTCGACGCCGGGGTGCCCGGCCAGTGCGCTGCCGACATCGGCGCCCGCGCCGGTGAGGACATTGAGCACGCCATCGGGCAGGCCGGCTTCCTTGGCGATGCGCGCCAGGGTCAGCGTGGTCAGCGGGGTGAGCTCGGCGGGCTTGATGACGACGGAACAGCCGGCGGCCAGGGCGGGGATGACCTTCCAGATCGCCATCTGCAGGGGGTAGTTCCAGGGCGTGATGGTGGCGACCACGCCGACGGCCTCGCGTCGGATGCTCGACGTGTGGTCAGCTGAGTACTCGCCGCTTGCCTTGCCCTCGAGATGCCGCGCGGCACCGGCGAAGAACGCGACGTTGTCGATGCTGCCCGGCACGTCGAACTCGGTGGCCAGGCGGACGGGCTTGCCGGTCTGGCTGACCTCTTCGGCGATGAACAGTTCGGCGTTGGCCTCCATCAGCTCGGCGAGCTTGGCCAGTACCGCGGAGCGGTCGGCGGGCGTGGCGGTGGCCCACCCGCGGAGCGCGGCGCGCGCGCTGGCCACCGCGGCGTCGACGTCGGCGACCGTCGCCAACGCGAGTTCGGCGACGGGTGCGCCGGTGGCCGGGTTGATGACCCTGTGCGCGGGGCCGGAGGTCGAAAGGGACGCACCGCCGAGCCAGCTGCTCGCCACGGTCTTCACGGACGCAGTCGCAGTCATGGCCGCAACGGTAGCTCAGAACCGGGGCCTCGACCAGACGAGCAGCTACGCATTCCCTCGACTGAGGGTCCCCCGACTTCGGAAATTCTCCACGATCGTTGGCATCAACAACTGATTCCGTGCACAATCGTGGCATGCCCAACTCGGCAGGACCACAGACCCCGGCGCCGCTCCGCACGGCCAACAATGGGTCGATTCCCGTCATGCAACTCGATGACCTGTCCAAGGCCATCATCGAGAAGCTTCAGCAGGATGGCCGGCGATCGTATGCGGGCATCGGCAAGGCTGTCGGTCTGTCGGAAGCGGCAGTGCGCCAGCGCGTCCAGCGGATGGTCGACGCAGGCGTCATGCAGATCGTCGCGGTCACCGACCCGATGCAACTCGGTTTCGCCCGTCAGGCGATGATCGGCATCAAGTGCACCGGTGACACGCTCAAGGTCGCCGAGAAGCTCGCTGCGATCGACGCCGTCGACTACGTCGTCCTCACCGCGGGATCCTTCGACGCGATCGTCGAAGTGGTGTGTGAGAACGACGACGGCCTGCTTGAACTGCTCAACACCAGAATCCGCGAAGTCCCGGGAGTGATAGCCACCGAAACGCTCGTTTATTTGAAACTCGTTAAGCAGCAATACAACTGGGGCACAAGATGACATCAACTGATATTCAGCAGAGCACCACTTCAGACCTTTCCGCCAAGGCCGACCGCCACCTGTGGGGCCACTTCGCCCGCCACGGCGCCGGCATCACGCCGCCGATCATCACGCGCGGTGAAGGCGTGCACATCTGGGACAGCACGGGCAGGCAGTACATCGACGGCCTGTCCGGGCTGTTCGTGGTGCAGGTCGGCCACGGCCGCGCCGAACTCGCCGAGGCCGCTGCGAAGCAGGCCGAGACCCTGGCGTTCTTCCCGCTGTGGAGCTACGCGACCCCGCCGGCGATCGAACTCGCCGACCGGATCGCGGGTTACGCACCCGGCGACCTGAACCGGGTGTTCTTCACCACCGGTGGCGGCGAGGCCGTCGAGAGCGCCTGGAAGCTGGCCAAGCAGTACTTCAAGCTGACCGGCAAACCCGGTAAGCACAAGGTGATCTCGCGTGCGGTCGCCTACCACGGAACGCCGCAGGGCGCGCTCGCCATCACCGGCATCCCCGCGTTCAAGGCACCGTTCGAGCCGTTGACGCCCGGTGGTCACCGGGTGCCCAACACCAACTTCTACCGGGCGCCGGCGCCATTCGACACCGACATCAAGGCCTGGGGCGAGTACTGCGCCGACCGCATCGCCGAGGCCATCGAGTTCGAGGGGCCGGACACGGTGTGCGCAGTCTTTCTTGAACCCGTGCAGAACGCCGGCGGCTGCTTCCCGCCGCCGCCGGGGTACTTCCAGCGGGTCCGCGAGATCTGCGACGAGTACGACGTGCTGCTGGTCTCGGACGAGGTGATCTGCGCCTACGGCCGGATCGGGTCGATGTTCGCGTGCGACGACTTCGACTACGTGCCCGACATCATCACCTGCGCCAAGGGCCTGACCTCGGGTTACTCGCCGATCGGCGCGATGATCGCCAGCGACCGACTGTTCGAGCCCTTCAACGACGGCCAGACCGTGTTCGGCCACGGCTACACGTTCGGCGGACACCCGGTGTCGGCCGCGGTGGCACTGGCCAACCTGGACATCTTCGAGCGCGAGGGCATCAACGCCCACGTCAAGGAGAACGCTCCGGCCTTCCGGCGCACACTGGAGAAACTGCTGGACCTCCCGATCGTCGGTGATGTTCGCGGCGAGGGCTTCTTCTACGGCATCGAACTGGTCAAGGACAAGACCACCAAGGAGACGTTCAACGACGAGGAGAGCGAACGCCTGCTGCGCGGGTTCCTGACTCCCGCGCTGTGGGACGCCGGCCTGTACTGCCGCGCCGATGACCGTGGCGACCCAGTGGTCCAGTTGGCTCCGCCGCTGATCTCCGGCCAGGCCGAGTTCGACGCGATCTACGACATCCTGTACAACGTGCTCGGCGAGGCCAGCCGGCGGATGTAGCCATGCACCGACCGCGCGTGCGCCCGGTCCGGTGGTCACCGCCACCGGTCCGGGCTCTGCCCGAGTTCGGTCCGGCCGACCTGACGGTCGTGGACATGCCCGGTGAGGCACCCGAGGACGTCGTCGTCGACGCCGACGGCTTCCTGTGGACCGGACTGGCCGACGGGCGCGTGGTCCGCATCGATCCAGACGGTGCGACGCGGGTGGTCGCCGACACCGGGGGCCGCCCGCTCGGCATGTCGGTGGCCCGCGACGGCAGGCTGCTGATCTGCGACAGCCCGCGCGGCCTCCTGGCGATGGACCCCGACACCGGCACGCTCGACGTGCTGGTGGACACCGTCGACGGACGCAGGCTCAAGTTCTGCTCCAATGTCACCGAAAGCCCGGACGGGGCAATCTATTTCACCGAATCGACGGCAGCGTTCAGCTATGCGCACTTCAAGGCCCCCATCCTCGAGGCCCGCGGCGACGGGGCCCTGTTCCGTCGCGATCCCGACGGTTCGGTCACCACGGTGGCCCGCGGTCTGTACTTCGCGAACGGCGTGACGCCCACAGCCGACGGCGAGGCCTTGGTGTTCGCCGAGACACAGGGTCGCCGGTTGTCGAAGTACTGGCTGAGCGGCGCTCGCGCGGGGACGGTGACCGAACTGGCCGCCGCCCTTCCCGGCATGCCCGACAACCTCTCCACGGGTGCCGACGGCCGAATCTGGTGCGCGTTCGTCTCCCCGGTCAATGCGGCCGCCGACTGGCTGGCCCCCAGGTCTCCGCTGCTGCGGAAAGTGGTGTGGCGGCTTCCCGAACGCCTGCAACCGCAGATCGATCCCGTGGTGTGGGCGGTGGCCTTCGACGCCGACAGTGGCGAGGCCGTCGCGGGTCTGCGGATGACCCATCCGGAGTTCGGTCTGGTGACCGGCCTGGTGGAGCATGCGGGGCGATTGTGGATGGGCAGCATCGGCAGCGCGGCGATCGCGCACTGCGCCCTGCCGAAGTAACAGGCGCAACACAAACCACAGCAGTCACAGCGCGCCTGCCGGATCGGGGACCCGCGGTCACCTAATCTGCACACACCATGGCCAGTTCACGCATCCTCGCCCGGCGCGCGGCGACGCTGGCAGCGGCCCTGTTCCTGGCCGCCGCCCCTGGTTTGGCGTACGCCGAACCCCCCGCACCCGAGACCGACCCGTGCCCGTATCGGGTCACCACCCCGCCGGCCGTGGACGCCTCCGAGGTGCCCAGGCCCGGTGACGCCCCGCCCGCCCCACTGCCCGTGCCCGCCAAGCCCGTCGGCGGCGACGCACTCGGCGACTGCGGCGTCGTCACCGCCGCGGGCACTCCGCCCGTGCCCGGCGACGTCTCGGCCGAGGCCTGGCTGGTAGCCGACCTCGACACCGGTGACGTCATCGCCGCCAAGGATGCCCACGGACGGCACCGCCCCGCGTCGATCGTCAAGGTGCTGACCGCGATGGCCACGCTCGACGAACTGAACCTCAACAAGCGGGTGCCGGGCACCCAGGAGGACGCCAACTCCGAGGGCACCCGCGTCGGTGTCGCACCCGGCGGCGTCTACACCGTCAACGACCTGCTGCACGGACTGCTGATGCACTCGGGCAACGACGCGGCCCACGCGCTCGCGGTGCAACTCGGCGGGATGGACACGGCGCTGGGCAAGATCAACACGCTGGCCAGCAGGCTCGGCGGCCGCGACACCCGGGCCGCCACCCCGTCCGGCCTGGACGGGCCGGGCATGAGCACCTCGGTCTACGACATGGCGTTGTTCTACCGATACGCCTGGGAGAACCCGACGTTCGCGCAGATCGTCTCGACCAAGGAGTACGACTTCCCGGGCCGCGACGGCAATCCGCCGTACGAGATCTACAACGACAACAAGCTTCTGGAGAACTACCCCGGCGCCCTCGGAGGCAAGACCGGCTACACCGACGACGCGGGCCAGACCTTCGTCGGCGCCGCCGAACGCGACGGCCGCCGTCTTGTCGTGGTGCTGATGCGCGGCACCCGCGTGCCGATCGCGCCGTGGGAGCAGGCCGCGCGCCTGCTGGACTACGGGTTCGCCACCCCGCCGGGCACGCAGGTCGGCACGCTGGTCGACCCGGATCCGTCGCTCAAGAAGCCTGAGCCCGCGACCGACCCCGCGGTGGCCTCACGCGCGGCCAGTGTGCTGCCCGACGCCGACACCGCGCCCGTGCGCGTGGGGGTGGCCGTCGTGGGCACCCTCATCGTCTTCGGCCTCATCATGGTCGCCAGGTCCATGAACCGCCGCCCTCAGTACTGAGCCCAGCAGTACGAGGCCCAGCAGTACTAGGCCCAGCGCCCCAGCAGATCCGCAGCCTGCGAACACCATTCGCTGATCAGGTCTCCTGCCGCGCGCTGAGTGCGCACCGCGCCGACCCCCTGTCCGGCGTTGACCGGCGTGGGCTCCCCCACCGCATCGAGCAGAACCCGCTCGGGAAGCGTTGCGGGCCAGGGGTACTGCGCGGCGATGTCGAATTTCCGTGTGGTGGCGGTTTGATTCGACTCGGCGGCCAGCAGTTGATCCCGGGCCGCAGGCGGGGTCAACGCCTCCGTGCAGGTGGCCAATGCCGTGCCGACCCACGCACCCGCGGCCCCGGCCGCCAGGACCGCGGCCAGTGCTCGCGGCGAGGCGATGCCCCCTGCGGCGAGCACCGGCACGTCGACGCTGTCGAGCACCTCGGCCAGCAGGGGCAGCGTGCCGATGCTCGGTGCCCCGTGGCCACCGCCTTCGGCGCCCCGGGCCACCAGAACGTCGACACCGGCCTCGACCGCACGACGCGCTGCGCCGACGTCGGCCACCTGCGTCGCGACCATCAGCCCAGCCTCGTGTGCCTTTGCGACCCAAGACCATTCGTCACCGAAGCTGACGCTCAGCAACGCAGGCGCGGCGGCCACCGCCACGTCGAGAAGCACCGGATCACGCTCGGCGACCCACCCCACCAATCCGATGCCGATGGGCGCCGCCCCATGCGGAAGCCCGGCCAGTTCGGCACGCAACGCCTCGGCCGACCCCGCGCTGCCCATGCCGACCATTCCCAGGCCCCCGGCGCTCGCGACGGCGGCGGCCAATCGTGCCCCCGCGGCGCCACCCATCGGCGCGTTGACGATCGGCACCGTCAGCCCCATCGACCTCGACCACGGCGTCGACAACGTCATCGGCGTCGGCCCTCGTCCCGCCGCAGCAGGCGCGAAAGACTCAGCGCACCAAACGCTCCCACAGCGGCCGCGACAACCGCCTGCTCCGGACCAAGCCCCGGTCGGGTCACCACCCGGTTGTTGATCAGCGCGGGCGGCGGCGGTGCGACGATTTCTTCGCGCTGGTTCTCCTTCGACGTCGCCGCCCAGGCCGTGGCGAACAGCACCAGGCGCGCGGTGATGTAGGCGAACACCATCAGACCCAACACGGGACCGAATGTCGCGCCCGCGGGACCGGTCACCACCGACCGCAGATAGATCGAGGCCACCTGCTTGAAGACCTCGAAACCGACAGCGGCAAACAGGCCCGCCCGCACACTGCTGCGAAAGGTGATGGACTCACGGGGAAGCCGCGCGATCATCCAGGTGAACAGAAACCAGGACACGAAGAGCGACACCAACAGCGAGGCCGCCCGCAGCAGCGCCGACAACATCGTCGAGTCCTGCAGACCCAACCAGTTCAGCACATCCTCCATGACCGACGAACTGCCCACCACGGTCAGACCGATCGTCACCGTGATCGCCAGGAATGCCGACACCAGCGCCAACAGGTCCGACAGCTTGGTGCGCAGGAACCCGGGGGGCTCACCCCGGTACAGCCCCCACATCTGGGACAGGGCCTCGCGCAGATTCGCCATCCAGCCCAGTCCCGCCCATGCCGCGGTGGCCAATCCGATCACGCCTACCGACGTCCGGGAGTTGATCGCCGAGTCCATCAACTCGACCAACTGCGACCCGAGGTCGCCGCTGACGGCTGCGCGGACCTTGTCCTCGATCTCGTTGAGCAGGTCGGGTTGGTTGGCGAGCACGAAACCGCCGACCGAGAATCCGACCATGAGCAGTGGGAACAGCGCGAAGATCGTGAAGTAGGTGATGCCGGCGGCGTAGAAGTCACCCTTGCTGTCGGTGTAGCGCTGCTGAGCGCGCATGACATGGTCGAACCACGGCATCCTGGCCCGAAGTCGGTCCAGGATCCCGGGTTTGGCCGAGTCCTGCTCCGAGCCGGCCGAGTCGGTCATGCCTGCCTCCCGCTGCGGTCACGACAGTTGTGGTAGAAACCCTAACCGGTCGTATACCCGCTGCAGCGTTCCCGCAGACGCCTCCCTCGCGCGTCGCGCACCGGCGGCCAGCACCGCCTCGAGTTCGGCCGGGTCGGCCAACAGTTCGTCGACGCGTGCCTTGATGGGGGTGACGAACTCCACCACAGCTTCGGCGGTGTCCTTCTTGAGATCGCCGTACCCGCGTCCCTCGTATCCGGCCACCACTGTGTCGATGTCCGTGCCGGTGACGGCCGACTGGATGGTCAGCAGGTTGGAGATGCCGGCCTTGGCCTCCGGATCGAAGCGGATCTCCCGCTCGCTGTCGGTGACCGCGGAGCGGATCTTCTTGGCGGTCTTGGCGGGGTCGTCGAGCAGGCTGATCAGGCCCGCGTCGGTGGCCGCCGACTTGCTCATCTTGGACGTCGGGTCCTGCAGGTCGAAGATCTTCGCGGTGGCTTTGGGGATCATCGCCTCGGGGACGACGAAGGTGTCCGGGAATCTGACGTTGATCCGTTGTGCGACATCGCGGGCCAGTTCGAGGTGCTGACGCTGGTCCTCACCGACCGGCACCAGATTCGTGTCGTAGAGCAGGACGTCGGCCGCCATCAGCACCGGATAGGTGAACAGGCCGACAGTGGTGGCGTCGCTGCCCTGCTTCTGCGACTTGTCCTTGAACTGCGTCATCCGCGACGCCTGCCCGAACCCGGTGAAACATCCCAGCACCCAGGCCAATTCGGCGTGGGCCGGAACGTGACTCTGGACGAACACAGTCGCCCGCTGCGGGTCGATGCCCAGCGCCAGGTACTGCGCGGCGGTGACCAGCGTGCGGCGGCGCAGCACCGCCGGGTCCTGGGCGACCGTGATCGCGTGCAGGTCGACGACGCAGAAGTAGGCGTCGTAGTCGTCCTGCATCTGCACCCACTGCTTCACCGCGCCCAGCGCATTGCCGAGGTGCAGGGAGTCGGAGGTGGGCTGCGCGCCGGAGAAGACGATCTGACGTCCGGCGGTGGTGCTCTCTGTGCTCATGATGCGTCGATCTTTTCATGCCCCCGGATACGCGTGCCGCTAGTATCCCCGCCGTGCCCCGACATCCTGTGACCCGCCTCACCGCAGCGCTCTCTATCCTCATCGCCGTGATGAACCCGATCGGCGCCGCCCACGCCGCCCCCACCGGCCGAGCCGTCGTCATCGTCTCGGGCGGGAATGCCGTCAGCCCCTTCACGACTCCCACCCAGGCCTGTGGGTCGGGGCTGGCCGCAGGCAACACCGACACGGCGCTGCGCGCGCATCTGCTCGAGCGCGGGCACACCGTGTACACCTCGCCCGCGATGGCCGGCCGCGGACCCGTCGTCGACCAGGACGGCTTCGGGGCGTTCGGGGACTGCCCGGTCACGCTGCCCGACGTCATGACCGTCGACTCGACCGGGAGCATCGACCTGGCCGGCGAGCGACTGGCCCGGTTCCTGACCCACCTGCACGATGAGTACGGCGCACGCCAGATCGACGTCGTGGCGCACTCCATGGGCGGGTTGTACTCCCGCGCCGCATTCCGGGTGCTGCAGCACACCGGCTCTCCGCTGCGGATTCGCAGCCTCACCACGCTCGGCACGCCGTGGGAGGGATCGTTTCTGTCCGACTACGCCAACGGCATCACCCCGCTCTCGGACTGCGCGGGCGACGCCTTCTGCGCGCAGAACATGGCCGATATGAAGACCGAGGTGGAGCGGCTCATGACGGGGTCCGGCCGCGAGGTCAACCAGCGCTATCTGATGGGTGCGAGCGGCTGGAACGAATTCCAGGCCGGCGTGCTCGACGACATCCCGGTCACACTCATCGCGGGTGATCGGTTCACGCGCCCCGACCCGGTCAACCCCACGGTCTGGCCCAACGACGGCCTGGTCGCCCGGCACAGCGCGCTGGCCACCGACGTCAGCGACCGGGTGCTGCCGCATCGGCGCACGCACGTCTTCGACGACACCCACAGCATCTTCATCTCCGACGCCGCGGGCCTGCCGTGGGAGACCGCGCTGACGTGGGACCCGCGCGTCCTCGACGTGGTCGCCTCGGTGATCGAGCAGCCCGTCAGCTGAACTCGACGGTCACCGGCGCGTGGTCGGACCACCGCAGCGCGTACGCCCCGGGACGCTCGGTGCCGCCCGTCACGGCCCGCTGCGCCAGGCCCGAGGTGACCAGGTGGTAGTCGATGCGCCAACCGGCGTCGTTGTCGAAGGCCTTGCCGCGCCAGGACCACCAGGAGTACGGGCCGGGCACGTCGCCGTGGACGCTGCGCACGGCGTCGACCCATCCGGTGCCCAGCAGGTCGCTGACCCACTGCCGTTCCTCAGGTAGGAAGCCGGCCTTCTTGACGTTGCCCTTCCAGTTCTTGATGTCGTTCTCGGTGTGGCCGATGTTCCAGTCGCCGCAGACCAGTGCCTCGCGGTCGCCGGCCCGCAGTTGGGCCATGCGCGCGGCGACCGCATCCAGGAAGCGTTCCTTCTCCAGTTGACGCTCGGTCTGCGCCTCGCCGGTGGGGACGTACACACTGGCGACGGTGATGCCGGCGGTGTCGACCTCGATCCAGCGCCCGTGGGCCTCGAACTCCTCGGCGCCACAGCCGATTCGGACAGCGTCCAGCGGCGTGCGGGACAACACCGCGACACCGTTGCGCCCCTTGCGGTCCGAGCTGGCCGAGGCCAGGTGCCAGCCGTCGGCGATCGCGGGCTCCATGGTGGTGGCCAACTGATCGTCGTCGCAGCGGACCTCCTGCATGCAGATCACGTCCGCCCGAGTCTCCTTGAGCCAGGCCAGCATGCCCAGGTTCTCGGTGGACCGCTCCTTGCAGGCGGCCCGAATGCCGTTGACGTTAATGGTCGTGACGATCACGATGGACGACCATATAGCCCACCGGGGACAAACACCCGCTTGGGACACCAAGACGACGGTACCGCCGGTACCGCCTAGTTGGTACAGTCGAGCCCATGGCCTTTCGTCGCGACCCGATCCACGTCGGCACCGGTGAGCCTGTGCTGATGCTGCACCCATTCCTGTGCTCGCAGCAGGTGTGGTCGACAGTGGCACCCCAGGTCGCCGAAACCGGCCGCTACGAAGTATTCGCACCGACCATGCCCGGCCACCACGGGGGACCGAAGTCCGGCACCTGGCTGCTCAGCACCAAACTGCTGGCCGACGAGGTGGAACGCCAGATGGACGAGCTCGGCTGGAGCACAGCCCACCTCGTCGGTGACTCGCTGGGCGGCTGGGTGGCCTTCGAACTCGACCGCCGCGGCCGGGCCCGCACGCTGACCGCCATTGCGCCTGCCGGTGGCTGGACCCGCTGGACACCGGTCAAGTTCGAGACCATCGTGAAGTTCATCGCCGGCGGCCCAGCGCTGCTCGCCGCACGCCTGCTGGGCCCGCGGATCCTGGATCTGCCGTTCGCGCGCAGGCTGGCGACGCTGCCGGTCAGCGGGCCCGCGAGTGGTCCGCCGCAGGCCGACCTGGTGAACCTGGTCGAGGACGCCACACACTGCCACGCGTACTTCGCGCTGCTGGTCAAGACGCTGCTGCTGCCGGGCCTGCTCGAACTCTCCGAGGTCGATGTGCCCACCCAGCTGGTCGTGTGCGGTCGAGACCGGGTGTTCCCCTCCCCGCGTGGGCACCGGCACTTCATCGAGAATCTGCCGGAGACGTCGCGGATCATCCGGCTCGACGACCTGGGCCACATCCCCATGCTGGAGGCGCCCGGACGTATCACCGAACTGCTGGTCGACTTCCTCGACGAGCACACCGGGCCCGACGCGGCCCAGCGTCACCGACTCGCCTGAGCTCGGGTAGCTGGCAGACAGTCAGCGCCTTGGGATAGTCTGCATATCGGTCATGAGCGCCAGCGACAAGCCCCGGCTTGCTGGCCGGCAACCCTCCAACCGCGGTGGGGTGCCCCGGGTGATGACCAGGTTGAGTAGCCCCCACGGCTACACGGCAAGCGCGGGTCCGGTATGCGGGCCCCAAGAGTAGACAGGGAAACCTGATGCGGCCCGATATGTGTCACCACTGTTAGAGCCATGTCACCGTCGTGCCGATCGGCACGTCGGGCGATGCCCAGTGTCCACACTTCTACCCCATCCGTGACGAAAGAAAGCCACCACATGAGCACCGAAGCCTCCGCGGATCCCAGTGCCACCTGGTCGTTTGAGACCAAGCAGGTCCACGCCGGACAGACCCCGGACGCCGCGACCAACGCGCGCGCCCTGCCGATCTACGCCACCACGTCCTACACCTTCGACAGCACCGACCACGCCGCGGCGCTGTTCAGCCTGGCCGAGCCCGGCAACATCTACACCCGCATCATGAACCCGACGCAGGACACCGTCGAGCAGCGCATCGCCGCACTCGAGGGTGGCGTCGCGGCGCTGTTCCTGGCGTCGGGGCAGGCCGCTGAGACGTTGGCGATCCTCAACCTCGCGGCGGCAGGCGACCACATCGTGTCCAGCCCGCGCCTCTACGGCGGCACGTACAACCTGTTCCACTACACGCTGCCCAAGCTCGGCATCGAGGTCAGCTTCGTCGAGAACCCCGATGACCTGGACTCCTGGCGCGCCGCGATCGCACCGAACACCAAGGCGTTCTTCGGCGAGACCATCTCGAACCCGCAGATAGACATCCTCGACATCCCCGGTGTCGCCGCGGTCGCCCATGAGCACGGCATCCCGTTGATCGTGGACAACACCATCGCGACGCCGTATCTGATCCAGCCGCTCGCGCACGGCGCCGACATCGTCGTGCACTCCGCCACCAAGTATCTCGGCGGGCACGGCACCGCGATCGCCGGGGTCATCGTCGACGGCGGCACCTTCGACTGGACCCAGGGCCGCCACCCCGGTTTCACCACACCGGACCCGAGCTATCACGGCGTGGTGTTCGCCGACCTCGGTGCGCCGGCCTTCGCACTCAAGGCCCGCGTTCAGCTCCTGCGCGACTTGGGTTCGGCCGCATCGCCGTTCAACGCATTCCTGGTGGCCCAGGGGCTCGAGACGTTGAGCCTGCGGATCGAACGCCATGTCGCCAACGCCCAGCGGGTGGCGGAGTTCCTGGAAGGCCAGCCCGAGGTGACCAGCGTCAACTACGCGGGACTGCCCAGCTCGCCCTGGCACGAGCGCGCAAAGACCTTGGCGCCCAAGGGAACTGGCGCGGTGCTGGCGTTCGAGCTGGCCGGCGGAGTTCCGGCGGGCAAGGCGTTCGTCGATGCGCTGACTCTGCACAGCCACGTCGCCAACATCGGTGACGTGCGGTCGCTGGTGATCCACCCCGCATCCACCACGCACCAGCAGTTGTCGGCCGAGGAGCAGTTGGCCACCGGTGTGACCCCCGGCCTGGTGCGTCTCGCGGTCGGCATCGAGGGCATCGACGACATCCTCGAAGACATCGAGCGCGGCCTCGCCGCGGCGCGTGCCGTAGGCAACGGGGCCTCGGACCCGCAGGCCGTGGCGGCGTTTTGAGTGAGGCTGACATGACCATCACCCCGGACAGTCCCCCGGTGCACACCCCCCTGCCCGCCGACGGTGAGACCACCGTCGTCAACATCGGTTCACTGACGCTGGAGAGCGGCGTCGTTCTCGACGACGTCAGCATCGCCGTGCAGCGATGGGGCGAACTCAACGAGAACCGCGACAACGTCGTCATGGTGCTGCATGCGCTGACCGGCGACTCCCACATCACGGGTCCCGCGGGGCCGGGCCACCCGACCGCAGGGTGGTGGGACGGTGTCGCCGGACCCGGTGCGCCGATCGACACCACCAAGTGGTGCGCGGTCGCGACCAACGTCCTGGGCGGCTGCCGAGGCTCGACCGGACCGAGTTCGCTTGCGCGCGACGGCAAGCCGTACGGCTCCCGATTCCCGGTGATCTCGGTGCGCGATCAGGTCGCGGCCGACGTCGCGGCGCTGGCCGCGCTGGGCATCACCGAGGTGGCCGCCGTCGTCGGCGGGTCGATGGGTGGTGCGCGGGCGCTGGAATGGCTGGTCTCCCACCCGGATTCGGTGCGCGCGGGCCTGGTGCTGGCGGTCGGCGCGCGTGCCACCGCCGATCAGATCGGCACGCAGAGCACCCAGATCGCGGCCATCAAGGCCGATCCCAACTGGCAGGGCGGCGACTACCACGAGTCCGGCCGGGCTCCCGAGGCCGGACTGCAGATCGCCCGCCGCTTCGCGCACCTGACCTACCGCGGTGAGGTCGAACTGGACGCCCGGTTCGCCAACGACGCACAGGGCGCCGAGAATCCGCTCGAGGGTGGCCGCTACGCGGTGCAGAGCTACCTCGAACATCAGGGCTCCAAGCTGCTGGCCCGGTTCGACGCGGGCAGTTATGTGGTGCTGTCGGATGCGCTGTCGATTCACGACGTCGGACGCGGTCGTGGTGGCGTGGAGGCCGCACTGAAGTCCTGCCCCGTGCCGGTCGTGGTCGGCGGAATCACCTCCGATCGGCTGTACCCGCTGCGCCTCCAGCAGGAACTGGCGGATCTGCTGCCGGGCTGCGACGGCCTCGATGTCGTCGACTCGATGTGCGGGCACGACGGCTTCCTGGTCGAGACCGAGGCTGTCGGCGTGCTGATCCGCAGGGCGCTGGAGTTGGCCTCCCGGTGACCTCCCCCGATCCTGCACGCTCACGGTCATTCGGGTCGGAGGCCGCCGCCTACGAGCGCGGGCGGCCGTCGTATCCGCCGGAGGCGATCGACTGGCTCCTGCCGCAGGGAGCGCGCGATGTGCTCGATCTGGGCGCCGGAACCGGCAAGCTGACCGCGCGCCTCGTCGAACGCGGCCTGAACGTCGTGGCCGTCGACCCGATCGCTGAGATGCTCGAGGTGCTCACCACGTCCCTGCCGGAGACCCCGGCGCTGCTCGGCACCGCCGAGGAGATCCCGCTGCCCGACAACAGCGTCGACGCGGTACTGGTCGCGCAGGCCTGGCATTGGGTCGATCCGGCGCGGGCCGTGCCCGAGGTGGCGCGCGTGCTGCGCCCGGGCGGACGGTTGGGGCTGGTGTGGAACGTTCGCGACGAGCGCCTGGGCTGGGTCAAGGATCTGGGCCGGATCATCGGCCACGAGGACGATCCGTTCAGTCGGACCGTGGCGCTGCCCGCACCGTTCACCGACATCGAACGGCAACAGGTGGAGTGGACCAACTACGTGACGCCGCAGGCCGTCGTCGACCTGGTGGCCTCGCGCAGCTACTGCATCACCTCACCCGCGGCGGTGCGCACCCGCACGCTGGATCAGGTGCGTGACCTGCTGGCCACCCACCCGGCGCTGGCCAACTCGACCGGTCTGTCGCTGCCGTACGTCACGGTGTGCATCCGGGCCACGCTGGCCGGCTAGTTGTGATGCGGATGCGCCGCGTCGAACTCGTTGAGCAGCAGCCCGAAGCCGTTGGCGCGCAGGCTGATCCGCAGTGACTTGTTCGGATCGTGGTCATCCAGCCAGTGCCTGAGCACGTCCTGTTGGCGCAACGCCGACTGACGTTCGACGTGCAGTGCCCGAAACAGGCTCGACAGTGTCGCGGGACCCTCCAGTAAATCCCCCATGGAGGGATTTTACTGACGCGGTCGCCGATTTCGTCGCGGAATCGTCGTCAACTCGTGCCCAACGGATCGATGGTCCAGGCCGTGTACATCACGATCGCCGCGACTGAGGCGGTGGTCACGAAGTCGATGCTCCGGGTGCGCACCGCGAGCAGGCCGACACGGTCTTCGGGCAGCAGCAGTCGCAGCGTCGCCGCGACCCCCGCCCCGATACCGATCAGCAGGGCACCGCGACGCCAGAAACCGGCGGCCACCAGGATGAAGGCGGCGAGGAAGACGAGTCCGACGACGACGAGGGGCCACTGTGCACGGAGTGCACGGACGGGCCACTGTGCACGGAGTGCACGAACGGGCCACTGTGCACGCAGCACGCGAACGGGCCACCGTGCACGCAGCGCGTCGCGCAGGTTCACAACCGCGACTCGGCCCGCTCGACCACGTTGGTCAACAGGAACGCCCGCGTCAGCGGACCGACGCCGCCGGGGTTGGGCGACACGTGCCCGGCGACGTCCCACACGTCCGGGTGCACGTCGCCGGTCAGCTTGCCGTCGACCCGGCTGACACCGACGTCGACGATGGCCGCGCCGGGACGCACCATGTCGGCGGTCACCATGTGCGGCACACCCACCGCGGCGATGATGATGTCGGCCTGCCGCGTCAGGGCCGGAAGATCACGAGTTCCGGTGTGACACAACGTCACCGTGGCGTTCTCGGAACGCCGGGTCAGCAGCAGGCCCAGCGGCCTGCCGACCGTGACACCGCGACCGATCACCACGACGTGCGCCCCGGCGATCTCGACGTCGAACCGGCGCAGCAGGTGCACGATGCCGCGCGGCGTGCACGGCAGCGGGGCCTCCTTGCCGAGCACGAGCCGGCCCAGGTTGGTCGGGTGCAGGCCGTCGGCGTCCTTGTCGGGGTCGATGCGCTCCAGCGCCGCGTTCTCGTCCAGGTGCTTGGGCAGCGGCAGCTGCACGATGTACCCCGTGCAGTCCGGGTTGGCGTTGAGCTCGTCGATGGTGTCGTCGAGTTGCGCCTGGGTGATGTCGGCGGGCAGGTCGCGACGGATCGAGGTGATCCCGACCTTGGCGCAGTCGGAGTGCTTGCCGCGCACATAGGCCTGCGACCCCGGGTCGTCACCCACCAGGATGGTGCCCAGTCCGGGGGTGATCCCGGCTTGGGTCAACTTCGTCACCCGCTCCTTGAGGTCGACGAAGATCTCGTCGCGCGTGGCCTTACCGTCCAGAACTGTCGCACCCACGGCTGCCATTGTTGCACCGGCCCGCGTTCCCTTTGACACAGCGGGACAATGCGGTGTTGAGTGCGAGTGTGAACACCAGCCCAGATGTGTTCAGTCCGGCCAAGCTCGGCCCACTGACCTTGCGCAATCGCATCATCAAGGCAGCCACCTTCGAGGCCGCCTCCCCCGACGCGTTGGTCACCGATGACCTGATCAACTACCACCAGCGACCGGCGGCGGGTGGGGTCGGTATGACCACGGTGGCCTACTGCGCGGTTGCTCCCGGCGGACG
Source organism: Mycolicibacterium confluentis (assembly GCF_010729895.1). Taxonomy (NCBI): domain Bacteria; kingdom Bacillati; phylum Actinomycetota; class Actinomycetes; order Mycobacteriales; family Mycobacteriaceae; genus Mycobacterium; species Mycolicibacterium confluentis. The sequence continues at coordinate 3,807,278 of NZ_AP022612.1, forward strand.
CACCGACGGCTGGCAGATCTGGATGCGTCCCGAGGCGGTTCCGGGCCTGCGTCGCCTGACCGACGCCGTGCACGCCGAGGGGGCGGCGATCAGCGCCCAGATCGGCCACGCCGGCCCGGTGGCGAACTCCCGGACCAACAAGGCCCGCGCGCTGGCCCCGATCCGGTTCTTCAACCCGCTGTCCATGCGGTTCGCCAAGAAGGCGACCCGCGAGGACATCAAGGACGTGATGGAGGCGCATGCGAACGCCGCGCGCCTGGCGATCGACTCCGGGTTCGACGCCGTCGAGATCCACCTCGGGCACAACTACCTGGCCAGTTCCTTCCTGTCCCCGTTGCTCAACCGGCGCACCGACGAGTTCGGCGGTTCGCTGGAGAACCGCGCCAAGGTCGCCCGCGGCACCGTGCAGTCGGTGGTGCGCGCGGTCAACGGGCAGATCGCGGTGACGGCCAAGCTGAACATGTCCGACGGCGTGCGCGGCGGCATCTCGCACGAGGAGTCTCTGCAGACCGCCAAGTGGCTCGAGGAGGACGGCGGCCTCGACGCGCTGCAGTTGACCGCGGGCAGTTCTCTGGTGAACCCCATGTACCTGTTCCGCGGTGATGCCCCCGTCAAGGAGTTCGCCGGCGTGTTCAAGCCGCCGATCAGCTGGGGCATGCGGATGACGGGCAAAAAGTTCCTGCGTGAGTACCCGTACCACGACGCCTACCTGCTGCGCGACGCACGACAGTTCCGCGCCGAGTTGAAGATGCCGCTGATTCTGCTGGGCGGCATCACCAACCGCGAGACCATGGACAAAGCCATGGCCGAGGGCTTCGATTTCGTCGCGATGGGCCGCGCGCTGCTGGCCGAACCCGATCTGCTGAACCGGATCCAGCAGGACCGCACGGTGAAATCGCTGTGCACACACTGCAATCAGTGCATGCCCACTATTTACCGCCATACGCACTGCGTGGTGACCGGCGCGCCCGATCGGTAGCCCGTTAGAGTTGGACCCGATGAGTCGACCATCCGCCCCCGCCCTGACGGTTCGGTACGAGGGGTCAGCACGCACCTTCGCTGCGGGCAACGATGTCGTGATCGGCCGCGATCTGCGGGCCGATCTGCGAATCGCCCATCCGCTGATCTCTCGCGCACACCTGGTGCTGCGCTTCGATCAGGGGCGCTGGCAGGCGATCGACAACGGCTCGCTCAACGGCATGTTCGTGCACGGACGCCGAGTGCCCGCCGCCGACATCGGCGACGGCCTGTCTCTGAACATCGGTAATCCGGACGGTCCGCAGCTGTCGTTCGAAGTGGGTCGGCACACCGGGTCCGTCGGCATGCCGCCGCGGACCTCGTCTATTCCGGTGGCTCGCCCGAACACGGGCGGTTACCCGAGTGCGACCTACCCGACGACGGCACCGCCCGCCTCGGGCGGCTACCCGAGTGGGCCGGCGCGCCAGCCCTACCCGACGGCGTCGCGCCCGCAGCCCGGCTACCCGCAGCCGCCGTCGCAGCCGGTCTACCCGACCAGCGGCGGCTACCAGACCGGTTATCCGTCGAGCACGTCGCAGCCTGTGCCGCAGCAGACCCAACCGCACAACATGCCCACGCAGATGGGCCCGACGGCGGCGCCCCCGAAGGCCGCCGAGGGCAACCTCGCGACCAGCATGCTCAAGATCCTGCGGCCCGGACGCGCCCCCGAGGTGCCGGCCCACGGGATCAAGATCGGTCGAGCGACCGACAACGACATCGTCATCCCCGACGTGCTCGCCTCGCGCCACCACGCGACGCTGGTCCCGGGCCCCGGCGGCACACAGATCGTCGACAACCGCAGCATCAACGGCACGTTCGTCAACGGTCAACGTGTCGAGGAGGCGCTGCTGGCCGAGGGTGACGTGGTCACCATCGGCAACGTCGACCTCGTGTTCGCCAGGGGCACGCTGGCCCGTCGCTCCGAGACCGAGGCGGCCACCCGCACCGGCGGCCTCGAGGTCCGCGGCCTCACCTGGACCATCGAGGGCAACAAGACGCTGCTCGACAACATCTCGGTCGCGGCCCGGCCCGGCACCCTCACCGCGGTCATCGGGCCGTCGGGTGCGGGCAAGTCGACGTTCGCCAAGCAGGTCGCGGGTCTGACTCATCCGACCAGCGGCACCGTGACGTTCGAGGGCCACGACATCCACGCCGAGTACGCCTCGCTGCGTTCCCGGATCGGGATGGTGCCGCAGGACGATGTCGTGCATGGCCAGCTGACCGTGAACCAGGCGCTGATGTACGCCGCCGAGCTGCGTCTGCCTCCCGACACCACCAAGGAGGACCGCGCGCAGGTCGTCGCCCAGGTGCTCGAAGAACTGGAGATGACCAAGCACGCGGAGACCCGCGTCGACAAGCTCTCGGGCGGTCAGCGCAAGCGCGCGTCGGTCGCCATGGAACTTCTGACCGGTCCGTCGCTGCTGATCCTCGACGAGCCGACCTCGGGCCTCGATCCCGCGCTGGACCGTCAGGTCATGACGATGTTGCGCCAACTCGCCGACGCCGGTCGCGTGGTGCTGGTCGTGACGCACTCGCTGACCTACCTCGACGTGTGCGATCAGGTGCTGCTGCTGGCGCCGGGCGGCAAGACCGCGTTCTACGGGCCGCCGAGTGCGATCGGCTCGTCGATGGGGACCACCAACTGGGCCGACATCTTCAGTTCCGTGGCCGCCGATCCCGACGAGGCCAACCGCCGCTACAAGGAGCGCACCGGGCCGACTCCGCAGCAGCCTCCATCGGATGCACCCGCGGATCTCGGCGCGCCCGCGAAAACCAGTCTGGTGCGGCAGTTCTCCACCATCGCCCGGCGCCAGATCAGGCTGATCATCTCCGACCGCGGCTACTTCCTCTTCCTGGCACTGTTGCCGTTCATCATGGGTGTGCTGTCGCTGTCGGTGCCCGGCACCGTCGGCTTCGGGGTTCCCAACCCGATGGGCGACGCCCCCAACGAACCCGGCCAGATCCTGGTGCTGCTCAACGTCGGTGCGATCTTCATGGGCACCGCGTTGACCATCCGCGACCTGATCGGTGAACGCCCGATCTTCCGGCGCGAGCAGGCCGTGGGCCTGTCCACGACCGCCTACCTGCTGGCCAAGGTGTGCGTGTACGCGACGTTCGCGGTGGTGCAGTCGACGATCGCGACCGCGATCACCGTGTGGGGCAAGGGTTCTCCGACCCAGGGTTCGGTGGGATTGGGCAATCCGACGCTCGACCTGTTCGTCGTGATGGCCCTGACGACGGTGACCTCGGCGATGGTGGGTCTGGCGCTGTCAGCGCTGGCCCGCACCAGCGAGCAGATCATGCCGCTGCTGGTGGTCGCCGTGATGAGTCAGCTGGTGTTCTCCGGCGGCATGATCCCGGTGACCGACCGCCTGGTGCTCGACCAATTGTCCTGGTTCACCCCAGCCCGGTGGGGTTTCGCGGCGTCGGCCTCGACGGTCGACCTGATCAATCTGGTGCCCGGCCCGCTGACACCCAAGGATTCGCATTGGGAGCACACCGGCGGTGCCTGGTGGTTCGACATGGGCATGCTGGCGGTGCTCTGCACCGGCTACCTGACGTTCGTGCGCTGGAAGATCAGGCTCCCCCGCGCCTGAGCTGGCCCGCCCGCTTTCTGCCCTGCCTGCCCGGACCTTGCCCTTCTCCCCGTCGAGGGCCGCAAAGTTGACACATCGCGCGGGTAACCCCGTACACAACCCGGCCCTCGGCGGTCTCAACCCCGCCAACCCCTGACCCGGAGGGCTTCCGCGGCCCGCTTGACGATGCCGTCAGGGTCCTTGCGCAGGTGCCACGCCGAGACTCGGACGATGGTCCAGCCCAGCCCCGCAAGGTATTCCAGCCGGCCGATATCCCCGGCGTGCTCTCGCGGATTGGTCCAGTGCTGCTCACCGTCGTATTCGACGCCCACCTGGTATTCGCGCCAGCCCATGTCCACGCGGCGCTTACCGAGCCGGATCTGCGTCTCGGGCCGTGGCAGGCCGGCCTTCACCAGTAGCAGCCGAACCCTGGTCTCCTGTGGGGATTCGGCGCCGCCATCGACCAGTTGGAGCACCCCGCGCAACTGCCGGATGTTGCGGGCACCCTGGTGTCTCTGGGCCAATGCGGAGATCTCGTGCACGGGCACGCCGGTCGCATTCAGCAGCGCATCGATGCGGATCACCGGCTCCTCACCATCCAGCCGACGCCCAAGGTCGAAGGCCGTGCGCTGCACCGTGGTGCAGTCGATGCCGGCAATCCACTCAACTTCGTCATCGGCCAGGGTGTCCTTCCTGATGACGATCCCCCGCGGTGACTTGTCGAGTCGAGCTCGGACCAACTCTGCAGGCGCATCCACCGGGACCCACCTGCTGCCGTGCATGGCCGAAGCCGACAGTCCCGCCAGAGTGGCTGTTCGGTTCGACCACAGCCAGGCCGCGGCCGCTCGCTGCCTGGCGGTCGGCCCCACGCGGCAGGTACACATTGCGGTACACCATTGTGTAATCGCGACGCAGTTCGCGGCGGGTCAGCCTGCCAGATTCAAGGGCTTCGGTGCCGACGATGAGGTTGCGCACGTCGCGATCGTGACGCAGATTGCCGGCGAACGGTATTCACCCGCGAGGGCCGCAAAGTTGACGCGTTGCGGGGGTCCCTGCGTACACAAGTCGGCCCTCGACGACGGAGGCGCCCCGCGAGACTCCGAGCTAACCCCCGTGCACATCGAGGCCATGCGCGGCCGCGAACGCCAAGGCCTGGTGGATGTCGATCTTCGCGCCGCGCAGAGCCGCTGTGGTCCACAGGGTGGGGTCGATGCGGGCGCCCCGCAGATCAGCCTCCTCGAACCGCGCGTTGACCACCCGAACGCCAGACAGGTCCGCACCACGCAGCACGGCCTTGCGCAGGTCCGCGTCCACCAGTGAAGCCTCGCGCAGCCGACAGCCGCTCAGGTCGACGCCCCGCAGGTCCGCCCCGCCGAGCACCGCCAGCGAGAAGTCGACCTCGTCGAATGTCGCGGGCCGCAGCCGACATTCGGCGAACGTCGAGCCCATCATGCTGCAGTTGCGGAACGTGCTGTGCCACAGGGTTGCTCGCCGGAACCGGCAGTTGCGGAAAGCAGTCCCTGAATGCACCGACTCAGACAGGTTGACCCCGCTGAAATCGCAGTCGTCGAACACCACCCGTTCGGTGGTCAGGCCGACGAGGTCCTCATCCCGGAAGTCGTGCCCGCTGAACTCCTGATCTGACCAGTTCACCCAGCAGCCGAAAGGGATTCGAGCGCGTACTCGCTCACCGCGATCAACGCCTCCTTGGCGGAGTTGCGATCTCGGGCGTCGACGGAGATCACCGGCACGCCGTCGGACAGCGCGAGGGCCTGGCGCACCTCCTCGGCCGGGAACCGCTGCGCGTCGTCGAACTCGTTGACCGCGATGATGAACGGGATCTTGCGATTCTCGAAGAAGTCGACGGCCGCGAAGCTGTCCTGCAGGCGACGGGTGTCGACCAGCACGATCGCTCCGATCGCGCCGTGCACGAGGTCGTCCCACATGAACCAGAACCTGCGCTGACCGGGGGTGCCGAACAGGTAAAGCACCAGATCCTCACCGAGAGTGATGCGACCGAAGTCCATGGCGACCGTCGTCGTCGACTTCGCCGGCGTCTCCTCGAGTCCGTCCACGCCCTCCGAGGCGTTCGTCACCATCGCCTCAGTGCGCAGGGGCATGATCTCCGACACCGAGCCCACGAAGGTCGTCTTGCCGACGCCGAATCCCCCCGCGATGACGATCTTGGTCGATGCAGCGTCACGCCTCTCAGAGTGCGCGTAGGCCACGGAGGGTCCTTCCTATGAGTTCGCGTCGTTCGTCTGTGGTGGAGCGGTCGGTGATGGTCGTGTGCACCTGAAGGTAACCCGACGTGACCAGATCGCCGACCAGGACACGGGCCACCCCCAGGGGAACGTCGAGCAGCGCTGAGATCTCGGCGACCGAGGGACTCTTGGTGCACAACTGGATGATCCGGCCGCGCATGTCATTGGGTGGCCAGCGGTGGAACATCGCCGACTCCACGGTCTGCAGCGGCGCCTCCATCGGCAGGTGAATGGAGGTGTCGGTGCGACCGGCCGTCAGCATGTAGGGGCGAACAAGGTTCGCCTCCCGTGGTGGCACAGCCCGATCGAACATGCTCATCCGTGCCCCGTCACATGTGTTGGGCCGCGCGGCGGCGGGTCGACTGCACCGTGCTCGCAACCCGTTCCACGAGAATGGCCATCTCGTAGCCGACCTGGCCGATGTCACATGACTTCGACGCCAGGGTGGCCAGCTGACTTCCGTCCCCCACCTGCATGATCAACACGTAGCCGTGATCCATCTCCACGACCGACTGCAGCACTCGGCCGCCGTCGAAAAGCTGTGCGGCACCGGCTGACAGGCTCGCCAGGCCGGACGTGACCGCCGCGAGTTGATCCGCCCGTTCCGGCGGCAGGTGCTCACTGGCTGCGATCAACAACCCATCGACCGAAACCAGCACCGCATGTGCAACTCCCGGAACATCTCTGGCGAACTTGGAGACCAGCCAGTCCAACGGATTCTCCCGCTGCGAACCTTGCGCGTAGCTCATTCGTCATCGAATCCTTGGGTTGTGTTACGGGAGTGCAGCCGAGCCGCGCGCACTCCACCGAAATGATTGCTCATCGAGGCCCGGATCGCATCAGGATCCCGCTCGGGGGAGCCGCCGTTCGAACCTACCTCGTCCTCGTAGGCCTCGGAACGCTGGTCGACGGCGTCCTCGGCGGTCGGCTGCGCCTCGAACAGTGAAGCGCCACCAGGGATCAGCCGGGCACCTGGGGCCCGCACGGGAAGACCGTGGTCGGTGCGCTCGTCGATCGGCACTTTGTCCGCATCGGCCGCTGCCGCCCATCCGTTGTCCCACACCGACTTCCAGTCCTGAGGCACGGCGAGCTGCTGAACCTCCTGCGGATCCAGCCATTCCGAGACCATGTTCTGGTAGATCAGGTCGATGCCGGAGTGGGTCTGCTGCGGTGACAGTCGCTGCGCGAGGCGGTCCATGTCCGACAGGTCGATGTCGGCGGTGTCGGCGGTGTCGTCAGGATGCTCCTCGAACGGGGGCTCGGGCTCGGGCGCCTCGAGAATCGGCTCCTCGACGGCCGGTTCCTCGACCACAGGCTCTTCGAGAACGGGTTCTTCGACTGCCGACTCCTCCAGACCGGTGGATTCCTCGACCGGCGCCGGTGCCCCGGCTTCACGGCGGACCCGCCTGCGCGACGAGAAGAACCCCGCGGTGTTAGACGGCGCCTCGGTGACCGACTCCCCCGTCGCGCGCGCGTCGGACTCGGCCGGCGACCACCAGGTGCCGGGCTCCGGGCTCAGTGCCGGCTCCTCGGCCGACGGCACGGCGATGCCGCTGGACCCCGGGCTTCGGCGCGGCAGCACGGAGACCGATGCCTCGGTCACCTCGGGTTCGCTGTCGGGCTCATACCGGATGTCGAAGTCGTCAACGGGCACGGCCTGCACGGCCTCACCCGCGCCGGCGGCGTCAGCCGCCTCGGCGAGTTCAGCGGCCTCCAAAACCTGAGCCGCCTCGTCTGCCTCGGCAGCTTCGTCGGCGACCTCGGGTTCTGCCTCGAAGGCGGACCCGAAAGCGGACTCGACGACGGGTTCGGGCTCGACGTCCGACGCCCACGTGAACGGTGCGGCGGGCTCGAAACCGTGGAGCACGTTCGGCGGCAGGTAGACCTGCGCGACGGTGCCGCTGCCACTGGCCCCCGGCAGCAGCTGCACGGTGATGCCGTGCTGGCGTGCCAGCCGGCCCACCACGAACAGGCCCATATGCCGGGTGTTGTCGGGACTGACCTCACCGCCGGCGTTCAGTCGCATGTTGGCGATGCGCAGATCCGAGTCCGTCATACCCAGGCCGGTGTCGTTGATGTCGATCAGCACACCGTTGTCACTGGTGTGGACGGCGGTCACGCGCACCGGAGAGAACGGGGGCGAGTACCGCAGCGCGTTGTCGATGAGTTCGGCCAGCAGATGCACCGAGTCTCCGGCGGCCGACGAACTCAGCGAGCAGTCGGGCACCATGCCGGTCTCGACCCGCTGATAGTCCTCCACCTCGGACGCGGCCGCGTTGATCAGCGAGGCCAACGGCACGGGCGGGCCCTGCTCACGGGTCACCTGCGCACCGGCCAGCACCAGCAGGTTGGCGCCATTGCGCCGCATACGGGTGGCCAGGTGGTCGAGGCGGAACAGGCTGTCGAGGCGGTCCGGGTCCTCCTCGTTGCGCTCCAGCCTGTCGATCAGCGAGAGCTGTTGATCGACAAGCGTCTTGTTCCGCCGAGACAACGTCTCGAACATGTCGTTGACCATGACCCTCAGTCGTGCCTCGTCACCGGCGAGCAGCAGCGCCTGAGTGTGCAGCTGGTCGACCGCGTGCGCGACCTGTCCGATCTCCTCGGTGGTGTAGATCGGCAGCGGCTCGGGTTCGCGCTCGTCGCCGGCCTTGGCCCGCTCGACGCCCTCGGCCAACTCCTCGTGGGCGATCGTCAGGGCCCCGTCGCGCAGCCTGCGCAGCGGCCTGGTCAGGGAGCGGGCGACCCACCACACGACCGCCAGCGCGACCAGGAACGCCACGACCACCAGGGCCGCGTCGCGAATCGCGTCGTTGCGCGCGTCGTTGGCCTCGTCGTTGACCGTCCCCACGACGTTGGACGTGGTCTTGGAGATCAGTCCCGTCGCGATCTCGTCGGTGGTCTGGATGGACTTCAGCAGCTGCTGGTTGTCCACCAGCGATGTGCTCGGATCCGCGAGCAGGCGAAGTCGCTGCACCATCTGCGACCGCAGGGTGGTCGCCTCCTCCGAGGCTCCGCCGAGCAGTTGCCCCATGCCGATGATGGTCTGAGGCTCGGTGCCTGCCAACGTCGTCATCGCGTTGCGCAGGAAGGGCTCGGGCAGGCCACCGCCCGCCTCGACCAGCAGCCTCTGCAATGTCATCTGACCGTGCGCGCCGACCGCACGGGCGAGCCCGACAGCCTGGTTGCGCAGCACCTCGTCATTGACGCGCACCGAACCGGCAACCGCGTTCTCGGCGGTGAGGAGCAGATCACCGAAGCCCGTCACCTGGCGGTCGAGCGGCACCGATCCGGCGAGCACACCCGACTGGAGTTGGCTGCCCATGACCGCGAGGTTCTCGACGGCGCTGCGGACGTCGGATTGCACGTCGTTGCGGTCGCGCGTGCTCAGCATCGCGGCGCGGGCGTCATTCACCGAGGTGACGGCCTGTTCGACCTCCCCGTCGGTGGCCTTGGCCAGCAGGACGTCACCGAGGGCGTCCATGTAGTCACTGATGACCGGTACCAGCGTGGCCCGGTCGGCGGCGAGCCGCAGGTCACGGGCCTCAACGGCACTGCCGTAGACGCGAAGGCCGCCGAACAGGGCCGCGAGCGCCAGGGGCACGACCGCGATGGCGAGCACCTTCCAGCGCACCGGCCAGTTGGTCAGCGACCACCGTTTCGGACGCTTGACCACCGCGGGCGCAACAGGTGCCTCAGGCGTATCAACGAGGTCCGCGTCGGGGCGCAACCCCGCGGACTGGTCCAGTCCGGAGGGCTTGTCGAACATGGTCAACTGACGGCTCCCCCTGCCGGCCCCGGGTTCACCGCTTCTGCGATCGCACCGCTTCTAATCAGTGTCTCCGCCTTCATACAACTTCCTGCTCATTTCGACCCGACTGCACGTCAGAGCGGGCGCAAATCGCATGGCAATTGATGAAGTATGACAGTACGAACGTGGCCGTTCCACAATTCTCGATGAACGACCAGCGCCGACCAAGCCCCTGAACAGGCAGAATTGATGCGGTTCAGCAAATCCCACCCTGCACCTGGAAAGATCGACCGATGTTTCGGCTGCTGTTCTTCTCCCCACGGATCGCTCCCAACACCGGCAACGCCATCCGCATGGTCGCGGCCACCGGCGCAGAACTCCACCTCGTGGAGCCGTTGGGCTTTGACCTGTCCGAACCCAAGTTGCGTCGCGCCGGACTGGATTACCACGACTTGGCTTCGGTTACCGTGCACAGCAGCCTGAACGCGGCCTGGGAGGCGTTGATGCCCGCGCGGGTTTACGCATTCACCGCGCACTCGACGACGTCATTCGCCGACGTTGGCTACCAATCCGGAGATGTGTTGATGTTCGGTCCCGAACCCACCGGATTGGACGAACAGACATTGGCCGACCCCCACATCACCGAGCGGGTGCGGATTCCGATGCTCGCCGGGCGCCGTTCCCTGAACCTGTCGAACGCGGCCGCGGTCGCGGTGTACGAGGCATGGCGGCAGCACGGCTTCGACGGCGCGGTGTGAGTCGCGGCGCTACCAGGTGTTCCAGTGCGCCAACTGCTCGGCGGGCAGACGCTTGGCCCGCTTGAATTCGGTGCCCTTGGTATAGGCGATCGGGAACAGACCGGCCTGCGAGTACTGGTCGAAGGGGATGCCGAGGATCTCGGCGGCCTCCTTCTCTCCGTCGCCGATCAGGTGCAGAGTGGTCCAGGCGGACCCAAGCCCGCGGGACCGCAGCGCCAGCATGAAGCTCCAGACCGCGGGAAGCAGCGAGCCCCAGAAGGAGGCGCTCATCCCGCCGGGCGCGCCGTCGCAACGCCCTTCGATGCACGGCACGAGCAGCACCGGCGCCTCGTGGAAGTGGTCGGCCAGGTACTGCGCGGAGTCGACGACGGCGTCGGCGCGCTCGGCCCGCACGTCACCGTCGGCGTATGTGGGTCGGTCCATGGTCCGGTACCAGGAGAAGTTCTTGGCATAGATGTCGGCCAGCGCCTTCTTCTGACCGGCGTCCTCGACGAACATCCACTGCCAGCCCTGCGCATTGGATCCGGTCGGCGCCTGCAGCGCGAGGTCCAGGCATTCCAGGATGACGTCGCGCGAGACGGGCTTGTCGAAATCCAACCGCTTGCGCACCGAGCGCGTGGTCGTCAGCACTTCGTCGGCAGACAGGTTCAGGGTCATGACCGGAGACTACCCATGCGGTCCACGAATCAGGCGAAACGCTGGTAACACAGGTCGGCGTCGCCCTCGAGACCCGACCGGTAGGCGACGATGCGGGTGAACCCGGCGGGGACCGTCGCGCCGTCGACGTTGCTGGCGACGATGCCGTTGACGAGCAGTCCTGACACCGCCTCGTCGATGTCGCCGGCGGTCAACTTCAGCTTGCGGTCGGCCGACGGATCGATCATCGCCCTCTGCGCGACACCGGTCAGGCACGCGGTGCGCAGCGCCGACGTCGGGGTGTCGATGGCGAGGCCGTTCTGCTTCTGCACCGCGAGGGCATACCGCGACGTCAACGCCGAGATGCCGGTGTTGTCGCCCTGCAGCAACATCAGATCGCGGCGTTCGTCGGCCGGGGCCGAGAACTTCTGCAGCGCGGGCAGGTCCACCGCGATGGTGTTGCTGTCCGCGCAGTACGCGACGGGCGATCCCGGTTGCGGGTTCTCGCACTCACCCGGATCGAAGGAGAGAGTGGGGGCCTGCGACGGCGAGTAGATGGTGCCGAGATCGTCCATGAGCATGCCGAGCACGTCCTCGTCGAGCGCGACCTCACCGGTCTGGACCTGACCGCCGTCGTCGGTGTCCAACATGATCGGCAGGTCGCCGCGACGCTTCTGGACCTCGGCCTCGTCCAGCGCTTTGCAGGCCGATGTTCCGGAGATGAAGCCCATCTGGAAGGCCCCGACGCGGTCCAGCGCCGTGCCGTGCTCCTGCTGTGCCAGCAGGGACTCGAGGTCGTCGGTCAGCAGCGGATCGCGGATCGTGATCACGCCGGCCAGCACGTGGTTGAGGCCGTCGCCGGTGTCCAGGGTGAACCGCGGCGAACTGCCGTCGGCCACCCAGCGGAGGTAGTCACCCGCCAGGCAGTCCGCCTGGAGTTCGACCACCACCGAGGGCGTTCTCCGGTCCATCATGTCGGCCATCCTCTGCACCGCGTGCCCGTACTCATGGGCCATCAGCGCGGCGATCGACATGTCGCCGAAGAACTTCTGTCCGACGGGCACCATCACTCCCCTGTCCCAGGCCATCAGATGCATGGGCGGGCAGTAGAAGGCGTTGACCATCTCGTAGGTCCGGCCGCCGCAGATCCGCGGGCTGGAACTGTCGGTCGAGTCGTAGGACACCAGACGCTTGACCGGGATGAACTCGCCTGGCAGGGCGGGCGAGTAGTTCTGGCTCCAGTACTCGGCGATGTCGTTGACCGCGAGCAGGGCAAGGTGGTCGACGGGTCCGTCATCGGTGTTGAGCACGGTGCCCGTGGTGGGGGGCGCGTTGTCGCGGATACCGCTGGGTCCGGTCACGGCGGGCATGCCACCGACCTTGAACGGGTCGTACAGCGGTGAAACCACCTGTCCCGCAACGGTACTGCCGCATCCAGTGATGGCCATGAGAAGAATTGTCGCCAACGACAGCACCACGTGAGGCTTCATCTGCCCCCCTTTCGGAATTCAGCCTAAGGGCAGTCGGACCCCACATTCAGCGGAAATCGCGCGATCGCGACCCGACCTTCATGTCGATGGGGCTCATTCGGTCCGCCACCACGGTGACCGCGCCGGTGGCGTTCTGCACGATGCCGCGAATCACCAGGGCCGGTGCCGTCTGCGCCAATTTCCGATACCGCGACCACAATCCGGGCGCACACAGAATGTTGACCATCCCGGTCTCGTCTTCGAGGTTCATAAAGGTCACGCCCTGCGCCGTGCCGGGACGCTGACGATGGGTCACCGCCCCCGCCACCAGGACTCGCGTCCCGTCGGGAACCGACAACAGGTCCTGTGCGGGCACCACACCGAGCGCGTCGAGATCCGCGCGCAGGAACTGCGTCGGGAAACTGTCCGGCGAGATTCCGGTGGCCCAGACGTCGGCGGCGGCCAACTCGACATCGCTCATCCCCGGCAGGGTCGGCACATGCGACGACGTCCCCACGCCGGGCAGGCGGTCGGGCCGTTCGTTGGCGGCGGCCCCGGCCGCCCACAGTGCCGTGCGCCGGGTGATCTCGAAACAGCTCAGCGCACCGGCGGTCGCCAGCGCCTCTGTCTGGGGCACCGTCAACTGCACCCGTCCAGTGAGATCGACCAAAGAGGCGAAGGGACCGTTGACCTTTCGTTCGTCGACGATGCGGTTGGCCAGATCATCGCCGATGGTGCGCACCGAACCCAGTCCGAGACGCACCACCAGACCGCGATTCTCCAGCGTGGCGTGCGGCAGGCTGGCGTTGACGCAGGGGCCGAGCACCTCCACACCATGACGGCGGGCGTCGGCGACCAGCGACTGCGGCGAATAGAACCCCATCGGCTGGGCACGCAGCAGCGCCGCGCAGAACGCGGCGGGGTGGTGCAGCTTGAGCCACGACGAATAGAACACCAGCGACGCGAAACTCAACGCGTGACTCTCCGGAAAGCCGAAGTTGGCGAAGGCCTCCAGCTTCTCGTAGATGCGGTCGGCCAGCGCTCCGGTGATGCCGTGCCGTTGTTGCATGCCCTCGTAAAAACGGCCGCGCAACCGGCGCATCTTCTCGGTCGACCGCTTGGACCCCATGGCCCTGCGCAGCTGATCCGCCTCGGCCGCGGAGAACCCCGCGCAGTCCACGGCCAACTGCATGAGCTGCTCCTGGAACAGTGGCACGCCCAGGGTCTTTCGCAGTGCCGGCTCCATCGAGGGGTGGTCGTAGACCACCGGATCCAGCCCGTTGCGGCGCCGGATATAGGGGTGCACCGAACCGCCCTGGATGGGACCCGGGCGGATCAGGGCCACCTCGACCACAAGGTCGTAGAACACCCGGGGCTTCAACCGGGGCAGGGTGGCCATCTGGGCGCGCGACTCCACCTGGAAGACCCCGACCGAATCCGCGCGCTGCAGCATCTCGTAGACCGCCGCCTCGGAGAGGTCCAGCTTGGCGAAGTCCAGGTCGATGCCCTTGTGCTCGGCGAGCAGATCCCGGGCGTAGTGCAGTGCCGAGAGCATGCCAAGGCCCAGCAGATCGAACTTCACCAGACCTATTGCCGCACAGTCATCTTTGTCCCACTGCAGGACGCTGCGATTCTCCATGCGCGCCCATTCGACGGGGCACACGTCGGCGATGGGCCGGTCGCAGATCACCATGCCGCCGGAGTGGATGCCCATGTGCCGCGGCAGGTTCTTGATCTCGGAGGCCAGATCGAGGACCTGGGTGGGGATCTCGGCGACCTCCGGCGAGTCCGCCGATCCGTTCCAGCGACTGATCTGCCTGCTCCACGCGTCCTGCTGACCCTGCGAGAAGCCCAACGCGCGAGCCATGTCGCGGACCGCGCTGCGACCGCGGTAGGTGATGACGTTGGCCACCTGGGCGGCGTAGTCCCGGCCGTACCGTTCGTAGACGTACTGGATCACGTTCTCGCGCAGGTCGGACTCGATGTCGATGTCAATGTCGGGTGGACCGTCCCGGGCCGGGGACAGGAAACGCTCGAAGAGCAGTTCATTGGCGATCGGGTCGACGGCTGTGACCCCCAGGGCGAAGCAGACCGCGGAGTTGGCCGCCGATCCCCTTCCCTGGCAGAGGATTCCGCTCTCTCGGCAGAACCTGGTGATGTCATGGACCACGAGGAAATAGCCCGGGAACTTCAACTCGGCGATGACGGCCAACTCGTGTTCGATCTGGGTGTAGGCGCGCCGCGCCGACTCGGGCCGCCCGTAACGGTCGGCGGCGCCGCGCATCACCAGGTGGCGCAGCCAACTGTCCTCGGTGTGACCGTCCGGCACGTCGAACGGCGGCAACTGAGGGGCGATCAGCGACAGTCCGAACGAACACTGCTCCCCCAGTTCCGCTGCCGCCGTGACAGATTCGGGAAGGTGTGCAAACAACTCCGCCATCTCATCCCCGGACCGCAGGTGCGCGCCCCCCAGCGGCGCCAACCACCCCTCGGCCTCGTCGAGGGACTTGCGGGCTCGGATCGCACCCATCGCCATCGCGAGCCGACCGCGGGCTGGGGCGGCGAAATGCGCACCCGTCGTCGCCACCACGGTCAGGCCGAACCGCTTGGCCAGCAGCACCAGATCGGTGTTGCGCTGGTCTTCGTCGGGATGGCCGTGCCGGGTGAGCTCGACGCTGACCCGCTCGCGGCCGAACCGGTCCACCAGGTCTGCCAGCGCGAGGGCGGCAGCCTCGGGGCCACCCTGGGAGAGCGCTTGGCGCACATGGCCTTTCCGACATCCGGTGAGGATCTGCCAGTGCCCACCCGCGGCCTCGGTGAGGGCGTCGAAGTCGTACCGCGGCCTGCCCTTCTCCCCACCTGCAAGATGTGCCCGCGACAGCTGCCGGGACAGTCTGCGATACCCCTCGGGCCCGCGCGCCAGCACCAGCAGATGCGGCCCCGGCGGGTCGGGAGAATCGGTCCGCGCGGAGTTGCCCAACGACAGTTCGGCTCCGAACACCGTACGCACGTCGAGTTCGACGGCAGCCTCGGCGAAGCGCACGACTCCGTAGAGGCCGTCGTGATCGGTCAGCGCGATCGCCCGCAGATCGAGCCGGGCCGCCTCCTCGACCAGTTCCTCCGGGGTGCTCGCCCCGTCGAGAAAGCTGTAGGCCGAATGCGCATGCAGTTCGGCGTACGGAACCCTGGACCGCGCCGGGCGCGCGTCGTCGGGACGCCGATACTCGTCGCGCTTGGCCGACCACGCGGGACTGTCACCGCCGTCGAGCACGGGTTCGCCCAACGGCATGCCCGCCCGGCGCGGCTTGCTGTTCAGGACGCGCTGCATCTCCGTCCAGCTCGGCGGTCCGTTGTGCCATCCCACCGAGCCAGTCTATCGAACATCTGTTCGAGAGAAAAAGGCTCCGCTCAGGGTTTGCGGGCGACGATGACCGGCATCCGCGCGGCTTGGGCCACCGAGGACGCCACCGAACCCAGCAGCATGCCGGCGAAGCCACCGCGACCATGACTGCCGACCACCAGGACCTGCGCCTTCTCACCCTCCCTGACCAGCATGTTGGCCGGCCGGGCCCATTCCACCACCCGGCGCACCCGCACGTCCGGGTAACGCTCGCCCCACCCGGCCAACCGCTCGCCGAGAATCTCGTTCGCCTTCTGCTCCAGGGTCGCGTAGTCGACGCGCGGACTCTCGATCAGATCGGAGTCGCTGATGGCGTGCACCGCGACGAGCTCGACACCGCGTCGCGACGCGAGGTCGAACGCAATGGCCGTCGCCACCTCCGACGCCGGCGAGCCGTCGATGCCGACCACAATGGGAGCGTCGGCAGGTCGGTCCATCAACGGATCCTCGTCATGGATGATCGCCACCGGACAGTGCGCATGCCGGACCAGGCCCGAACTCACCGACCCCAGCAGTCCGCGGGCCAGGGCGCCCCGACCGCGGGAACCGACCACGACCAGGTCGGCGTCCCCGGTGAGTTCGATCAGGGTGGCCAGGGTGGGTCCGGTCGGCATCTCGCTGCGAACCTGCAGTCCCGCGGCGGCCTCCTCAGCGACCTGGGCCGCGGCGTGCAGGATCTCCTGCCCCTGCTCCTCCTGCCACCGCGTGTAGTCCGGCGGCATCGCGACCTCAGGCCACATCATCATCATGGCCGGCGTCAACACGTGGACCAGGGTCAACGGCACGTTGCGGGACGCCGCCTCACGCGCGGCCCAGTCGATGGCGACTTTTGAGGGGGCTGATCCGTCGGCCCCCACCAGAATTCCCCGAGCCCCGGCCATGTCGCACCTTCTTCATCCCGGGCCGGACCTCGTCGTCCGACACTGCCCTCGAGGTTATTGCAGGGCGGGGGTCGGCGAAAGGGCACCTGGTCACCTGACCGGGAGGCCGTCGGTCCTCAGATCGCGACGCAGCACAGGTCGGCCGCGCGCGCCACGGCATCGGAGAGGGGCTTCGCGGTGTCGATGACATGCGCGCCCTGCCACACCGCCTCGGTGCGGCCATCGAAGGCCGCGGCGACCTCGGGTGTGGCGTCGGAGGTCGAACCGGTCCGACCCTGGATGCGCGCCTGCGCCTCGGCCAACGGCACCGTGCAGGCGAACTCGAACATCGCCGCATGCGCGTCGGTCGCCAGTGCGCGGGCCCGTTCGCGCTCCTGAGCATCGAGCCAGGTGCCGTCCAGGATCACCGATCCGCCGGCCGCGAGCACGCTGTGTGCGTGACGCAGCACCACCCGGTACACCGCCGCCGTGTTCTCCGGTGTGTACAACCCGGAGTCGATCGCACCGGCAGCACCGTCGATGACACCGTCGCGCACCAGTTCTTTGCGGACGTCATCGGTGGAGATCACCTGCGCCCCAATCTGTTCGGCCAATGACCGGGCCAAGGTGGTCTTACCGGTGCCGGGACCACCGCCCACCAGGATCAGTTGTGGGATCGCGGCGCGCAGGTGCGACAGGCTCATCTCGAGGTGCCGCACGGCGTCACCGCGGGCGTCGGCCACACCCTGGCCGAAGCGGATGCAGTCGACCTTGGCCCGCACGAGCGCCCGGTAGGCGATGTAGAAGTGACGCAGCGACTGCGGGGCCGAGTCGCCGGCACGCAGGCAGTATTCGTCGAGGAACTCGGCGGCCAGGTCGGGGCGGCCCAGGAACTCGAGATCCATCGCCAGGAACGCCGCGTCGTCGAGTCCGTCGACGTGCCGAAGTGCGTCGTCGAAGTCGAGGCAGTCCAACAGCACCGGGCCGTCGTCGACGCAGAAGATGTCGTCGGCCAGCAGGTCGGCGTGGCCGTCGACGATGCGCCGCAGGGTGATCCGGTCCGCGAACAGGACGGCCCGTCCGGCGATGAACTGTGTCGAGAGTTCCCGCACGCGCTGCAGCGTCGACGCGTCGACCACCTCGTCGGCGAACACCGCCATTTCGTCCAGGTTGTCGCTCCAACGTGCGGCCACCGCTGGCACTTTGGCGGCCGCGTCGATCTCACCACCACGACGGGCATGCGCGTGGAACTGCGCCACAACGCCCGCCACAGCACGCAGGTCGGCGTCCAGACCGGGCGCATCCGAACACACTCGCGCGCTGAGCCGGGCGGTTTCGGGATAGCGCCGCATCACCAGGATGGGCTCGCGCTCGCCGTCGCCCGGACCCTCGAGATGGGCGATGCCCAGATAGGCCTGCGGAGCCAGCCTCCTGTTGAGCTCCCACTCGCGCGCCAACGCCTGTTCCCGCAGTGCGACGGTGCTGAAGTCCAGGAAGTCGGTCACGATGGGGCGTTTGGACTTGTAGGCCCGGTCACCGACCAACACCACCATGCCGGAATGGGTCTCGCGGACGGCGGCGGCGGTGTCGGGCACGACGTTCATAATCCGATCATGGCCCCTCGCACGGCCACGCCCAACTGTCCTCAGGCACTGGCGGCAGGGACCAACGACTCTGGTCTTCGACGCCTGTCGGCGGCAACCATGGCAGTGCGAGGAAAGCGATGATGATCATGAACCGTGATTCGGTGGACACCGAACTGATCAAGCAGGCCGTCACGGTCGCCTCCAGGGCGCCGTCGCTGCACAACAGCCAGCCCTGGCTGTGGATCGCCGACGGACCCGAACTGCAGTTGCATCTCGACCGCAGCCGCGTCATCCGGCACACCGACCGCGGCGCACGGGAGGCGCTGATCAGCTGTGGCGCGGTCCTCGACCACCTGCGGATCGCGATGGCCGCGGCCGGCTGGCAGTCCTTCGTCGACCGGTTTCCCAACCCCAATCAGCCGACGCACCTGGCGTCCTTGGACTTCCGTCGCACCGACTCGGTGGCGCCGGCCACACGCGACCGGGCCAGTGCGATTCTGCGGCGGCGCACGGATCGGCTGCCGTTGCTGGCACCCACCGACTGGGCCCTTCTCGAGCCCGTGCTGCGTGAGCTCGTCGACGGTGACGCGGTACGCCTCGACGTGATCGACGACGAGCTGCGGCCCGAACTGGCCGCCGCGTCCCGGTTGAGTGAGGCGATCCGGCGCAACGACGCCGAGTATTCCGCCGAACTCGATTGGTGGACCGGACCTTTCGAGCTCGATGAAGGCATACCGCGCCGGGTGCTGGTGTCGTCGGCGGAGGCCGACCATGTGGAGGTGAACCGGGCCTTCCCGGTCAGCGGTCACGGCGACCGGCGCTCGGCGGTGCCACGCGATCACGCCACGATCCTGATGCTGTCGACTCCCGGCGACACTCGCTCAGATGCGCTCGCGGCGGGCGAAGCACTCTCGACGGTGCTGCTGGAGTGCACGGTGGCGGGACTGGCGACCTGTACGGTCACCCACCTGACCGAACTGGACTCCGGCCGCGCGCTGCTGTCCTCCCTGGCGGGTACAAGTGATCCGCAGGTGCTGATCCGGGTCGGCGCAGCGCCCGCACTGCACGGTGCGGGGGCCGCGACGCCGCGACGTCAGCTGACCGACATCCTGCGGTTCCGGCGTTAGACGGCGGTCTCGCGAACTGCCGGGGTGTCGCGTCGCAGCGTCTCCCCCTGGAAGAAGCCCGGACTGCGTACCCGCATGACGAACATCAACACCACACCGAGGGCGAGAATGCCGAAGCCCATGAAGAACACCAGGCCGATACCACCGATCGCAGCACCACTGCCGTTCTCGGGATTCATGCTCTCGTAGACCGAGATCACGAACACCGCCGCCAGAATCAGCCCGCCCAACAACGGGAACAGGAATTTGAACACCGCATTGTGTGCGCTGGCGAACAACTCCCTGCGGAAGTACCAGATGCAGGCGAATGCGGTGATGCCGTAGTACCAGCAGATCATGATTCCCAGCGCCGCAATGGTGTCCAGCAGCGTCGACTCCGACAGCAGACTCACGATCGTGTAGAACACGCCGGTCACCACGCCCGCAGTCACCGTGGCGAACACGGGGACCAGATAGCGCGGGTGGACCTGGGCGAACCTCTTCGGGAACGCGCCGTAGGCACCCATCGCGAGCATGGCACGCGCCACAGGAAGGAACGTCGTCTGCAGGCTCGCGATCGAGGACATGAACACCGCCAGGAACAGCAGCAGTCCGCCCCAGTTGCCGAGGACCGGTTCGGCCAGGGCCCCGAAGACGTTGTCGGAGTTCTCCTCGTTGCCCAGTCCCAGGCCCGTCCCTCCCACTCCGGCGTACATCATCACCGCGACCGCGACCAGCAGGTAGGTCAGCAGAATCGAGATCACGCAGAGCAGTCCGGCCCGCCCCGGGGTCTTGGTGGGGTCCTTGGACTCCTCACCGAGCGTCAGGCACGTGTCCCAACCCCAGAACGCGAAGATCGAGCCGGTGACACCGATCACGAAGGCACCCAACGCAAGTCCGGAGAACGGGTTGAACCAGTCGAGGTCGAAGCTCAGCCCCGCGGGGGCGTCGCCGCCAGCCACGTGGGCGATCGCGACGACCGCGAAGGCGACCAAGACCACCATCTGGAAGCCCACGAGCACGAACTGCACCCGCTCACTCGTCGTGATGCCACGGCACGCGATCCAGGTCGCCAGGGCCAGGAACGCCAACGTGGTGAGGATGTTGACGGCGGTGTTCCCGGCCAGGTCGGCGATCCCCGGATTGTTGGCCACCTGCGCGATGAACAGGTACAGGAACTCAACGGCGATCGCCGCCAGGTTCGACAGCACGATGATCGAGGCGATCACCATGCCCCACCCGCACATCCAGCCGACGTAGGGTCCGAACGCCTTGGTGGACCACGTGAACGAGGCGCCGCAGTCGGGTGCCCGCGAGTTCAGTTCGCGATACGCGTACGCGGTCAGGAACATCGGAATGAAGCCCGCGATGAAGATGGCGGGCATCTTCAGTCCCACGGCCGCGACGATCAGCCCGATGCTGGCGGTCAGGGTGTAACCGGGTGCCACACAGGAGATTCCGAGGATGGCCCCGGAGAAGGTGCCGACCTTGCCCTCGGCCAGTCCTTTGGCCTGGAGCCCGCTGCGCTCCTCGATGGCATGCAGTGATTCGTTCACAGCAGATCCTCTTCACTGAGCTGGTCTCGGGGGACGACAATCATCGGCACGTCCAGCACGCGCAACATCTTGGCTGCTGTGGAACCGAGGAACAACCGGTGGGGTGCACTGAGCCGGCTGGACCCGACCATGATCAGGTCACCGTCATGCCATTCCAGCCTTCCGACCGCCTCCTCAACCGAGGACGCGTCCGCCACCGTGGCGGTGATCGGGAAGCCTTCGGGCAGTTCGTTCTTCGCTGACTCCAGGGTCAGGCGGGCATGGTTGAGCGCGTGTTCCCGGATGGCTTCGCCGTCACCGCGCAGCGACCCGAACACTGGGTCCAGCGCCACCAGCGACGCCAACCGAAGCGGAGTCCCGGCCGCGGCACAGAAGCGCACCGCAGTCTGCAGCAGCAGGTCCGCGCCGGCCCGTTCGCCGACAGCGCAGGTGACCTCCCGGACGGTGGCGACCTTGGACTCCCGGATACCGCGCGGTGCGACCGCCACAGGCACGGGTGCGCTGTAGAGGAGTTCGTTGACCACCGAACCCAGCGAGAAGCTGCCGACCAGTCCGCCGCCGGCCCCGCCGACCACGAGCGCGTCGGCCTGAAGTCGAACGACCTCGTCGATGAGCCCCTGCGCGAACGAATCCGAGAACAGCCGGTGCCCTCGGGCCACCACGCCGGGCGGCACCTGCGCGACGGCGTCGGCCAACCATTGATCGGCCTGTTCGGCGACCAGTTGGTCATAGCTGGCCGGCGCCCCGCCGAGGGCAGGCAGCTTGCCGGGGGGAAGGATCAGGCAGATCTCCAGTTGCGCACCGAGACTGCGCGCCAACCGGATGCCCAGAGCCAGGGCGTCAGCGCCGCCTGGCGTCGCCAGATAACCGACCACCAACTTCATAGATCCGCCACCACCGATCCCGCACCGAGGTGTTCGGCGCTCGCGGATGTAATCCTGACAACCCGGACACCGGGGTGTCGCCGGTTCGTTGAAATTGCAGTGCCCGCAGCCACCGTGTGCGATGCTCGCGACATGCTCACGGTGTTGCGCCGCGTGCTCAACCATCGAATCAGCGTCGAACAGCTGATTGAACTCGCGCTGTGGCTGGCGATCCCCTATCTGGTGATCGGCATCGGTTTCACGTTCCTCAATGCCGACCGGGTCGATCTGTTCGCGAGCCGACTGCAGTATCAGTTGCCCGCCGGGGCCGACCTGATCGCGTTCGGCCACACGACGGCACTGTGGCCCCTGCTCTGGCTGGCTCCGGACGTCTGTCGCTGACCCGGTTGCGCGCCGCGGCGATCGGCATGGCTCTATAGAGGTGTGCCGGAGAGACTGAAAGACATCCTGGACCTGTTCGCCCTCGACGAAGTCAGTAGAGACGGCGTTGGCGGCGGGGCCTTCCTCGGTCCGCAACCCGAGGACGGGATCGAACGGACCCGAGTCTACGGCGGTCAGGTGGCCGCGCAGGCCATCGCGGCTGCCGGACGCACCGTGACCGACCGCCGTCCGCACAGCCTGCACTTGGCGTTCCTGCGGCCCGGCGATCCGACCCGGCCGCTGCGGTACGAGGTCACGGCATTGCGGGAGGGCCGGACGTTCTCGACGCGCCGGGTCACCGCCCTGCAGGGCGACGTGGCGGTGATGGAGGCACTGGCGTCCTTCATCGTCGACATCGACGGCTACGGACACCAGATCCGGATGCCGGATGTGCCTCGCCCCGAACAACTGCCCGCCGTGGAAGATCAACTGCGCAGCCATCTGGCGAAGACCGGCGGCGACCAGCAGTACGTGTCGTTGATCCGGTTCCGCGTCGCCGAGATGCGGTATGTCGACCCGCCGCCGCGGATCGCGATCGACGAGCCCACTGGCGATGCGACGGTGAGCCGACTCTGGCTGCGACTGCGGGAGGACCCGCCCGCCGAACTGCTGCTGGACCCCCTGCTGGGGACCTGCATGCTGGCCTACATCAGCGACTGGACGATCCTGGATCCCCTGCAGGCCGCGATCGGGCGCACCTGGCAGGAGCTGGAGGTGATGGCCTCGGTGGATCACGCCATGTGGTGGCACCGACCCGTCGACTTCTCCGACTGGCTGCTGTACGACCAGCGCTCCAGCACCGCCGGCGGCGGCCTGGGGTTGGGCAATGGCGCAATCTTCAACGCCGACGGTTCCCTGGTCTGTACCGTGACGCAGGAGGGCTTCGTAGGGAGGCGGCGCTGAATGAAGGTGCTCGCGTGCGTGATTGCGGTGGTCCTGCTGGTCGCCGGATGCAGCTCCGGACCCCCAGCGCCCGAGTCGATCACGCTCACCTTTGTTCGACACGCCCAGTCGCAGGGCAACGCGTCAGGTCTCATCGACAGTTCGGTACCCGGCCCCGATCTCAGCGAAGAGGGCCGCAGTCAGGCCCAAGCCGCCGCAGATGAATTGCGCGACAAGGATTTCGACGGAATTTACGCCTCGGACATGGTGCGCACGCAGCAGACCGCCGCGCCGCTGGCCGCCGACCTGAACGAGCAGGTGGAGGTGTTGCCGGGCCTGCGTGAGATCGAGGCCGGGTGGTTCGAGGGCACTTCAGAGGCAACCGCGGCCGAGACGTATTTCCTGGCCCCGGTGCAGTGGCTGGACGGCAATCTCGCCGTCGCGATCCCCGGTTCGATCACCGGTAAGGAGTTCAACGATCGGTTCACGGCCGCGGTCGCCGAGATCTACGACAGCGGCGACAAGAATCCGGTGGCCTTCGCACACGCCGGGTCGATCATGCTGTGGACACTGCTGAACGTGCAGAACCCCAACGACAGCCTGCTGCGGACCCGACCGCTGCCCAACACCGGCCGAGTGGTGGTCGAGGGCAACCCCATGACCGGGTGGCGGCTGGTCAACTGGGACGGGATCACCGACTTCGGAGCCTAGGACTGTCAACATTCATTGACAGACGTGTTGTGACGCGCCACGATGCACTGCATGAACTATGTCGTTACCGGCGGTACCGGGTTCATCGGGCGACGCGTCGTGACCAGACTGCTGGCCTCCGATCCGACGGCCCAGGTGTGGGTGCTGGTGCGCCGCGAATCGCTGTCGAGATTCGAACGACTGGCCATCGACTGGGGTGAGCGTGCCCACGCCCTCGTCGGCGACCTCACCGCGCCCGACCTCGGCCTGAACGCCGAGTCGTGCGCCGAACTCGGGCAGATCGACCACGTCGTGCACTGCGGAGCGATCTACGACATCGCCGCGTCCGACGCACACCAACGCGGCGCCAACGTCGACGGCACCCGTGAGGTCATCGCGCTGACCCAGCGCCTCGGCGCTATCCTGCACCACGTGTCCTCGATCGCGGTGGCCGGGGACTTCAACGGAGTGTTCACCGAATCGGACTTCTCCGTCGGCCAGAATCTGCCCACGGCCTATCACCAGACCAAGTTCGAGGCCGAGCAGTTGGTGCGCAAGGCCGACGGCCTGCGCTTCCGGGTCTATCGCCCGGCGGTCGTGGTCGGCGACTCGACCACAGGCGAGATGGACAAGATCGACGGTCCCTATCACTTCTTCGGCGTGCTTTCCAGGCTCGCGGCGCTGCCCCGGTTCACCCCGATGGCCCTGCCCAACACCGGACGGACCAACATCGTGCCGGTCGACTACGTGGCCGACGCCCTGGTGGCCCTGCTGCACGCCGAGGTCACCGACGGCACTGAGAACGGCACGACGTTCCACCTGACCGCGCCCAAGTCGATCGGCCTGCGCGGGATCTACCGCGCACTGGCTCCTGCCGCCGGACTGCCGCCGCTTCGCGCCTCGCTGCCGCGCGCGGTCGCCGCCCCGGTGTTGCACGCCCGGGGTGTGGCCAAGGCCTGGCGAAACATGGTCGCCGCGCAGTTGGGGGTGCCCCCGGCGGTGCTCGACGTCATCGACCTGCCCACGACGTTCACCTCCGACAACACTCGGGAGGCATTGCGCGGCAGCGGAATCGACGTGCCCGAGTTCGCCGACTACGCCCCTGCCCTGTGGCGGTACTGGGCCGCGAACCTGGACCCGGACCGGGCCAGACGCATCGACGCCGACGCGCCCCTGGCCGGGCGCCACGTCGTCATCACGGGTGCCTCAAGCGGTATCGGACGCGCCTCGGCGATCGCGGTGGCGGGCCGCGGCGCCACGGTGTTCGCGGTGGCGCGCAACGGCGAGGCCCTCGACGACCTGGTCTCCGAGATCCGGGCCGCGGGCGGGCAGGCCCACGCCTTCACCTGTGACGTCACGGATTCGGCGTCCGTGGATGCCTGCGTGAAGGACATCCTCGCCACGTTCGGCCACGTCGACTACCTGGTGAACAACGCGGGTCGCTCCATCCGGCGCTCGGTCACGGCGTCCACCGATCGGCTCCACGACTACGAGAGGGTGATGGCGGTCAACTACTTCGGCGCCGTGCGCATGGTGCTCGCACTGCTGCCGCACTGGCGCGAGCGTCACTTCGGCCACGTGGTCAACGTCTCGAGTGCCGGAGTGCAGGCGTCGACCCCGCGGTACTCGGCCTACCTGCCGAGCAAGGCCGCGCTCGATGCGTTCGCCGACGTGGTGTCGACCGAGACACTGTCGGACCACATCACCTTCACCACGATCCACATGCCGCTGGTGCAGACTCCGATGATCGCGCCGTCGAAGCGGTTGAACCCCGTGCCGGCGATCAGCGCAGAACACGCCGCGGCCATGGTCGTGCGCGGCCTGGTGGAGAAACCCGTGCGGATCGACACGCCACTGGGCACCCTGGCGGACGCGGGCCTGTACTTCACACCGCGGTTGAGTCGACGTGTGCTGCACCAGCTTTACCTGGGCTTCCCCGATTCGGCCGCGGCCCGAGGGGTGGCCCCCACCCGCGATAGACCGCCAGCCCGCCCGGCCCGCGCACTGCCCCTGCCGCGGGTGCCCCGTCCGGTCAAGCGGGCCGTGCGACTCGTGCCCGGCGTGCACTGGTGACCGGCCCGATCGCACTGGCGTACCTGTTGGCCAGCTGCGAGGCGAACTCATCGGTGATCTGCCCGACCTCGAACCGGGGGGCCCTAATACCCTAGCGGTGTGGTCCGGACGGCCCTGTCTGGGCACGCAGGGACGGATCACCATCGAGGCATGCCGAACAGCAGACCCCTCCGCCCGCACGGTGCATATGCACGAGAGCTCGGTCAAACGATGCAGCCAGAACAGTTCAGGCCGTTGATGACCGCCAAGGGTCCGTTTGTGTCGGTGTACATCGACGACTCGCGGGACGTCACCGACGCGGAGGCACAGTTGGCGGCGATGTGGCGTGATCTGCGTACGCATCTCGAGCGTGGGGGCGCCGACTCGGAGGTCATCACCTCTCTGGAACAGGTGATTCTGAACGGCCGGCCGGCGGTGGGCCATCAGGGGCGTGCGGTGATCGCGACGCACGAGGGAATCCTGCTCGAGCAGCATCTCAAGACACCACCGTCGTCCACCCTGCTCCGCATCTCCGAGTACCCCTATCTGCTGCCGCTGCTGGACCTCGGAAGCCCCCCGCCGACCTATCTGCTTGCCTCCGTTGACCGCGAGGGCGCGGACATCACGGTCCGCCAGGGGGGCAACGTCCGGAAGGAGAACGTCGAGGGGGACGGCTATCCGGTGCACAAACCCGCCTCGGCCGGGCGGGGCGAGTACGGCGACAGGCAACACACCACCGACGAAGCCGTCCGGACCAATGTCCGCGCGGTCGCGGCCCGCATCGTCGAGCTGGCCGACCAGACCGGTCCAGAGGTCGTGTTCGTGTGCGGGACGGTGCGGTCTCGCGGCGATGTGGTTTCCGAACTGCCGAAACGAGTGGCGGAGCGGGTCTGCCAGCTGGGGGCGGGCGCCCTTGGCCACCGCGTCCGCGAATCGGAGGTCGCGGGGCTCATCGATGACGATTACCAGCGCCGCCGGGTCGCCGAGGGCGCCGAGATCATCGACCGCGTGTGGGCCGAGAAGGGACGGGGTTCGGAACTGCTCGCAGAGGGGATTCGGCAGGTGTGCACGGCACTGCGATCCGGCTATGTCGACACCCTGGTGATCGGCGATCTCGCCGATGCGACGGTGCTCACGGGCGACGGGCGGACCACGGTCGCCCCCGATGCCGACACACTGTCCGAACTGGGGGAAGCCCCACGGGGGGTGGCGCGGGCCGATGAGGTGCTGCCGTTCGCGGCCCTGAGCCTGGGGGCGAACGTGGTCCGCCTTTCCCATCTCGATGTCACCGATGGGATTGCCGCCCTGCTGCGCTATGCCGTCACCGTTCCACCGGCAGAGTGAGCGAAGGGATCCGTACCGATGCTCGGCGAACTCACCCCCGCGCAGATCGAGGAACTTCTGGGAGCAGAGGTCGTCGGGCGTATCGGTTGTATCGACGCCGGGCGGCCCTATGTGGTGCCCGTCTGCTACGTGTATGACGACGGTGCGGTCTACGGCCACACCACCGAGGGCCGGAAACTGCAGGCTATGCGCGCCGACCCCGACGTATGTTTCGAGGTCGAGCAGGTCGAGGACGTGACACGCTGGCGCAGTGTCGTCGGGTGGGGCCGGTTCGAGGAGTTGGACGGCGCCGCCGCCGAAGAGGGTCTGCGCCTGCTCTTCGACCGGTTGATGCCGCTGCTGCGTCCGGGCGGGGCGGAGGCGCCGCCGGACCACACCGGATTTCTGCACGCGGCGGTGTTCCGCATCCGCCTCGATGAGTTGACGGGGCGGTTCGAAGGCCCCTGAGCCCCGCGCACGCCCGGTGTGCGTGGGCGAGGCGGCCGATAACATGGACCGATGCCCACCGTCTTCGCCGATGTGGACACCGGCGTCGACGACGCCTTCGCCTTGGCGTATCTGCTGGCCAGTCCCGACGTCGACCTCGTCGGCATCGCCTCGACGGCGGGAAACACTGGTGTGCAGCAGGTCTGTCGGAACAACCTGGCCCTGCTGGAGTTGTGTGGAGCCACCGGCATCCCAGTCTCGGTGGGTTCGGCACTGCCCCTGAGTATTCCGCTGCGCACGGCGGAGGACACGCACGGCCCTACCGGTCTGGGCTACGCCGAGTTGCCCGCTCCAACAACGCAACCCAGCGGCTTCGACGCCGCGGAGGCATGGATTTCCGCGGCCCACGCACACCCCGGCGAACTCATCGGCCTGGCCACCGGGCCGATGACCAACCTGGCACTGGCGCTGCGAGCCGATCCCGAACTGCCGCGCCTGCTGCGCCGGCTGGTCATCATGGGCGGGTCTTTCGAGTACCGCGGCAACACCACACCGGTGTCCGAGTGGAACATCGCGGTGGATCCCGAGGCCGCCGCGGAGGTGTTCGCGGCGTTCGGCGCCCAGTCCGGTGCACTGCCGCTGGTCTGCGGCCTGAACGTCACCGAGAGCATCATGGCCACCCCGCAGATCTTGGCCCGCCTGGCCGATGCCGCGGGATCCCCGACGACGGAGATGAGTCCGCAGGATGTGCGGGGCACACGGTCGACGGCCACCAACCCGCTGATCCGCGTGCTCGAGGACGCGATGCGGTTCTACTTCGAGTTCCATTTCGATCAGGGCGAGGGCTACCTGGCGCATCTGCACGACCCCTTCGCGGCGGCCGTGGCGCTGGACCCGAGCCTGGTGCGCACACGCTCCGCGACCGTCGACGTGGAACTGCACGGCACGTTGACCCGCGGTATGACGGTCGCCGACTTCGGTGCGCACTGGAATCGGCCACCCAACGCCGCGATCGTCGTGGGCGGGACACCGCAGCAGTCCGCACCGCTGGCCGACGTGTTCTTCGAGCGTTACATCGCCCGCGTGGCACCGTTCGCGCGCCGGCTGGCCAGCTAGACCCGGCTACTCGTAGACCCCCTCCACATACCAACGACGCTTCCGATAACACAGCAGCAGCGCTGGACCGGACTCCGTCGCCGACGAACCGTCCTCCAGAAGCACCTGGGCCCGTGCGGTGCGACCGGGGGCGTCCTGATCCCACCAGCGTTCATCGACCGGCCACGGCCCCGTCCACCAGCGCAACCGCCCGCAGTGCTCGCGGTGCGGGGCGTCGAGCCGGGCCGGCTCGGCCGAGAACAGCCCCCGGGATGTCACACGCACCGAATTCCCCTGCTCATCAAGGAGTTCTACCGGGTCGTCGAGAAGCACCGCGGGCGCGGGCTCCGGCAGCGACCCCGGCCACGGCCGATCCGGGTCGGCCCGCGGCACCAGTTCATCACCGAGCGGGGTGAAGGTGATGCGTTCGGAGGGGCCGCGCCCGCCGCTGAGCACCGGCACCTGCACCGCCTCCGGGCCCAGCAGACCCTGAACCCGGACCAGTGCGCGACGGGCGCGCAGCCGATCCTCGTCACCGACACCGCCCCACAACGGCAACTGCAGCGCCCCGGCGGAGACCACTTCGACTGGGTGCAGACGCAGCACCACGATCGGGCCGCTGGGCCGGTCGGCGGCATGCCGCCGGTTGAGCCAGCCGTCCAACTGCCAGCGGATCCGGTCCGCGGTGGCATCCTCGGTCAACGGTTCGGCGCATCGCCACACCCGGGTCAGTTCTTCGCCGTTGCTGGTGACGGCGTGGATGGCCAACCGCGTGCAGCCCACACCCGCCGACTCCAGGCTCCTGTGCAGCTGACCCGCGAGCGTGCGACCCGCGAACGCGGCGGCGTCCACCCTGTCGATGGGCGGGTCACAGTCCAGCACGGCGTCCCGCTCGGGCGGCAGCTCACGACCGGAGGGGCCACGGACCTCCTCGGCGCGCACCATCCGGTGCGCGGCCACCGCATCCGCACCGAACCGCGACGACACATCCGTACGCGGCAGTGCGGCGAACTGGCCGAAACTGCGAATACCCAACCGCCACAACAGATCAGCCAGGTCCTCCCGCCCCGGGGCGGACAGGCTCGGCTCGGCGGCCAGCTGCCGGATCGACAACGTGGACAGGAAGTCGGCGTCCTCCCCCGGCGCCACGACACGCCCTGCCCGCGCCGCGAACACCGCGGAGGCCAACTGGTCGGCCACCCCCACCTGACATTCGGCACCCGCGGCGGCCACCGCATCCACCAACCGTTCCCCGGCGGCCTGTTCGGACCCGAAGTACTTCGCGGCGCCCCGCACCGAGAGCACCAGCAGACCCGGTCGCAGCACTTCGGCCCGCGGTACCAGGTCATCGACGGCAGCGATGACCGACTCGAAGAACCTGGCATCCCGGGCCGGGTCTGCCGCCACCACGGCAAGCTGCGGACACCGAGCCTGCGCCTCGCGGCGCCGCAGGCCCCGCCGAACCCCGGCGGCACGGGCCGCCGAGGAGCACGCGACCACCCGATTGGCCAGCGTCACCGCCACCGGCGCCGTGGCGGGAAGCCCCATGGCCTGCGCCGCCGCGACGGCGGGCCAGTCCATGCACCACAGCGCCAGAACCCTCGAGTGCGTCATTTCAACTCACCCGAGTGGCGCATCTGCCCCGCGCCCGCAGCGCCAGGCGGACCCGCCCGACCCGGCCATAGCCGGACACACATCCGCCTGTCAGTTCGTAACCGCGGACCCGGGCGTCCAACCGCACGGATGCTCCCTGCCAGTCGGTTCCGGTGACCAGAAGCGTGCAGCCCTTGTGTCGCGCCCGCGCCGTCAACGTTCGCGCCCGCGCGGGCGGCACCGCGCGCCCCGTCATGTCGAGCACCACCAGATCCATGCCGTCCATCAGCACCGCGGCCACCTCGAGCGGATCGGCCCCCGGGTCGGGGATCACCGCCACCCGGTCGAGCGTGGCGCCCATCTCCGCCGCGGCCAGCAGGCTGGCTCGGGGCATGCCCACCAGAGCCGCGAAACCGCCTCCGGCCGTCACCGCGGCGACCATGCTCAAGGGCAGGGAACGCGCTCCGGACAGCACCCCGACGACCCCTCTGGGCAACCCGCGAGGGAGCAGTTCAGCCAGGGATTCCGGCACCGGCAGCAAAGTTTCCGGTGCTTCGACAGGCTGATTCGGGGCGCCCATGCCGCGGCGTGGGGCACCGACTTTCCC
Source organism: Mycolicibacterium confluentis (assembly GCF_010729895.1). Classification (NCBI taxonomy): domain Bacteria; kingdom Bacillati; phylum Actinomycetota; class Actinomycetes; order Mycobacteriales; family Mycobacteriaceae; genus Mycobacterium; species Mycolicibacterium confluentis. The sequence continues at coordinate 3,838,247 of NZ_AP022612.1, forward strand.
GGACACCGCCGCGATCTGCCTGCGGAGGCGTTCCACCTGTTCAGAGCGATTTTCCGGGCTTTCCTGCCGGGAAAGTGCCGCCGTCATCGCCCACCCTTCGCCGTCCGTCGAACACCGCGTGTTCGAAAATATGTTCGATGCAGCGAGTAAACACCCACCCCCCGACAAGCGTCAAGCGGGCTGCGATGTCAGAGGCGCACGGTGCGCAAGTGAACTCGGCGCCGGAAATTCCGGCGCCGAGAGCGGTGAAACTACAGGCTTGAGGGGGACCCTGCGGTCACTCCCACTCGATGGTGCCCGGCGGCTTGCTCGTCACGTCGAGCACCACGCGGTTGACCTCCGGCACCTCGTTGGTGATCCGCGTCGAGATGCGCTCCAGCACCTCATACGGCAGCCGCGTCCAGTCGGCCGTCATAGCGTCCTCGCTTGAGACCGGGCGCAGCACCACCGGATGACCGTAGGTGCGGCCGTCGCCCTGCACACCGACCGACCGGACGTCGGCCAGCAGCACCACGGGGCACTGCCAGATGTGGTGATCCTGGCCCGCCGCCGTCAACTCCTCCCGCGCGATCGAGTCCGCGCGCCGCAGCGTGTCCAGACGCTCCGCGGTGACCTCGCCGATGATCCGGATGCCCAAGCCCGGTCCCGGGAACGGCTGGCGCGCGACGATCTCCTCGGGCAGGCCCAGTTCACGTCCGACCGCCCGCACCTCGTCCTTGAACAGCAGTCGCAGCGGTTCGACGAGCTTGAACTTCAGATCCTCGGGCAGTCCGCCGACATTGTGGTGGCTCTTGATGTTGGCCGTGCCGGTCCCGCCGCCGGACTCCACCACGTCGGGGTACAGCGTGCCCTGCACCAGGAAGTCGACCTCACCAGCTGACTCCTCGCGCGAGCGCTCGTCGGCGGACCCGCCGTCCTGCACGACGTCGCGCACCGCACCCTCGAACGCCCGGATGAACTCGCGGCCGATGATCTTGCGCTTGCCCTCGGGGTTGGTGACCCCCGACAACTTCTCCAGGAACGTGGCCTCGGCGTCGACGGTCACGAGCTTGGCTCCGGTGGCGGCGACGAAGTCGCGCTGCACCTGCGCCCGCTCCCCCTCCCGCAGCAGACCGTGGTCGACGAACACACACGTCAGGCGGTCACCGATGGCGCGCTGCACGAGTGCCGCGGCCACCGCGGAGTCGACACCGCCGGACAGACCGCAGATCGCGCGTCCGTCGCCGATCTGCTCACGGACCTGCGCGACCAGGCTGTCGGCGATGTTGGCCGCCGTCCAGGTGGCGTCGATGCCCGCGAAGTCGTGCAGGAAGCGGCTCAGCACCTGCTGGCCGTGCGGCGAGTGCATCACCTCGGGGTGGTACTGCACGCCGGCGAGCCTGCGCGCGCGGTTCTCGAACGCCGCGACGGGCGCACCGGAGCTGGTGGCCACCACATCGAAACCCTCGGGCGGATGAGTCACGGCGTCCCCGTGGCTCATCCACACCGGCTGTGTTTCGGGCAGGCCCGAATGCAGCTCACCGCCAGCGACTTTCAGTTCGGTGCGGCCGTATTCACTGGTGCCGGTGTGCGCGACGGTGCCGCCCAGGGCCTGCGCCATGGCCTGGAAGCCGTAGCAGATGCCGAACACCGGGATGTCGAGGTCGAACAGGCCGGGATCCAAGGTGGGTGCGCCGTCGGCGTACACGCTGGCCGGCCCGCCGGACAGCACGATGGCCCGCGGCTCCTTGGCCTTGATCTCCTCGACGGACGCGGTGTGCGGGACGACCTCGGAGAACACCCGCGCCTCGCGGACCCGACGGGCGATCAACTGGGCGTACTGGGCGCCGAAGTCGATCACGAGAACGGGGCGGGCGGCGGCTGACGACTGCGAATCCACCGGTTCAGTCTAGTGGCGGGCCAATCGGCCGTTAACCCGTGGAGCTTGCCGGCTCGATCGGCAGCCACCGCAGCGCCCCGGGTGCGGACGCCGGGACCACCGGATGCTCGGGCGCGACGGGGTCGAGCCGCCGATATGGCTGCCCCTGCTCGGGCCGCAGATCCTGCCCATTCCTGTTGGGCCACAGCGATGCTGCGCGCTCGGCCTGCGCGGTGATGGACAGCGACGGGTTGACCCCGAGGTTGGCCGAGATGGCCGCACCGTCCATGACCGACAGTGTCGGATAGCCGTAGACCCGCTGATACGGGTCGATCACACCGGTTTCCGGGCTGTCGCCGATGGCCGCCCCACCGAGGAAGTGTGCCGTCAGCGGGATGTTGAACAGCTCACCCCAGGTACCGCCCGCGACGCCGTCGATCTTGGCCGCGATCCGCCGGGTGACCTCATTGCCTGCCGGAATCCACGTGGGGTTGGGCTCGCCGTGACCCTGCTTGCTGCTCATCATCCGGAACCCGAACCGGGTCTTACGGGTGAACGTGGTGATCGAGTTGTCCAGATGCTGCATCACCAGCGCGATCAGGGTGCGCTCACTCCACCGATGGGTGTTGAGCAGGCGCAGCATCTTGCGCGGTTCGCTTCGGGCACCGTCGACCAACTGCCGCCAGCGCGGCACATCGGTGCCCTCGGGTCCGGTGCCGTCGGTCATCAGGGTCTGCAGCAGCCCCATCGCGTTGGAGCCCTTGCCGTACCGCACGGGTTCGACGTGGGTGTCGGACGTCGGGTGGATCGACGACGTGATCGCGACGCCGTGGGTGAGGTCCAGATCCGATCCGACCTCGAGACGCCCCGCGCCGACGATCGACTCCGAGTTGGTGCGCGTGAGCACGCCGAGTTTGTCGGACAGCTTGGGCAGCGCGCCCCTGTCGCGCATCTTGAACAGCAGGCGCTGCGTGCCGTAGGTGCCTGCGGCCAGGACCAGGTGCGTCGCGGTGAACGTCCGACGCTTACGCAGGCCCGAACCGGTGCGCGCCGTCCGGATTTCCCACAGGCCGTCGGCCCGCTGCGTGAATCCGGTCACGGTGGTCATCGGATGCACCTGTGCACCAGCCGATTCCGCGAGGCCGAGGTAGTTCTTGACCAGAGTGTTCTTGGCGCCGTAGCGGCAGCCCGTCATGCACGATCCGCATTCGATGCACCCGGTGCGTTCCGGTCCCGCTCCGCCGAAATACGGGTCGGGAACCTGCTTTCCGGGCGCCTTCTGTCCCTCTGGGCCGAAGAACACCCCGACCGGGGTGGGCACGAAGGTGTCGCCGACGCCCATGTCGTCGGCGACTTCTTTCATGATGCGGTCGGCGTCGGTGAAGGTCGGATTGGTCACCACGCCGAGCATGCGCTTGGCCTGCTCGTAGTGCGGCATCAGTTCGGTGCGCCAGTCGGTGATGTGCTTCCACTGCGGGTCGTTGAAGAACGGGTCCGGCGGCACGTACAGCGTGTTGGCGTAGTTGAGCGAACCACCGCCCACTCCGGCCCCGGCCAGGATCATCACGTTGCGCAGAAGATGGATGCGCTGAATACCGAAGCACCCCAACCGCGGGGCCCACAGGAACTTCCGCAGGTTCCACGAGGTCTTGGCAAAGTCGGCGTCCTCAAACCGCCGACCGGCCTCGAGCACGCCGACCCGATAACCCTTCTCGGTGAGTCGCAGCGCCGAGACACTGCCTCCGAAACCCGACCCAATGATCAGAACGTCATAATCCGGAGCCATGGCCCCAGTATGGCCCTACCGACGGGTAACCCACCAAATCTCTGCGCCTCGAGCAGACACAAACTCACATTGTTTTGGCGTCTCACGTGCGAGTTTGTGTCTGCTCGCGGGTGGACGTGGGGCCTGTGGATGTGTGAGCACACTGGAGGAGCACACCTGCACACCATTCGGGACGTGGACAACGCCGCCATCGCCCTCATTCACCGCCTCGGCGGCTTCGCCACCACTCAGCAACTCCTGACCGTCATCACCCGCCAACAGCTCGACGTCGCAGTTCGGCGGGGAGACCTGACCCGGCTCTGGCGCGGCGTCTACGGGCTGACAACGCCGGACCTCGTCGGGAGGTTGCAGGCACTGGACCTGTTTCTCGGCACCCCGGCGGTCGCCTGCCTCGGCACGGCCGCCCGGTTGTACGGATTCGACACCGAGAACACCACTGCGATCCACATCCTGGACACCGGGGCTCGGGTCAGACCCACCGTCGGGCTCATGGTCCACCAACGGGCGGGCGCCCCGCTGCAACGCGTCTCCAGCCGCCTGGCCACCTCCCCCGCGTGGACCGCCGTCGAGATAGCCCGTCAGCTGTCCAGACCGCGAGCATTGGCGACGCTCGACGCAGCACTGCACTCCGTGCGCTGCACGCCGGACGAGCTGGCCAGGGCGGTGCTCGACCAACGGGGCCGCCGTGGAATCGTCGACGTCCGAGCGCTTCTCGAACACGCCGACGGCCGCGCGGAATCGGGAATGGAGAGCGAGGCTCGTCTGGCGATGATCGACCGCGGGCTGCCGAAACCCGAACTGCAATACGAGATCCACGGCTTCAACGGTGAGCTCTGGCGTAGCGACTTCGCGTGGCCAGAGGCCATGGTGTGCGCGGAGTACGAGAGCATCGAATGGCATGCCGGACGAGCAGAAATGCTGCGAGACAAGAAGAGGTTCGCCGGCATTCAGCAGTGCGGCTGGACCGTGATCCCGATCGTCTCCAGCGACGTGCGGGTCAACCAGGCCGAATTCACTGACCGGATCGCGCACCACCTGTCCACGGCGAGCAGACACAAAATCGCATGATTCTGCCCGAATTCGTGCGAGTTAGCGTCTGCTCGCGGGGAGGGAAGAGCGCCCGGGGGTTAGCTCCCGACGGTCAGGCCGACCTTCTGGAACTCCTTGAGGTCGCAGTACCCGGCCTTCGCCATTGACCTGCGCAGGCCGCCGACCAGGTTGAGCCCGCCGAACGGGTCATCCGACGGTCCGCTGAGCACCTGGTCCAGCGTGGGCCTCTCCTCGACCGCGATCTGCAGCAGAGCGCCGCGAGGCAGCGACGGGTGCGCGGCGGCGGACGGCCAGAACCAGCCGTCACCCTGCGCCTCGGCCGCGGCCGCGAGCGGGGTGCCCAGCACCACCGCGTCGGCACCGCACGCGATGGCCTTGGCCAACTCGCCGGAGGTGTGGATGTCGCCGTCGGCCAGCACGTGCACGTACCGACCGCCCGTCTCGTCGAGGTACTCACGGCGCGCGGCGGCGGCGTCGGCGATCGCGGTGGCCATCGGCACGCTGATGCCCAGCACTTCGTCACTGGTGGTCGCGCCCGCCGTCGAGCCGTACCCGACAATCACGCCTGCCGCGCCGGTGCGCATCAGATGCAGCGCGGTGCGATGGTCGAGCACACCTCCGGCCACCACTGGGACGTCGAGTTCGGAGATGAAGGTCTTGAGGTTGAGCGGCTCGCCGTCGGAGGCGACGCGCTCGGCCGAGATGATGGTGCCCTGGATGACCAGCAGGTCGATTCCGGCCGCCACCAGCGCCGGGGTCAGCGCTTGGGCGTTCTGCGGGCTGACCCGGACCGCGGTGGTCACTCCGGCCTCACGGATCCGCGCGACGGCGGCGCCGAGCAGGTCGGGGTCCAGCGGCGCGGCGTGCAACTGCTGCAGCAGCCGGATCGCGGCCGTCGACTCGGGCTCCTTGGATGCGGCGTCGACGACCTGGGCGATCTTGGTCTCGACGTCGGCATGCCTGCCGATCAGGCCCTCGCCGTTGATGACGCCGAGGCCGCCGCGGCGGCCCAGCTCGATGGCGAACTCCACCGACACCACGGCGTCAGTCGGGTGGCTGACGACCGGGATGTCGAACCGGTAGGCGTCCAACTGCCACGTCGTCGACACATCCTGGCTCGAGCGCGTCCGCCGGGACGGCACGATGTTGATGTCGGCGAGTTCGTAGGTGCGCCGCGCGGTGCGGCCCATGCCAATTTCGACCATGTCGCGCACGGACTGGTCCCCCTTAGCGCGAGTAGTAGTTCGGTGCTTCGACGGTCATCGTGATGTCGTGCGGGTGGCTCTCCTTGAGCCCCGCCGGCGTGATCCTCACGAACTGCGCCTGCTGCAGGTCCTCGATGGTGGCCGCTCCGGTGTAGCCCATCGAAGCCCGCAGACCGCCCGTGAGCTGGTGGATCACGGTCGACAGCGGACCACGGAACGGCACCCGGCCCTCGATGCCCTCGGGCACGAGCTTGTCTTCGGAGAGCACGTCGTCCTGGAAGTAGCGGTCCTTGGAGAACGACCCACGGACCGCGCCCGCGGCGCCGCGCCCCTGCATCGCTCCGAGCGACCCCATGCCGCGGTAGCTCTTGAACTGCTTGCCGTTGACGAAGATCAGGTCGCCGGGCGACTCGGCCGTGCCCGCGAGCAGCGAGCCCAGCATGGCCGTCGACGCGCCTGCGGCCAGCGCCTTGGCGATGTCACCCGAGTACTGCAGGCCACCGTCGGCGATCACGGGTACACCCGCGGGCTTGCACACCGCGACGGCCTCGAGGATCGCGGTGATCTGGGGTGCGCCCACGCCGGCCACGACGCGGGTGGTGCAGATCGATCCGGGGCCCACGCCGACCTTGACCGCGTCGGCGCCGGCTTCGATGAGTGCGGCGGACGCGCCCCGGGTGGCGACGTTGCCGCCGACGACATCGACGCGTTCCCCGACCTCACCCTTGAGCTTGCTGACCATGTCCAGGACGCGGCGGTTGTGCGCATGCGCGGTGTCGACGATCAGCACGTCGACACCGGCGTCGACCAGCGCCATCGACCGCTCCCAGGCGTCGTCACCGACACCCACTGCGGCGCCGACGAGCAGGCGGCCGTCCCTGTCCTTGGTGGCCAGCGGATGCTGTTCGGTCTTGACGAAGTCCTTGACGGTGATCAGGCCCGTGAGCTTGCCGTTCCCGTCGACGATCGGGAGCTTCTCGATCTTGTTGCGGCGAAGGAGTCCCAGTGCGGCGTCCGCGGTGACACCCTCGCGCGCGGTGATCAGCGGCGCCTTAGTCATGACCTCGGAGACCGGCTTGTTCAGGTCCACCTCGAAGCGCATGTCGCGGTTGGTGATGATGCCCACCAGAGAGCCGTTGTCGTCGACGACAGGCAGGCCCGAGATACGGAACCGGGCGCACATCGCGTCGACCTCGGCCAGCGTGTTGTTGGGTGAGCACGTCACCGGGTCGGTCACCATGCCGGCCTCGGACCGCTTGACGGTCTCCACCTGGCCGGCCTGCTCGGCCAGCGGCAGGTTGCGGTGCAGCACACCCATGCCGCCCGCGCGGGCCATCGCAATCGCCATCCGGGACTCGGTCACGGTGTCCATGGCCGAGCTGACCAACGGCACCTTGAGGCGGATGTTGCGGGTCAGCTGGCTCGAGGTGTCGGCCGTGGCGGGAATGATGTCCGACGCGGCGGGAAGCAGGAGGACGTCGTCGAAAGTCAGTCCCAGCATCGCGATCTTGTGCGGGTCATCCCCACCGGTGGGCACGGCGGTGTGCTCGGCGTCAGACAGGGGTCGAGCCATTAAGGGGGCCTCCACTAAGGCATGCGGGCGATGAGGACATCCTATCGGCTCGCAGGACGGATGCCGCCATGCCTCACCCCGGGTATCGCTGGCCTAGCCCAGCGGGTCTGCGTACTGTAGAGGCGTGCGCGACCATCTACCTCCGGGATTGCCGCCAGATCCGTTCGCCGACGACCCCTACGATCCGTCGGCCGCGCTGGACGCCATCGAGCCGGGGCAGCCGCTGGATCCTCAGGAGCGCGCTGCCGTCGAAGCCGATCTCGGCGATCTGGCGGTCTACGAATCCCTGTTGGCGCACAAGGGGATTCGCGGGCTCGTGGTCTGCTGTGACGAATGCCAGCAGGACCACTACCACGACTGGGACATGCTGCGCGCCAACCTGCTGCAGCTTCTGGTGGACGGCACCGTCCGCCCGCACGAGCCCGCTTATGACCCCGAACCCGACGCCTATGTGACGTGGGACTACTGCCGGGGCTACGCCGATGCGTCTCTCAACGAGGCGGCCTCGGAAAGTGACGGATATCGCTGATCAGGCGCACGCCTGATCAGCTCTCCTCTTCGTCTGCTCCCGGCACCGGGATTTCGATGACATCGCCAGGCACCGTCGTCGTGGTGATGCTGTTTCCGCTCTGAGGCGCCTCCTCGGCGGCCTCGACCGGACTCGCCGACGTCGGCACGGTCCGCAACGACGATCCCGGCGTCACGGCCGCCGACGGCACGCTGGTCGGCGGTGCCTCCAGGGCCGGCGCCACCGCAGCCGTCGTTGTGGTCGTCGTGGTGGGCGGGGTGGTCGTCAGGGTGGGCGCCGTGCTCGTCGCGGTCGGAGCCGTGGTGACCGCGGTGGACGGCGCGGTCTCGGTGCCCGAGGGTTGCGCAGGCTCCGTCGCGGGCTCAGTCGGCTCCGACGACTCCGTCGGGGGCACCGACGTCTCCGAGGGTTCCGTGGACAGTGGCGTCGTGGTGGCGGGAGTCTCGCTCGGCACAGTCACGTCCGTGCTCGGCACCGTGCTCGTCACCGGAGGCAGTTCCAGCAGCGTGACCCCGGGCGGCGGCGGTACGGGCACTTCGCCCGGCGCGACGACCGGAAGGCTCGCGTTGGGATCGCGGGTGCCGACCTTGACGCTCAGCTCGTTGTACTGCTGGATCAGGTCGGTCTTGGCCTCGACGTTGTCGACGGACTCCACCGACGACGTCACCTCGGCCAGCTTGGCCTGGGCCTGCTCCCAGTCACCCGTTTCGATCAGGCGCGCAACCTCGGCCATCTTGGTCTGCGCGGCGAGCGTCACGCGATCGTCGCGCACGCCCTGCGACTCACCGAACAGCGCCGTGCGCAGCCCGTACATGGCATCGCCCGGTTGGGCACCACCCACCAGTGCGCCGAATCCGCCGATGCCCAACACAGCCGCGGCCGTCGAGGCGACCAGGGTCAGACCACGACGCGATCCGCGCTGAGTGGGCCGGCGCGCGGCCAACCCGTCCTCGAGCGCCGCGGCGGCCTGGTCCTCGGTCACCATCCGGGACGACGACGGGGTCCGGACGTCGTCGCGCCAGCCCTCAAGCAGAGCGAACAGTTCGGCATCGGCGCGGTCCGCGGGACGGACCCGGCGCTGCCCGGCCAACGCGTCGAGAAGCATGTCGGTGCGGGCGATGTCTTCGAGCGACTCGGGCCCGGAGGCGAAATCAGGCATAGTCGTACCCCGTCGCCGTGATCTGCGTTTTCAGCTTCGCCAATGCACGGTGCTGGGCGACCCGAACGGCTCCTGCGGTACTGCCGACGGCCTCCGCCGTCTCCTCGGCGGACAGGCCGACCACGACGCGCAGGATCAGGATCTCGCGCTGCTTCTCGGGCAGCACCTGCAGCAGCGCATTCATGCGCTCCCCCGCGTCGACGTTGATCGCCATCTGCTCGGGCCCGCTCTCCAGGGAGTACCGCTCCGGCACGGAGTCCGTGGGTTCCGCACGATTACGGGCCGCCGCGCGATGCGCGTCAGCAACCTTGTGGGCAGCGATGCCGTACACGAATGCCAGGAACGGTCGTCCCTGATCCTGGTAGCGCGGCAGCGCCATCATGGCGGCCAAGCACACCTCCTGTGCGACGTCGTCAGCTGAGAGGCCACTGCGCTCCGCGGTTCCGACACGAGCCCGGCAATACCGAACCACGATCGGGCGGATGGTCTCCAGCACTTCCCGGAGCGCATCACGATCGCCAGCCACTGCCTGAGCAACGACAGCGTCGAGACGTTCTCCTGGAATTGTCATCGACGGCGGTATCTCCAACGTTACGAGCCGGACATATACCGGCGGCGGGGCTGGCTAAACAATAACGGCGCGGGCGCGGGCCACGACGGTCACCGCGCGCACCAGACTCCCCCGCGATGTTCCACCAACTTCGCGGCGGCGTCGCGGATCTGCGCGATCTCGGCGTCTGGGCGCGTCGCGCTGCCGATGCCGCACAGCAGGCTGGCGACGGCCCAGTGCAGCGGAATCAGCCCGTGGTGCGCGGTCTCGTCCAGGACTTTCTCGGCGTGGGTCCTGGCGTCGTCGACGCGACCGGCGCAGCACAGCGCGGCCGCCAGGACGACGTCGCTCTTGACCCGGTGCCGTACGGACCGCTGCCCCTGCGCCAGTTCGACTCCGCGACGGGCATGGTCGAGTGCGGTGTCCCCGTGGCCTGTGGCCATCGCCAGTTCCGCGCTGACCCACTGCACCCGCACGGCCGCCCGGTCGGGGTGTCCGCCGTCGGCCATGACGTCGCGGGCGGCGAACAGCAGTCGTTCGGATGCGGCGAACCGCGCCATCCCGAGGGCATCGGCGGCCAGGCCCACCAGTGCGTCCAACCGCGCTTCGACGTCGTCGCCTGCGGCCAGCAGCGCGCGGCCGTCCCAGCCGCGAGCCAGGCCGTGCCAGCCCAACTGGCGCAGCAGCGATGCGTGGGTGCTCAGGGCCAAGGACCGCAGCGGGCCGTCCAGCTCACACCGACGGACGCCGGCCAGTTCGCTGTAGGCCTGCCCGTAGTGCCCCTGGCCGGCCGCGGCGACAGCGCGCCACCAGGCTTCGGCCGGGGCCTCGGCGGCCGGCAGCGGCCAGGTGCCAGGACATTCGCCGAACGCTGCGCTTTCGAGGCTGACGGACGAGAATGACCGGGACACCGCCCGCACGCTACCAATTCTCGGGTTAACAGTTCGTCTTGCGAATGTTACGAGCGTGTCAACTGCCTATTGATCGGCAGGAAACCGGCGGTGTCGCGCGTCGTCGCCGAACTGGGCCTATTCAGGTTCAGAGTGATTCGAAGAGCCCGCATTAGCACGGTTCGCGCCACATAACCTCTCAAATGATGAACGTGACGTAAATTCTCACGCTGCGGCTATGTCATTGCGCACAGGGGGTGGCTATTGACGCGCTTTCATGCCCGCTTCTACTTTGTGGAGGCAATCGAGTAGTCATCGGCGACAGCACTCGAACCCACGTTCCTATGCAAGGCAACGGAACTCGGCGACAAGGGGTTTAACTATGCCGCAGCCGCAGCAACTACCCGGGCCCAATGCTGACATCTGGGATTGGCAGATGCAGGGCATGTGCCGGGGTGTCGAATCCTCGATGTTCTTCCATCCGGACGGCGAGCGTGGCCGGGCCCGTGCGCAGCGTGAGATGCGCGCCAAGGAGATGTGCCGGCGCTGCCCGGTGATCGCCCAGTGCCGTTCGCACGCGCTGGCCGTCGGAGAGCCCTACGGAATCTGGGGCGGGTTGTCCGAGTCCGAGCGCGAGCTGCTGCTCAAGCGCGGCATCCGCCGCAGCGCCTGACGCAACACCACGACCACGCCGTAGACCAGGGCGGCCGCCACCACCAGCGCGCCCAGCCACGGCAGCCACCAGCCGAGCAGCAGGACCAGATCCTTCACGAGGCCGACCAACGCATCCCAGCCCCGGTGAACCTCTCCGAGGAAACCGGAGTAGCGCTGGGGTGCGGGTCCGCCGATCTGCTCGGCGACGAAGTTGACGTCGACCGTGCTGTAGTCGACCTGTTCCCCCAACTGCGTGCGCTGCGCACGCAGGCTGTCCAAATCGGCCTGGCGCTGTGACAGCGCGTTCTCGGCCGCGATCAGTGCCTCCGGATCCGCGGCGTCCCGCATGATCGCCAGCAGTCGATCGACCGACGTCTGCAGCGCCTTGATGCGGGCGTCGAGATCGACCCGTTGCGAGGTCACATCGTCGGCGCGGGTGTCGGTCGACTCGACGACGCCGAGGTCCTTGAGCTCACGGAGGACCTCGTCCAATCGGTCGGCCGGGACTCGCAGCACCACAGCCGCGGACGCGCGTCCGGACCCCGAACCCGCGTCCTCGGTCCGGCTGTCGACGCGGCCCCCGGAATCTTCGGCGATCACCGCGGCGCGGTCAGCCGCCGCCGAGGTGTCGGGCACGGTGATCACAATCGACGCGGTCTTGACCACGTCACGTGTGACCGCAGACTCCTGCGGTTGGGGGCCGGAGGCTGGTGCGGGCGCCATCTTGGCGTCCTCCGGGGCCAGCGCCGGCCCGCTGGAGATCTCGCCGGGGGAACCTCCAGCACACCCAGTCAATGCCACGATCAACAGCAGCACCGGCGAAACCCAGCGGATCCACCCCGTCCCCACGGTCATGCCTGCAAGGTAGCGATCAGCGGGGGGTTCCGGCAATGCCGTGCTGCAGCGCGTACATGCTCGCGCCGATCCGGTTCGACACGCCGACCTTGGCGTAGATCCGTTCGACGTGGTTGCGCGCGGTCTTCTCACTGATCACCAGGCGGACCGCGATCTGCTTGTTGGAGGCGCCGCCGGCCACCAGACGCAGCACCTCAATCTCGCGCGGTGTCAGCCGCCCCGATCCCCCGGTGGGGCGCCGCGGCAACCGCCCAGCGGCGTACAGCACCGCGTCGGCCGCGACGCCGTCGAGTTCCCCGGCGGCGACGCGGGCGGCCAATCGGCGTTGCGCGTCGTCTGGCGACATCTCGGATCGGTACGGACGCGGTTCCAGCGCCGACTGATAGGCGACCGCGGCGGCCAGGATCCTGTCGGGCAGACCGAGGGCAGGTCCGGCAAGCCCGGTCGGGTAGCCGGACCCATCGAGATGTTCGTGGTGGGTTCCGGCCAGTCTCGCGATGTGCTCCAGGCCGCTGACCTGACGCAGGATCCGCGTCGTCAGATACGGATGCAGGCGGACCCGCTCGAACTGCGCGGGCGTGAGTTCGCCCGCCTTGGACCAGATCTGGTTGGAGATCCCGATCCGTCCCAGATCGTGCACGTGCCCGGCCCGGCGGGCTCGTGTCGCCACTGCGGCGTCCAGTCCCGCGACCGCGACGGCGTCTGCGGCCAGCCGCGCCACGCCACGCGAATGCCCAAGCATGAAAGGACATTTGAGGTCGACGAAGTCGCCGAGTGCACACAACAGCGCGTCGAGTCCGTCGTCGTCGAGATGTTCGTCGCGGTCGGGCGCCTCGTGCAGTGCCGCGGCCCAGCTGTCCCCTGCCCCGGGCCCCGCGAGGATCTGCTCGGCATCCCTGACGACGACGTCGACGATGTCGGGATCGAACTGACCGCGGCGACGGTCGGTCACCATCGCCACGGCCTTGTCGACCCCGCCCACGCGGTGGTGGACCTCAGTCATGTCCGCGACTTGAGCGACGCGCATCGCAATCGGGATGGCGTCGCCACTCACGCCGCAGGGCAGGCCGCCGCCGTCGTACCGCTCGAACGTGAACCGCAGCGCCTCCTGGACCGCCGGGCTGAGCCCCATGCGCTCAGCCAGCAGCACCGCGGACGCACAGTGCGAATGGATCAGCTGGGCGATATGACCACGGGCGCCGGCGACCAGCGTCGTCAACACCGACAGCCTGCGCACCAACGGTTCGCCTCTGGCGACGTTCGACAGCACGAACCGGAGATACGGAATCCCCGACCAGTCGACGAAGTACGAATCGTGGCGCACCGCGATGTCGTCACCGAACCAGCGGGCGTATTCGTGGGAGTCGGCGTGACAGCCGATCCACATGATCAGCGTCGAGTAGTAGATGACGTCGCGGGTTTCCCGGTCCAGGCCCAGGCGGTCGGCGATGCGCGTGCCGATCAGGGCCGAGCGCAGCATGTGCTCGGCAGGCTGTCCCAGACCGAGGTCGACCGCCACCGACAGTGCGGCGAGCAGTTCGGCTCGGCTGGGACCGCTTTCGGAGTCCATCGGCCGATTGTGCTCCTCAGGTGCGTGCCAGCGCAGCGTTCGCGGCCTGACTGAATCGCGCCTGGCCCACGACGCCCAGCCCTCGTTGCGGCAACCGGAAGTCACCGAGGCGGGCCTGTGTGCGCAATGGTGCGACGGAACCCAGGTCGACGCCGTCCAATTCGGCGTGGGACGCGCAGACCTCCCACATCTGTTTGGGCGCGACGCGGAACCGCTGTCCGTTGGGGGAGGCCCCGGCCAGACGGATCTGACCTGCACCCAGGAGCATTCCGGCCGAGCGGCCGATGACACCCAGCGCCGAGGAACTCGTCCACGCGCGTTCGGGCAGCGTCGTGCCGATGCGGCTGAGCAGTCGGGTCGTGGGTGTCGCACGAAAGGCCACGGTCCACCGCAGCTTCTCGGGGATCGTCACCGTCAGGGTGTAGTCGTCGTCCCAGTGCGTCTCGATGGGGCACTGGACGGCGTCGACCGACGTGGCGGAACTGAAGTACCGGGCGCAGCTGAGGGGCCCCGGCGTGGTGGCGTAGAACGTCCACACGCCTTCGGGATCGCGGTGCCACACCGACCGGTAGCCCGGAATCGACGGCGGCAGAAAGGATGCCGCGGGAAAGTCGCGCAGCGCCAGATAGTGACCGCTGGCGAAGGGCAGGCCCATGACGCCGAAGACCGTGAACCGGTCGCCGTCGCCGGACGGGAGAGACGGGGCAGCTGCCACCTCGGCGGCAGCTGTCTGTGGTGTGTGTGAATGAGTCATAGCGCGATCGTCGCGCTCCTCCGACGGGGACCGCATGGGGCGGTTGCCTCATCTCTTCGGCCGGCATGAGACATGCTGTAGGCATGAGACTCCTCGTCAGCCTCATGGCCGCACTGCTCGTCACAGGCTGCTCGGCCGCCGTCGAAGGCAATGCGATCACACAGACCGGGTCGTCGGACAACGACGGTGTCGACGTGGCGGTGTTGGACACGGGCGACTACGCGGTGGCTGCGGGTCCGCCGTTCGCCACCGCCGGCGAGGTCTCCCCCACCTCGGGGAACATCGTGGAGGCCCATCGGATGGCCAGCTTCGTGGTGGGGCCCTGGCAGGTCAACAACGCGTTCCGCAGCCGGGGCGATGTCCTGCTGACGTCGAGCACCCTGCCTCTGCCGACGATCGACATCGTCAAGTCCGCCGGCGCGATCCCGAACGAACTGGCCGATGTCATGGGCGCTCACGGGTTCGTGACGGCCTTTTCGACGCTGCGCTTCTCCGACGCCACCCCCACGGGTTCGTTGCTCAACATGGTGGTCCGCTTCGCGGATCCCGCGGGGGCCGCCGCCGCGGCACGTGAGATGGCCGAGAAGAACCCCCTGCCGCCCGGTGCGAGCCCGCGGACGCCGGTCGACGTAGGTCATCCCGATGCGTTGGCCACGATCTACGAGAACCCGGGGACCGGTGAAATCGTGGAGTCCTTCACGCCGTACAAGTCGTATGTCTTCATCAATCGCGCTTGGGTCAAACGTGTTCCCGGGGAGATGTCCCACTCCCCCAAAGCGCTGATTCAGGGGGTCATCGGCGACCAGAGGAAACGGATCGACACTTTCAAACCCACCCCCATCGAGAAGCTGGGCGACCTCCCCATGGACCCCACCGGCCAGATGCTGGCCGCCACCCTGTGGAACCTGGACAACCAGGCACCCGCAAATATGGGCGCCTGGCCTTCGGAGGCCTGGGTGCACTTCGAGACCGACCCGGTGAAGTCGGCGGTGCTGTTCCGCGACGGCGGCGTGGATTACGTGTCACAACGCCGGGCCACGGTGTACCGGGCCCGCGACGACGAGGCGGCCCGCAAGGTCGCGGCCGGGCTCGGCGAGCAGGCCAGCGCCGAACCGGGCGTGAGTCCGGCGCGTCCCGTGAAGGGACTTCCGCAGGCCCGCTGTTACACCCGGGCCCGGGGCGAATCCAGCACGTCCGCGATCTCCTGGCAGCGGGTGCGCTGGCAGCACAAGTGCGTCGCCTTCACCGATCGGTTCGCGTTCACGGTGTTCTCGAGCGACCTGACCGATGCCCAGCAGCAGATTTCGGCGCAGTACCGAATCCTGGCGGGCCGCTGACTAACTCGCGCCCGCGGCCAGCCACTGCTCGAAGGTCGTCGGCGCGATACGCGCGCCCGGGCCGGGCAGCAGCACGTTGCCGGCCAAGGACAGATCCAACGGACCCGACCACGTCGGAACCAGCTTGACGTCCCTGCCCAGCACGGTGTTGGTGCGACGGGCCATGTCGACGAGGTCCTGCGTCTCGGGCCCGGCGACGTCCACGTGCCTGCCCTGCGGTGCGCCCGTCGCCACCTCGGCCAACACCGCGGCAATGTCGTCGGGAGCGATCGGCTGGATCAGAAGTGGCGCGATGGTCGCGACACCCTCGCACTCGGTCCAACTGCTGGCCAACCCGGCGAAATCGTGGAACTGCGTGGCGGGCACAATCGTCCACGGCACCGGACCCGCTTCGATCAGCCGCTCCTGCTCCCGCTTGCCGACGTAATGTGCTGTGCCGCCGTCAATTCTGTTGATCCCGACGATCGACAGCAGCACATGGTGCCCCACTCCCGCGCGCGCCTCGGCGGCCAACAGGTTCGTCGTGGTGGCACCGAAGTAGTCACGGGTCTCCTCGGGGCTGATCGGCGGCGAGCTGATCGTGTCGATCACCGCGGCCACACCCTGCAGCGCGACGTCCAGACCGTCGCCCGTGATCAGGTCGACCCCACGGGACCGACTGATCCGGACCACCTCATGACCGTCCCGTTCGAGCACAGCCGCGGTTCGAGCACCGATGTTGCCGGTCGCGCCGGCCACTGCAACACGCATGATGGGCCTCCCAGCCCTCAGTGTCGTCTCAGTCGGCGCGCTTGGCCAGCCCTCGCAGCACCAGATCCGTCGCCGCCCAGTCCATGCATTTGTCGGTGACCGACTGGCCGTAGGTCAGCGGCTTCGCCTCGGGAGCCTGAGCGCCGGCCACCAGGAAGCTCTCCAGCATGACGCCACTGATCGGCAGGCCGTCGCGCACCAACTGCGCCACCTCGTCGGCGACGCCGGCCTGGCGGATGTGGTCCTTGCCGGAATTGGCGTGGCTGCAGTCGATCACCACACGTCCGGGCAGACCGGCCTTGGCGAGCCTGTCGGCGGCTTCGCGCACCGACTCCGCATCGAAGTTGGGACCACCGGTGCCGCCGCGCAGAATGACGTGGCAGTCCTCGTTGCCCTCGGTGCTCACGACCGCGCCGCGGCCCATGTCATCCATGCCGAAGAAGACATGCTGTGCGGCAGCGGATTTCGCGCCGTCCACCGCAACCTGGATGTTGCCGTCGGTGCCGTTCTTGAACCCCACCGGCATCGACAGGCCCGACGCCAGTTGGCGGTGCACCTGCGACTCCGTGGTGCGTGCGCCGATCGCGCCCCAGGCGACCGCGTCGGCGATGTACTGGGGGCTGGTGGGCTCCAGGAACTCGCAGCCCACCGGAAGGCCGATGTCGATGATGTCGAGGAGCAGTTGGCGTGCGACGCGCAGACCACGGGCGACGTCGAAGGTGCCATCCATATCGGGATCGTTGATCAGGCCCTTCCACCCCACCGTCGTGCGCGGCTTCTCGAAGTAGACCCGCATCACGATCTTGAGGCTGTCCTTGAGCTCCTCGGCCACCTTCACGAGTCGACTTGCGTACTCCAGTGCGGCCGCGGGGTCATGCACTGAGCAGGGCCCGACCACGACCAGCAGGCGGTCGTCACGGCCGGCGAGGATCGCGGCGATCTCGTCGCGGTCGCGGGCGACGCGTTCCGCCCGGCGGCCGCCCAGCGGGAACTCCGTGAGCACGTCGTGCGGGCTGGGGATCTCGCTGAAGCTGCGGATCCGGCGGTCTGACGTCGCGGGAGCCGCGGCGGTCTGAGCGAGGTTCATGTCCTTGGGTGCCTTTCTGATGTGGACACCTGCGGAAACCCGGTGCCCTTGAATGACGAAAGGCAGCAACCTGACGGTCACTGCCTGGGCTCCGGGGGAATGCGTGCGTTAGTGCTGCGCTTTGTCGGCTCCGCCCGGAGCCTCCATAAAGCGCCAATAGCTGGCACACACACCGATGTTCACGGCGTCCAGGTTATACCGGCATTCGACGACGGCCAAACCGGCACCTGTGAGGGGTCACGGTATCGGCGTTGCCCACGGCTCCACGTTCGACATGGCTGTGGCCACAGGATCTCCGGAGAAAATAGCGTTCAGCCCCAGGAAGGGTGTCATCACAATGTTTGCTGATGCAGCCGCAGGGGCGCGGATTGCGATAGCTCGAGCCGCGGTCGAACCCGACGAGGAGGGCTTCCTGTCCGACATGCATGCCAACGGGTTCACAGGGCATCGCGCGTCCTCGTCGCCCGCGCTTTCGCCCAGTCGGGCGTGCGCTTGTCGATGAATGCCTGAACGCCCTCGAGTGCGCTGGGCTCCATCATGTTGCAGGCCATGGCGGCGCCAGCATCCGCATAGGCGGCGGCCATACCGACCTCGATCTGCCGGTAGAACAACGTCTTGCCCATGGCGATGGCGACCGCGGGCTTGGCGACGATGCTTGCCACCAGCGTCTCGATCTCGTCGTCCAACGCGTCGGCCGCAACCACCCTGTTGACCAGTCCCGACACCTTGGCCTGTTCAGCGGAAACGAAGTCACCAGTGACCAGCATCTCGAAAGCAGTCTTGCGCGGAACGTTTCGTGACAGAGCGACACCGGGCGTCGCGCAGAACAGTCCGGCATTGACGCCGCTGACCGCGAAGCGCGCGTCGTGGCTCGCGACAGCGAGATCGCACATCGCGACCAGTTGGCAGCCCGCGGCCGTCGCGAGACCGTGGACTCGCGCGATGACGGGCACCGGCAGTCGCTGGATCGACAGCATCACGGCGGTGCACTGGGCGAACAGGCGCTCGTAGTACTCGAGCGAGGGCTCGGCCCGCATCTCCTTGAGGTCATGGCCGGCGCAGAACGCCTTCCCCGACGCTCCGAGCACGACGACGCGCACCGTCGGATCCTCGGCCAGTGCGTCGAAGGCCTCACCGAGCGCCGACAACATCGCTTCAGACAGGGCATTGAAGGCCTGGGGGCGGTTCAACGTCAACGTGACCACGCCACGATCGTCACGGCGTTGCAGCAGCAGTGGGTCCATGACCGACGGACGCTAGCACCGACCGTCAGCCGCTAGATGCACACATAGCCCGTGACATAACCGTACGGACCGGTGGCGCCGACGCAGGCATCGATTCCGTTGACCCAGCCCGGCCCCCAGTTCCCGTGTCCGTGTCCGCGCCCGGGCCCGGGGCCCCAGTCATCCCCACCGTGATGGGGCTTCTGGGGAAAATCGATGCCGGGAGCGTTCGGAGCGGCGACGGCCACGCTGGCCCCCATCAGGCCTCCGGCGCTCAGACCGACTGCCAGAACCGCTATCGCGAGTGTGTCTTTGAGCTTCATCTCACTTCACCTCGATGCAGTCGAGCCTACTGCGGGATCGAGCCCATTGACACCCCCGTCGCTCAGCGATTCTGCGATGACGAGGCCGCGGAATCCGCGGCGAGGGCGAAGACCTTGGTCACGCCCGACTTCCCCTTCAGCCCGTGGGCACCCCGGTCCACCAGTTCGCGCGGTCGCGTGTTCAGGGCGTCGACGGTCTGCCCGGTCAGCAGTATCGCGTCACCGGTGGCCTTGGTCAGTTGCTCGACGCGAGCCGCCACATTGACCGCATCACCGATCAACGTGAACTCCAACTTGCCCGCCCCACCGATCGTGCCGGCGATCACCACACCGGTGTTGATCCCGATCCCGACCCGAATCCCACCCTTGAACCACTCCTGCACCAGACGCACAATCTCCACCGCCGACCGCAGGGCCGCATCGGCATGACCCACAAGATCATTCGGCGCGCCGAACACCGCCAACGCCCCATCACCGAGGAACTTGTTCACATGCCCGCCAGCCTCCACCACCGCGGGCACCACGATCTCAAACAACGCATTCAACCGAGCCACCGCGTCCTCGGCAGTGGTGGCCTCGGCCCACGGCGTGAAATCCCTTATGTCGACGAACATCACCGTCACCTCCCGACGCTCCCCGGTGAACACGTCGTCGCTCTGTTCCAGCAACCGCGCCGCCAACACCGGATCCACATACGTCCCGAACGCCGCCTGAAGCCGTTGCCGCTCAGCCAAACCCGCCTGCATCCGGTTGAACGAGCCCGCCAGCGCGCCGAGATCGTCATCCTGCACCACCGGCAGGCGTTGGCTGTAATCCCCGGCAGCGACACGCTCAGTGCCTTCGGCGAGATCGCTGATCGGTTGCAGCAGAGGCGAGTACGCCGCCCACAGCGACGGCCCGATGACCAGCACCAGTGCACCGCCGAGCGCGACAGCGAGTCCCGGACCGTGCCTGGCCACGTCGAACACGGCTCCCAGAATCGCGCCCGCCACGGCGAACGCGAACCCGACCGCGAGGATGGCGACGTTGGTCCAGGTGGCGAATGTCGGGCGCGAGCGAGGCAGGACGTCGCCGAACTCCGCACTCGAGGCAATTGCCGCCCTGGCCGGTCGCAGCGTCGCTTCGACGATGCTGTGCAGAGTGATCAGCTGGCCGGCAGTCCCGGCAATCGCACCCAGGATCGCGTACTGAATGAGACGCCAGCCGCTCGCCCCGGCGATCATCCCGACGCCGACAAAGAGCGCCGCGACCCAGACCACGGTGACGACCACGCCCCGCGCTATCAAGCTCCGGCCATAGCTGTAGGTGGCGCGCAATGCGCTCTCCCCGTCGACGTCGTCGCCGGCGGCCCACCGCTCGACGACGCGGACAGCCTTTCCGCCGGGAAGCGCCACGACATACAGGTACGCCGCCACGCCGGCCACGGTCACCGCAGCCGCCTCGACGTAGCGATCAGAGCGCTCGAACGCGACGATGCCCAACGACCAAGCGAGATAGACCGGCAGCGCCAGCGACCACATGACCGCCCAGCACGCCCACGAGTAACTGGCCTTATACCGATCCCACGTCCATTGCCACATGCGATCCATGCCAATCAACGAAACACCCCCGGCGGTCACACCGGGGGTGTTTCGGGGGTCGGTGTCAGAGCATGTCGTCGGTCACACGACGACCGGACTGCGTCGGCCTGATCCACTGTGTGAGGTCGTACCCCTGCCGTGTCGCCTCTGCGAGGTAAGCCGCCTCGGTGGCGTCGTCGACCTGAGGTTCTCGGGCCAGCAGCCACAGGTTCTTGCGGTCGGGGGTGCCGACCAGAGCCACCGAGTAGTCCTCGTCCAGCTTGAGCACCCAGTAGTCGCCCTTGGTGAACGGGATCCACCGCAGCAGTTCCGGCAGGAACGACACCTGCAGCCGGCCAGCCCTGCCCGGCACCGTGGTGGCCCGGGCGAGCGCCTGAGACGGCGCGCCCTTCTTGTCGAGGCACCGGTTGTCTACGCGCACACTCCCGTCGTCCTGGACCGTGTATTCGGCGGTGATGTCGGAGGCTTCGGCCTGCTCCCAGCGCAACGGAAGCCGGCCGATCTCGTACCACAGCCCGCTGTAGCGGTTGAGGTCCAGAGCGTCGACGGAGGTGACGGCGGACTGACTCATGAAAACTTCTCCTTGTCGTGACATGGACTTGTCGTGAAATGGACGGCGTCAGCGACTCGTGGCCGCGTCGAGGCCGAAGACCCGAACCGGAGTCGACTTGCCCTTGAGCACATGCGACCCCCGATCGATGAGGCCCGAGGGACGAGCGGCCAGCCCGTCGACGCAGCGGTCGGTGAGCAGGATCGCGTCCCCGGTGGTCTTGGTCATCTGCTCCACCCGAGCCGCCACGTTGACCGCGTCACCGATCAACGTGAACTCCAGTTTGCCGCCGCCACCGATGGTGCCCGCGATCACCACCCCGGTGTTGATGCCGATCCCCACCCGAAGCCCACCGGCGAACCGCGCCGTCACCAGACCCTGAATCCGCACCGCCACCCGCACCGCCGCATCCGCGTGGCTCACAAGGTCATTCGGCGCACCGAACACCGCCAGCGCACCGTCACCGAGAAACTTGTTCACGTGCCCGCCGGCCTCGACCACCGCGGGCACCACGATCTCGAACAACGCATTCAACCGCGCCACCGCATCTTCAGCAGCGTTGGCCTCCGCCCACGGGGTGAAGTCGCGGATGTCGACGAACATCACCGTCACCTCACGACGCTCACCGATGAACACGTCATCACCCTGCTCCAGCAGCCGCGCCGCCAACCCCGGATCCACATACGTCCCAAACGCGGCCTGAAGACGTTGCCGCTCAGCCAAACCCGCCTGCATCCGATTGAACGACGCCACCAGGACACCCAAGTCGTCATCCTGCACCACCGGCAGACGCCGCGAATAGTCACCCCGCAGCAACACGCTTCGTCCCCTCAGCCAGATCCCGAATCGGCTGCAGGGAGGGCGCAAAGGCGGCCCCTACTGTGATGGGAAAGCCGAAGATCACTGTCAGCACGAGGCCGACGAGAATCCACAACAGCGGCGCCTCAACGGTGCCGACGAAGATCGTGGTCAGGATGGCCCCGGAGAACGCGAACGACATCGCGGCAGCGAGCATCGACAACCTGGTCCAGGTCGCAAAGGAAGGGCGCGGGCGGGGCAACGCGTCTCCGTGATCCGTCAAGTCAGCGAGCGCGATGCGGACCGGTCGCATGGGTGCCTCCGCCAGGGTGTGCACACCCACCAGGTGTGATGCGAAGCCCGCGACACAACCCGCCAAGGCGTAGTGAACGAGCCGAGACCCAGATTGGCCCGCAAGACTGGCGACCACGAGCAGCAGTAACCCGGCCCCGACGACGATTGTCGCCAACGATCTGCCGATCACTCGCCGCGAGTAGGTGTAGGTCTCTTCGAGCACTTGTGCCGTATCGATGACACAGCCCTTGGACCACTCCCGTAACGACCTCCACACACCCTGTCCTGGCAGGATCACCACGTAGGCGACCATCAGCACAACGATGCCGGCTGCGAAGGC
Organism: Mycolicibacterium confluentis; assembly: GCF_010729895.1. Lineage (NCBI taxonomy): Bacteria > Bacillati > Actinomycetota > Actinomycetes > Mycobacteriales > Mycobacteriaceae > Mycobacterium > Mycolicibacterium confluentis. Next base: position 3,860,962 of record NZ_AP022612.1, read on the forward strand.
CGCTGAGGAATATCCCCGGGAGTGCTCGGACGCCACGACTGCGAACGACAAGAAGAGGTAGATCGGCAGTGCTGCGACAAAGGCCACCGCCATCCAAGCCCATGAGTACACCGCCTGATGGCGATCCCACGCCCACTGCAGGATGCGATCCATCCCAACCTCAGCCTTCTGCTGGACTGAGGCGGCAAACCGTCACCGGCTCCGACGTGCCCGTCACCGCGTGTGCAGTCAGCCGGTGCTCGATCGTTCTCCCGACGTGCGCCATTCAGCCCCCCTCGCCTCTAGCGGACTTCCAGTGTTCACCTCTGGGGTGTCGTGTGCCGTCGAATGTGCAGCCTCTGGTGCCGAAACGCAGATTTTGCGCGAAAGGCTGCACATTCGATGCAGCCCGAGGACGAAAACACCCCCGGTCCAACAAGGACCGGGGGTGTCTCGGGATGCTACGAACTAGTGAGCGTGACCGTGATGGCCGTGCCCGTGACCGTCGTCATCAGCCTCGACCGGCTTCTCGACGATAGCCGTCTCGGTGGTGAGCACCATGCGGGCCACCGAGGCGGCGTTGAGCACTGCCGAGCGGGTCACCTTGACCGGGTCGATGACACCGTCGGCCACCAGGTCGCCGTACTGCAGCGTCGCGGCGTTGAAGCCGTGGTTCGCGGGCAGTTCGCCGACCTTGTTGACCACGACGGAGCCGTCGAGACCAGCGTTGGTCGCGATCCAGAACAACGGAGCGGTCAGAGCGGTGGCGAACACGTCGACACCGACAGCCTCGTCACCAGACAGCGATGACCGCAGATCGGCCAGCACCTTGCGGGCCTGGACCAGGGCGGAACCGCCGCCGGCCACGATGCCCTCCTCGACCGCGGCCTTGGCCGCAGCGACCGCGTCTTCGACACGGTGCTTGCGCTCCTTGAGCGCGGTCTCGGTGGCGGCGCCGACCTTGATGACGGCAACGCCGCCGGCCAGCTTGGCCAGGCGCTCCTGCAGCTTCTCCCGGTCCCAGTCGGAGTCGGTGGTCTCGATCTCGGCACGCAGCTGCGCCACGCGGCCCTTGACGGCCTCGTCGGTGCCGCCGCCGTCGACGATCACGGTGTCGTCCTTGCTGACGACGACCCGCCGCGCGGTGCCGAGCACGTCGAGGCCGGCCTCTCGGAGCACCAGGCCGACGTCGGGGTTGACCACCTGCGCGCCGGTGACGATCGCGAGATCCTCGAGGAACGCCTTGCGACGATCGCCGAAGAACGGAGCCTTGACCGCAACGGCCTTGAGCGTCTTGCGGATCGCGTTGACCACGAGCGTGGACAGCGCCTCACCCTCGACGTCCTCGGCGACGATCAGCAGCGGCTTGCCCGACTCCGCGACCTTCTCCAGCAGCGGAAGCAGATCCGGCAGCGAGCTGATCTTGTCGCGGTGCAGCAGCACCAGCGCGTCCTCGAGGACGGCTTCCTGCGAGTCGAAGTCGGTGACGAAGTAGGCCGACAGGAAGCCCTTGTCGAAGCCGACGCCGTCGGTGACCTCGAGCTCGGTGTTCAGCGTGGAGGACTCCTCGATGCTGACAACGCCGTCGGTGCCGACCTTGGTCATGGCCTCGCCGACCAGTTCGCCGACCTCTTCGTCACGCGAGGAGACGGTGGCGACCTGGGCGATCGAGGTCTTGCCCTCGACCGGCGTGGACGCCGCGAGCAGCGCCTCAGAGACGGCGTCTGCGGCCTTGCCGATGCCCAAACCGAGGGCGATCGGGTTGGCGCCGGCAGCGACGTTGCGCAGACCGGCCTTGATGATCGCCTGGGCGAGCACGGTAGCGGTGGTGGTGCCGTCACCGGCGACATCGTTGGTCTTGGTGGCGACGGACTTGACCAGCTGAGCGCCCAGGTTCTCGAACGGATCCTCCAGATCGATATCCCGGGCGATGGTCACGCCGTCGTTGGTGACGGTGGGGCCGCCGAACGCCTTGGCCAGCACCACATGCCGGCCGCGCGGGCCCAGGGTGACCTTGACCGCGTTGGCGAGCTTGTCGACGCCGACCTCCATGGCGCGACGCGCGGTTTCGTTGAATTCAATCTGCTTGCTCATAAATGTCTTTCGCTAGGACGAGCACCGCCCCGGGCATCACCCGCATGTGAGCGCGGGGACGACCGGGGCGGAACACGAGTCGCTTACTTGGAGACGACAGCCAGCACGTCGCGAGCCGACAGGATCAGGTACTCCTCGCCGTTGTACTTGATCTCGGTGCCGCCGTACTTGCTGTAGATGACCACGTCGCCCTCGGACACGTCCAGGGGAATCCGCTTCTCGCCATCCTCATCCCAGCGGCCGGGGCCAACTGCGACGACGGTGCCTTCTTGCGGCTTCTCCTTGGCGGTGTCGGGGATGACCAGACCGGACGCGGTCGTGGTCTCGGCCTCGTTGGCCTGAACGAGGATCTTGTCCTCGAGTGGCTTGATGTTCACGCTCGCCACGATTGGAGCCCCTTCACTTATAGGTGTGTGTTTTCGGCAGTGGTCCGTGCCCTCGCGCCGTCGTCGCGGGTGCCGACACCAGAGCGGGTCCGACTGCCGTCTAGCACTCTATACATGAGAGTGCTAGCGCTCAAGAGTGGGATGCGCTTGGTTGATGCCTGATCGCCACGAGCGAAACCAGCTCGTCAAGGAGTTTGCAGGCTCCGCGTCGGCGGATTTTGTCGGTGGGCCGTGGGAGTATAGAACACATGTTCGATCAGATGCTTCCGGGTCCCGAGGTGTTGGGTGACCTCGACGACGCTGCACTGATCGACGCCCTTCAGGGTTGGGATCGCGCGGTCAACGCCGCCGAGGCCCGCCGACTGGCTGTGGTCGCCGAGATGGGCCGCCGCAGCCAGAAGTACTCCCACTTGACGCGGTGTGCCGTCGATGACTGGGATGCGGTCACCGCGCAGATCTCGTGTGCGTTGAACATGGGGCACGGGCGGGCCGAGACGCTGCTCGACACTGCGGTGCTGCTGCGGGATCGCTACCCGCAGATCGCGGCACTGTTCATGGCCGGGCGGATCGGGGCGCGCACGGTGGCGCTGATCGAGGACCGCACCCGCCTGGTCGACGCCGCCACCGCGGCCGAACTGGATGCGGTGTTCGCCGCCGATGCCGAAGACTGGGAGGCGCTGTCCTGGTACAAGCTGGAGCAGGCCATCGACACCTGGATCCAGCGCCACGACCCAGCCGCGGTGCGCCGGGCGCGCCGCACCCTGCGTTCCCGGTATTTCACCGTCGGAGACCCTGTCAACGACGAACCCGGCGCCACCCATGTGCGCGGCCGACTCGACACCGTCAACGCCCAGCTGTTCGACCAGCGGCTCAAAGTGATGATCACCGGGGTGTGCCCGGACGATCCCCGCACCCTGGATCAACTCCGCTCCGACGCCATCGGGGCCCTCGGTGCCGGGGTATGGCACCTGGCCTGCCGCTGCGGCAACCCCGACTGCGCCGCCACCGCCCCGGACGCGGCCGCCACCAGCGTCGTCGTGCACATCGTCACCGACACCGGGGTGCTGGCCGAACCCGTCGACCCCGAACTCGACGGCCCAACCCCCGAACCCGACGCCGACGGCAACTCAGACACTGACCCCGGCGACACCGACGAGTCGACGGACGATTCAGAGGAGCCGGATGAGCAGCCCGGGGAGGAACCCCTGGCGCCCGCCGCGTCCGCCCGCCGGTCGCCCGGAGTCATCCCCGGCATTCGCAACGGCGTTGTCCCCGCACCGCTGCTGGCCGGCTTGATCGCCCAGGGCGCCCACGTCCGGTTCGTCGGCATGCCCGACACCGCCCCCGAACCGCGGTACCGACCCTCGACGGCGCTGCAGCGGTTCGTCCGCGCCCGGGATCTGACGTGCCGGTGGCCCGGCTGCGACAAACCCGCCGAGGCCGCCGACATCGACCACACCACTCCCTGGCCGGCAGGGGCCACGCATCCGTCGAACACCAAATGCAACTGCCGCCACCACCACCTGGTCAAAACCTTCGTCGACGGCTTCACCGACCAACAGTCCCCCGACGGCACCGTCGTGCTCACCACCCCCACGGGGCATCGCTACACCACCGCACCGTTCGGGGCGTTCCTGTTCCCCGGCCTGCGCACCGACACCGGCCCAGCGCCCTCGGGGCCACCGAACCCGTCCCACCCCGGCAAGCTGTTGATGATGCCCGCGCGCAAACAGACCCGCGCCCAAACCCGCCAACACCGCATCAACACTGAGCGCAGACTCAACGAAACCGAACTCGCCGAACGAGCTCAGCCACCGCCGTTCTGATCCGGCATCTCACTCCTGAGTGAACTGCCGCGGATCGATCAGCAGATGGTCGGACACATCGCCGAGCATCTCAATCACCACGGTGCGCGCGGTGAAATACCAATCATCGCCATCGCGCGAGAACGTGTCGGCATACCGACCCACGACTATGGGCTGCAAAGGCACCATCGAAGTCTGCTGCACCACACAGAAAGTCGACCGCGCCGAAGCCACGTCGCCGTCGACCTCGACGATGGGATTGAGCACCAGGTGCCGGGTGCGCGGGGTGTTCCCGAACTCGGGAAAGCGCCGGGTCGTGCCGGCGAACAGGTCCGCGATGGACTGCGCCCCCGCCACACCCATGAATGAACCGCGCCCCAAAAGCACACCGACGCCGTCAAAGTCACCGGCGTCGATCAACTCGGCATAGCGGTACAGCAGATCGGTGATGGCCATCCGATCGGCCACCACCGCGCTCATGCGACCTGGCTCCGAACGACGGGCAGGCCGGGATCGCTGGCCACTCCCAGCGGCGACGCGGGCGCACCGGCGGCCACCAGATGTGCGGCGAACGAGGCGATCATCGCCCCATTGTCGGTGCAAAGCCGGGCCCTGGGCACCCGAAGTGTGATACCGGCTGCGGCGCAACGCTCTTCGGCCAGCTCACGCAGCCGCGAGTTCGCGGCCACACCGCCGGCGATGATCAGTGTCGAGACACCCAGGTCGGTCGCGGCGCGCACGGCCTTGCGGGTCAGCACATCGGCGACGGCCTCCTGGAAACCCGCGGCGACATCGGCAGGCCGGGCATCGGGATGGCGTTCCATATGACGCGCGACGGCGGTCTTGAGGCCCGAGAAACTGAACGCGTAGGGATCATCGCGCGGTCCGGTCATCCCGCGCGGAAACACGATGGCGTCCCGGTCACCGGTGCGCGCAAGCTCATCGAGCACCTTGCCGCCCGGATACCCCAACCCCAGCAACCGCGCCACTTTGTCGTACGCCTCCCCCGCGGCGTCATCGACGGTGGTGCCCAATTCGACGATGGGCTCACCCAACGACCGCACATGCAGCAGGTGAGTGTGCCCGCCGGACACCAGCAGTCCCACGCTCTCGGGCAACGGGCCGTGGTCATAGACGTCGGCGGCCAGATGGCCACCCAGGTGGTTGACGGCGTAGAACGGCACATCCCAGGCCGCCGCGTAGGCCTTGGCCGCGGCGACACCGACGAGCAGCGCACCGGCCAACCCGGGGCCGATCGTCGCCGCCACCACATCAGGACGCGAGACACCCGCCGTCTCCAGAGCGCGCCGCATGGTCGGGCCCAGCGCCTCGAGGTGTGCACGCGACGCGATCTCGGGCACCACTCCGCCGAACCGCGAGTGCTCGTCGACGCTGGAGGCCACCTCGTCGGCCAACAGCGTCACGGTGCCATCGGCGCCCAGGCGTGCAATGCCGACACCGGTTTCGTCACAAGAACTTTCGATCGCCAGGATGACGGTCATGCGGAACCTCCCAGGTCCAGACGCATCGTGTAGGCGTCGGCGCCGCTGCCCGGGTAGTACCGCTTGCGCAGTCCGATCGTGGCGAAGCCGACACTCTCGTACAGGGCGATCGCCGCGACGTTGTCCGTGCGGACCTCCAGGAACACCGACCCGTCGCCGGCGAAGGCCAGCAGATCATCGAGCAGCCTGCGACCGATCCCCCGCCCATGAAAAGCCGGGTCGACGCCGATGGTGTGCACCTCATGCTCGAACGGCGGGGTCCGGCCCAGACGAGAGATACCCGCGTAGCCCACCAGCACACCGTCGATCCGGGCGGCGACATAGTGATTGTGGTCAGACTCCAACGTCTGCCGGAATGCCTTGGCGGGCCAGGGATCATCGCCCGCGAAAAGCTGCGCCTCCAACTGCGCGCACCGATCGGCGTCGCGGAACTTCAGCGACTCGATCGCGACGGCCTCGGTCTGCCCCGTCATGCCAACCCGCGTTCGGCCAATGTCTTGGCATCGGGTCGGCGCAGATACAGCGGAACCAGAGGCTCGGGCTCGGAATCCCAATCCCGCACCGCGGCAACCAGACCCAGCGATGACGGATACTCCGGCCCGATGACCTCGCCCGGGAACAGCGCGGCCTGGGCGGGTGTACCGGCCACCGTAGTCACACCGTCGATCGGTACATCGGCGGGTGCCGCGACATCGGGACCGTCCACGCGCAGGCCATCGCGGTACCGCGCCCAGTAGACCTCTTTACGGCGCGCGTCGGTGACCACCAGCACGTCGCGGGAGATCTGTGCGCCGATGCCGTCCAGGCTGCACACCCCGAACACCGGGATCGACAGCGCATGCCCGTAGGCCGCGGCGGTCGCCATCCCGACCCGCAGGCCCGTGAACGGCCCCGGACCGCAGCCCACCACCACCGCACCGAGATCCGACATCGACAGCTGCGCATCGGCAAGGGCGCCAAGCACATTGGGTGTCAGCCTTTCCGCGTGCGCGCGAGGATCAACGGTCACCCGCTCACCGAGCAGCACCGCGTCACCCGCACCGCGCGACACGATGCCCGCGGTGACTGCGGGTGTTGCCGTGTCGATCACCAGGACCACAGCCGTCACGTCGCACTCCAAGTCCAGGTCGCGGTGCGCACCTCGGAGTCGGAGGCGCGGTCCAACCGAATGTCGAGGTGATGGTCGGAAAGCCGTTCGGCCAGGCCCTCACCCCATTCGACGACCACCACGGCATCGTCGAGGTCGGTGTCGAGATCCAGCGAGTCCAACTCGCCGAGCAGGTCGGCGGCGGCATGGTCGAGCAGGCGGTACACGTCGACGTGCACCAGGGCGGGCCTGCCGTCCTGACGGGCCCGGTGCAGGCGGGCCAGCACGAAGGTCGGCGACGTGATCGGGCCGTCGACGTCCATGGCCTCGGCGATGCCCTTGGTCAGCACGGTCTTACCCGCGCCCAGCGGACCGGACAGCACCACCACGTCGCCGGCGCTCAACTGCCCACCGAGTTCACGCCCCAACGCCTGCGTGTCCTCAGCGGTGACCAGAGTCGCGGTCCCCGACCGCGTGGACTCAGCCACGGGGCCGAACCCGTTCACGCAACCGCCGTGTCATGGCCACCAGCCTGCTCGGTGTCGCCCGTTCCACCAAACCGATCAGCGCGGCGTTGATCAGTTCAGGCTGTTCCATCTGCACCAGATGGCCCGCGCCGCCGATGATCAGCAGTTCGGCCTTGGGCAGCACATCGGCCATGTCAGCGGCGTGCTCTGGGGTGGTCAGCACGTCCGCGGACCCGCACGCGATCAACGTCGGCAGCGGTTCCAGCGTGCGCAGTCCCTGCCACTCGTCATGCACTCCGAGTGCGTGCAGGAAGCCCACCATGGTCTTGACCGGCGTCGCGTGGATCATCTCTTCGGCGTAGCGGGCTACGGTCGCACTGACCAGGGCGTCGCCGAAGGACGCGGCCCGCAGGATCGGCGCCAGCACGGCCCGCACCGCGCCGCGCCCGCGGTGCAGCAGGTTCGGGGCGTATCGGGTGGCGAATCTGGCCGCCTCCAGCGCCGGGTTCTGCAGGATCTCGCCCAGCGGCGAGCGCGAAATCCCTTCTCCCGCAGAGGAGATGATCGCGGCGCCGACGATGTGGGTGCCGTACTGCTCGGGGAACTGCCGGGCGTGCGACAGCACCGTCATACCACCCATCGAATGCCCGACCAGGATCACCGATCCGCGCGGAGCCAACAGGGTGATCACCGTCTCGAGGTCCTTGCCGAGTTGTTCGACGGTGTAGGTCTTGTATGACGCGATGCCGGACTGCCCGTGGCCGCGCTGGTCGTAGAAGACCATGCGCACCTGATCACCCCACACCTCGGCCAGCGCGCGGCGCTGAAAGTGAAAGGCGCCCATGTTCATACAGAATCCGTGGGCGAACACCACGGTCACCGCGGCATCGACCGGGCCCACCTCGCGGACGGCGAGGTCGACGCCGTCGGGTGTGGTCACCACGGAACTGCGGTCGCTGGCGAAGACACCGAAATCCTCACCGGCCCAGCGATCCTCGCGGCGCGCCCGGCCAGCGACCGAGCGCGCGGTCGACACGCCGGCGACCGTGCCCACCGTGCCGAGGCCTGCCAGGCCGGCCAGCCACCGGCGTCGTGCCCTCACGCGCGCCCCGCCTGGGTGTAGACGCGGGTGATCCGGCCGCGGGGGCTGGTCACCACCTCGTAGTGGATCGTGCCGATCAGGTCGGCCCACTCGGCGGCCGTCGGCTCACCCGAGGTGCCGGGACCGAACAGGATCGCCCGATCCCCCTCGACCACGTCGACGGCCCCGGGGCCGAGATCAACCAAGAACTGGTCCATGCACACCCGACCCACGCTGGGGCGGCGGATGCCGTTGATCGAGACCTCCATCCGGCCGCCGAGCGCGCGGAACACGCCGTCGGCGTACCCGAGCGGGATCAGCGCGACGGTGGTGTCCCGGTCGGCGATCCAGGTGTGGCTGTAGGAAACCCCGTCACCCGCCCTGATCGGCCTGACCATCACGACCGGCGCCGACAGAGTCATCGCTGGGATCAGGTCGGGGTCGACAAGTCCGGGCACCGGGTTCAGCCCGTACATCGCGATACCCGGACGGACGATGTCGAAGGCAAGGTCAGGCCGTGTCAGCACGGCCGGCGAGTTGGCCAGATGCGCCACCTCGAACTCGACGCCGCCCCGCCGGGCCTGCGCGATCAGGTCGCGGAACCGCTGCGCCTGCAGATCGTTGGTCGGGTGGTCGGGTTCGTCGCCGTGCGCCAGGTGCGACATCAGCCCCCGCACGTGCACCGCACCCTCGGCCTGCGCGCGCGCCAACGCGTCGACCAGATCGGGCAAGTCCGACGCGGCCACGCCGTTGCGGCTCAGGCCGGTGTCGGCCTTGACCGTGATGGACGCGACGACGCCCGCCCGGCGGGCCGCCTCGACGACGTCACCGAGTTGGCGCAGCGACGACACGCCGATCTGCACGTCGGCAGTCAGTGCGGGAGCGAAGTCGGTGCCCTGGGGATGCATCCATGTGAGCACGGGGGCTGTGATTCCCGCCTCACGCAGCGCCAGGGCTTCGGCGACGGTCACGACGCCGAGTTCGGCGGCACCGGCGCGCAGCGCGGCCCGCGCGACCTCGACCGCGCCGTGGCCATAGCCGTCGGCCTTCACGACGGCCATCACCTGCGCCGAGCCGGCGTATTCGCGCAGCGTACGGACGTTGTGTTCGATGGCGCCGAGGTCGATGACCGCGCTCGGGGTCACCACATCGGCGGTTGTGGGCGGGTTCATGTCATGATCACCGCCCTCAAGTGTCCCAGGCCGGCCGTCAGTGAGCGAAATGCTCCTCGTCGGCGAAGCCGCCGACACCGACCTTCTTGAGCTTCGCCAGCACCTCCACGAGGTCGTCGCGCAGCGCCCGGGCCAGGTTCGCCGAGAACCCTTCACGCACCACAACACGCAGCACAGCGACGTCCTCGGCGCCCTCCGGCATGGTGTAGGCCGGCACCTGCCAGCCGTACCCGCGCAGCAGCGATGAGATGTCGAACACAGTGAACTTCGTCCCCTCGACGAGCTTGAAGGCGACCACCGGGATGTCGGAGCCGTCCGAGATCACCTCGAAGTGGTCCATGTCGGCCAGCTCATGGGCCAGCCACTGCGCGTTCTCCGACAAGCAGCGCATGACCTGCAGGTAGCCGTCGCGGCCCAACCGCAGGAAGTTGTAGTACTGCCCGACGACCTGATTGCCGGGCCGGGAGAAGTTCAGCGTGAACGTCGGCATGTCGCCGCCGAGGTAGTTGACCCGGAACACCAGCTCCTCCGGCAGGTGCTCGGCGCTGCGCCACACCGCGAAACCGAGACCCGGGTAGGTCAGGCCGTACTTGTGCCCGCTGACGTTGATCGACACCACCCGCGGCAGCCGGAAGTCCCAGACCAGGTCGGGATGCAGGAAGGGCACGACGAACCCGCCGCTGGCGGCGTCGACGTGCACCGGGACGTCGGGCTTGCCCTCGATGGCGGCAAGCGTGTCGAGGGCCTCGCAGATCTCGGCGACGGGTTCGAGTTCCCCGGTGAACGTGGTGCCGAGGATCGCCACCACGCCGATGGTGTCGTCGTCGACCGCGTCGACCACCTGCTCGGGGGTGATGACGTAGCGGCCCTGCGCCATCGGCAGGTAGCGCGGTTCGACGTCGAAGTAGCGGCAGAACTTCTCCCACACCACCTGCACGTTGGCGCCCATGACCAGGTTGGGGGTGCGGCCCTTCCACTCCTCGCCGCGCTGTTCGAGGCGCTGCCGCCACTTCCACTTCAGCGCCAGGCCGGCCAGCATCACCGCCTCGCTGGACCCCACGGTGGACACCCCGATGGCGGTGGACGGGTCGTCGTCGCGCAGATTCTCGGCGTGGAACAGGTCGGCGACCATGCACACACAGCGCTGCTCGATGGCCGCGGTGACGGGGTACTCGTCCTTGTCGATCATGTTCTTGTCGAACGTCTCCGACATCAGCTCGGCGGCTTCGGGATCCATCCAGGTGGTGACGAAGGTCGCCAGGTTCAGCCGCGAACTGCCGTCGAGCATCAACTCGTCGTGGATGAAGCGGTAGGCCGCCTGCGGGTCCATCGACTCGTCGGGCAGTCGCAGCGCCGGGATCGGCGAGGTCGACAGCCGTCCGGTGTAGGCGGGCGCAAGGGAGGAGTGACGGGAGACGTTCGGCATGACGTCCTTTCTAGAGGATGCTGGCGATCGAAGTCCGGATACACGCCAAGATTCCCGACGCCGATGTCGGCGCCGCGGCGGGTCCGGGACTCGACGCGGCCAACGCCGCGGCGCGGGTGTGCACAAATGCTGCCGCGGCGGCGGCCTTCGCCGGCGCCAGTCCAGCGGACAGCAGCGCACCGATCACTCCCGACAACACGTCGCCCGACCCGGCTGTGGCGGCCCATGAGTCCCCGGCGGGATTGAGATGGACCGACCCGTCCGGGTCGGCGATCACCGTGACGTTGCCCTTGAGCAGCACTGTCACGCCGAGGCGCGCCGCCAGTTCTCGGGTCGCGCCCACGCGGTCCGCCCCCGGCGGCGCACCGGCGAGGCGTTCGAACTCCCCCGCGTGCGGAGTCAGCACGGTCGGGTTCGCGCGGCCACGCACCCAGTCCGGGTTTCGGGCCAGGATGGTCAGGGCGTCGGCATCGGCAATCACCGGCAGGTCCACCGCGAGCACGTCGCGCAGGGTGGCGGCCGACGCGTCATCGGTCCCGAATCCCGGGCCGACGACCCAGGCCTGCACGCGCCCGGCGTCCGCGAAGTCGTCGACCGCGATCACCTCGGGCCAGTGCGAAACCACCTCGGCCGCAGCGGTTCCGGCGTACCGCACCATGCCGGAGTGCGTGGCCACCGCAGCGCCCGCGCACAGGATCGCCGCGCCGGGATAGGTGTGTGATCCCGCCAGCACACCCGTCACGCCCTGGGTGTACTTGTCGTCGGCGCGGCCTGGGACGGGCCACAGTCGGCGGACGTCGGCGGCTTCGAGACTCCGCACGTCGGTGGGCGGCAGGTCCAGGCCGATGTCGATGAGTTCCACGCGTCCGCAGTCGGCCAGCGCGTGCACGGGTTTGAGGCCACCGAATGTGACCGTCAGGACGGGGCGCACCGCGGGACCGGTGACGGCACCGGTGTGCACGTCGACTCCGCTGGGGATGTCGACGGCCACCACGGGCGCCGACGTGCTCGCGAAGACCGCGGCGGCGTCGGGACGAAGCGGGCCGCTGCCGGAGATGCCCACCACGCCGTCGATCACCAGATCGGTTGCCGGACCGATGCTTTGCACAACGCGTCCGCCGGCGGCCAGGAATGCCCGCAGTGCCGCGGGGTGGGTGTGGTCGGGACGCAACAACACCGCGTCGGCCGCGGCGCCCCGCCGACGCAGGAAAGTCGCGGCCCACAACGCATCTCCACCGTTGTCGCCGGACCCGACGACAGCACACACCCGCCGTCCGGCGATGCCGCCGGAGCGCTCACGCAGTTCCCGGGCGATCGCGGTGGCCAGACCGAACGCGGCCCGCCTCATCAGCGCCCCGTCGGGCAGGCTGGCGAGCAGTGGCGCCTCGGCGGCGCGGATCGCATCAGCGGAGTAGTAATCGCGCATCGTCAACCAGCGTAGACGTAGCATCAGCCAGCATGAAGCCCCCGATATCTGGTGTGGACCTGGGCATCTCAATCGCCGCCCTGGCGCTGACGGTGTTCGGCGCCGCGGGCGCGGCCTTCCTGGCGGTCATGTTGATGGCGTTCACGGACAACTGCCCGCAGCCCACGTGCGACATCGATGCCGGCGTCACATGGGTCTTCACGGGTTTCGGCGCGGCCGTAGTGATCGCTGTCGCCGGGGTGGTGGCGACCATCGTGGCGCTGACGCGACGGGTCCGGGCGTGGCCGTTCGCCGTCGGCACCCTGGTGCTGTGTGGGGCGGCCTGCCTGCTGGGGATCCTTGGCTACACCGCCGCTGTTGGTGGCTAGCTACTCGCTGGCTACTCGACGGTGACAGACTTCGCCAGGTTCCGCGGCTTGTCCACGTCATAACCGCGGGCCTGCGCCACCGCGGCGGCGAACACCTGCAGCGGGATGGTCGACAGCAGCGGCTGGAAAAGGGTTGACACGGCCGGGATCTCGATCAGGTGATCGGCGTAGGGCCGCACGGTCTCGTCACCCTCCTCGGCGATCACCACGGTCAGCGCCCCACGGGCCTGGATCTCGCGGATGTTCGACAGCAGCTTGGAGTGCAGCATCGCGGCGTTCTTGGGTGAGGGCATCACCACGATCACCGGCAGACCGTCCTCGATCAGCGCGATCGGCCCGTGCTTGAGCTCGCCGGCCGCAAACCCCTCGGCATGCATGTAGGCAAGTTCCTTGAGCTTGAGCGCACCCTCGAGCGCCACCGGGTAGCCCACATGGCGACCCAGGAACAGCACGGTCGGCGAAGCCGCGAACCGCTTGGCCACCGCGGCCACGGCGTCCATCCGGGTCAGCACCTCGGCGACCAGCGTCGGCATGGCCTCGAGTTCGCGGTATTCGCGCTGCACCTCGTCGGGGTACTTGGTGCCGCGGGCCTGCGCCAACGCCAGACCGACGAGGTAATTCGCGGCGATCTGGGCCAGGAAGGTCTTGGTGGACGCGACGCCGATCTCCGGCCCCGCGCGGGTGTAGAGCACCGCGTCGCATTCGCGCGGGATCTGGCTGCCATTGGTGTTGCAGATGGCCAGCACCTTGGCCTTCTGCTCCTTGGCGTGCCGCACGGCCTCGAGGGTGTCGGCGGTCTCGCCGGACTGCGAGATGGCCACGACGAGCGTGCTGCGGTCCAGTACGGGGTCGCGGTATCGGAACTCGCTGGCCAATTCGACCTCGACGGGCAGGCGGGTCCAGTGCTCGATGGCGTACTTGGCCAGCAGGCCCGAGTGGTAGGCCGTACCGCAGGCCACCACGAACACCTTGTCGACCTCGCGCAGTTCCTGGTCGGACAGGCGCTGCTCGTCGAGCACGATGCGGCCATCGACGAAGTGCCCCAGGAGGGTGTCGGCGACAGCCTGTGGCTGCTCGGCGATCTCCTTGAGCATGAAGTACTCGTAGCCACCCTTCTCGGCGGCCGACAGGTCCCAGTCGATGTGGAACTCACGGGCATTCGCATCATCGCGATTGCCCTGGAAGTCGTAGATCTCGTAGCCGCCGGACCGGATGATCACGGCCTGGTCCTGACCGAGTTCGACGGCGTGGCGGGTGTGCTCGATGAACGCGGCCACATCGGAGCCGACGAACATCTCGCCCTCACCGATGCCGACCACCAGCGGGGTCGACCGGCGTGCCGCGATGATCGTGTCGGGGTCGTCGGCGTTGGCGAAGACCAGCGTGAAGTGACCCTCCAGGCGGCCGAGCACCGCGAACACCGACGCGGGGAAATCTCCCGCCGTGGGACCGGAGTGGTAGGCCCGTGCCACGAGGTGCACCGCGACTTCGCTGTCGGTGTCGCTGGCAAACTCCACGCCCTCGGCCTCGAGTTCGGCGCGCAGCACCGCGAAGTTCTCGATGATGCCGTTGTGCACCACGGCGAGCCTGCCGGTGGCGTCACGGTGCGGGTGGGCGTTGCGGTCGGTCGGCCGGCCGTGGGTGGCCCACCGGGTGTGCCCCATACCGGAAGTGCCCGCCAGGTCGGCGGCGTCCGTTTCGGCCAGGGCTTCTTCCAGGTTGGCCAGGCGTCCGGCGCGCCTGCGGACGGTCAGACCGCCATGGCCGTCGAGCAGGGCCACTCCGGACGAGTCGTAGCCCCGGTACTCCATGCGGCGCAGCGCATCGACCACGACGTCACGGGCGGGCCGATGCCCGACGTAGCCGACGATTCCACACATGACTGCCCAGGGTAGTGCAGAGCGCCGGTATCCCCGTCCCGAGGCGACGTGAGCTAACGTCATCGGGTGGCCAGCACCAAGAGACTCCTGTCCGCGTTGAGCCGCCGGGGTCCGCATCGTGTTCTGCGCGGTGACCTGGCCTTTGCCGGCCTGCCGGGGCTCGTGTACACGCCGGCGTCGGGGTTCAACCTGCCCGCCGTGGCGTTCGCGCACGATTGGGTCACATCTGCCGAGCACTACGCGGGGACGTTGGAGCACCTGGCGTCCTGGGGCATCGTCGCGGTGGCCCCCGACACCGAACGCGGCCTGGCGCCCTCGGTGCTGAATCTGAGCTTCGATCTGGGCACGGCCCTCGACATCGCCGCGGGCGTCCGGTTGGGGCCGGGTCAGATCAGCGTGCACCCCGGCAAATTGGCCGTGGCAGGGCACGGCTTCGGCGGTTCCGCGGCCGTGTTCGCCGCGGCCGGAATGGGCGAGCGCCTCAAGGGAGTCGCGGCGATCTTCCCCGCGATCACCAAGCCTCCCTCGGAACAGCCCGCGGCGGGGTTGAAACTGCAGGGCCTGATCCTCAGCGCACCGGGCGAAGCGATGACCCTGCGCTCGAACGCCACGATGCTGTCCCACGCGTGGCCGTCGGCCATCCACCGGACCATCGTCAAGGCCGAGGCGGCCGGCCTCGGCGAGGGCAGGCGCTGGGCGAAGTTCGTCGGACTGAGCGGCACCGACAGGCGCACGCAGAAGGCCGTGCGGGCGCTGCTGACCGGATACCTGCTGTTTCGCCTGACCGGCGACAAGACCTACCGCGACTTCGCCGACCCGCAAGCGCAGTTGCCGGGCACCGAGGTGCCGTCCGAGGAGTTGGCCCAGATCACCGTTGAGGACCGGATCACCGCACTGCTGCGCCGTTAGGTCTCCAGCACACCCAGGGTGGTGCCGACCGGGTAGGTCTCCTCGGACTGCACCTCGCCGTAGCGCAGCACACCTGCCGACGGCGCCGGGATGTCGGTCTCGACCTTGTCGGTGCCGACCGTGTACAGATCCTCGCCCTCGGCGACCGCGGTGCCGTCCGGCACCAGCCAACCCATGAACGTGCCCTCGGTCATGGTCACGTCGAGTTTGGGCATCTTGATCTCCATGCGCACCCTTCTTTTCGGTGATGTGCAGTCAGCGATGTGCAATCAACGCGCGGGCGGGGCAGGCGGCCACCGCCTCGTCCGCGAGTTCCTGGTCCGCGGCGGGGATCTCGTCGACCAGCACCTGCGCCATTCCGTCGTCGCCGACGGCGAACAGATCCGGTGCCGCCGCTTCACACAACCCATTGCCGACGCAGAGTTGTTGATCGACAGTCACTTTCATCATCGGGTCAGGATTGTGGTGGCACTCAGGCCAGGCGCGCCGTACACGTGCGCCAACGCCACCTTCGGCCGGTTCGGCACCTGACGCGCACCCGCGTGGCCGCGCAACTGCTGCACGTTCTCGTGGATCTGCCGCAGGCCCGACGCCCCGATGGGTTCCCCGTTGGCCAGGCAGCCCCCGTCGGTGTTGACGGGCAGGCGTCCAGTCAGTTCGGTCTCCCCGGACTCGATCAGGTGCGCCTGCTCGCCGTCGGCACACAGGCCCGTTTCGGCCAGGTGGATGATCTCGGCGCCGGCGTCGGTGTCCTGCACCTGCGCGATGTCGACGTCACTCGGTGCGATGCCGGCCATCTCGAACGCCGCGCGGGCCGCGTCGACCGTCGGGCTCACACCACGCCGGACCGACAGCGACGGACTGAGCACTTCGAACGAGCCTGGCCGTCGGGTGCGCACGGCCGACCCGGCGACGTACACCGGATGCGGACTGAACTCCTTGGCCCGCTTGGCGTTGCACAGCACCAACGCCGCCGCACCGTCGCCCGGTGAGCACAGCATGAACTGCCGCAGTGGGTCCGACAGCATCATCGAGGCGTCGATGTCGGCCTCCGACAGGGGTTTCTGCCGCCATGCGTTCGGGTTGAGCGAACCGTTGCGGAACGCCTTGGCCGCGACCTTGGCCAACAGGCGTTCCGGCAGGTCATGCTCGTGGAGGTAGCGCTGAATCTTCAGGGCGAAGAACTGCGACGTCAGCGCCAGGCCTGTGGTGCCGTACCACTCGCCGAGGCCCATGGCCAACGGGTCGATCGTGAACGCACCGCGCGGGTGCGAGTCGAAGCCGACCACCACGGCGAACTCGGCGGCGCCGGAGGCGATGGTGTGCACCGCCGAGATCAGCGAACTGCTGCCCGTCGCGCACCCGTTGAACACGTTGACGAACGGCACTCCGGTCAGGCCCAGTTCGGAGACCAGGGTGTCGGCGGATCCGCCGGACATGCTGCCGCCCACCGCGTAGTCGATGTCCGGCCACGACAGCCCGGCGTCGTCGAGCGCCATCCGCACTGCGCGGACGGCCTCCTGACGCACCGAGGTGTCCTGATACCGGCCGAAGGGGCGGCAGCCCACTCCGATGATCGCCACCTGATCGGTCATCACGGCTCCTCGGGAGTGAAGGCGAAAGTGACGGCCCGCGTGCCGGTTTCGGTGGGGACGTCGAGTGCGGTCAGCTGCATGGGCATACCGATCCGCAGTCGCCCGGGATCGGATTCGGTGAGCCGGGCCTCAACGATGACCTCGCCCGGCAGTTCGACGTAGCCGACGCCGTAGGCCTCGAAGTCCTCACCTGCGGGCACGTACGGCGGACTGGGCGGTGGGAACCGTTGAACGGTCCAACTCCACAGCGTCCCTCGATCACCGAGTCTCGTCGCGGTGATGTCTTCGGCCCCGCACGCCCGGCAATACTGCGGCACCGGGAAATCGACCTCCCCGCATGCACCGCAGCGTCCGCCGATCAGTCGCGGAGCGCCGTCGACGAATTCGAGGATTCCTGGATCCACTGATGCTGCGGTCATCTCCGCACTCCTCTCTTGAGCACCACCACGTCACCGAGTACCCCGGCCTGGCACGCCAACCGGACATGCTCACCGCGACCGCCTGGACCACCGACCAGGTCCCGCAGGGAACGCGCCTCCTCGTCGGACGCCTCCGACAGATGATCGGGATGCTCGAGCACCTCGACATGGCACACGAGGCAGTCCCCCTGTCCCCCACACACGGTCGGCCACCGGTACCCGGCGACCAACGCCGCCGCCATCACGGTCTGGCCGTGCTCCGCGGTGAACTCGAGGCCCTTGGGCCGCACCGTCACGAGCGGCATGTCACCCTCGCCGCAGCTCACGCCACGGCCTTCCGCGGAACGGGTCGATCTCGCGGTCCAGACCCAGCACACGTTCGGCGATGATGTTGCGCTGGATCTCCGAGGTGCCGCCCGCGATGGTCAACCGGCGAGTGTCCAGAAGGGAGTGCGCTTCGGCCGGCATGGTGTCGCCGTCCCAGCACGCTGCCCGCGCGCCAGCCAGTTCGAAGCCCAGTTCGCTGATCCGCTGCGACATCTCGGAGAGCACGAGCTTGGTGATCGACCCGTTGGTGCGCTGGGTCGTCAACGCGAGCGCACGCTCGACGGCGTACAGCTGCGCCAGACGGTCTCGAACCTCGGGATCACGCCAGGCCCCGGTTTCGCGGGCCAAGGCGAGCACCGGCGCCAGCGGAACGCCGCTGGCATCCGTGGTCTCGGACAGCCCCGAACGTTCGGCCCCCAGCGTTGTCATCGCGACGCGCCACCCGTCGTCCACCGCACCCAGCACGCTGCCCGCGGGCAGCACCAGGTCCTCGAGGAACACCTCGCAGAAGTGTTCGTCGCCGGTGATCTGTTTCAGCGGACGCACGGTGACACCCGGTGCCTCCATGTCGACCAGGAAGCACGTGATCCCGGCATTCTTGGGTTTCTCAGGATCGGTGCGCGCCAACAGCATTCCGTATCGGGACTCGCTGGCGAACGAGCTCCAGACCTTCTGGCCGTTGATCAGCCAACCGTCGTCGACGGGCACCGCTCGGGTGGCCAGGCTGGCCAGATCCGATCCGGCGCCGGGTTCGCTGAACAGCTGACACCACATGTCGGTCCCGGCCGCGATGCCGGGCAGGTGACGCTCCTGCTGTTGGGCGGTGCCCCAGGTCATGATCGCCGGGCCGATCAGCGTGATGGGCACGAAATGGTGCGACGGAAGTTGCGCGCCGTACGCGGCGAGCACCGACCGGACGACGGCCGCCTGCTCCTCGGAGTACCCCAGTCCCCCGTGCTCGGGCGGCCAATCCGGGACGCTGTAGCCCGCCTTCCCCAATTCGGCGAACCAACTCGCGGCCTCGGTGTCGCTTGGCCAGGTCTGCGGCAGGTGGGTGCGGACCCACTCCTCGACCTGAGTCCGCAACGCCGCCAGATGCTCAGACATTGATGCCATCCCTGCGATCGATGAGGTCGGCGAGCAGCCTGCGATGCTGCGCCGCGGAACCGGTCAGCGCGGTGACCGCGTGTGCGCGGCGCAGATACCGGTGTGCCCAGTGCTCCCACGTGATCGCGATGCCGCCGTGCAACTGGACGGCGGCCCTGGTCACCGACAGGGCGGCATCGCGGGTCAGCGTCGCGGCCACCGCCAGGTCCAGGTCGTCGAGGTTCGCCGCGGCGCCGTAGACCGCCGAGCGCGCGAGCTCGACGGCGGACAGCAGGTCGGCCAGCCGGTGTTTGACGGCCTGGAATGAGCCGATGGTGCGACCGAACTGCACCCGGGTGCGCAGATAGTCCACGGTGTGGTCGAACGCATGCTGGGCCACACCCAGAAGTTCGGCGGAGATCACCAGGCTGGTGAGCAATGCTGCGGTGGCCGCAGCGGTCTCGGCTTCCGCCCCCTGCAGCAGGTTTCGCGGACGGGCGCCCTGTGCGGCGATGCGGGTGAACTCACGCGAGAGGTCCAGGCCGGACAGCGGCGTGCTGGTGACACTCTCGGCGTCCAGCCAGGCGATGCTCGCCGGGCCCGTCACGATGACCTGCGACGCGCCTGCGCCACCCCAGACGGGCTCGGACACAACATCGACGGTGTCCTCGTGCACGATCAGGTCGGTCACCGGGGTCACCGTGGCCCCGACCGTGCGTGTGCCGTCCCGCAGTGGCGCGAGCAGCGTCTCGTCACCCACCGCGCCCGCGATGACCGAGGGCACCAGTGGTCCGTCGAACAGCGCGGCGCCTGCCTCCTCGGCCAGAATTGCGAGTTCGGATGGGGTGCAGTCAGGCTGCCCCACATCGAAGACCAGGGCGTCGGCCCCGATATCAGACATCAGCCGCTGCCACGTGGCGGTGTCGCCGCCGGCGAAGAATGACCGCAGCACGTCGCGCAGCGCCTGCTGCTCTTCTGATTCCCCACTCACGATGACCTCACCGACAGATATGCGTCGCGCAGCTTGCGCTTGTTGAGCTTGCCCATGGCCGACCGCAGATCGGAGCCGACGAACTCGATGAAGGCCGGGCACTTGTAGTGCGCCAGCCGATCTCGGGTCCAGGTCACCAGTTCCGCGGCGTTGACCTGCGCACCCGCAGTCGGGCGGACGAGTGCCACCAACTGTTCACCGAGGTCGGCGTGCGGAATTCCGATCACCGCCACGTCCGCCACGGCCGGATGGGTGCGCAGCACGGCCTCGGATTCGGCCGGGTAGACGTTGACACCGCCGCTGACCACCATGTCGGTGGCGCGGTCGGTGAGGTACAGGTAGCCGTCGGGGTCGAGATAGCCGATCTCACCGATGACGAACACGTCCTCGGCGATGTAGCTGCGCCGGGTCTTCTCCGGGTCGCCGTGGTAGCGCGGGTGCGCACCGGTCAGGGACCGCACGCACACCAGGCCCTCCTGACCGGGCGGCAGCACGGTGCCGTCCTCGGCCCGGATGGTCAGCTCGTAGCCCGGCATGGCCCTGCCCACCGAACCGGGATGGGCCAGCCACTCCGCAGAGTCGATCATGGTGACGGTACCGGCCTCAGTGGAACCGTAGGCCTCCAGCAGCACGGGACCGAACCACTCGATCATGGCCCGCTTGACGTGCACGGGGCACGCCGCACCGGTGTGCACGATCCGGGTGATGCTGCTGACGTCGTAACGGTCGCGAATGTGCTTGGGCAGAGCGAGGAGTCGGGAGAAGTGCGTGGGCACCATCATGGTGGCCTCGATACGTTCCGCTTCGATGGCCGTCAGCACCTGCCCGGCGTTGAAGCGCTGCATGATCACGAGCGGGGTGCCGGCCATCAGGCCCCGCACCCCCGTCATGGGGCCGGTGTGGTGCATGGGCGCGACCACCAGGTGACGCCCGTTGGCCCGCACGGGTGACGCCGCGATGAGGTCGACGTGCTC
Source organism: Mycolicibacterium confluentis (assembly GCF_010729895.1). Taxonomy (NCBI): domain Bacteria; kingdom Bacillati; phylum Actinomycetota; class Actinomycetes; order Mycobacteriales; family Mycobacteriaceae; genus Mycobacterium; species Mycolicibacterium confluentis. The sequence goes on from NZ_AP022612.1 coordinate 3,881,936, forward strand.
GATCATGTTGGCGCCGCCGGGGAACATCTGGTCGGGCAGCGTCACACCCTTGGGCCGTCCGGTGGTGCCAGAGGTGTAGTACAGCGGCTTGGCTGGCCGGATGGTGGTGGGCGGTTCGTCGTTCGGGGCGTCGGGCACCCCCGCGGTCAGATCGACGACCTGCACCTCGACCGCCGCGGCGCGGGCCGTCGGCGCCGTGCGCGCACTGCACAGCACGGTGTGCACCGCCGCGTCACGCAGGATGTAGCCCACCTCGTCGGCGGTCAGGTGGAAGTTGACCGGCACGGCCGACAACCCGGCGTAGGTGACGGCCAGGTGCGCCAGCGCGGTGTGCACGCTGTTCTCGCCGAGCACCGCGACCCGCTGATCTGGCTGGATGTCCTGGGCCAGCAGCCAATTCGTGGTTCGGTTGAGCACGTCGTTGAGTTGGGCCCACGTCCACGATGTGGTGCCGTCCGTGATGGCGACCTGATCGGGAACCTGTTGCGCATGCTGCGCGATGCCGTGCACCACGCGACTTATCCGTTCGCCGACACCGTGACGCGAGATCGCTTGATCGTGGAGGTGGTCGCCGCGATGATCGCGTCGACGCTGGGCACGAAGGCGTCTTCGAGGACCTTGGCGAACGGGATCGGGGTGTTGGCGCCCGCGACACGCTGCACCGGAGCACCCAATTCGTCGAACAGGTTCTCGGTGATCAGCGCGGCCAACTCAGCACCGAACCCATTGCGCCGCACGGCCTCGTGGATCACCACGGCGTGCCGGGTGCGGGCCACGGACTCCAGGATCGTGCGCTCGTCGAGCGGGACCAGGGACCGCAGGTCGATGACCTCGGCCTCGATGCCATGCTCTTCGGCCAATCGCTGCGCCGCGGCCACCGCGTCGTGCACCTGCCGGCCATAGCTGATCAGCGTGACGTCACTGCCTGGCCGCACGGTGGCCGCCGATCCCAGCGGCACCACGTGGTGGCCGACCGGAACAGGCTGCGGGGGTGCGAAGTACAGCAGGCTCTGCTCGATGAAGACCACCGGGTCGGGGTCGAAGATCGACGCGGTGAGCAGGCCCTTGGCGTCGGCCGGGTTGCTGGGCACGACGACCTTGAGACCGGGGATGTGAGTGACCCATGCCTCGAGCATCTCGGAATGCTGTGCACCGAACTGCATTCCCGCACCGGCGGCGCACCGGATCGTGAGCGGCACGGTCGTCTGCCCACCGGACATGTAGCGCAGTTTGGCCGCGTGGTTGGACAACTGATCCATGCACACCGCCAGGAAGTCCATCAGCATGATCTCGGCGACGGGGCGCATGCCGGCGATCGCGGCCCCGATCGCCGCGCCGACGATGGCCTGCTCACTGATCGGGGTGGCGCGCACGCGGTGCGCGCCGTACTTCGTCGACAGCCCAGCCGACACCTTGAACACGCCGCCACTCGGGTCGGCGATGTCCTCACCCAGGAGCAGCACGGTCGGGTCGCGGCCCAGAGCGTCGTCGAGTGCGCTGCCGATGGCCTGAAACCCCAGCATCGGCGTGGTCTCTGCGGCCTTGACGGGGTCGGTCATGCCAGCACCTCCTCGTAGACGTCGGTGCGCCCTTCAGCCAGGTCGGGCAGTGGGGAGGCCTCGGCATACTCGAAGGCCTCCTGGACCTCCGACTTGGCCTGGGCCTCAATGGTTTCGATCTCGGACTCGCTGAGCACGTCGTTGTCCAGCAGCCAGGCGCGAAAGCGCAGCACCGGGTCCGCGGCGCGTTCGCGTTCGAGTTCACCGGGTTGCATGTACTCGTTCTGGTCCGACATCTGGTGGCCGAAGAACCGGAACGTCATGGCCTCGATCAGGGTGGGCCCGTCGCCGGCGCGGGCGCGGTCGACGGCCTCCTTGGCGGCGCCGTACATCGCCACCGGGTCGTTTCCGTCGACCCGGACCCCGGGCATGCGGTAGGCCGCGGCGCGATCGGCGACGCGGTCGACGCTGGTGCCGTCCTCGAACGACGTGTGCTCGGCGTAGCGGTTGTTGTGGCAGCAGAAGATCACCGGCAGCTTCCACAGCGCCGCGAGGTTGCAGGCCTCGTGGAAGGCCCCGATGTTGGTGGCGCCGTCACCGAAGTTGACCACCGTGACGCGGTCGCCGCCCTGCACCTGCGAGGCCCACGCCAGGCCGGTCGCGATCGGCAGGCCGCCGCCGACGATGCCCGTCGTGACCATGAGGCCGCTCTCCGGGTGGGTGATGTGCATGGGGCCGCCCTTGCCCTTGCAGGTGCCGGTGGCCCGGCCGAAGAACTCCGCCCACAGCGGCTTCATCGGCACACCCTTGGCGAGGTGGTCATGCAGGCCGCGGTAGGTGGTCACGACGTAGTCGGTGGGCCGCAGCACGGCACCCATGGACGACGAGACGATCTCCTGCCCGCGCGGCGAGTAGTACTGCGCGCTGACCTGCCCGGTCAGGATGAGCGCTCGAAACTTCTCGTCGCAGACCTTGATCCGGGTCGCGGTGGTGAAGATGCCGGTCAACTCGGCGGCGCCGATGCCGAGGTCAGACGGACTCATAGGGCCCCCATGTATTAGTCGGCTGGATAAATAATATGTAACAGGAGTCACTTCTTCATGTCAATCGCCTGGGACCGCTGGATTTCGCCCTGGCCTCGCAAAACCAGAGAGGCCCCACGCTTCAGTGGGAGGCCTCCCCTGCGAACTACGCCGAGGGATCACTGTCAGAAGGGGCTGCCGACTCGAGGCGGCGGAACGGGCAACGCCGAGTGGCCGCTGAAGACATCGAGATCGTCTTCACCACCCTGTCGGTGACATGGTGACAGCCGCGATGACAGATCACGCATCCTCGCCGAGTTGCGGGCTCGAGGCCGACGATATCGCCTCGCAGGAAGTTAGGCGGTCGCCTAGGTGGAATCCTGCGCGGGTACCGCTACACCTCGGCGTTCGACTCCACTCGGGGCAGCTCGTGATCGTCGAGAAGCTCTCGCACGAGTTCCATCGTGTTGGCGTGCCCGGTGGTGATACCCATGGCCGATTCCAGCACGATGAGCCGGCCGACGGCCGCGATGAGGACCGACACCACATCCGGCGGCAGGGCAGCGTCGCCGCGCTCACCGCGCTCACCGCGAAGGATGAAGGTCAAAGCGGCGACCTGGGCTTCGCGGAACTTCTCCGCACCGGCGGCCAACTCCGCCCGGATCTCCTCGCGATGATTTCCGAGTGCCATGAACTCGGTCAGCAGCCCGACTCCGCGCGGGTCAACAGTCATGTCCCACAACGCATGCAGCGGCTTTTCGGCGGTCAGTGCGGCGCGCTGCGCCTCCAGGCTGGCCTCGGTGCCGCGATGCAACACGGCCAGGTACAACTCCCCCATCGTCGGGAAGTAGTAGTAGACCAGCGCCCGCTGCACGCCGGCCTGTTCTGCGACACGACGAGAAGTCGCGGCGGCATAGCCCTCGGTGAGCATGATGTGCGCACAGGCATCGAGGATCTTGTCTCGCATACCCGTGTCGCGCACACCAACCCGGTCCGGTCTCGCCATGTGTCGCCCCGTCCTGTCCCACAGTCACCGCGCCGCCGAGTGGTCGTGTCCACACCCTTGACCCAAGAAACCAGCGAGTGCTAAGCATATGCCCAGACTTTCATTGGGCGGTCGCCTAATTACGAAGGCAGGTACACATGCCCGTCAGCATTGCCCCCATCTCGGAGTCCATCGGCGTCGCGGTGTGCGGACTGAACAGCAGCGACTTCACCGTCGAGCAGACAGCAACCCAGTGCCGGCAACTGTTGGCCACACACGGTGTCGTCGTCTACCGCGAAGCCCACATCACCGACGCCGATCTGGTGACGTTCAGTCGCATGCTGGGCGAGGTGGTGATCGCCCGTACCGGGGGCCACCCCGACTTCCCCGAGATCTCACCGGTCAGCATGGATCCGTCCAAGAGCGCACTCGCCGGACTTCGCCGCAGCACCATCTTCTGGCATACCGACGGTTTGACTGATGCGGTGCCTCAGAAGGCAACTCTGCTCACTGCCCGCGAGGTGGCCGACGACGGCGGCGACACTGAATTCGCCAACACGTACGCGGCATACGACACCCTGCCCCCAGAGCGGAAGGCTGAGATCGGCGACTACCGCGTCGTGCACAGCGTCGCGGCATCGCAGTTGCTCCTCGAACCCGATCCGAGCCCTGAGCAGCTCGCCAGGTGGAACAGCGCTCCACGCCGGGAACACCCCTTGGTCTGGACGCACGCCGACGGACGCAAGTCCCTGCTCATCGGCGCCACAGCGGGCGACATCGTCGGGATGGATCACGACGCCGGCCGCGCCGTGCTGGATGACCTCCTCGACTGGTCGACCCAGCCGCAATTCGTCCTGCATCACACGTGGACGGTCGGCGACCTCGTCGTCTGGGACAACACCGGAATGCTGCACCGCGCCATCCCCTACGAACCGACCTCCCGGCGACTGATGCACCGCACCACCCTGGTCGGAGAGGAGGCCATCAGCTGACATGGCACGCATAGAACCCTTGCCCCCCAAAGAGTTTCCACCGCAGATGCGGGAGGCGCTGGCCGCACTGCGCCCACCCAATCCGCGGCATGAGCCGCTGCCCACCACCGACCGCCCCAAGGCGCTGCACGTGCTCGGGGCCCTGGCTCACCACCCCGATCTGGCCCGCGCCTACTTCACCTTCAACGGCCACCTGCTGTTGGGCACGACGCTGAGCGAGCGACACCGCGAACTTCTGGTCATGCGCGTCGCCGCGGTGCGCAAGTGCGGCTACGAGTGGGCCCAGCATCTGTTCGTCGCGCGAGACGCAGGACTGACGGACGAGGAGATCGGACGCATCGCCTATGGGCCGGATGCGCCGTTCTGGAGCCCCTTGGAGGCCGCGATGTTGCGCGCGGCTGACGAGCTCATCGATCCGGGCGCGATCAGCGAGTCGACGTGGCAGACCCTGTCGGCCGAGTTGGACGCCAAACAACTGCTCGATCTGATCTTCACTGTCTGCGGCTACGACACCCTGGCCAGGATGTTCGGCTCGCTGGAGTTGACCATCGACGACGACATCCCGGCGCTGATGGCCCGGTACGACGAGCTGTTCCCCGGTCGCGACAGCTGGCCTGCCGAGCCATGGTGACCCGGATCAGATCATGGCGTACCGGATCGCCCAGGTCGCCGACAGCGCATCGCCGGGCTTCAGCCAGCGCAACCCCACGCCGTGGTTGAACGCATCCGCGGGAGCGGTCATGGGCTCGAGCGCGACCGCGGTCACGGATCCGTCACCACGCGGGAACGCTCGCGTGGTGAAGACATGGACGTAACCGAAATGCCGGTCGCCCCACAGTGACACGGTGCGTCCGTCCGGCGCGCGCAGCGACGCCAGCGTGGCACCCTCATCGTTGTCCACCGCCCACGCGTCGTCGAGATCCAGGTCCGCCACAGTGCGCCCACCGCGAAGATCCCAGTCGGTTCCGTCCACCGCGGTGACCCCGACGGGGATGAGCCGGTCATCGACGTCGATGTGGCGGCAACCGTTGACTGACAGCGTCAGTGCCTCGGTCGGCACGTCGCCGATCGCCAGAAACGGATGCGCCCCGAGGGCGACTGGAGCACAGGCGGTCCCGACGTTGCGGACAGTGTGTGTGGCAATCAGCCCGTCGGCGACCAGACGGTAGCGGACCGAGGTGTCGAGCGGGAACGGGTAGCCGCGCTGCGCGCGCACCAGGGCGCTGAGCCTGATCGACGAGTCGGAACGCACTGTGGGCACGTAGGCGGTGTCCCGGAGCAGCCCGTGCAGTGCGCTGCCGGTGCCGGGGTCGGTGAGATCGAGTTGCTGAGTGCACCCGCGGTGAGCCCAGCGGCCGCCGCGCACTCGATTCGGCCATGGAACCAGCACCGTCCCGCAACTGTGCGGCACGGGCTGACGATCGTCGACACCCGCGGTGAGGTCGACCCCGTCGATTGAGAGGTGCCGGATCGCTGCGCCCACCTGCGCGATCTGCCCGCGAATCGACCGTCCGCCGGCACGCAGGGTGAGCTCATACTGAGATCCGCCGGTCACGAGATGTGCTCGCCCGCACCGGGTCCGGCCTGCGTGGCGACGATGCTCGGCGCGGGGTGTCCGGCCCGCCGCACGGTCTCGCGCACGGCCTCACTGACGACACCGGAACGCGCGCCGTCGACAAGGGCGATGACGCACCCGCCGAATCCGCCGCCGGTCATCCGGGCACCGAGTGCGCCTGCGTGCACCGCGGTGTCGACGATCAGATCCAGGTGTGCCGTGGTGATCTCGAAGTCGTCGCGCATCGAATCGTGCGAGGCCGACAACAGCCCGCCGACGTGGCGGTAGTCGCAGGCCTGCAACGCGACGACCATGTCGTGGACCCTCACGTTCTCGGTGAGGACGTGCCGGGCGCGGCGGGCGTCCACGGGGTCCGGCACACCCGACAGCACCGAGATTCCCTGCCCCTGGACCTCCCGCAGGGAGGACACCCCGAGGGCCGCCGCGGCACGCTCGCATGCCGCCCGTCGGGTGGCGTACTCGCCGTCGGCGTGGCGGTGCACCGCGCGGGAGTTGATCAGCAGCAGAGCCAGCCCGTAGGCCTCGGGGTCGAACGGCACCGGACGCGTCGTGAGGTCGCGAAAGTCGACGAGCAGCGCCCGCCGGGATTCGGCGCACAGGACCGCGGTCTGATCCAGCAGACCCGTAGGGGTGCCGACGTATTCGTTCTCTGCGCGCTGAGCGATCCTGGCCCGGTCCAGCGGGTCCATGAGTTCACCGGTGGCCGCGAGCATCGCGCCGAGCACCGCGCACTCCAGCGCCGCCGACGACGCCAGACCCGAGCCCATGTCGACTCCGCCGCTGATGGACATCACCCCGCCGGGGACGCGTTTGCCGGCGCGTCGAAGTGCCCACACCACGCCCGCCACGTAGGCGGCCCACCCGGTGACGTCTCCGGGCACGGTGTTCAGCGCGATCCGCACCGATCCCGGCACGCGATCACTGTGCACCTCGAGCGCGTCGCAGGCGTCGGGACGCAGGGTCACCGAGGTGCGGACGGGAAGCGCGATGGGCAGGGCGAGACCGAGGTTGTAATCGGTGTGCTCCCCGATGAGGTTGACCCGACCGGGCGCCGAGTACCGAATGACCGGCCCTGTCATCGCAACCGTCGCAGTCGCTCGGCGACGGCCTCGGGAACGGTGTCATTGACGAACGCCCCCATTGCCGATTCCGAACTCGCCAGGTACTTCAGTTTGGTGGCGCTGCGTCGTATCGACATCAGCTCCACACGGAAGCGGCCCTCACGGTGCGCGTCGGAGTCGCTGTACTGGTGCAGGGCCGACATGTACGGCAGCGGCTCGCCGTACAACTGATCGAACCTGCGCAGGATGTCCAGGTACATCCGCGCGAAGGCGTCGAGTTCGACCTCGGAGAGCTGAGTCAGGTTGCGCACGGGCCGGTTCGGGTGGATGTGCACCTCCACCGGCCACCGCGACGCGAACGGCACGAAGGCGGTGAAGGCATCGTCACGGGCGATGATCCGGGAGCCGTCAGCGACCTCGTCGGCGAGGATGTCGGCGAACAGGTTTGTGCCGTGCCGCACCCGGTGGGTGCGGGCCTGCGCCAGCATGACGGAGGCCCGCGGAGTCAGGTGCGGGAAGGCATAGATCTGGCCATGTGGATGGGTCAGCGTGACACCGATCTCCGCACCCCGGTTCTCGAAGCAGAACACCTGCTCGATCCCGGGCCGGGCCAACAGGTCGGCGCTGCGATGGCGCCAGGCGTCGACGACCAGTCGGGCGTGCGCCTCGTCGAGGTCGGCGAACGACCCGGAGTGGCTGCTGGAGAACGCGACGACCTCGCAGTGTCCCCGGCCGGGCGCAGACACGAAGCCCTGAGGACATTCGACGGCGACAGGACCGCCGCGGCCGGACAGGCTCGGGAATCGGTTCTCGAACGTCACCACGTCGTAGTCGGGGGCGGGCACCTCGCTGGTGAGCCCGGACGGTCCAGGGCAGAGCGGGCATTCGGCCGCCTCGGGTTGGTGCGTGCGGTCCTGGCGGAGCGCGGCGATGATCACCCACTCGCCAGTCTGGCGGTCGTAACGCAGCTGCGATTGCGCACTGTCGCGAACCGGCAGCGCTCGACGGTCGTCGACCGGCGCGGGAACGTGTCCGGGCAGTGAGAAGAACAGCAGTTCGCGCCCATCGGACAACGTCCACGGCACCGGGGTGACGCTCACGGGCTGGCTTTCCGGGCGGTCTGCACCCGCAGCCAGGGCCGGCGCAACTCCTGCTCGATGCGGGCCTTCTCTGCCGAGACGATGCTCTCGACGCGGGCTGCGAGCTGCTCGGGGGTCATCCCGAAAGTCATCATCACCGCGTCGGCGGGTGGACCGCCGTAGCAGACCCAGCTGCGGACATAGTCGAGGATCTCGCGGTCGAACCGGTCCATCTCGTCAGGACCCGCCCTTCTTCTTGTTGTAGACATCGAAGCCCACCGCCGCCAGCAGGACCAGCCCCTTGATGACCTGCTGCACGTCGCTGCCGATACCGATCAGAGACATCCCGTTGTTGAGCACCCCGAGGACGAAGCCGCCGATGATCGCGCCGAACACCGTGCCCACGCCGCCGTTGGCCGAGGCGCCGCCGATGAACGCCGCGGCGATGGCCTCCAACTCCATCCCGATGCCGGCCTGGGGGGTCGCGGAGTTGAGTCGCGCCGCGAACAGCAGCCCGGCCAAAGCCGACAGCAGGCCCATGTTGACGAACACCAGGAACGTGACGCGCTTGGTCTTCACACCAGACAGCCGGGCCGCCGCGGAGTTCCCGCCGACCGCGTAGACCTGCCGGCCGAAGACGGTGCTGCGCATGACGAATGCGTAGACCACGAAGGCGACCGCGAGGATGACCCCGACCACGGGCACACCGCGATAGCTCGCGAGCACCAGGGTGAAGGCCCCCAGTGCCGCGACGATGCCCACACACTTCAGCACGAACCAGCCCACCGGCAGGACGTCGAAGGCGTAGCGCATCTGCGTCCGTCGGGCTCGGACCTGCTGCCACACCGCGGCGCACATCACCACGGTCCCCAGGATGACCGTGGGCCAGTGGTACATGCTCGCGTTGCCCAGTTCGGGCAGGAACCCGCTGCTGACCTGCCCAAAGCTGCGGGGGAACGGGGCGATCGACTGTCCCTCCAGCAGATACTGTGTCGCCCCGCGGAACACCAGCATGCCCGCCAGGGTCACGATGAACGAGGGGATGCCGACGTAGGCGATCCAGAACCCCTGCCACGCGCCGATGAGCGCGCCCAGCAGCAGGCAGAGCGTCACCGCGATGGGCCACGACATGTTGTGGTGCACCATCAACACCGCCGACATGGCGCCGACGAAACCGGCGATCGACCCCACCGACAGGTCGATGTGTCCCGAGATGATGACGATGACCATGCCGATCGCCAGGATCAGGATGTAGCCGTTCTGCTGCACGATGTTGGTGACGTTGAGCGGTTTGAGCAGAATGCCACTCGTCCAGACCTGGAACAGGATGACGATGAGGGCCAGCGCGAGGACCATCCCGTACTGCCGAAAGTTGCCGCGAAGCAGCGATTTCAGCCGCTGTCGCGGTGATTCCGGGGCCGAAGGCGCAGGCGTGCTGGACCCTGCGTCCAGTGTCGAACTGGTGGTCATGTGGTCGGTCCCTTCATCATGAAATGCATCAACGTCTCCTGCGCGGCATCCGCGCGGTCCACCTCTCCGGTGACCCGGCCCTCGTTGAGCGTGTAGATCCGGTCGCACAGACCGATCAGCTCGGGCAGTTCGGAGGAGATGACGATCACGGACTTACCCTGCGCCGCAAGGCGGTTGATGATCGTGTAGATCTCGTACTTAGCTCCGACGTCGACACCGCGCGTCGGTTCGTCGAGTATGAGCACGTCGGGGTCGGCGAACACCCACTTGCTCAGCACCACTTTCTGCTGGTTTCCGCCGGACAGACTGCCCGTGGTGGTCCGCACCGATGGCGCCTTGATCTGCATGTCGGTGCGGAAACCCTCGGCGACCAACGTCTCCTCATGCTCGTTGACGACGCCCGTTCTGCTCACCTTCTGCAGCGATGCCAGGGTCACGCTCCTGGCGATGTCGTCCATCAGGTTGAGCCCGTAGTGCTTGCGGTCCTCGGTGACGTAGGCAAGGCCGTGGCCGATGGCCTCCGGGACCGTGCGGGTACGAATCTGTTTGCCGTCCTTGACGACTCGCCCTGCCGTCTTCCGTCCGTAGCTGCGCCCGAACACGCTCATCGCGAGTTCGGTGCGGCCGGCTCCCATCAGCCCCGCCAGACCCACGACCTCGCCACGCCGGACGTTGATGGAGACCGAGTCGACGACCTTGCGTTGCGGGTCCAGGGGGTGGTGCACGGTCCAGCCCTCGATCGCCAAGGTGACCTCACCGATCGGATGACCTGACCGCGCCGGAAAACGATCGACCATGTCGCGGCCCACCATGCCGCGGATGACGTGCTCCTCGGTGAGCCCGGACTCGACCGCGTGAGTCTCGATGGTCTGGCCGTCGCGCAGGATGGTCACGGTGTCGGCAACCCGCATCACCTCGTTGAGTTTGTGGGAGATGATGATGCAGGTCAGCCCCTCACCGGTGAGTTCGACCATGAGGTCGAGCAGATGGGCACTGTCGGCGTCGTTGAGCGCCGCCGTGGGTTCGTCGAGGATGAGCAGTTTGACCTTCTTGGACAACGCCTTGGCGATCTCCACGAGTTGCTGCTTACCGACACCGATGTCGCTGATCCGGGTCTGCGGGCTCTCGCGCAGTCCCACTCGGTCGAGCAGTCGTTGCGCGTCTGTCATGGTCTCGTGCCAGTTGATGATGCCCGAGGAGGCGTGCTCGTTGCCGAGGAAGATGTTCTCGGCGATGGACAGCACCGACACCAGCGCGAGTTCCTGGTGGATGATGCCGATGCCGCGGCGCTCGCTGGACCGGATGTCCTTGAACTCGCCCGGCATTCCGTCGAACGTGATCTCGCCCTGGTAGCTCCCGTGCGGATAGACCCCGCTGAGGACTTTCATCAGCGTCGACTTGCCGGCACCGTTCTCACCGCAGATGGCGTGGATCTCGCCCGCGCGCACCGTGAGGTTGACATCGCTCAGCGCCGTGACGTTGCCGAAACGCTTGGTGATGCCGCGCATCTGGAGCAGCGGCGCCCCCGCCGTCCCACGGGTGTCGGTCACGCGAGCTGCGCCGGTGTGTAGTAGCCCGAGTCGATCAGGACCTGCTGGTAGTTCGTCCGGTCGACGCTCACTGGGTCGAGCAGGAAGGCGGGCACCACCTTGACGCCATTGTCGTAGGTCTTGGTGTCGTTGACCTCGGGCGTGCCTCCGGTGAGCAGCGAATCCGTCATCTGCACTGCGGCTTTCGCCAACTCGCGGGTGTCCTTGAACACGGTCTGGGTCTGCTCGCCGGCGACGATGGACTTGACCGATGCCAGCTCTGCGTCCTGGCCCGTCACGATCGGCAGCGGGTTGTTCGGCGTTCCGTATCCCGAACTCTTCAGGGCCGAGATGATGCCCAGGGACAGGCCGTCGTACGGCGACAGGACCGCGTCCACGCGACCGCTGGTGTAGGCGCGGCTCAGCAGGTTGTCCATTCGGGACTGCGCGAGCCCGCCGTCCCAGCGGAGCGTGGCCACCTGGCCGAACGAGGTCTGACCGCTCTTGACGACGAGTCTGCCGCTGTCCAGGTAGGGCTGCAGCACGCTCATCGCGCCGTTGAAGAAGAACGTCGCGTTGTTGTCGTCGGGTGACCCGGCAAACAGTTCGATGTTGAAGGGGCCGGCGCCGTCCTTCACGCCGAGTGAGTCCACGATGTAGGACGCCTGAAGCACCCCGACTCCGAAGTTGTCGAATGTTGCGTAGTAGTCGACGTTTTCGGTGCCGCGAATCAACCGGTCATAGGAGACCACGGGGATTCCCGCGTCCGCTGCACGCTGCAGTGTGTCGGTCAGCGACGAGCTGTCGATCGGGGCGATCACCAAGGCCTTCACCCCCTTGGTGATCATGTTCTCGATCTGTGAGACCTGGTTCTGCACAACGTCATCGCCGTACTGCAGATCGGTTTCGTAGCCGAGGTCGGCAAACTGTTGGGCGATGTTGGCGCCATCGGCGACCCAACGCTCCGACGACTTCGTCGGCATCGCGATGCCGACGGTGCCCGAGCGGTCTCCCCCTGGGTTCACCGCCTCGGTCTGAGCTTGGCGACCGCAGCCAACGGCGGTCACCGCGGCCACCACGGCAAGGGTGCCCACGATTCGAACAATGCTCTTTCGCATTCAAATCCTCCGGTTGCTTCACCGCGCACAGCGACGCAGACATCTAGCCCCAACGAAATGTGAGCGCTAACATTCCCGATTTTGTGATGCGTCTCACGCTTTGTCAAGGGCCGAGTTTGACCCACCCGCGATGCGGTCCACCCGTTGACACATCTCGAATGTGAGCGTTAACATCTGCCTGGGTGTTACGCCCGTCACACCGTCTTCGCACCTCGCACCCGCCGACAGCACCGCGTCAGCACCGCGCTGACCTCGGCAGAAACCAACTTGAAGGAGTCACTGTGAAGAGATCTCGCTCTGCGATCATCGGGATCGCCGCGGTGGTCGCCTTGGCCGGCTGCGGCAGCGGCCCCGCCCCCGCCGGCGAGCCCGGCGGCCACGGCGGTCAACTGACGATGGGGTTCTCCCAAGTCGGCGCCGAGAGCGGCTGGCGAACCGCCAACACCCAGTCCATTCAGGACGCGGCCAAGGCCGCCGACGTCAACCTGAAGTTCTCCGACGCGGGCGGCAAGCAGGAGAACCAGATCGCGGCCATCCGTTCCTTCGTGCAACAGCGCGTCGACGTGATCGCGTTCAGCCCGGTCGTTCGCACCGGGTGGGACGCGGTGCTGCTGGAGGCGAAGAACGCGGGCATTCCGGTCATCCTCACCGATCGCGCCGTCGACACCGAGGAGACCGACGTCTATCGGACGTTCGTCGGCGCGGACTTCGTCGCGGAGGGCAGGCGCGCCGGTGACTGGGTGGTGCAGCGACACGCCTCGGCACCCGGGCCCGTCAACATCGTTCAGTTGGAGGGCACCACGGGTGCTGACCCGGCCATCGAGCGCAACACCGGATTCGCGGAGGCGATCGCCGCCAACCCCGATCTGAAGATCATCGCCTCGCAGAGCGGCGATTTCACCCGCTCGGGCGGCAAACAGGTGATGGAGGCATTCCTCAAGGCCCACCCGAAGATCGACCTGGTGTTCGCCCAGAACGACGACATGGGCCTCGGAGCGATGGAGGCCATTGAGGCCGCGGGCCTCAAGCCTGGGAAGGACATCGAGATCGTCGCGATCGACGCCACCCACGACGGCATGGCGGCCCTGGCTGCAGGCAAGTTCAACTACATCGTCGAGTGCAACCCGCTGATCGGACCGCAGCTGATGGAACTGGCCGCGGACGTGGTCGCGGGCAAGCCGATCCCGGCGCGGGTGGTCATCCCGGACGAGGCCTTCGACTCCCAGCAGGCCGCTGCCGCATTGCCGGACCGCAAGTACTGATGACTGCGGTGGTCTCGGCACCCGGTGTCACACCGACAGTGCAGATGCGGGACGTCACTGTCGAGTTCGGCGGCGTCAAGGCGCTCGACGGGGTCGACTTCCGGCTGTTGCCCGGTGAGATCCACGCGCTGATGGGCGAGAACGGCGCCGGAAAGTCGACGCTGATCAAAGCTCTCACCGGCGTCTACGACATCACGTCCGGCAGCGTCGCGGTCGGCGGTGTCGAACAGCACTTCACCGGGCCTCGACAGGCGCAGCAGGCCGGCGTCAGCACCGTCTACCAGGAGGTGAACCTGTGCCCCAATCTGACTGTGGCAGAGAACATCCTGCTGGGCCGTGAACCACGTCGCCGCGGCCGCATCGACCACCGCGCGATGAATCACCGGGCCGCGGATCTGCTTGCCGAGCTCGACCTGACCATCGACCCCAGGTCCACCCTGGGAGCTCACCCGATCGCCCTGCAGCAACTCGTGGCGATCGCGCGGGCGACGGCGGTCTCGGCGCGGGTGCTGATCCTCGACGAACCAACCTCCAGCCTGGACGCCGACGAGGTGACCGAACTGTTCCGCGTCATGCGGCGGTTGCGCGACGACGGCGTGGCTATTCTGTTCGTCTCCCACTTCCTGGACCAGGTCTACGAGATCTCTGACCGAATGACCGTGCTGCGCAACGGCTGTCTGGTCGGCGAATATGAAAGCGCCGAGTTGGACCGAACGCAGCTGGTGGCGGCCATGCTCGGACACGAACTCGCTGTGTTGGAGGAGATCGGAGGGTACGCCGCGGCCGAGCACGGCCACAGCGGCCAGACGGTACTGGCCGCGCGCGGGGTCGGCCGCGCCCCCGGTGTGCACCCCATCGACCTCGATCTCCATCGCGGCGAGGTCGTCGGCCTGGCCGGTCTGTTGGGATCCGGCCGAACTGAGGTGGCGCGACTCCTGTTCGGCGCCGACCGCGCCACCACCGGAGAGATCCGCATCGACGGAGCCCCTGTCACACTGCGCTCCCCGCGCTCCGCCATCGCGCGCGGCGTCGCGTTCTGCTCGGAGGACCGCAGGGGCGAGGGCATCATCGGTGAGTTGACGGTCCGCGACAACCTGGTGCTGGCCGCGCAGGCTCGGCGGGGATTCGCCCGTCCCCTGCCCCAGAAGACCAAGGACGCTCTGGTGACGCACTGGCTGGAGCGTCTCGACATCCGGCCCCGGGACCCCGATGCGCTGGTGAAGAACCTCAGCGGCGGCAACCAGCAGAAGGTCCTGCTCGCGCGTTGGCTGATCACGACACCCCAGGTGCTCATCCTCGACGAACCCACCCGGGGTGTCGACGTCGGCGCCAAGGCGCAGATCCAGAGGCTCGTTGCCGAGTTGGCCGCCGACGGTATGGCGGTGGTGTTCATCTCCGCAGAACTCGAGGAGGTGGTGCGGATCAGCGACCGCATTATCGTCCTTCGCGAGGGTCGCTGCATCGCGCGGACCGGCGCCGACACCACCGTCGGCGAGCTCACCGCACTCATCGCCGGGGGTGGCCGGTGACGACGCTGCGGGAAACCCGGACCCGACTGACCGCGTCACCGCTGGTGTGGCCGGCCCTGGCGCTGATGGCGCTGCTCATCCTCAATGTCATGCTGACGCCGAGCTTTCTGAGCATTCGGGTGCAGGACGGTCACCTGTTCGGGAGCCTGATCGACATCCTGCGCAACGGCGCCCCGACCATGCTGGTCGCGCTCGGCATGACGCTGGTGATCGCGTGCCGCGGGATCGACCTCTCCGTGGGCGCGGTGGTCGCCATCAGCGGCGCCCTGGCCTGTGCGCACATCGCCTCGGCCGCGGACCCGGCCAGCGCGAGCACCGCCATCACCGCTGTGGGCATCGCCCTCGGAGTCGCGGTCGCACTCGGTTGGTGGAACGGACTGCTGGTCTCGGTGTGCGGAGTTCAACCGATCATCGCGACCCTGGTGCTGATGACGGCCGGTCGCGGCATCGCACTGCTGATCACCGACGGACAGATCGTCACAGTGACCAACGCGCCATTCAGGCTTCTGGGCGCCGGATACCTGTGGGGACTGCCGGTGGCGATCCTGGTGAGCCTGTCGATGTTCGCGCTCGTCGGCGTGCTCACCAGGCGCACCGCACTGGGCATGCTGCTCGAGTCGGTCGGCATCAATCCCGAAGCCAGCAGACTGGCCGGGGTTCGGCACCGCACCATCGTCTTCGCGGTGTACGTCTTCTGCGCACTGTGCGCAGGTGTCGCGGGGCTGATGATCGCGTCGAACATCTCCGCGGCCGACGCCAACAACGCCGGACTGTGGATCGAGATGGATGCGATTCTGGCCGTCGTGATCGGCGGAACATCGCTCGCCGGTGGGCGATTCAGCCTGACCGGCACCATTCTCGGGGCATTGATCATCCAGACCCTGACCACCACGGTGTACACCGCGGGCATCACTCCGGAGGCGACACTGGTGTTCAAGTCGCTGGTCGTGATCGCGGTGTGCCTGCTGCAGGCACCGAAGTTCCGGGCCCTGCTGTCGCGAAAGGCACCCGCATGGGCACACTGACCGCGGTGAGACCCCGCAAGGTCACCACCGAGATTCGCCGGCGCGTCCACGGCAGGCACCTGTCCCCGCTGGCCTCCCTGGCCCTGTTCACGGCGCTGTTCACCGCCGTGATCACAGGCTACGACTTCGCCAGTCCCACCCAGGTCTTCCTGAACCTGCTCGTGGACAACGCCCACCTGATCGTCCTGGCCGTGGGTATGACGTTTGTGATCCTCACCGGCGGAATCGATCTCAGCGTGGGAGCAGTGGTTGCGCTGTCCACCGTCGTCCTCGCGGCCACCCTGCAGGCAGGGTGGCCGACACCCGCCGCTGTCGGGGCCGTGCTGCTGATCGGGCCCCTGCTCGGACTGCTCATGGGTGTGGTGATCGAGCACCTCGATGTTCAACCGTTCATCGTGACTCTGGCGGGAATGTTTTTGGCCCGCGGTCTGTGCTACGTGATCAGTGTCGACACAATGCCGATCAAGGATCCGCTGCTCCGGCAGTTCGGACTCGACTACGTGTACCTCTACGAGGACAAGTTCATCCGCTGGTCGGTGGTGGTCGCGATCCTTGTCGTGGCCATCGCGGGATGGGTTCTGCATCAGACCCGGTTCGGCAGAACCGTGTACGCCGTCGGAGGCAACCGGCAGTCGGCACAGTTGATGGGCCTGTCCGCGTCCCGCGCGACAGTGTCGGCGTATGCGATCAGCGGCCTGTGTGCCGCTCTGGCCGGACTTCTGCTCGGCGCGCAGAAACTCTCCGGCTACAGTCTCAACGGCGTCGGCTTGGAACTCGACGCGATCGCGGCCGCGGTGATCGGCGGGGTACTGCTCTCCGGCGGTGTGGGTTTCGTGCTGGGATCAGTCATCGGGGTGCTGGTGCTGGGCACCATTCAGACGTTCGTGACCGCGGCCAACCTCGACTCCTATTGGACCCGGATCATGACCGGCGTCCTACTGCTTGTGTTTGTTCTCGTTCAGCGACTAGTGGTGAGGAAGACAGGCTCATGAAAGACCTTCCCGGACAATCGATCACACCGAAACCGGTGATGGCTGATGTCGCGCGCCTGGCGGGGGTCAGTCACCAGACGGTCTCCCGGGTCATCAACGGCTCGCCCAGCATCCGGCCCACCACCAAAGCACGCGTCGAGCAGGCGATCGCCGAACTGGGCTACCGCCCCAACACCGCGGCGCGGGCTCTGGTGACCAGACGCTCCGGCATCATCGGCATCGTCGGCACCAACGGCGCACTGTACGGACCCTCGAGCATTCAGCGTTCGGTCGAGGAGGCCGCACGGGCTGCCGGCTACTTCACCAGCATGGTGCCGTTGGCGGAGGTCACCCGCGAGGCGCTTCGCGACGCGCTCGAGCACCTCGCTCGCCAGTCGGTGGAAGCCATCGTGATGATCGCGGCCCAGGACGACGCGCTCGCCGTGGCCCGGTCCGCCGAGGCCGGGATGCCGATGATCGTCGTCGAGGGCGACCTGTCGGGAAGCGGACTCAGCGTCGGTGTCGACCAGATCGCCGGCGCCCGGCAGGCCACCGAACACCTCATCGACCTCGGCCACCGTGAGATCGTCCACATCGCGGGTCCGACGACCTGGACGGAGGCCAAGGGCCGCCGGATCGGATACGAGGAGGCGATGCGCGCGGCCGGGCTGACCCCACGTGTCCTCGCCGAGGGTGACTGGACACCGGCCTGCGGCTATCAGATCGGGCGCGAACTGGCGCGGGAGGGCGGGGAGGGCCGAAAGGGCTGCGCCACGGCGGCGTTCGTCGCCAACGACCAGATGGCGATCGGCGTGCTGCACGCCCTCGTCGAAGCCGGCCGCTCCGTGCCCGGCGACGTGAGCGTCGTCGGGTTCGACGACATTCCCGAGGCCGCCTACCTGAATCCGGCCCTGACCACCATCCGGCAGGACTTCAAGGCGGTCGGTCAGCGCGCGATCGAACTGGTGATCGCGACGCTGGAGGGGACGCCGGCCAGCGTCGCGCTGCTGCCCCCCGAACTGATCGTCCGCGACAGCACACGACAGCGGGAGGAGTCGGCATGAGTCATGACAAGTACACGGTGGGAGTCGATTTCGGCACCCTGTCTGGACGAGCGGTGGTGATCCGGGTGCGCGACGGGCACCAACTCGCCGTCGCCGAGCATGCCTACCGGCACGGGGTCGTCACCGACACCCTGCCCGGGGACACCGCGCAACTTCCGCCGCAGTGGGCGCTGCAGGTCCCCGCCGACTACGTCGAGGTGTTGCGCACCGCGGTCCCACAGGCCGTCGCCACGGCCGGGATCGACCCGGCCGACGTCATCGGCATCGGCACCGACTTCACGTCCTGCACCATGGTGCCGGTGCGCGGGGACGGCACTCCCCTGTGCGAACTCACCGAGTTCGTCGACCGACCGCACGCGTACGCCAAGCTGTGGCGGCACCATTCGCCCCAGCCACAGGCCGACCGCATCAACGCCGTCGCGGCCCGGCGTGGCGAGTCCTGGCTGCCCCGGTACGGGGGGCTGATCTCCAGCGAATGGGAATTCGCCAAGGCATTGGAGATCCTCGACGAGGATCCTCAGATCTATGACGCCATCGACCATTTCGTGGAGGGCGCCGACTGGATCGTCTGGCAGCTGTGCGGCAGTTACGTCCGCAACGCATGCAGCGCGGGATACAAGGGAATCCGTCAGGATGGCCGGTACCCGACCCGGGAGTTCCTGGCCGAGGTCCGTCCCGGGTTCGCCGACTTCGTCACCGACAAGCTCGACCACCCGATCGGCCAGCTGGGAGATCGCGCTGGAGCTCTGACCGCACAGGCCGCGCAGTGGACGGGCCTGCCGCAGGGCATCGCGGTGGCCGTCGGCAACGTCGACGCGCACGTCACCGTCGCTGCCGCCGACGCGCTGCAGCCGGGACGCCTCGTCGCGATCATGGGCACCTCAACCTGCCACGTACTGAATTCGACCGAGCTGCGCGAGGTGCCCGGCATGTGCGGCGTGGTCGACGGCGGAATCTCCGAGGGCATGTGGGGATACGAGGCGGGCCAGTCCGGGGTCGGCGACATCTTCGGCTGGTTCGTCGACAACTGCGTCCCCGAAAGCCACCACATCGAGGCGCGCCGCCGCGGCCTCTCGGTGCACGAGCACCTGACCGACCTCGCCAGCCGGCAGCGGGTGGGTCAGCACGGTCTGGTGGCCCTGGACTGGCACAGCGGAAACCGGTCGGTGCTCGTCGATCACGAACTCTCCGGCGTGATGATCGGGCAGACGCTGCAGACCACCTGCGTCGACATGTACCGCGCGCTCCTGGAGGCCACGGCGTTCGGCACCCGGATGATCGTGGAGACCTTCGTTGCCAGCGGCGTCGCGGTCGAGGAGTTGGTGGTGGCCGGTGGCCTGCTCAAGAACGCACTGCTCATGCAGATCTACGCCGACGCGGTCGGATTGCCACTGTCCATCGTGCCCTCGACCCAGGCCCCGGCGCTGGGGGCCGCCATCCACGCCGCCACCGCCGCCGGCGCCTTCGGTGACGTGCCCGAGGCGGCCGCGCAGATGGGCGGACGCGTCCGCGACGCCTACACCCCGATCCCCGAGAACGTCGCGGCCTACGACCGCCTCTACCACGAGTACGTCGCGGCCTACGAGTGGTTCGGGCGGGGCAACGACATGATGCGTCGACTCCGGCGTATCGACACCCGAGTTGCCTTGGGAGCCCAGGCATGAGCATCACCTCCGATGTGACCCGCACGATCGCCGACCTGCGCGACGAGGTGTGCGCCCTCCATTCACAGCTCACCCACTACGAGTTGGTGATCTGGACCGCGGGCAACGTGTCAGCCAGGGTTCCCGGACGCGAACTCATGGTGATCAAACCGTCGGGCGCGGACTATGCGTCGCTGACGGCCGAGGACATGGTGGTCTGCGACCTGCACGGCAATCTCGTCGACGGCGCGCTCAACCCGTCGTCGGACACCGCCGCCCATGCCTACGTCTACCGTCACATGCCCGAGGTGGGCGGCGTGGTGCACACACACTCCACGTACGCCACCGCGTGGGCCGCGCGCGGCGAACCGATTCCCTGCGTGCTCACGATGATCGCCGACGAGTTCGGCGGCGAGATCCCGGTGGGACCGTTCGCGCTGATCGGTGACGACTCGATCGGCCGCGGGATCGTCGAAGCCCTGCGCGGCAGCAGATCTCCCGCGGTGCTGATGCGCAACCACGGTCCGTTCACCATCGGGCGCACCGCCCGCGACGCGGTGAAGGCCGCCGTGATGGTCGAGGACGTCGCCCGCACCGTGCACATCAGCCGGCAACTCGGCATCCCACCCTCGCTCGACGCGGCCGACGTCACGGCCCTGTTCGAGCGTTACCAGAACGTGTATGGCCAACCCGGCCACCTCGAGGAGACCCAGGAGAACCCGCGATGATCGCGTCTCGACTCGCCACCAGCCAGGTGTGGCTCATCACCGGCAGCCAATCGATGTACGGCCAGGACATCCTGGACCAGGTGGCCGATCAGTCCCGTCAGATCGCCGACCGCCTCGATGCCGCCGCCGAGATCCCGGCGACCGTGCGCTGTCTCCCGGTCGTGACCGACCCCGACCAGATCGCGCGGGTGTTCGCCGAGGCCGACGCCGCACCGGAGTGCGTCGGTGTGATCACCTGGATGCACACGTTCTCCCCGGCCAAGATGTGGATCCGGGGCCTGAAGACACTGCGTAAACCGCTGCTGCACCTGCACACCCAGTTCGGTGTCGAACTGCCCTGGCACAGCATCGATATGGACTTCATGAACCTCAACCAGGCCGCGCACGGGGACCGCGAGTTCGGCTACATCCAGTCGCGGCTGTCCACCGCGCGCAAGACGGTCGCCGGCCATGTCAGCGACCCGCACACCCGCGCACGCATCGGGTCGTGGGTGCGCGCCGCACTGGGCGCCGCCGAACTGTCGACGCTGCGGGTGGTTCGGTTCGGCGACAACATGCGCGGGGTCGCCGTCACCGAGGGTGACAAGGTGGAGGCGCAGGCACACTTCGGCGTTTCGATCGACAGCTTCGGCGTCAACGATCTGGTGGACGTGGTGCGGGCCGTACCGCAGGCCGACGTGGACAAGTTGGTGACGGAGTATGAGCACACCTATCGTGTCGCCTCCGAACTGCTCCCCGGCGGCGACCGGCACTCGTCGTTGCGTGACGGTGCCCAGATCGAACTGGGACTGCGAAAGTTCCTCGTCGACGGCGGATTCCACGCCTTCACCACCAACTTCGAGGATCTCGGCGGGTTGCGTCAGCTGCCGGGGTTGGCCGTACAGCGATTGATGGCCGACGGGTACGGGTTCGGCGGCGAGGGCGACTGGAAGACCGCGATGATGCTGCGCACCGTCAAGGTGATGGCCGAGGGACTCCCCGGTGGCACGTCGTTCATGGAGGACTACACCTACGATCTGACACCCGGTCAGGAGCGCATCCTCGGTGCGCACATGCTCGAGGTCTGCCCCAGCATCGCCGCCGGGACACCGACACTGGAGGTGCACCCCCTGTCGATCGGCGGCCGTGAGGACCCCGTTCGACTGCGGTTCACCGCGGCGCCCGCAGACGCGGTGATCGTCGGCATCTGCGATATGGGCAGCCGATTCCGGCTGGTGGCCAATGAGGTTCGCGTCATCGAACCGACCGCTGAACTGCCGAACCTGCCGGTCGCCTGTGCGGTGTGGGAACCCAGGCCGTCCTGGTGCACCTCCGCTGAGGCGTGGCTGATGTCCGGCGCGCCGCACCACACCGTGCTGACCACGGCGGTGGACACCGAGATGCTCGACGACTTCGCCACGATCACCGACACCGAACTGCTGATCATCGACGACACCACCACGGTGCGAGGCTTCCAGCGGGAACTGAAGTGGAATGACGTGTACCACCACGTCGCCGCCGGACTCTGATCCTCCTCAGGCGTTGCGCAGCGCGGGCAGCACGATGGTGTCGACGATCTCCTCGACATCCAGCCGTCCCTTGACGCCGAACACGCGGCGGCCCATGGCCAGTGACGGCAGGATGTCGGCGACATACCGCAGCTTCTCGGCGGCCGGATTGAGTTCCCCGCGGGCGACCGCGGCCCGGATGGCCCTGCGCGTCGCCGCGATCACCGGGCCGCCGAGGTTCTCCTGCACGGCCTTGGCGAATTCCGGGTCCATGGTCGCGGTGTGCCCGATCGCGAGCATGAACCCGGCCGACCGCTGTTTGGAGTGGTCCACGGCGCGCCCGATCGCGATCAGGTCGGCGCGCAGGTCGCCGTGGTCGATCTCGCCGACGGGGTGCACGGCATACCGGATGGCGGCGAGCACCAGTGCCTTCTTGCCGCCCCACGATCCGTAGAGCGTGGCCTTGCTGGCGTGCACACGTTTGGCCAGCGCTTCCATCGAAAGTCCCTCGTAGCCACCGGCGCTGAGCATGTCCAGCACGGCCTCGAGGATCTCGGCCTCGCGCGTCACCTGGCGAAGGCCTGTTCATAGAGAGGGCTGTCCACGCTGTAGTAGCTGCAGTGGAAGCCGCTGGGCACCCGGAACGGGATCACCGCACTGGCGATCGGACCGGCCGCGATGTCACCCGCGTCGAAGATCACCAGTTCGCTCTCCGTCGCCTCCTTGCGGTGGATGAGTGTCACGGCGTACCCGTCCGCCTCTGAGGTGCTGCCCACGCGCGGCGCGAAGATCAGCTCACCGGCCGCGGTGCCCGCGCCGAAGTGGAAGAGGTCTTCGGCACCGGTGTGAGTGTCCACCCGCAGTGCGGAGTCCATCCCCTCGACCCGGCCGTCGGTCGAGTTGAGGTTGCTGTTGGCGAAGGCATGCCTGCTGCGGTCGGCCATCAACCGGTCATCGGGCCTTGGGAACTGGATATCGCGGTCGTTGATGATCTCCTCACGCCACGGTTCGACACCGGTGGGGTCGATGGTCCAGCGCCGCAGGCTCTGCTGGGTCTCCTTGTGGGAGGCGCGGTTTCCGTGGACATCGGGGAACAGCGCGGTGCCCTCGGCGGCCGCGACGTCGGCGATGATCCTGCCGTCCTGCTCCCAGGCGTTGGCCTCGTGCAGCATGTGCCGCGGGTCGATCTCGATCCAGCGCACGTCGTCGGCGGTGCCGTTGCGCGGCATGATGCCGAGCTTGCTGGGCCGATCCGGGACCCAGGCCGTCATCGGACCGCCGGCCATCGCGCGTTCCAGGCTGAACTCCAGAGGGTTGACCGGGAACACCACCCAGTTCTCGGTGAGCAGGAACGTGTGCATCATCGTCATGTGCGGCACTCCGATGTACTCGGTCTTGGTCGGGGTGCCGTCGGCGTCGATGACGTCGTAGCGGATCACGGCCTCGCCGGCGAGGCCGTGCACGGCGTTGCCGATGTTGACCAACTCACCCGTGCGGTGGTCGACCTTCGGGTGCGCCGAGAACGTCGTGGTGATGAGGTCGCCGTAGGTGTGCTCGCCGACCGTGTCGAGGCTGCGCGGATCGAGCGCGACGGGCGGGGCACCCTCCATGAGCGCCAACAGTTTTCCGCCGTGGATGATGACGTTGGTGTTCGCGGTGTTGTACCGCGTGCCGAGCGATGCGGGGTCGGCGGTCATGGGGTTGCCGAGCACCCCGAACAGGCGGCGCCCCTGCCCCTGCTCCAGCAGGAACTTGTCGGTGCGGACCCACCGGTTGCGCATCGACACCCGACCGTTCTCGATGTAGAACGCGTACACCATGCCGTCGCCGTCGAACCAGTGGTAGTCCTCGTCGGTCGGTGGGTACAGCGGTTCGGCGCCGTTGCGGTAGAAGACCCCGGCCAGGTCCGACGGGATCTGGCCGCGGATCAGCAGATCCGGCGCGTCGACCTCCATCCGGTTGGGCTGGTGGTGTCCGGTCAGAAACGGACTCTCCCGAATCAGGTTGGCGTCCATGCGCTCTCTCCACCGATGTCGAGTGTTCGGCCAGTGTCGAAGGTCTGCCGCAGCCGGGCCACGGTCTGCGCGGGTTCAGCTGTCATTCCTGCCTTTCCGGGCAGGACGACACCTCAGGAACCGGTGCTGCCCTCGCCCGTCAGAATCAATGCGTCGAAAAGCTGTGTCATGGCGTCCAGCGCGTTGGCGTCAACAGAGGCCGCGGCGTGCGCGAAGCCGTCGACCACGGCGCTGATCATTCCTGCCACCAGCAGGGGGTTTGCGTCGGCGGGGATGTGCCCACCCTGCTGTCCGGTCATCACGGCCTCGGCCAGGGAGGCGCGCATGCCCTCGGTCTGCTGGGTGAAGATGTCGGTCAACTCCGCGTGCCGGCGCGCGTCGACGGGCGCGGCGGCCACGAAACCCGCGAGTTCGGGCGACTCGTGGTTGATCCGGATGGCCTCCATCAGGATGGCCCGCAGCAGCTCCGGCACGGTGTGCGCACCAGCCATCGCGGCCCTGCTGCGCGTGACGATGTTGCCGTAGACGTACGTGCAGACGGCCTCGAACAGCTTGCGTTTGGCACCGAAGTGGTAGTACACCGAACCGGCCGTGACTCCAGCCATTTCGGCGATCAGGCTGTTGGTGGCGGCCCCGTAGCCGTGCTGCGCGAAGCAGCGGCAACCCGCCTCGATCACCCGCTGCCGGGTGTCGAAGCTGTCGCTGCCCGCGGGACGACCCGGGCCCGTTCGCGCCACTCTGGTGTCAGCCATGGACCAATCATGGCGCACGGCACCGGCGCGCAGGCGGTCAACCGTCACCGCGGAGGCATCTGTCGAGGTCCTGGTGGAACTGCCTGATCCGAACCTCCTGGTAGTTGGCCAGCGTCACCCCCGGCTTGGTCATGGACCGCAGGCCGCGCTGGATCCTGGGCAGATTGGCCAGGTCCTGGTTGAAGACCGCGCACAGTCCGCCCAGTTCCGGTGCGTCGTTGTAGTCCTCGTCGGGCCCGAGCCAATGCACCGGGGCCGTCTTCGGCTTGGGCACGCCCGGCGGCAGCGGGATCAGCAGCATGATGTCGAAGATGCATCGGTTGGGGTCGTTTCCGTAGGGCCGGAATCGGTAAGTCAACGGCGCCCCGACGCCCGCCCACGGCACCATGTTGGGGAACACGAAGTACTGGATCGCGTCGAGCATCTCGGAGTCACTGGTCGTCGACAGATCCGCCCCGGTGGTCTGCGCCAGGTTCTCCCGCATCGCGGCCGCGACGATCGGGCGCGCCGAGGCCCCCTCGGGGACTTCGAACGCGCCGACCCCCTCGGGAAAGAAGTCCCGGAACATCGCGTCGAGCACATCCTGGGGTTCCAGCGGTTCCAGGTGCGGGCTGCTGGTGGCCTGCGGGGTGATCATCCGGTTGAAGCCCGGCAGGCCGTCGGTCCGGGGATATACGTCGTACTGCGTGTTCGAGTCCCCGAGGTACTCCAGCAGTTGCGGATGGGTCGCGATCACGTGGTAGGACTCCAGGAACGCCTCCATGCCGACTTTCCAGTTGCAGTCGATCACCTTGGCGACGTGCACGGCCTTGAACCGGTCCGCCAGGTTGAACGGCGCGAAGTGCTTGTCGAGGTCGCCCAGATATTTCGCGAGCGGCGGGGCGTCTGCGTCGGGGTTGACGAACACGAACCCCGCCCAGAGTCCGACCTGCGCCTCGGGCAGCGCGAACTTCTGGTCATCGACATGCGGGAAGTCCCACCGGCACGGCACATCGGTGAGCGCACCCTCCAGGCTCCACGTGAATCCATGGAAGGGACAACGCAGTTGGTTGACCCGGCCCTCGTCATCGCACAGTCGGGTGCCGCGGTGCAGACACGCGTTGTGGAAGGCCTTGATCTCCCCCGACGCGCTGCGCACCACGATCAGCGACAGGTCCGCGACGTCGTACACGTGGTAGTCGCCCGGCTCGGGGATGTCCTCCTCCCGGCATGCGAGCTGCCAGGTGCGGTTCCAGACGCGCTTGACCTCGAGCTCGTGGAACTCCTGCGAGAGGTAGCGCTGGATGTCGATGTCCTCGGAGCCGAGGTAGACCGCAGACTCCTCGAGCAGCGGCGCAGGCACCTCGCGGCTGTCCGTCGCCAGCAGGCTCTGCACCGTCGGCCCCGACGACCGGGCTGTCCCCGGTTCGGGCTTCGTGCGATCCGTCGTGTCGGTCACTGGGCTGCTCCCGTCGCCGTCAACTGTTCGAAGTACTGTCCGACCGCCGTCCCGATGAACGCCGAGCCGTTGACCCCCCAACCCCCGTCGACGTACAGCGTCTGGCCGGTGATGTAGCTGGCCTGCGGTGAGGCCAGGAAGGCCACCGCCTGCGCCACGTCGTCGGGGACACCCAAGCGCCCCAAGGGCATCGAGTCGCCGATCGCGGCCTGTAGACCCGGGTCCGCGAACTCGCCTTCGGTGCCGTCGGTGAGCACCAGGCCCGGGCCGACGGCGTTGACGCGAATCCGCCGAGGAGCGAACTCGGCGGCCATCTGCTTGGTCAGGGCCGAGATCGCCGCCTTGGAGGCCGGATAGATGCCGCGGCCCACACCCCCGAGATCGCCGAGCACCGATCCGAGGTTGACGATGGCACCCCCGCCTGCGGCGAACTTCGGCAGCAGGGCCTTGGTCACCAGCCAACTGCCGAGCACGTTGACCCGCAGCACCGCAGTGATGTCGGCCTCGGTGCTCTCGTCGAGGGTCTGGGAGCGCCAGATGCCGGCGTTGTTCACCAGCACGTCGACGGTTTCGACCTCTGCGGCCAGGGCGGCGACGTCAGCGGCGTCGGAGACGTCGCAGGCCACGGCCCGTCCGCCCACCGCGTCGGCGACCTCCTTGGCCGCGGCGAGGTCGATGTCCGCCATGACCACCCGCGCTCCGTCGGCGGCGAGACGCGCTGCGATCGCACGCCCGATTCCCTTTCCGGCACCGGTCACCACGGCTGTCGGCACGTCTTCCTCGCTTCCCCGGTCATCGAGATCGATCACCCTTGTTTATGACTTAGCTCACTATTATATTGGTCCACCAATTAGTCAAGCGCTCGACCGCAGTCCCCTTCGACACCCTCTGGAGACGGTTTTGACCGACATCGCGAACCCCGCCAACGCCTGCCCGGTCAGCTCTTTCGACCCGCTTGACCCGGAGACCATGCAGTGCCCGCACCCCTGGTACCAGTCACTTCGCCGCGATGCGCCCGTGCACTTCGTCGCGAGTCGGGGCATGTGGTTCGTCACCTCGAAGGACCTGGTTGACGAGGCGCTGCTGAATCACGACGTGTTCTCGTCGGCGTTCGGGCTGCCCCAGATGCCGCCGCCGGACTCGGTGGCCGAGGAGGTCGCGGCGATCGCGGCAGAGGGGTGGGAGCACCTGCCGACGCTGCTGACGGCCGACCCGCCCGAACACCACTACTACCGCCGGATGGTGGCGCGCGCGTTCACGCCGCGGTTCGTCGCGCAACGGGAACCCGAGATCCGCCAGATCGTGGCCGACCTGCTGGCCGAGATCCCCGAGGGGCAACCGATCGAGTTCGTGGAGGCGTTCGCGGCACCGCTGCCGCTGCACATCATCGCGGCCGCCCTCGGCGTCTCCGATGACCGCATCGACGACTTCCGGCGTTGGTCGGATCAGTTCGCGCTGACCCTCGGCGCCGAGATCGACGCCGACGGCGCCCTCGAACAGGCTCGCAGCCTGCTGGAGTATCAGCGCTACTTCGTCGCGCAACTCGAGGACCGGCGCACCGACCCGCGCGACGACCTCATCACGGGTCTGGTGCAGGCGTCCAACGCAGGCGACGACGAACCGTTGAGCAACGGTGCGGCGCTGAGCATCATCCAGCAGATCCTGATCGCCGGCAACGAGACCTCGCGCAAGCTGATGACCGGCACGCTGCACCAACTGGCACTCAACCCGACGTGGTGGAACTGGTTCAAGGAGGATCCTGCAGCGCGCTCGGCCGACCTGGTCGAGGAGGCACTGCGCTTCCTGACCCCCGTGCAGTCGATGTTCCGCATCACGAAAGCCGAGGCGACACTGGGCGACTACACGATCCCGCCGGGCTCCATGGTCGTGCTGGCCTTCGGCTCGGCCAACCGCGACGAGGCACAGTTCGCCGACGGTGAGGAGTTCAACCCGGCACGTGAGAATGCCAAGTCGCACTTGGCCTTCGGCTCGGGAATCCACACCTGCCTCGGTGCGTCTCTGGCCCGCCTGCAGGCCAGGATCGCGCTCGAGGAACTCGCCACCCGCTACGCAGGAGTCACCCTGGCCGATGACAACGACTTCGAGTACGAGCCGAGCTTCATGCTGCGCGGACTCAAGCGACTGTCACTGGTGTTCGACGCCACTGGGGGCCACCGGTCTTGACCGCGCACCCGGCGAGCACCCAGATCGCCCAGTGGTCCAGGGGTTATCTGGACCGCCACCCGTTCCTGGCGTTGCGCACCGTCGGCGGTCAATGTGTGCTGGCGGTGCGCACGTTCCAGCACATGACCGTCGACATGGTCCGTGGGCGCTTCCCGTTCACCGAGTTCGTCGAGCAGGCCGTGTTCATGGCCCGCACCGCGGTGGTGCCCACCCTGTTCGTCGCCGTACCGATCAGCGTGACCCTGGCCATCCAATTCAGCCTGCTGGCAGGACAACTCGGCGCCACCTCGCTCGCCGGAGCCGCCAACGGGCTTGCGGTGATCCGGCAGGGCGCCCCCCTGGTCGCGGCGATCCTGATGGCCGCCGCGGTCGGATCGGCCACCAGCGCGGACCTGGGCTCACGCGCCATCCGCGAGGAGACCGACGCCATGGAGGTCATGGGCGTGTCCGTGATCCGGCGACTCGTGGTCCCACGCTTGGCGGCCAGCGTCCTGGTCGCGGTGTGCCTCACCGGCTTCACGTGCTTCATCGGTTTTCTGGCGGGCTACGCGTTCACGGTGATGCTGCAGGGTGGAACGCCCGGCAGTTACACCGCGACGTTCTCGTCCTTCGCGACCGTCGACGACCTCGTCGTCACCCTGGTCAAGGCCGTGGTGTTCGGGGTGATCGTCGCGATCATCTCCTGTTACAAGGGACTGTCCACCCATGGCGGACCGGCCGGTGTCGCCAACTCCGTCAATGCCGCTGTGGTGCAGTCGATCCTGCTTCTGCTGCTGGCCAACGTCCTGATCAGCCAGATGTATCTGGTGCTGTTTCCCAAGGCGGGGTTCTGACGTGGCCGCCACCACCCATCTGCCGCTGGGAGTCCGACCCGTCGTCAACACGGGGCAGTCGGTGCGCGTGCAGATGGACCGGATCGGCCACATGGTGGCGTTCTTCTTCCGCACGCTGGCCGGCATCCCCATCGTTCTGAAGCGCTATCCCCGCGAATTCCTGCGACTGTCCTCCGACATCACCTGGGGCAACGGGTCGATCGTGGTGGGCGGAGGCACCGCCGGGGTGGTGTTGGTGGTGGGCGCCGCGGCCGGGGCCGTGGTCGCGATCGAGGGCTACAACGCGCTGAACCTGCTGGGCCTGGGTCCGGCCACCGGACTGATCACCGCCTTGGCGACCGTGCGTGAACTCGCACCGATGATGGCCGCGCTGGCCTTCGCGATCCAGGCCGGTTGCCGGTTCACCGCCCAGTTGGGCGCCATGCGCATCTCCGAGGAGATCGACGCGCTGGAATCGGTTGCCATCAGGCCCATTCCGTACCTCGTGACCACCCGCGTGCTGGCCTCGGCCCTGGCGGTGATCCCGCTGTTCGTGGTGTGCCTGGCACTCAACTTCCTGGTGTGCGAGTTCGTGGTGTCGATGGCCAGCGGCCAGGCCTCGGGCACCTATCTGCACTACTTCACGCTCATGCTGTCGGGCCGCGACATGTTCTTCGCCGTCATCAAGGTCGGGGTGTTCGTCGCGATCATGTCGACGGTGCAGTGCTACTACGGCTTCTACGCCAGCGGCGGGCCACGCGGGGTGGGCATCGCCGCCGGACGCGCCATGCGCGCCAGCATCACGCTGATGGTGATCGTCAACATGTTCATGACGATGGCGTTCTGGGGCATCGACTCCGGCGGAAGGTTGGGTGGCTGATGCCCAACCGCTTCGAACTCGACGGCCGGGGACCGTCCAACGGCGCGCTGCTGCTGACGTGCCTGGCATTCGCTCTGGTGTGCGCGCTGGCGCTGACCCTGATGGTCGCGAAATCCAATGGTGCACTGGACCGCCAGGTTCGCGTCGTCGCGAGCCTGCCCAGCGTCGGCGACGGACTGCCGCCGAAGTCCGACGTCAAGTTCCGCGGCGTGCTGGTCGGCATGGTCCGCAACGTCACGCCCAGCCTCGACGGCAGCCCCAATATCGTCTCGATCGACCTCGATCCGAACCACGCCCGGGGTATCCCCGCGACCGTCACCGCGCGCATCGTCCCCGGAAACGCCTTCGCGGTCTCGACCGTGCAACTCGTCGAGCACGGCGCTGGGCCCGCGATCGCAGGCGGTGCGGTGATCCAGCAGGACGACAGCCTGCCGACCCAGCTGTTCCAGACGACGCTGGTCAAACTGCGGGAACTCGCGGCAGCCGTCGGCCGACCCGACGGTGACCGCACTCTCGGTCTGCTGCAGACGATCTCGGAGGCGACCTCGGGCAAGGGTGTGCAGTTGACCGCGGCCGCCCAGGGCCTCAACCGGATCGTCACCGAGATGAACGAACTGGAGGCCGAGGAGACCGGGCCACCCACGCTGGAAACCTGGAACTCGGCCATCGCGGCGCTGCAGACCACGGCACCGGAGCTGGTGGACTCCCTGCACGCGGCCGTTGCGCCCATGCGCACGGTCGCAGAACAGCACAACGAACTGGCCAACCTGCTCTCCGGCGCCAACCACACGATGGGCACGCTGCGCACCGCGATGGACAACAACGCCGACCGCCTCGTCGGCATCACCACCAACCTCACGCCTGTCGTCGGCGTGCTGGCCGACCGGTCGGCGAAGTTCCCGGCCGTGGCCGTCGGCGTCAACAACGTCATCAACGGCTTCTTCGACGAACTGTGGACCCGCACAGGCAAAAAGGTCACGTTCACCTTCAAACTCGTTGTCGCGCTGGCGCCGCTGCGGCTCTACACCCGGGCCGACTGCCCCGTGTACGGGGACCTTCTCGGTCCCAGCTGCGACACCGCACCCGAGACCACCCCGATCATCGACACCCGGGGCCTGCCCGACCCCCGCGCCTACGTCCCGCCCCCGGGTACGACGGTGCCCGAACCGGGGTCGGTCGCCGACGAACTGCTGCTCGGTGCCGTCGACACCCCGCCCCCGCCGGAGGTGTTCGCCCCCGCCGAAGCCCCGGGGCCGCCATGACCAGCGCGCATCGAAACCTGGTGTGGCTCGCGCTGTTCGTCGTGGGCTGCCTGGCCCTGACCTGGACCATCTTTGTGACGCTGCGCCGCGACGTGACCGGATCCACGCACACCTACTCGGCGGTGTTCACCGACGCCACGGGTCTGCGCGCGGGTTCCGACGTCCGGATGGCGGGGGTGCGCGTCGGCCGTGTGGACGCCGTGGCACTCGACAACGACATGGCCCGAGTCGAATTCCGGGTCGAAAGCAACCAACCCGTCACCGGCAACACCAAAGCCTCGGTGATCTACCAGAACATCATCGGCCAGCGCTACATCGACCTGTCGCTGGCCGACTTCGGGCAACCCCAGCGGCTGGAGGACGGCGCCCAGATCCCGCTCGAGCACACCGCACCGTCGTTCGACGTGACCAACCTGCTCAACGGATTCGAGCCGATGTTCACCCTGCTGGACCCCGACAACCGCGGGAACCTGTCGACCGCGCTGATCAATGCGCTGCAGGGCGACTCGCAGTCCCTGGTGGTGCTGATCGGTGAGACCTCCCGGCTGGCACGGTCACTGGCCGGACCCGACGAGGTGCTTGGTCAGGTCATCGACAGCCTCAACGCGGTGACCGCCAACCTCGCGTCCCGCGGCACGCAGTTGCAGGGCACCCTGGTGCACCTGCGGGCGGTGGTGGCCGACCTGAACTCGCACCGCGACGAACTGGTCACCTCGACCGGGTCGATCTCCCACGTGGTGGGCCGACTCTCGGCGATCTCCTCGGCCGCCCGCCCCGAACTGCAGGACATGCTGCACCGCCAACCGGGCATGTTGTCGACGATGGTCGCCAAGCGCGACGAGTGGGCGACCGCGGGCGCCAACCTGCCCGCGATCCTCAAGGGCGTCGCGCGCATCACCGGCGACTCGACGGCCATGAGCGCCATGCCGTGCGACTTCAACTTCACGCTCTTCAACTTCCTCAAACCCATCATCCCGACGATCGCCGACGCGGCCACCCCCGGTGGTCAGCGCAAGTACTCGGCGAAGTGCAGGTGATCATGACCAGACCTCGCACCCTCGAAGACCGCAGCACGCTGATGCTCGGCACCCTCGCGGTGCTCGCACTGGTCGCGCTCGTCGGCGGCACCACGCTGGTGAACTCGCTGCACCTGGGCAAGAAGACCTACACCGCGGAGTTCCTGCAGGCCGCCAATCTCCGCGCGGGCGATCAGGTCAGCATCGCCGGCGTCCCGGTCGGCACGGTCAACGCGACCACGCTGACCCGCGACCGCGTCCTGGTCACGATGAAACTCGAAGGTGGGGTCAAGCTCGGCGCGCAGACCAGGGCTGCGATCAAACTGACCACGGTGCTGGGTTCGCGCTACGTCGAACTGCGACCCGCAGGCCGTGATCCGCTGACCGACAACCGGATCCCGTTGGCCAACACCGCCGTTCCCTACGACCTGCAGAAGCTGCTGCAGGACTCGACCCGCACGTTCGAGGACGTCGACGCGCAACGGTTCGCGGAGTCCCTGCAGACCGTGGCCGGCCAACTGCACGGTGTCCCCGCGGTGCTGCCCGAGGCGCTGGCCGGCGTCCAGGACCTCTCCATGGTGATCGCCGACCGCCGGGCGCAGATCGCGGATCTGCTGAAGAACACCGCGACCGTGGCCAAGATCCTGGGCGATCAGCAGGAGGACCTGGGCGCCCTGGTGACGCAGGGACGGGAGTTGACGCAGGAGATCGTGGCGCGGCGCGCCAGCGTGGACCGACTGCTGGTCGCCGCAACCGAACTCATCACGACGATGCGCGATGTCACGGTCGACGACCGGGGCGACCTCGACCGGATGCTGGCCGACGTCCGCGAGGTCATGGCGATGTTCGGTGATCACGAGGACCTGCTGCGCAACCTCTTCCAGATCATGCCGATCACCATGCGCAATGTCGCCAACGCGACCGGCACGGGCCCGTTCCTCGACTTCATGCTCCCGGGCGGCCTGATGGTCGACTCCTGGATGTGTGCGATCAGCGGGCGCGCCGAACAGTGGAAGTGGCCCGAGCGCTACCAGTACTTCAAGGACTGCGAATGATCAGGCGAACCGTGGTCATGGCCGTCGCGCTGACCGTCGTGGCGATCGCCGTCGGCGGTGCGTACCTGATCTGGCCGACCGAGAAGTCACCGCTGCGGGTCACCGCGCACTTCGACAACGCCGTCGGCCTGTATGAGGGCAACACCGTGGCCGTGCTGGGCATGCCCGTCGGGCGGGTGTTGTCGATCAAACCCGGCGGCGACCACGTCAACGTCGAGTTGGAGATCGATCCGGGGATCGACCTCCCCGCCGGTGTCCAGGCAGTCACCGTGGGCACCTCGATCCTCACCGACCGCCATGTGGAACTGACCCCGCCGTACGACGGCGGGCCGAAACTCGCCCACGGCGACGTGCTCAGCATCGAATCCACCCGCACCCCGATCGAATTCGACCGGGTGCTCAAGATGGTCGACACGCTCGGCACGGCGATGGGCGGGGACGGTCATGGCGGCGGCCCGCTGGCGGACATCACCGCCGCCACATCAGACATCACCTCCACCAGCGGCCAACAGATCAAGACCGCGCTCGCGAGCCTGTCGGATGCACTGCGCAGCGGCGCGGACGGGGGTGCGGCCACCAAGGCCAACATCGACACCGTCGTCACCGAACTGAGCCGGCTCACCGACGCCGCCGCACGCAACGAGGGGCAGGTGCGGGAGTTCGGCACCTACGTGCGGCAGGTCAGCGACATCCTGGCCGAAAACAACGTCGGCGGCGGTGACACCGGCCGCAAACTCAACGAACTGCTGGGCCAGATCAACGGCCTGCTCGACACCAATGAAGATCACCTCAAGGCGACAGTCGGCAGCACCGCCCGAATGAGCCGGGCACTCGTGGACTACCGGCGTGAGCTGGCCGAGGTGTTCGACGTGGCCCCGCTGGCGATCGACAACGTCTCCAACGCGATCGACATGGACAACGGAATGCTGCGCGTCGGTGCGCATTTCGACTCGGTGTTCTTCGACAGCTCGATGACCAAGGAGGTCTGCAACATTCTGGGGTTGCGCCAACTCGGCTGCCGCACCGGCACCATCACCGACCTGGGGCCCGACTTCGGTGTGACGTCGGTGCTCGAGGGGATGACGAGGTTGGCCGAATGACCGCCCGCATCCGCCTTGCGTGCGCGACCGCCCTGGTTCCCGTCGTCGTCGCGGGCTGTTCGGGCGGGGTCGAGCAGTTGCCGCTGCCCGCCCCCGGGCTGTCCGGGCCGACCTACGATCTCTCCGCGGAGTTCGCGAACGCGCTGAACCTGCCGCACCGCGCCAAGGTCCGGGTCGGCGGCGCCGACGTCGGCGAAGTCATCGCCATGCGCGCGCAGAACTACGTCGCCGTCGTGGACATGCGCATCGTCGACGGCGTGCGACTGCCGAAGGGCACCACGGCCGAACTGCGTTCGGCCACACCGTTGGGCGACGTCTTCGTCGCGCTGCGCCCACCGGCGCAGGTCGGCGCCCAACCCGTGCTGCTGGGCAACGGTGACACCATCTCACTGGCGGCCACGCAGGCCGCGGCCACCGTCGAGCAGGTGCTCGCCACGACCTCGCTGCTGGTCAACGGCGGCGTGATCCGCAACCTCACGCGGGTGCTCAACGGTGTCGGATCGTCGGTGGGCAAGGACGGTGAAGGGCTGACGACGCTGATCCGGGAATCACGCGCGCTGGTCTCGACGATGTCGGCCCGCACCGAGGAGATCCGGACCGTCCTGACCCAGACCTCGGACCTGGCGCAACAACTCAACGAGCGCCGCGATCAGATCAACGGCCTGCTTGACTCGTCGGCGCCGGCGCTGATGACCATCGCCGCCAACACCGCGGCCATCGTCGAACTCATCAACCAGATCGGTGCGCTCACCAGCCATCTGCAGAAGTTCCCGGCCATCGCGGGCACCGACACCCGCAGCCTGGTACGCGACCTGAACACGCTGTCGCGGTCCTTCAACGACGTCTCCACCGACCCGCGCGTGTCGATGGCCAACTTCATGCGGGCCATCCCCGCGGTGCTCAAAATCTTCGGCAGCAACGCCGCCGCGGCCGACGTCGACCTGCAGCAGGTCGCGCTCGGGCACATCCCGGACATGAACCACCTGGGCGATCCGGCCTTCACCGGACCCAAGTGGGCCAACTGGGAGAACATGGTCGGCTCGATTCGGTTCGTGCTGACGCAACTGGGTGACCGGGTGTGGGGACCCGAGCGCGGCCGGATCTGGGGGCCGCCGCAATGAACGTGGTCGAACCGGTCGCCGCGGCCATCCTGCGGGTGATCTCGAGCGGGCGCTCGCGCAGGCTGCTGCTGTCCTGCGTCGGCCAAGTGGTCCT